>NZ_JBALGC010000005.1:0-8048 GCF_036916575.1 Nostoc sp.
CTGAATCTACCGAAATGAGAAAGCATTCAAGCATTTTGAGAAAGCAATATGCCTTTTTGCTTGCTGAATCTACCGAAATGAGAAAGCATTCAAGCATTTTGAGAAAGCAATATGCCTTTTTGCTTGCTGAATCTACCGAAATGAGAAAGCATTCAAGGCTTTTGAGAAAGCAATATGCCTTTTCGCTTGCTGAATCTACCGAAATGAGTAAGCAATCAAGCATTTTGAGAAAGCAATCTGCAATTTTATTGATCAGCAGTATCCTTTAAGAAGTCAGAAATCTAACTTAGCTTCATCTATCTCTACAACCTGCCTGTAAAATTGAATATGATACATCAAAGTATTTAGGCACTGTGAACTTTTTTATCGGTTGTGCTGTTTGGGCATATAAAGGTTGGGTGGGTGAACTCTATCCCCAAGGCACTCGCACTGCCGATTTTCTCCATCTTTACAGTCGTCGCTTCACCACTGTAGAAGGTAACACCACCTTTTATGCCGTGCCTAACCAAGAAACTGTAACCCGTTGGGCTGCCGAAACACCAGCAGGTTTTGAATTTTGTCTGAAATTACCGCGAGATATTACCCATCAAGGGTTGCTACAACCTTATATTCCGGCTGCTTTAAAATTTTTGCAGGAGATGCACCCTTTAGGGAAGCGTCTTGGCCCAATGTTTGCCCAGTTACCACCCAGTTATACACCTGCATTACTTGACGATTTGACCAGTTTTCTGGAAGCTTGGCCGCGCATAGACGCACCTCTGGCGCTGGAAGTTCGGCATCGCGACTGGTTCAGAGAACCCCATGCTAGTAATTTGACGGCGCTTTTAAAAAAGCTAAGTGTAGGACGGGTACTTTTAGACTCGCGCCCCATCTACACTGGAGATGATCACCCCCAGTTACAATCAGAACGGCGTAAACCCAAATTACCCTTGCAATTGAGTGTGACAGCACCTTTTACTCTGATTCGGTTTATTTCTCATCCAAATTTATCAGTGAATCAGCCGTTTATGGAAGAGTGGGTAAGGCAGATTCAGCAATGGTTGCAAATGGGAGTGCAAATTTATTTCTTTGTCCATTGTCCAATAGAAGCGCGATGTCTGGCGACAAGCCGCTTCGCGTCTACGCCTAGCACAGCCCGTCACTTGCAACAGCTATTAGAACAGAATAATACACCAGTTCCCCCGCTACCTTGGAATAACCTTGAGCATCCCCCCAATCAGCTCAGTTTATGGTCTTGAAAGGCAGAGGGAGTAGTCCCACAGAATGAAATTTATAATTTTTTAACTTTTACAAGATATCTAATGTTTAGTAATTAAAAAAAGCGATAATTAGTCTTGCGATACTTTTCTGTTAAAGCTTCATATTCCTTTCTCCTTGACAAAAGGGGTAATAGCCCTATTTGTTAAATGGCGATGAGGGTTAAAGTGATACATGAATATATCTAACAGAAAAGCATTGATTTTTAATGTGTATGTGATTTCGGCGAATTTTTTGAGAGCAGTTACACCAAAGGAGGTTGAGATGAGTCGTCTTCTTTATGAAAGTTCAGTCTCATACAAAGGATATCTCATCATTCCATTTGTTTTTGGACAAGCTGATAATTACGAAATTTATTCGTATAAATTGCTATGTGAGATTGGCCAAAGAAGCCAATTTCATAAAGCAGAAAACCCAGCACGAATCTATGGAAGTACCGTTAGTAATATCGTTGATATTGCTAAAGAACATATTGATCAAAATTCAGAGTTTGTTTCTCGGGGGGATAGTTTTAAGTCTCGCTACATTTATCGGAACAATTTGATTATCATTTTCAAAGAAGCAGACAAATGTTTTTATGACCATTACCCACCAGAATTATTGAATAATATTGCAGCTCCAAAATTATTCAAATCCGAATATGAATGTCTGAGTTGGATTAAGCAAGGGCTTAATGGGCGACATGTGCGGCAAAGAGCTATTTGAATAAGGCAGAAGTTATCCAATTTTAGATTTTGATTTTTTAATTTTGGATTGAAGAGAAATCTAAAATCGTTTACCTCATTTTACCTAGTTTCCAGCCTCTAGCTGGAAACTAAGTTTGAAAAGGGTTTTAGCTTACAGCAGTTTTCATGTATTTGAACCACATCTGTCGTAGGGGCACAGCAATGCTGTGCTTGTAGAGCGTGGTCTATTTACCTGAAAATAGCTGTAAGTTAACACCTATATAGATGCCAACTCCACAAGATTGGATAATTTAAACGAATTTTCTGGAATAGGCTAATGTAGTAATGTAGATTATTTCCTGTAGTACATAAGGAGGACGAACTATGACTGAGTTGCTAGGAGTCCGGGTTACTTTGACCATCCCAATTCAAGGACACAAGGCACAGAGATTTTTGTTCAGTCCTCTTTCTTACAGGAATGAAAACTAAAATTTAAAGACATTCTTGTGCGGGGGGTTCCCCTGCATAAAAGTGTCCTCCTCTGTGGAACCTTGTGCAAAACAAGTAGCACACATCGAGGAAACACCAATGAATTTGGATTATTTAGGCTGGAGTGATTTTTTTGCTCGCAGTTTTGAACCTTATCGCTTACAAGGATTTAGCGTTGGTAGGGTTGCTATTGAATACAGAAATACTTACACTCTCTATAGTGAACAGGGAGAACTTTCAGCAGAAGTTACAGGCAAATTGCGGCATCGGGCTTCTCAAGCACAAGACTTTCCAGCTGTTGGAGATTGGGTTGTCATTAGTGTCAGAGAATCTGAAGGACGAGCCACTATCAACGAGATTTTACCCAGGAAAAGCAAATTTTCCCGCAAGACGGTGGGTAGTAAAACAGAAGAACAAATTGTTGCAGCTAATATTGATACAGTCTTCTTAGTCTCAGGGCTGGATGGCGATTTTAACGCTAGAAGAGTTGAGCGTTATCTGATTCTGGCTTGGGAAAGTGGCGCCAATCCAGTAGTGGTATTAAACAAAGCAGATTTGTGCAATTCTCTAGAAGAGTATTTAGCACAAGTGGAAGCAGTTGCTTTGGGTGTACCAATTGTAGTTTTAAGTGCGACTAATCATCAAGGATTGGATGCCTTAAAACCTTACCTGCAACCAGGACAGACAGTTGCTTTGTTGGGGTCTTCTGGTGTTGGTAAATCCACTATCACTAACCAACTGCAAGGCGCATCTATACAAGCTGTGCAACCAGTCCGGCGAGGTGATGACCGAGGTAGACACACGACAACTCATCGTGAATTGATTTTGCTCCCGACTGGTGGATTAATTATTGATACCCCAGGAATGCGAGAAATCCAAATTTGGGCAAGTGATGAAGGTTTGCAAGAAACTTTTGCAGACATCGAAACCTTGGCGCAGGAGTGCCATTTCCGCAATTGTCAGCATAATAACGAACCCGGTTGTGTAGTGCAGCAAGCTTTTGCTGAGGGAGAACTTGATTATTCTAGGTTTCTCAGCTACCAAAAGTTACAAAAAGAACTTGACTACCTTACCCGCAAACAAGACCAGAGGGCGCAGCTAGCTGAGAAAGAACGGTGGAAGAAGATTCATAAAGCTATGCGAAATCATCACAAGCGCTAATTTGTGTCTGACCCCTCTCCAAACCTCTCCCCGTTGGCGTCAGCCTGCCGTTAGGCAAGCGTGGAGAGGCTTAAAAACTTTATTTTTTCGTTGTTCTTCTCTCTCCTAGTACAACGCGGCGTAAATAAACATACCATTTCAAATGGCGCAAAAGTCCGGAATACAACTCTTTTGAAAAGATTATTTCGATTCCTAATAGGAATTTTGATTAATTGGAATCAAAAATTTCCATATTAGAATTACAAAAAAATGTTTCAATCCCTAATAGGGATTTTGATGAATTGCTTCAGGAGGCGTATCACTATCTGCTGCATATTCCAAATGTTTCAATCCCTAATAGGGATTTTGATGAATTGCTTTCTGGTTTGTCTATAACTGATGCCTTGCCCCGAGTTTCAATCCCTAATAGGGATTTTGATGAATTGCGCTACCTCTTAAAAATCCATACCATGCGCGAGGTTCGAGTTTCAATCCCTAATAGGGATTTTGATGAATTGCAATGGGAGCCTGAAATCCAAGCTGTATTTAGTTTTCAAGGTACGGTTGCGCGATTCAAGAGCAATCATAGCATTAGAGAATTCGTTTGGGGAGAGTGCCAGGAAACTTTAAAGACTAAAACCCTATTTTGATAAGCATTTCAGAGATTGCGCGGATGGGGATTGGGCGACTAATGGATTGAAAGCCTTACTGGAGTTGGGATAGAAGCACTTTTTTGGGGCTGTGAAATTCGTACACCTACCCTTGGGCGCATTTGAGATACAAGAACTTAGCCAGAAGGAGACTCAGCAAAGAAAATTGTTTCGTCCCGTGGCTGTTCTCCGCCAATACGTTCGACTTTTCGCTGACAACAGCCACAGAGAAAATAAAAGCGAACGCTGTCAGTGTCGGGTTTAATCAATTTAGCTAAACGCGATCGCAGTTTAGCATACTGAGTGGGAGTGATATCGCACTCAAACACACTCAATTGCATCCATTGTCCGTAAGACTTCAGAACCGAATGGATTTTAGTCCGACGCTTATCTTCTGGAATATCGTAGCTGATAACAATATACATAGCAAAGTACGAAAGAAGAACAAATGAGAAGTTATTTGAGAACTAAAGGGGGATATTTATCGATTTCGTTCATCAGGTACTTACTTAATAACCTCGCTTGAATTTCAAAGGATTCTTGGTAGGTGCATTTGTTTCCCATGACTGGATGCTTAAAACTCGATTGTTTCTTTTGTTGGTAGGCGCGAAGAAATGTATGCAGTCCTTCTTTGGTTAAAGTCACAGCACCACTGAGCGGTTCGGTGGTAAAGTCAGTTAGGGTTAGCGATCGCTTGTTAATCAGCGACAACACTACAGCATCCACTATTAAAGGACGAAATTCTTCCATCAAGTCCAAGGCTAGGGAAGGTCTACCATAACGTTCGACGTGTAAGTATCCTAGATAAGGATCGAAGCCAACAATATTTAAAGCACTTTGCACATCATGGCGTAGCAATGAATACCCAAAACTCAGTAGGGCATTAACTGGATCGGTTGGTGGGCGGCGGCGTCTGGCTTCAAATTGAAATTCTGAGGTTTTGATTAGCTGTTGAAAGCAACCGAAATAGGCTGCACTACCAGCACCTTCTAAGCCTCTGAGGGAATCAATATTGTTAGTGTTTTCGATTGGTGCGATCACGTGTTCTAATCGAGTGATATTATTATTCAGATCAAGATGAGGATATTCTCGCTGGGTGCGAAGTAAGCTATGGCGGTAATTTTTTAATTTACCCCGCACAAATCCTCTGACTAAATGTATTGCTGGTTGTGATTCTCCCACAGCTTGCCATTGGGCTTTCCGAACAAAGATATTTTTGGTAGTTTCTGGTTCTAAACGCCCTAAATATCGTCCGTTTTGTGTGAGAAAAGTTAAACAAATGTGACGTTCTAAAAGTTCACTGATGACGGCGGGAGAAACGGTAGCCCGACCTAATACTACAATTCCTTCTATTTTAATTAAAGGGATATCCAAGATAATTTTTTGTTCAGCTTTGACGGTGAGACGTTCGTCAACTTTGCCGATAAAAGCATCGGCTTGTGTTACGTAAACTGTTCCCATTTTTGATGATTCCTAGTAATAATTGGTGCTTGAGTAGATAATTTGTCTTTTAAGACGCGATAAATCACGTCTCTACATATGTTTTTGGGCTTATCTAAACTGTATTGGGGTATAATTTAATTTACTTCTTGATAACTTTTGACTTTATCAGTTGCTTTGGGCAAACATTGCGAATAAAGACTGCATCCTTGGCAGCGTTTGCTGTAAACTGGTTTTGGCATTGCTCCTGTTTCTAGGAGATTTGTGACAGATTCAATAGTAGCGATCGCACTTTGTCGCAATTCTTGATTAATCTCCACTAATTGTCGTTGATGGGAGTGGGCATAATAAATATATCCAGTGTTAACAGGTTGTCCTGTCATCTCTTCCAAACATAAAGCTTGGGCACAAACTTGTAACTCATCGTTATCCCATTCGCCTTTGCGTCCCCGTTTGTATTCGACTGGATAAACTTGATCTGATTCTGCTTCAATTAAATCAGATTTGCCGATGAGTTTATATTGCTCAGACTTTAGCCAAATTGCTCGAATCTGGCAAGTTTCTCCTCGCTGAACATCGCCTGTCGTGTGGACGCGATCGTGTAAAGTTGTACCCTCGATTGTGTATTGATTATCGGTAAACTCGCCTGCACAAAACATCCGCCAGCAGCGATGCGGACAATAGGCATATTGGTTCAATGCCGCAATGGAAACATATTCGGTTTGATTCATAATTTAAGTGGTTTTTAAATAATTATTGAAATTAGGGATAATACTGCCGTCTTACCATACCCATACCCATTGTTGTTTTTCGTCCAATTCCTGCATATAAAGCAAAGTCAGCTAAAGCGTTAATTTGCTTAATTTGGATCGGTTCAATTTCTCCCAAAATCTTGTAGTTAACTTCGCCAAGAATGCCAATAAATTTGCTGCGGGAGTCAGCTAATATTTCTGTGTGAATGTTGACAAAAGAAGGGAAGATTGACTCGATCGCAATCTGAGTAAATTCTATGCCGCTGTATTTATTCCACCGCGAAAGTAGGGAATTGAAGACAGATTCTCTGGTAGGAAGGGTAGTATCATACTGTCCTTGACGGAAGGCGGTAGGCGTGCAGAAGCTAAGGTTAATGGAAGAATTGCGATCGCTGGCTTCTTCGTATAATTGAGCATAAGTACTGGCATTTGCCCAAGGTTGAATAGATTGGGGTGTGCCTTGAATGCTGGTAATATACAAGTCAGCGGGGCCAAGATGCCAAGGGCGATTAGGATTAAGATTTAGCCAGAGTTGGGTAAGTTTGCCAAATAAAGTGTCATCTAATAAAGAGATGCGCCACCAACAAGGAGTCCCGGCGGGGATGGGTTGTTGATGTGAATATTGCAATTTAGATCCCCCCCTACCTCCTTTCAATACGGGGAAGTTTGTATTACTAATTTGTAAAGGTGAAAGAGTGAAAGCTTTGTCAGCAGTGGAATCATGCAAGCGATCGCCCAATGTGCTATCTACAGAACTAACGAGGGTTAAAAATAGGGCGTGGAGATGTCTACCTGTGAGAAACTGTGGTGGAATGGGCGATTGAGGTAGCAAATTCAACACTAAACTATGAGGCATACTTTCTCTTTTTGGTTGTAGACTGAGTGCTTCTTGACTCTACAGTGAACTCAGGGATTTCCTGGAGTTCAGCTTCACTCAAACTATACTGCTCACAAACTAAACTTAAGCGATTTCCAGGAGTTTTCACAGCTTTAACCGAATGGGTTAAATCACCTTGAAAATAAACTAAAGTATTGATTTGGGGCTTAATTTGCCCAAGTTGGCGTTTGTGCGATCGCAATACCAGTTCTCCCCCTTCCATATCTGCTGGTACGCGCACATAAAGCACACTGACAACCGCAGGCGGTTCAATAGTTTTGGAGTAGGAACGTAAGGAGCGATCAATATGCGGATCGACGCGGGAGCCTTCTTTTAGCTGTAAAGGATTGAGGTAAAAAGCATTACAATTCGGTTGGAGAGCCAAATCGAGGTAAGGCTTGAAGTAGGGAAACTGCTGTTCTACTTTTGGTAATCCAGAACGCTGAAACACTACGGAAAATCCTTTAGTGGCGACAAAATCGCGGTTGAGGTTGTTGATAGCGAAGTAAGGACTAGCTTGAATTTCTCCCCACAAGTTGTTTAGGTAATCGCTGGGGAAGGCGTTGGATTGTTGTTGATAGTGTTTCACAATGGATATGGAGAGCGTACAGAATTAGCAGGGGTTAAAGATTGTAGCGTAATTTGTGACTGGGGAAAAGGTTAAAGACTATAGTAAAATCCTTTTAAACCTCGTCTACATTGAAACCCGTAGTTTTTCCTCGTCAGGGTCAAGATGATTTTTCACCCACAAGCGGTCACCAATTTCAAAAGGGTTGGA
>NZ_JBALGC010000006.1:0-5462 GCF_036916575.1 Nostoc sp.
TACTCAAACGCCGTAAATAAAAATGCTAATTCGTAAAGCTTCAAATTGAAGTTGTATAAATTTTATCTTTTGTAGTCGGTTTTGCCCGATAACGATATCGCCACATCACAAAACCAGTGATAAATAGAATTAACGGTGCAAATCCTACAAACACGTAGAAAATACGGGATGGAAGTCCCCAGAAAGTGCCATAGTGCAAATAGTTGAAAGAATTGAGGACGCGATCGCCTAATGATGCAGTTGCGATCTTAGATACTTGTAAAACCTTGCCGCTATACTGGTCAAGAAAAACATCGCCAAGATTAAAGTTAAACCAAAAAGTCTCTTCTGGTTTACTTGGAAAGCCAATTACACTAAGTGATGCATTGGGCAGAGCAGCTTCAGCGATTTTTAATTGGTCTTTTAGTCCAAGCGGCAACTGACCGGAAATAGGTACAGAAACCAAGTTGGGTTGAGGTTTAGAGAAGGTGAGTGCGTAGATTATTGGGTTGACAAATTCAGAAAAGTTCCAGCAAAAGCCTGTGAAAAAGGTAAAGACTAGAAATGTGGCTGTAATCACACCAGCAACTTTGTGAATATCAAAGTTCATCCGCTTGGGATGAGCATTCCATTTTATTTTGAAGCCAGCGATCAACTTGCGCCAACCGGGCCATAAGATAAAGCCTGTAATACTCAAGATTGTGAACAGTAATCCCACAATGCCCACAAACTTAAGACCAATGTCACCACTTAAAAGGCTGTAGTGGAGTGGATAGATAATATCAAAAAATATCTTTTGGATCGAGCTTGTCTTAGAGTTAGGGTTGAGGATTACTCCTGTGTAAGGATTAACGTAGATTGGCAGCCAGTCAAATTCCTTTGTTTTGAGGATAACCTTTATTGACTGATCTAGCTTTGAGGGTGGGTAATACCGTTGAATAGTTGTATCTGGTTGATTGGCGTAGGCTTTTTTGACGGTATTAAGGACAACTTCGATTGGTAGTTGTTCTCTTTGAGGAATGATGGTGCCACTTTGATGATATTGAGCGAAGTTGTCAATTTCTGTGTGGAAAACTAGTAGACTACCCGTCAAGCCGATGATAATTGCAATCAATCCTAGTGCTAGACCCAAGTAACGATGTAGGGTAAATATCAAGTTGCGTACTTTTTTAGAATTCAAGGTAAATGCTCCTTTGCATAATGTCACCAGATATGAGATTGGTTTTCTCAATTAAAATCGCACGGTTATACCAATTCTTTATGAAGCTGTGCTAAATAAGGCTTCAAGGATAAAGTCATAAGAAGTGAGAGAGGCAATCATGGAAGGTGTAATTTGGGTGAATAAAAACTTCTGTACGAATATCGTTAGCTGATGAAAACTGCCCTATGTACGGAGAGGATGGAGTTTCAGGTACATAAATCCGAAATAGATGCAGATCATCTCGTGCGGCATATTTCGCCTCAATTATATTCAGCACAGACTCTGGAGATAACTGCTTCTGTTAGGGAGTAATAATCCCATACTGTCTAGTGATCATCCATTTATCAAAATCTTGCTCGAACACTAACAAGCTACCTGTTAAGCCAACGACAATTAACAACAGTCCAACACAAAAACCGATAGAACGGTGCAGGTAAAAAACGATATCACGTACTTTTTTCCGGTTCATAATCGCTACGAAAGCAAGTTGGATTTTTCACCCCCCTCAATCCCCACTACAGCATTGAGGAAAGTTAGAGTTCTATCAAAACTCCAGAGAAATCGTTCCTAGAACAGTCAACGGCGCTCCAGGGCGCAGAAGGTAGCCCTGAGAATCGTAATATCTAGTATCCAAAAGATTCTTGAAATTGAGACCGACGCGCCAACGTTCTTTTTTATAGAAAATAGAGGCATCAGTTCTGACGTAAGAGGGAATGATCAGTCCATTGTTTGGTAGTAAAGCTTGGCGATCGCCGACAAAAAACACTCCCCCACCAAACCCCAATCCCTTAAAAGAACCACTTTGAATTTCATAGCTTGTCCACAAACTAGCGTTGTACCTCGGTGCATTGACCAATCTATTACCCACAGGTATGCTATTATCTTTGCTGACATAGGCATCGTTGTGAGCAAAGGATGCAATCACATTCCAACCCGGTAAAATTTTCCCGGCAATATCTAGTTCAATACCGCGACTCTTAACTTCTCCTGTGGCAACTGAGAAATCACTATTACTTGGATCGGTTGTCGCGACATTGGTTTTTGTAATATCATACGCAGCTAGTGTGGTCGAAAGCTGCTTATTTAACCACTCAGTTTTTATCCCGACTTCATACTGGGTTCCACTACTCGGCTGTAAAGCTTGTCCGCTTGCCGTTCGACTATCGTTGGGGTTAAAAGATTGAGCGTAACTAGCGTAGAGAGAGATCGGCTCTATGGGTTGATAAACTAGTCCCACACGCGGTGAAAAAGCTTGATCGTTAAACTGATCCTTGGAGAGGAGTTGATTATTGTTATTCAAGTCTATGTCTTTGTAATTCTCGTTGATAAAATCAAATCTACCACCAACTAATAGCTTCAAACTAGGCAGCAATGTCACCTGATCTTGCAAGTAGACAGCCACAGTATTAGTATCTGTTTTCGCGTTCTCGGCGTCCGAAAAACTGGTTGGCAGTGGCGCACCATACACCGGATTAAATAGATCCAGGTTCGGTGCGGGAGTCCGAAGGTAATCATTCACATAGTGCGCCCAACTGAAATCCAAACCTAGCAGTAATTGATGATTGATGCTTCCAGTTTTGAACTTACTGACTAGCTCATTTTGTAGACTCATTCCTCTGAAGTAGTCAAGAGATCCTGCAAGCTCTCGCGATAGTGTACGACCGTCATCTAAAAGTGAGAATGCTCGGACAGTGTTATAATCACCACTATTATTGTTGATTAACAAGGCACTGCGGAATTGGAAATTGTCACTAAAACGATGCTTTAAAGTGATAGTGGCTATATCAGATTGGAAATTGTAACTATCGGCGTTTGGTTCTCCTAAATAACGGCTAATGGGAACTTCAAAAGATTGGCGAACAGGTGGCAACCCATCGTAAAATGTTCGGTTGACAATATTATGCTCGTATTCTAAAGTCAAGTTTGTGGCATCGCTGAGTTGTAAAGATATTACGGGTGCTATCGAATAGCTTTCTCCATTGACAAAATCGATAAAACTACCGGAATTTTCATAAGCAATATTCAGGCGCGACAACACCTTTTTATCTGCGGTTAGTGGTTGGGAAAAGTCGATAGCACCACGATAGTAATCATAATTTCCCAGTGTGAATTCAGCTGAATAATAGGGAGTTGTCAAAGGTTGTTTAGTAATGTAATTGACCACACCACCTGGTTCAAACTGACCATAAAGAACTGAAGCCGGACCTTTAAGAACTTCAACTCGTTCAACATTAATCGGACTAATGTAGTTACTGTAGTTATCTGGAACTGCAAAACCATTTCTGAGGTCGAAATACGTGCTAAATCCTCGGATCACGTAGTTATCTGTGTGCCCAGCGTAACCACCTTGCACTGTGACACCGCTGGCATTGCGTACCGCATCGCTAATCCGTGTGATTTGCTGATCTTTGATTACTTGTTGAGGAATCACTTGAATTGACTGGGGAATATCGCGCAGGGGCGTATCGGTTTTGGTGGCAGTTGAGCCATCTGTTACGCGATACCCATCTTGCTCACCTGTCACCACTAACTCAATTGGCTCATCACCTGATGCCGATGGTTGAGTTGGCTGTGTCTGGCTTTGGGGCGGCTGCGCTTGTGGTGGCTGTTGAGGAGAAGTCGCTGTTGCTGTAGTTGCTACCGCAAAAACTAGACCTGCATTATCATCGTATAATTCAACTGTTGGCAAAGCTTTCTCGCCTACCACCGTTACTCGCACAGTATTTGCATCAAGGTTTATTACCGTTATTTGTGTAATTCCCGCAAGCGGTTTCTCGGAACGAAATGTATAAGTATCGCCCGATGGTAAACGCAATTGCCCGCCAGATACATCGACAATAAAATTATTGCCTGTACTGCGATTTGTCACTTGTAGTTGAGTCCCAGCAGTTGTCTGTAAAAGTATTTCCACACCTTTAGCAGTGGGATTGGCTTTAACTCCTGTAATTGGTACAACTGAACCCCTTTGTTGAGGAGGGTTGCTTGGTGCTGGTGTCTGTACTAGCAATCTGGCGCTAGTGCTGGGTAATTCTATCTCACTGAGTGTTGAAATCTGTTTAATTGACCGAGAATTTCGTAATACTGATGCAATCGATTCTCTAATTACCTCTTTTTTGGGTAGAGAGCTAGCAGTTGCGCTCATTGCACACCAAACCCAAACACAGCTTGTCACCAAAACAATCTTCAATATCTGCTTTAACACCATTTGTCACCTCTATTCCTACTCACTCGATTGCAACTCTTCTCAACAAAGCAGCAAATAGCTGTTATTTATTGATCTCAGCAATCACCCACCTGATAGGAAACATTACAGGAAATGACTAAGTAATTGCAAGAAATTGTCAGAAGTTCTTTATCAAGCGAGTTGACAATCATCGGTGGCGAGCTTGTGCTAAGGCAACATTTTTACGAGTTTTAATCTACCAATATCCCATCTACACAATCAATTCCTAGATGTAAAAATTTTGGCGTGCAACAAACGCAAGAGCGATCGCTTTAATTCGAGTGTGCAAAAATTTTTCACTTCTTTCCTTATACCAATTCTTTATGAAGCTGTGCTAAATAAGGCTTCAAGGATAAAGTCATAAGAAGTGAGAGAGGCAATCATGGAAGGTGTAATTTCTTTGAGGACATCAGTTAACTTTTGCTGTAGCTGTGCGATGGTTTTACAATTTTCCCATTGCAGTTTAGATTTGAGAAATTCCCAAAACCGCTCAATTGGGTTGAGTTCAGGAGAGTGAGTCGGTTGAAAGATAGGGATAATATTATCTGGACAATTGAGAGCTTTCGCTTTGTGAAAAGACCCTTGGTCAAACTGGATAACCGCAATGTCATCACCTCTTGTCAGCAGACACCAACTCCAAAAACTGTTGAAAACTGCTTCCCCATTGAGGTAGGGGAACTCATAGAAAAAGCTGTATCCACTTAGAGGTTCCACTACTCCGTATAAAGAAAAATTTTCACGTTGCCATTGACTTAAACCCACAGGTTTAACTCCAGGAGCCGTAATTAAACGTCCTGCGATTGTCTTTAATCCTAAACGTGTTTCATCTTGACACAAGTACCTCAAGCGTTTCCCTTCTCCAAATTCCTCCTGCAAGAATTTGAATGCTAGAGGAAGTTTTTTTAAAGTGAGACAGACTCTGTGGATGTTGCTTGGTACTTCGAGGGCGAGGAACTTTGAGCTTGGCACCAATTCGATAGCGAACGAGTTCATAAACTGTTTTATAGGCGATGTCCAGTTTGAACTCGCCAACGAGCCATTGTTGAATTTGACCATAGC
>NZ_JBALGC010000007.1:0-36749 GCF_036916575.1 Nostoc sp.
TTCCAAGCTTGAAGTTCCGAGTTCTGAACTCGAAGTTTCGAGTTCCAAGCTTGAAGTTCCGAGTTGTGAACTCGAAGTTCCGAGTTCCAAGCTTGGATTTCCGAGTTCTGAACTCGAAGTTTCGAGTTCCAAGCTCAAAACTTCGAGTTCCAAGCTCAAATGAGTAAAACTTACAGTCACCTTAACAGGGATAGCGGTACTTACTTTACAAACTAAGCACTAGCTTCCGGCGTTGCAGCTGGCTCTATTTCAAGCTTGTTATCATGACCGTAGTCATAAGGGCCATGAGTAACAACCGGCAACACTTCCCAGTTTTCAATTGCGGGTGGGGAGCTAGTTGTCCATTCTAAGGTCAAACCATGCCAAGGATTATCACCTGCCAAAGGCCCCTTCAACCAACTGTAGATCATGTTGATGGTAAAGGGAATTACCGATATCCCCAAAACAAATGAACCATAGGTACAAATTTGATTGAGGTCGAGAAATTGGGGGTCATACATTGCCACTCGTCGCGGCATTCCTTGCAAACCCAACTCGTGCATGGGTAAAAAGGTGAGATTAGTGCCGATGAAAGTGAGGGCAAAGTGAATGCGTCCTAAGTTTTCATTCAGCATTCGTCCTGTCATTTTGGGGAACCAGTGATAAATACCGGCATAAATGCCAAACACGGAACCGCCAAACAGAACGTAGTGGAAATGTCCTACTACATAATATGTGTCGTGGACGTGAACATCAAAGGGGGCTGTTCCCATCGTCACACCACTTAAGCCGCCCATAACAAACATCGATAACAAGCCAATGGCGAAAAGCATTGCACTGGTGAAGCGGATTTTACCACCCCAAAGGGTAGCAACCCAGGCAAAAATCTTAACGCCAGTGGGAACTGCAACTATCAGTGTGGAGATGGTGAAGAACATCCGCATCCAACCGGGTGTGCCACTGGTAAACATGTGGTGTACCCAGACGAACAGACCGACAAGGCAGATTGCCAAACTGGAATAAGCGATCGCTTTATAACCAAAGATTGGCTTGCGGGAGTGAACTGGAATTACCTCCGACATGATGCCGAAGATGGGCAGAATCATCAAATATACTGCCGGGTGCGAATAGAACCAGAATAAGTGTTGGTAGATAACAACGTTACCGCCTGCATCTGGTTTAAAGAAGGAAGTACCAAAGTTGAGGTCAAACAACAGCAGGACTAAACCCGCTGCTAATACAGGTGTGGAGACGAGTGCTAGGACGGAGGTGGCTAAAATTGCCCAGCAAAACAAAGGCAGCTGATCCCATCTCATGCTGGGAACCTTCATCATCACAATGGTGATTACAAAGTTCAGCGAACCCAAAATTGAGGAAGTTCCTACCAAGATGATCGCAAGTATCCACATAGTTTGAGCGATTGGTGCTGTCACCAAGCTCAAGGGTGGATAAGCTGTCCAACCAGATTGCGAACCGCCAAAAATGAAACTACCTAATATCAGCGCACCTGCTGGTGGATTTAACCAAAAGGCGATCGCATTCAGCTTCGGGAAAGCCATATCCCTAGCACCGACCATCAATGGCACCAAATAATTACCAAATCCCCCAATCGCACTAGGGACAATCCACAGGAAGATCATGATCGTCCCGTGATTGGTCATGAAAGCGTTATACAGATTGGGGTCGAGGAAGTCTGCATCTGGTGTTGCTAATTCAACACGGAGAGCAACAGCCATCAGTCCGCCAATGAGATAGAACACAAACGCCGTCACTAGGTATTGAATACCAATAACCTTGTGATCAACATTAAATGTAAAATAGTCCTGCCATTTCCACGCCTTTGGGTGGGAGGTGTGGCTAACTACCTGAGTTTTCGGTTTATTTTCTTCTGGTGGAGTATTCCGTGGAAATTCTACCTGTGTCATATTTTTTCCCGCTATGCAGAGTTCAGGGTCAAACGTGCAAAGTAATTAAATTTGACTCTCGTACAGACGCGATTAATGAACCAGCGCGTTGCGGGGGTTCCCACGCCACTTGCTCCACTTGGGGAAACCCCATCGCCCTTGGCGTCTCCCCTTGGGAGAAGACCGCAGTGGCTCCCCGTTGTAGCGACTGGCGTCGCGTCTCTACTCTTGACTCTTGACTAATGACTTTAGAGTTGCTGCACTAATTCCCATATGATGGGTGTGGGGAGCGAGAAACTCTGATGTTGATAAGTCGGCTGGATTAACAGCAACGACTTGATTTAGGTTTTGTTGTTGAGCGATCTGGTTTTCTGTCCGCCAGCTATTATATTCTTCCGGTGTGTGGACAATTACCTGTGTCCGCATTGAACCGTGATAACCACCGCACAACTCAGCACAAACTACAGGATATGTACCTGGTTTGGTGGCAACAAATCGTAGTTCGGTAGGGATACCAGGAAGTGCATCTTGTTTCAGGCGGAAGTTTGGCACCCAGAATGAGTGAATTACATCTTGTGCTGAAAGGTTGAGTTGCACATCAGCACCGACGGGAATGTGCAATTCCCCAGAGGTAATGCCACTATCGGGGTAGTTAAATAACCAGGCGTACTGCATCCCTTTGACATCAACAACTAAGTCGGCTGGTTTGTTTAGGGTTTTAGGAGAGGCGCCAATACCAATTGTCGGGGCAATTGAAGGGGCAGTAGTTGTTTGAGAGGTATCGTCTAGGGTAGCTGCGATGGCGCTTCCCGGCATATGAGCAACATGAGCTGCTGAATGAGGATGACCCGCAGGCTCAAAGCCTCCCATCCGGTTAAAAACATCTACACTGTAAATGCCCAAGCCGAGAACAATCACTGTTGGGATTGCTGTCCAAAAGATTTCTAAGGGAACGTTGCCTTCCACCCACACGCCATCGCCATCGTCACCCCGACGGTGACGAAACTGAATCAAAAAAAGTACAATTGTTCCTTCTACCACTAAGAAGAGAGCGATCGCAATGGTAAACATGACGTTAAAAAAACCGTCTACCATAGGCGCTTGTTGCGATGCTTGCACCGGGAATAGACTGTGATTGTGACCGAGCCAAATGCTGATTGCTGTAACTACTATCCCAGCAACCAGAGTCCATAGTGAAACAGGAACTTGTTGCATATATGCTACCTGCTCTGTAAACCGTCTTTAAAGGTGTATTTTTCTGGGTTTTGGGTATTGAACACTGGGCATTGTTATCTATTTCCTATTCCCCATTGCCCATTCCCCATTCCCCATTCCCTGTTTGTAACTACTAGGTTTTACATTTTTACAGGGCAGCGTTTTTTTGTTTTTACTTATTAACTTTCTAACGTGCAGCTAGAAAAAATGGGGGAAACTTCCAGATTTTTTCCATATCTTTCCCCCAGAAAATTACAAATTATATTTCAACTCCTATGAAAAAGATAGCCCCCTGCTTATAAAAAAGCTAGTTGTTCCAAGAGGGCACTGTTAGTCCTAATATTGATTAGGCTATATTAGCAGCAAGTTTAAATTTGTTAATAGCTAACAATTTGCGATTTACGGATTTGTTTACTGTGAACTTTTTATCTAGTTCCAGTAAATATTTAGTATTCCCCTCAAGTTACCTTGCCTAGCGCATCTGCGCTTTATACAAACAGTGCCTCCTTGAATGAACAACAATTTTGATTAACTCCAAAAACCTTAATTGTTTAATGCAACATGGGTGTAGCAGTTCTTGGGACAAATTCGTGAACACGCTTCACAACCAATACAGTTATCTGGAGAAGTAACTGCCATTACTTTCCGTTCAATTTCTTCATCATCTTCATCTTCCACAAATTCCCCTTCTTCATTGAGTGCCTTCAAACCTAGCACATTGTACCCACATACTTTAATGCATCTGCCACAGCCGATACATTTTTCCTTATCAATCTCCTGAGCAAATTTTGGTGTCCAAGTCTTACCGCCAAATGTCAAACCTGTTAGTTGTGCCATGAATAAGTCCTCGGCAATTTCGCCTGTTAATCTGTTTGCCCTTTAATCATCATATTATCCTAATGTTCTATTTTTTTGGTATTCAAAAATTACTTTTATCTCATAAAAATTTGATGACTTTGAACACAATGCTAGATTATTTTTGATTGACAAGAATAGATGATAATTATTGCCAATAATTATTATGCATGTTTGATTATTGAAATATCTGTCTAGCATCTATAGCGGTTCTCTATTGCATCCAAGTCTTTCTTTCATAGGGATGCACAGCTAGCTGTGCGCCCAAAACGCTGAAAAAAAGGGATAACTATTATTTACAGCCGATACAACTATATCTATTAGAGTGATGATATTCTTTTTCAAAGATATTTAGTTTTAGGCAAATAAATTTAAATAAACAGTATACATATATACTAGACAGAACTGTCTGTTCATTATTTACAATTTGGTAGAACCAATATGTATTTTAGAAAGCAACAATTTCCAATTTAGCTTTAATGAAAATATTTAGATAAATCTGGATACAATAAATATTATTCAAGTTAGAAAAACTGAACTTTTTAGCAAATGAATGTAAACTTTATAGCAGAAGTTTATGATATATTAAAGATTTAATTTATTAATAAAGGCGCTAAAATTAAGTCCAATTACAATAGGCTGATTTTTTTGCAAAACTATTTTGGTTAAGGTTTTACAGTTAAAGCTAAAATGTTCATTAAGTATATAATTAAATAAATGTTAAGATTTTTTTCTAAGCTCAATACGAACAAATTAATCATTTTTTATATGAAATGTATAGTTAATAAAGAAGTTTGATTAGGCTCGGCTTGAAAGCCTTAAATAGCTTCCAATTGGATGCGAAGTCAAAATATGGATGTGGGGAGTGAGTGTGGTGAGAAAAGATTATTCTCACCAAAAAGATAATGTGGTAGCGAGTCATGAATAAACAGGACTCATCCAGGGGAGACCTGAGCCAGACATCTCAACGATTAGAGTGGGAAAAGAGCCATATGCCTTATACAATTCCTAACAACAGTTGCGTTGGATGTGACAACTGCCGCCCCCAATGTCCTACGGGTGCAATCAAAATAGAGAACAATGAATACTGGGTTGATCCTGGTCTTTGTAATAATTGTGAGGGCTATTATTCAGAACCGCAATGTGTAATAGCTTGTCCAACTAATTCTCCTATTCGCTGGCAAGCGAAAAAGGGGAGATGTAAAGTTGAACCGAGAGATGCTACCAGCTTAGACTTGTTTTCTAACGGAAAGAATAACCCATTTGCTTCAGCGATCGCCATCTGGGAAGCTTGTAATGTACTAGCGCAACGCACATCTTTACATTGGGAAACTGATGAGGAGGGTTACCTATGTTACAGCCGACAAGTCAACCAAGGTCGAGGAGCGATCGCTTTTCACATTCAAGATCCATTCAAAGTTAGTGACAAGGCCACAGATTTAGGAGCAATTGAGGGGCTTGACATCAGAGCCGCTTGCATACATCTGATTTTTGCAGCTTATGCCACAGCTTTAAAGCAACCTTGGGAGCAAGAATTTGCGATCGATGAGCGACAAATTGAGAAATATTTGGGGATGGAGAAACGCAAAGACTTGAGCAAAGCTGCCAAGCTAGCTTTAATGAAAAATATCGTTCAGCAAGCTTGCTCCCTGATTATCTCCATAGACTGGCCCCAACAAGGTCGAATTAACGGATTTTCTGTTACAGGCAGCCGCTTATGGCACTTGTTGGACATTCAGCACCACTTTCAAGAAGACAATCTCGGATGCAAATATCTTATTGGACTAACTTTTAAAGTAAAAGCAGGCATTTGGGCACAATATTTCTTAAACAAACAAGCATGTAAAGAGCGAACCGCATTCTATCAATACGGCAGTCTCCCTAAAACGCTGCTAACCACAGTCATGAGCATTTGGCAGCAACATGAAGGCGCAGTCCGACTAATGCTGTGGTTGCTGTTTAAAACCAAAATGGGCAAAGAACAACGCATTACCATTCCTACCTTGCTGCGTATTGCTTACGGTGAAGAAAAAGTCGCCCTTGCATCCAGACAACGGGAAGAACGCAAACGTCTGCTGCGAACTTTTGAAAGCGATTTGGAAATTCTCAATCACTATGGAATGAAACCACTTTTTGACCCAGTTACCTACCCACCAGAAATTCAACCTTTGTGGGCGAAGTTAGTTGATCTTCCCGAAGATCCAGATGAAGCATTGGAATTTTGGACTAATGACGGTGGTGCTGAAACTCGCCTCACAGACACAGGCCCCCGTGGTAAATGGAATCTGCTAATGAATGCACGGATTTTGGCTTTTGAACTCCCACCAGAATGGGAACAGCAAATCTCAGAATCAGAAAAAAAGAAAACAAGAACTGCTAAAGCCAAAAGGAAGCCCAAAACTACAAACGATTTGCTGGGTGAACAGATTTTGCAGGCGCGAAAAAATTTGAATCTTTCGCAAAGAGAGTTGGCAAAGCTCACAGGTAAAAGCCAAAGCTGGATTCGAGATATCGAAAATGGTCGTCTAAAAGCCAAGTTAGAAGACCAAGTACTGTTACGAAAAGTCTTAAATATGCCTTAATTTCGATTCGGGATTGGAAATCTAGAATTTAAACGCAAAGAGGAGGCAGCGTTTAAAACCTTTATAGTTTTACGTACTATAAGTCATCACCTTACTAGAGGTAAGCCAATGACTAGCTATAGCATATTTAGTAACTACCAACTCTTGTTTAGCATTGCATGAACTCTTCAATTGTTGAGTCTTAATTTCATCTTTCACAAGTTTAGCATGGTAAGTGTAGAGAGAACCAGAAGGTTGTTCAAAACTTAGTTCAGCTAGAATAGTATTATTGTCTAAACTTTGCTCCAAAATTTTGCCTGCAACTTTGTAGTTAAACCAATCCCATCCGTTCTTGAGGATTAGTTCTCTTTCCAAAATCTGAAGTGCAGCAGGCAGAACTCCCCAGCCTCGATAGACTTTATTTAAGCATTGAATATCGCCAGTCCGGGTCAAAATCGATCTAAATGAATCTTGATCGAGAACACCGTAGTATCTTCCTTCTGGCAAGTCTATGACTGTTGGTGCAAACCGATGTCCACCAAAGTGGGATGATTTCCAAATTCGCACATTATCTAAGCACAAATCAGCAATAGTCGCTGTTGCATAAAAGTAAAAAGGAGCGCCATATCTAGCACAACATTTATCATAGCTACCGTGGGTACACACTAAGATATCTCTAGTTAAACTAGTTTCTACCTCAGAATCATAACTAATACCCCATAACCATTTTTGGATAGCTGCTGCTACTTGCTCAATATTTGCTAGTTTAAACTCTTGCTTGCAGTATCCATTACTTAACCCCTTTTTTCTTTGATAAATCAAAAGTGTAGTATGGTTTACTTTGTGTGATAAATCATTAGCAATTAAGAGGAATCTAATCGGTAGTTTAGCACGCTTCACTTTCTCTACTAAAATCCTCAAATTCTCGGGCACCCATTTGGAATTAAATACTTCTGATGTCCAAGGTTGAGGACACTCAACTAAAATATAGGTTTGGTAATTGGTGGCGCTACCAATAATATCTTCTCCTGCTTGCCGTGAAGAGTCAGAACAAAAAACAGTATTCATCTAGTTATACTCATTAGCATATTTTATGGACAAAAGGTATTAGAAACTACAATTGTGTTCTTAGCTACAATATCCTTTACTCAAGGAGATAAAAAAGAACAATATCTATTTCCCAGTTCAAACTAAGTAGCCACTTTATAACATCATTTTTGATCAACATCTTTACGATTAATAAATTCTCCACAATAGAGATAAACAGTGTCAAGAGATATTTTTCCGTAAGAGCGGCGTTAATTTTGTATCTAGTTTTATTGTTATCTGGTATTTTATAAATTCTCACTTCTGAAACCGACTTTTCTAAACTTATTTTTTTTCTCAAAATCAAATATATTCAATCTCCTGCGTAGAGCCTTCGCGTACCCCTGCGGGGAAGCAAGCTACGCGCAGCGTCTCGTAGAGAAGCATCTCGTAAAGCCTGCGGCATAGCTATTCTTAGGGCGCAGCCCAAGGTAGAGAAGAGAAGCAGCTTGTCGTCAGACATTGCTTGGAGAGTAACAGGCGATCAACTTGCTTACAATATCGATGTAGCTGATACTACAATCAAAAATATTGCTAGCAGCAACCTATTTGTTTAAAGTTTTGCTGAAATTATCTACATAGCTAGTTACAGATCCTGTTTTTACAGATCAAGATATCATTCTGTGCCGCTTTTCTGAGGAACATACTCCTAAAGGTAGATGCGGAAACATTTGATAAACAATGTTGCCTTTGGTAAGGCAATACTGTTTTAAGACTTTTTCCACACTATCTGCTTTTTATGTATCTGTATATTTATACATGTTGAAAATAATTCTCAATTAACTCAGAAAAAATAAAGACAATTAAGCTAAAGGTAAATGCTTTAGTGTCCCCTACTCCATGTATAATAAGTTAATAATCAAGACCAGTG
This sequence comes from Nostoc sp., assembly GCF_036916575.1. Taxonomy (GTDB): domain Bacteria; phylum Cyanobacteriota; class Cyanobacteriia; order Cyanobacteriales; family Nostocaceae; genus Nostoc. Next base: position 8,472 of record NZ_JBALGC010000007.1, read on the forward strand.
ACTAATTATTAGCAGCGTCACTGACATCAACATTAACTAACCTGATATTTACCCTCTTACCTAATCTAACTTCCTGAAAAACACATTACATTAGGGTTTGATTCTGGGCATCTGTCTTGACTGTAACTGAAGTCAATAAGAAATGCAAGTATTTGAGAATCCTTGTAACTTCTTTACAGTTTGTTGCTTCCAAAAGGTTGGTAAAATCAAGTTAACCAGCATTTTAGAGTGGAAATGGCTCACCATAAGAAGCATTTATAATTTTAAGATAATAGATAATTTTTTGCAATTGTGGCAAATTATTGCTAGCGCACAGTTGTGCGCCCCTATTAATCCAAATATCTGTGGCTATGGCGAGCGCATATTTCTATTTTCATGCAGAATTAAATCATTTTTTACCACGGCATCATAAGCAGGTGAGAATTTCCCATTTTTTTGAGGAGAAAGCCTCAATTAAGGACATGATTGAGTCGTTGGGTGTGCCTCATCCAGAAGTTGATTTTATAGAAGTTAATGGTGAATATATAAATTTTTCTTACATTGTTTCGGATGGAGATATTATCAATGTTTATCCAATTTCAGCTAGGAGTGTTATTATACCAAGCGTTTCTGTTCTGCCAAAACCGCTTAGTATTATCCGCTTTGTTTTAGATATTCATTTGGGCAAGCTAGCGACATCTTTACGACTTTTAGGTTTTGATACTTTATACCGCAATGACTACGAGGATGAGGAATTAGCCCAAATATCCTATAGCCAAGCGCGGATTCTCTTGACTCGTGATAAGGGTCTTTTGATGCGTAGTTTGGTAACACATGGGTATTACGTTAGAAACACTAACCCTCAACAACAAATCATAGAAGTACTTCAACGATTCGACTTGTTTAAATTAATTTCACCATTTAAACGGTGTTTGCGTTGCAATGGATTATTAGAACCTATAGATAAGCAATCCATCATTTATCAACTGCCAGAAAATGTGCGAGCGCAGATTGATGAATTCCAGCGTTGCCAAGGCTGCGATCGCATTTATTGGAAAGGTTCGCATTATGAACGATTGCAACAGTTTATTGATGCAGTACTTAACTCACAAAAAGGTGAGTAAGTTACTAATGGCAATATTCAACCGGCTGAAATATTGCCACTAATTATTTGACTACCCCCGATTCTTGGATCTTCATCTTGGCGATTCAAATCATCAGGAGTGGGGTTTTGCTTACTCTGTCCACTAACTTCGTCTGGTTCAATAGGATCTGCCTCTTGAGCTTCATCGATATCAATAGAGCGAGGAGGTTCTTTGGCGTGAGATAAATCGATGAGTGGATTGGGTTGATCGGAAGTCATAATTTACTAAATTATTATGCCGTTTTCTATAGTGTTGAATTTATTTTGCTTGCAAACATCTTTCTTGAGAAAGAAACCACGTATTGTAATAATTCAAAAGAGGTATAAAAACTATGACATTAATTTTAGCTCTCGATTTTGGCGGAACTAAGCTGGCGGCAGCATTGGTAAATCTCGGTTCTAGAAAGTGGTTGCGTTATGAACGCCGCCTTTCGCCAGCAAATGCAAATGCTAATACTGACTTGGAAATTATGCGATCGCTCATTTACTCTCTGTTGCAAGACACAAAACCTGCTGCGATCGGTGTCAGCTTTGGGGGGCCAGTTGACGCTTCCACGGGGACGGTGAGACTATCTCATCATGTCGCTGGATGGGAAAACATTCCCCTCAAAGGCTTATTAGAGAACGAGTTTGGTGTTCCTGTTGGTGTAGACAATGATGCTAATGTTGCTGCTTTGGGAGAACATCGTTTTGGTGCCGGCCAGGGATACGATAGCCTGTTTTATATTACTGTCAGCACTGGCGTGGGTGGTGGTTGGATACTCAACGGTAAACCTTGGCGGGGTGCTGGTGGGATGGCTGGTGAAATTGGACACATGGTTGTAGATCCTGCTGGGCCAGTTTGTTTATGTGGCAAGCGGGGATGTGTGGAACGTTTGGCTTCGGGGCCTTATATGGCGCAAAATGCTAGGGAGATTTTGGAAAACGTAGACGCACCAGCGGCTTCCTGGAGGGTACCGCAGAGGCGCGGAGGACTCACAGATGGAGAAGTTTTGAGGGGTTTGGTGGGGGATAATTTAACGTTACTGACAGGGCAATTGGTAAGTGAGGCTGCGGCGGCTGGAGATGATTTGGCTAAGGAAGTTTTGCATAAGGCTGCTTGGGCGCTGGGTGTGGGTATTGGTAATGTGGCGAACTTGATGAATCCGCAGCGCTTTGTTTTGGGAGGTGGTGTAACGAAGGCGGGGGAGGCTTTTTGGCAGGTGATGCGTCAGGTGGCGCGGGAGACAGCTTTGCCGGAAGTTGATTTTGAAGTTGTGCCGGCGGTGCTCGGGGATGATGCGCCTTTGTGGGGGGCTGTGGCGATCGCTTCTATGATGGTAGAGGCATTAAAGTTTTTAGTAGAGTAATTACCTCAACTGTGACTTCATCTAGTGCTTTGCAAGCAAACTCGGCTTTTCTTTCTTGCCAGTCGAAAGACTTCACCTGATCTGCCAGCACTACTCCTGATACTGTTAAACCTTCTCAAACAGGTACTTCAAACGGATATCCCTTGACTTTCGTAGTAATCGGACATACCAAGGCCAGTCGAACTCGACGATTATATTTAAGTGGTGAGATCACAAGAGCAGGACGCCTACCTGCTTGCTCACGTCCAATTTGAGGCGTGAAATTTATCCAAATAATATCGCCCTGTTTCGGTATGTATAATTCAGAATCAGAATATTTCATGACCTATAGGCTTTCCACTGTCAATTTCACCATGTAAATTATCGGGTGTTACTCGTGACAGTAGTTCATCGAGGTCATGTACTTTTTCACTTAAGCAGGGTAAGTTGCTCGTAATGCTTTGCAATGCTAAGGATTCTATAGATTGACCAGTTAACTCAGCAAGATGATCTAATTGCTCAAACAAAGATTCTGGAATTTCTAACGTCAGCTTTTGGTTAGCCATCTTTGGGCGGATTCGATAGTTGTTTTTTTATTATGAGTCTTACGGTAAAAATTAACATTCTTTGCGATATTCAAATATTTTCTTTCATTTAAACTTACTATTACTATTGAATACCCTGGCGAAACTCTCTAATTGCTTCTAAGGGAGACGAGAAAAAAAGACAGCGATTGAGCAGGGATAAATCTAATTCTGCTAGCAACTCACTTTTAACAACTTTCTCATATTCTTGTTCTCGTAAGCAGTAAACTTCAAATGTGCCATCTTCCCAAAACCAAACTTCTGGGACTCCCATTAATTTGTACTTCTGTAGCTTGATGGGACTACCACTAGTAATCACTACTTCAATGCAGAGGTCTGGTATAGGTTTGTCGGTTCCAAAGCAATAAGATAAGTCTGCTTGATATTCTACTATCTTGGGAATAATCTGGCTAAAACTCCCACTAGGGAAAAATTCAATGCCCTGTTCCACGAAATACTGCCCCAGAAGCAAACCAATTAAACACTTAATCACCTCGTGAGGTTTACCAATAGTCACTATTTCTAAGACTCCATCACAATAAAACAGACGCACCCCTGGTACATTTTCAAAGCTAGCTTGAATCGCTTTGAACTGTTCCCAACTCAATCCACACCGGAAGAAGCGTTGTTCTTCTGGTAAGTTAACAGCATTTGCTAACGTTTGAGTCATAATATTTTTTACTCCCCGGTTATTAGTCACGAAATTTATCTTATTTCCATCTTAAGTCAAAACTAATTTATCCCGGTGAATTACAGTTTCTGCACCGGCATAACCCAAAATTATGGGAATTTCCCGTGAATGACGCCCGCGAATCTTTTGCAGTTCATCGCTGTTGTAATTTACAAGTCCTCTGGCAATTTCGTTACCGTTGGTGTCGCACAATTGCACAGCATCCTGTGTGTCAAACTCTCCTTCTACAGCTTTAATTCCAGTTGCTAATAACGATTTTCCTGCTAGAGAAATTGCAGCGATCGCACCTTCATCTAAATACAATTTACCCGCAGGTACAAGACCGTAAGCTATCCAACGTTTACGCGCAGAAGTTGGTTCAGGTTGCGGTTCAAAATGCGTCCCAATAAGTTCACCTTGGATAATTTTTTCGATATTCCGGGGAAATCGTCCTTGAGTAATTACAGTTCGCACTCCAGCCGCAATGGCAATCCTCGCAGCCGAAATTTTTGTTACCATACCGCCAGTACCCCACCGAGAACCTTGGGAACCTGTTTGTATCTGTAATTGAGCCAATTCTTTAATGCTACTAACTACAGCGATCGGCCGGGCATCTGGCACAGAACGCGGATCGGCTGAGTATAACCTATCGACATCGGTAAGCAAAAATAGCCAATTTGCTTCCACTAAGCTCGCAACCAATGCTGAAAGGGTGTCATTATCACCAAATTTTAGTTCGTCTATTGCTACGGTATCATTTTCATTTACTATGGGAATCACTCCCAGTACCAGTAGTTCCTGAAAGGTGTTGTAGGCGTTGAGATAGCGGCTGCGCTGTACCAAATCACTACGAGTCAGTAATACTTGGGCGATCGGCTGTTGCAGGGTAGTAAATAAATCATCGTATATACGAATTAACCTGCCTTGTCCAACTGCTGCTACAGCCTGTTTGAGTGCGATCGCCTTGGGACGTTCAGTTAAACCCAACCGCGCACAACCTACCCCCACAGCGCCAGAGGAAACCAAAATCACTCGATGTCCCTGTCGTCTTAAATGGCAGAGTGTCTCCGCCAAGCTAGCGATAGTAGAAAGTGCTAATTGTCCCGTTTCTGGTTGAGTTAGGCTAGAAGTGCCGATTTTGACAACAATCGTTAGTGGCATCTAAAAAGTCAGGAGTTAGGAGTGAGGAGTTAGGAGTTGAATTTAATTCATAACTCATAACTTCTAACTCCTAACTCAATTTGTAAAGCGCCAATCCCTCTATAGTGAAGGCTGACGCTTTACGGGTTTATATTTACTTAGTATGAGTTGGGGTCTTTTTTTGCTGATCCCATGTTATTAATACTTATGATCCCCGATTTTTGGATTCCATAAAGATTCCTTAATTATTTCTTTAGATTTACTTTCCTGACGATTTCTCAACTTTTGTGAATCTTAGTTTTCTTGGGGGTAATAGAGGCTCCTAAGATTTCTGATATCCAAACTTCAAAGTTGCGTATAGGATGAGAGCGGAGCGCTACGTCTGCATGAACAATCGGTTCGACTAAAATGGTAAACATTCCCAGGCGATTACCTGCTAAAACATCGGTAAACAAGCGATCGCCTACCATCCCCACTTGATGCACTGGTAGATCCATTGCCCTAAGTGCTGCCCTAATTTTGCGTCGGGAGGGTTTGGCTGCACCCAAATAGTAAGGGAGGTTAAGCGATCGGGCAATTCCACCAATTCGCGCTTCACTCAGGTTGTTACTGACCAAGCACAGTGCAGTACAGGTGCGGATTTGCTCCACCCACTGTCGTAGTTCTGGGGAAGCTATCCCTACTGTAAAGGGAACCAAAGTTTCATCTACATCCAATACCAGCCCCTTCAGCCCGTATTGTTGGATCATATCCAGTGTTAGATTTAATACTGAGCCTTCTAAAATCAAATCAGGCTGTAAAAGATTGTTCCAGATCATAGTTAACAGTCAAGTTTAAGTGGCTCCAGACAAATGAGCATAACCCAATATAGTTTAGTTAGTCGAACTCCATCCTGGAATATCTCCCTGAACACTTTGAGATAAAATTCCTAAAATCTTATCTATCTCTTTGATGTAATAATTACTCAAATCAATAAATATATCGTTTTCTTCTAACTTCAAAAACTTCCAAATATCACCCGTGGTTACCGCACCGTAAATTTTTCTGATTTCATTTCCTTCTTGTTGATTAAACAATTGTGCTGCCAACATTGCCGCCGCACATTGACCTAATCCAGCTTTAATATTTTCATTTTTTGCTTCAATAATAACCACCACAGGCACATTAATTGTTAGTTGCTCTTTAGAACGACTGATGATAAAGTCACAATAGCCATTCAGACCTTTTTCTACATCTACATTAAAATCTGTTCCTGAAAATAAACTAATTGGATAATTAGCCCTGCGTCTTACCTCCAACAATATCGGAGTGATAATCATTTCTGAACGTGCTTTTTCAGTATTAATTGCTAAAGCCAGTTCTGTAGTTTCTTCTAAGGAATTTTTGAGTTTATCACTTGCCTGTAAAGGTTCTATGTCGGCACATAAATCAGTTTCTTCATCAATACGGATGCTAAATGACTTTTTAAATTTACTTAATGTAAAGTCGCTATAAGCCATTTTCAGCACCTCATATCAATTTTGGATTTTGGATTTTAGATTGAAAATCCTTGCCAAAATGCTTTTTTCAGAATCTTAAAGAACACAAACTATCCCAATTTTATATTAATGTTTCATTGCTTCCACATTTAATGGGACATGGTAAAAGGTTTAAGTAAATTTTGATTACAATGAAAATTTCCAATTAAAAAATTCAAAATGTTATATTTTCATTTTGAATTTATAATCTTATTCCACTTCATTAAAAAGATGTTCTTCTAACAGAGGTTGCACTTTGCGAAACTCTTCTGGAGAGAGTAATTCAGGTTGACCTGTTTTTGCTATCCGTGCAAAAAATAACAACGGATCGAGGGGTGTATAAATTGCATACTCCTGATCCTCATCATAGAAGCTAGCGAGTAGCTGTAATTGCTCTGGCTCTAAATCTGCCTCTTCGTCTTCGATTTCTAAGGTGAAGAGTTCTGATTCTTCAACTGGCGGTAAATCACCTGCAACTGTCAAAGCATAAGCTGTGTTCTTCAATATCAGGTTCTGCTCAGATAGTACAGCTTGAGCATTAGCAAAAATTTGCTCAATGGTGGTGTCGTCTTCTACCAGAACCGCTTCTTCTTCCTCACCCTCACCTTCCCAAGAAAAAATTTCTACAGGTGAGTCTACAGGAAGAAGCAAAACGTATTCTTGTCCATCTACCTCTAGGGAATGCTCTATGTAACATTCGAGCGATCGCCCTTTGTCATCGGTTAAAGTGATGGAACCCGCATGAGCGTTATCATTTTCTTCAGGAAATGGAGAGGAAAACATAGCCGAAATATAGAAATTTAATAAATACCAGCAAGTTTAGAAATCGTTAAACTATTTAATAACATATTATGTCAATCAAATAGCTTTATACATAGATACAACTGCCGGCTAATCGTTTTCAGAATATCATGTTAAAAGCTATCAATACTCAATCGCTGCCACTGAACTGCGGGAGTTGGCACGCTTAACATCCAGCCATTGTTGTAAAATCAAAGCGGCTGCTTTGCGGTCAATTAAACCTTTATGGCGTGACGGGGAGCGGTTTTCAGCTATCAGCAGTTGCTCTGCTTGAAATGAAGTTAATCGCTCATCCACATATTCCACAGGCAGTTTTAGTGCTCTACCAAGTCTTGTAGTAAATTTCTGAACTTGACGCGCCTGAAATCCTAGTGAGCCATCCATTGAATAAGGTAAGCCCATAACTAGAACTTGCACCTCACGTTCATTAACTATTTGTCGGATTTGCTCGACATCCTGCTCAAAAGATGTTCGCTCAATTGTGGTGATTCCCGTGGCAATTAAACCCGTGCGATCGCACCCTGCCACTCCAATCCGCTTGCGACCGAAATCTAGTCCCAATGCTGAAATAAATGGTTTTGGGTACTCCTGGGATATCACACTAATTCTCCTGCTGTGCATCTGTTGATTCCGGAATCGGCGATGCTTCCATGCTAGGGTTTTTTCCCGAAAAGTTAATCGGTTCTGACTTGCTTGGCAGTGGTTTATCTGACGATGGCAACTTTGGTGGTTGTATCCATGACATTCCACCTGGTATAGGTTTACGTGCCGGTTGTAAACCTTGCAGCATATCAGTCCACTGAATTCCTTCTAAGGAGACGAATTTAGACTCTCGTAGCTTGTGCCACACAGAGCGAGACATAACTAATGTGTGTTCTATGCGTTTTGCTCCAATTCGTTCCAAATACTCTTCTCGCTCTGCCTGATAGTCTGAGGAAGCTAGTTGTAACCCTTGCTGGGGAAAATCTTGGGCAATACGAGCCAGTTGAGATAGTAATTCTGGATACAGCCAGGTATAAGCAGGATGAACTGTCAGCGTTGCAACGTGGGGAACTTCACCTTTACGGTCAAGTTGCACTTGAAAATAGCCGATCGCAGCTTTGCGTTGGGGTTCAAATACGTAACCACTCACTACTTCCATTTTGGTCAGCCATTGCTTCACTGCATCAGTTAAAGCGCCGAACAAACTGGTTTTAAAGTCGCGGGTATTGCGGTCAAAAACCTGACGTACTAAAGGTGGCATTGATGCCGTATCTAGTTGATATAACAATTGGGCATCAGCATTACTCACTGGCAACAGGTTGGGCAAGTCTGGCTCTGCTTGTGCCAATTCAACCAGTAATTCTGACCCAATTTCCCAGTATGTCATTTCTGCCAGACGCTGGAATCCATTTTGTCGATATAGTGCCAGCGCCTCGATGTCGTTGATGTTGACTTCCAATAGCCAAGTGCGAGCTTCCAAAATCGATTCAAAGCAATGACGCAAAAGTTGCGAGCCAATTCCTTGTTTATCGACACCACGCTTTAACAGAACTTGATCAATCCGCCAAGTGCTACGTGTCCGGTTAAAGGGTGACACCTGAATCATCCCTAGAAGCATCCGCCCTTGCTCTGCGACATAAGCACAGAGGCGAAACTGTAGCGGGTTAGGAAACCAACTCAAAAATTTGAGTAATCCATACCAGCGACGCAGCCTTTGCATCTGGCTGACGGCAAAACCTGCTCCCTTGGGAGTGAGGGCTGCGAATGACTCTTGAGTTATATGCTCAATCCCGTCCAGATCCCGGTATTGGACTGGTCGGATAACAACGCTGAGGTTTCTGGGAAGTAATGAAGTCATTTTAATTCGAGCCGCCATTTAGCCTTAACTAACTGCTCTTCAAAGGAACCGCTGCAATAATTTTAACTAGTTTCTGCCCCTTCATATTGCGCCAAAAGGGTGATTTTAGTAACTTAACACTTAAAAAAGCAGAAAAAGCAGACCTTGTGAGAACACCATTGGCATTGACCCAACAACATCTGCCTTTATTTTATTGGAATTTTGATTAAAATTTGTATATATTTATAGCCCTTGTCGAGAAACTAGCTTTTCAAAGTGGGCTTGGGTTTGATGGAGTAATTGCTGGCGACTATCTACCAGTGTTTGCTTCAGGGTTGGAACAAGATTGCGAGCTTGCAGAGTCATATGAAGTTGTAGGTTGGCGACATATTCACTGAAATCTTGATTCACTTCATCTGCGCCCGCATCCGTTAATAAATTTGATTCCATTGCCACTGTATTCTCCTGTGTTAATCCTGTGCTGTCTCTCTCATGACCAAAAATTATCACGTTGTTTGCACTAACTTCTGAATTTGCAATGAAGTTTAACGCTTCTTAGGGATAGTGATCGCTCTAGGGTTTTCATCTGCCCATTAAAACCTCAAACCAACACCACCTTGTACTGAGATAGCTGTACCACTGCTATCACGGTAGGCATCAAAAGCGATAATGGCGTTGCCAAAAAGCACAGTATTGCTATTAGGGATCATATAATCAATGCCCGGTTGTAAAGCAAAACTAATTTTGTCGCCCACAGGAGAAGATCCACCACCACCAGCCAACACCAACCCAGCACCCAGGTAGGCATCAGCTTGCCAGTTGAGCGGTAAATCGTAAGAAACCGTTGGCACAACTGCCGTATTATTACCAATTAACACTTGGGCACGCAGTGAAATTGGTGCTTCCAAAAGCTTGTAGCGGCCGGCTATAACCCCCCCGAATTGGACACCATCAGTAAAACCAATAGTGGGGCCTATACCAATATAACTGCCATAGGCTACTTGAGCTTGCACTGGTTTAGTACTCGCCAGACTCAAGACCAAGCCAGCCCCCAAAACTGAAACCAAATATGGAATATACTTCATAACCCAACTCCTCACACCAATTAGTCATTAGTCATTAGTCATTGGGCATTGGGTATGGGGCATTGGGAAAACTCTCCCCCTGCTCCCCCTGCTCCTCTGCCCCTCTGCTCCCCCTCTCATTCTACGGGCAACGGGGATGAATGCCTCCTTGAGTACAAATGTACGCTAATTGCTTGGCATCTAAATTTTTGGCTTGAGAAAAATCAACCCCTTGGACTACGGCAGATACTGAACCTAAATCTGGGGTTTGGACAAATTGATCTGCTGGATCTTGTTTGCTAGGGGCGAGAATTGCCCCCTTAAAATCAGCTCCGACGACATTTGCCCCCCGTAAATCTGCAAGACTCAGGTCGGCATTTTGCAAGTTAACGTTTTCCATCTGGGCAGAACGCAAAACAGCACCAGTTAGACGAGTGGCGCTGAGGTTAGCATTGCTGAGATTAGCACGATCCAAATATGCGCCTGATAAATCTGCCCCTTGCCAATCAGTGTTAGTTAAGTTGGCAAAAGATAATTGCGTTCCTATGGCAGTAACGCGACCTAAACGCGCAGCGTACAGATTGGCTTCGTTCAATTTGGCGTCGCCTAAATCTGCTCCAGTTAAGCTAGCTTTTTCCAAAACTGCGTTTCGCAGATCGGCTCCTACTAGTTGGGTGCTGTTGAGTTTAGCCTCAAATAGACGCGCGTTGGATAAGTTGGCTCTGTTGAGAGTGGCACGGCTCAAATCGGTACGGTTCATCAAGACGCGACTGAGGTTAGCATCAGTAAGATTGGCTTGCTGCAACTGAGCTTGGCTTAAATCAGCGATCGCATCGTCGTAAGTATCCCAGCGTCCATCTTCACCCACGCCTCGAAAGCGGCTACCCTTCAAACTAGCTTGGTTAAGATTTGCAGATTTTAACTTAACTCCTGATAAATCAATGTTGTCCAGTACCAAGTTAAACAAGGAACTTCTTGGAGTACCGCTTTGACCTAATTGGGTGCTACTCAGGTCAACGCCCTCAATTTTACCGCTGTAAACAGAGAGAATCTTGTTGATCGTCCGCTGGTTTCTTTGTAGCTGCCCTTGCCGCAATTCCCGTTCTTGGGTTGCAGTGCTACCCACAGACTCCAGTTCACCCACCAAAAACTGATTCTTATTTTTTAATTCTGGAATGGCTTGGGGCCCGATAGTTGTCAAAGCTTGTTGAATCGTATCCAAAAGGTTGGGGTTGGTTTCGCTGACCAATAAATCCGCCAGAAATTTAATCGACTGTGGGTCATTAAGACCACCCATAGCCAGAATTGCACTTTGGCGTTGCTCATTAGTCGCCCCAGAGTTGGAATTCAATTGGTTGCGAAGTTCGTCGAACTGTTGCCTGTTAATTTTCTCGGTTGCTCGTTGGGATTGTTGAATTTGGATATAAACTTGAGTGCCTATTAAAGTTGCCAACACAGCAGTCATACTCGTCAGCCCTACCCCAAACAAAGTCAGATTAGGATTTTGCTGTATCCGCCGCCACAGATTAGGCGACTGGTTGGTTTGGGCTGCCGCTAATTCTTCTCCCTGTTGCCATTCTTCTGCTTGATCATTACCGCCAGCAGACTGAGCTTGTCTATTGCTAGCTAAAAGTGCATCTATTGTATAAGTGCCTGCAAGTTGATCATGTAGTGCGCGACGCCTCCGGCGTGACGGTAAACCTATGCCTTCACCCACAATTATTAACAAAGATAAAAATGTAAATAATCCTAAATTAGGAAAAGCAAAGCTGTAGCGCCACAATAGATAAGCTATAGAAATGGGTACAGTCCAACGCCCAACTCCTTCTCTAATCACAACTGCCCCCAATCCGGGCGGCGTCCCTTGCTCGTTGACAACCCGCACTTTTAACCAACGTTTAGGAATTGTGCTACCAGTCTTAGCTAGTAAATACAATTGCCACCACGAGAGAGTTACAGGCGCTAACAAGGCGATTGTCCATAAAATATTAGTCGGCCATGCTACGTTAGGGATGCCATAGCTCACAGGCAGAGCCAGGGGTCTGGCGATCGCTCTTTGGGTGACTACCAGCACGGGATTAAGCGGCACTCGGTTGAGATCGCTTCTAGAATTGGCATAGACACCAATGCCGAAGGGAATCAACCCACTAGTAACTACTAGTGTGATTTCAGCTGCCCAAGCTGCAAAACGCCTACTTGCTAGCAACAGCGAATTGGCTCTTTCCGGTTTTTTTGACTGACCAGATTGATTACTAGTTCTCCTGACAATTGGTGTCGTCATCGCATAATTCCCTTTGACATTATTTCTACGCCGCGCTCGGCACAATTAAAATAGATTAAGCTAATCGGCAAAAACAAAAGCATATTGAAATAGAATTTAGGAGTCATAAGTCAGGAGCCGTTTGTATTCTGGCTCCTGACCTCATAACTACGGCTTGCAAAGTAAGTGCATATCAACTTATTGCTTACGTTGAAAGCTACTAGACACAAAAAATTTGTATCCAACATACACTAATACTGCCAAAAGTGCCAGACTGATTACAGATGCAACCAGTTTAAACACTGCTTGCAGCATCGCCAAGCCTACTAACACCGTCACACCCGAAACTAGCAGCTTTTTCGCCCCAGATAAGCTATTGAACCAAATCTGAAATCGCTCTAGTTGCAAGTTCAAGTTGGCAAAAACAGACTGAGGCGTTTGTTTTTGTGATTGTGATTGTGGAACCACCCCAGGTGGGGAATTAATCTCTGCCTCTAGTTGATTGAGGCGACGCTGTAAGTCTTCTTCTGGTTGAGGATTCATCAATCTTTTTTACTTCAGTTAGCACACTTATTCAACAATAAACCAACCAAATTCTATTTTTGGTGGTTGTCTTAGTGATTTTAGCTAATGTCTGTGCGTGCAAGACCTTTCTGGACAGGTAAAAATTATGTTTTTTTCTTGTTGTCTTCCAGACATCTATATTTCTGATGTAGAGACATTGCAATGCCACCTCTCTACACACATCCATCAAATCTCTACAACTGAATAGTATTGCTTTATACGACAGCTTTAGGAACCAAGACGGATTGCTGTCGTCTATTAAATCAGACTAGATAACAACATTGCTCTAAAAAAAATTTGGAGCATTAATTAAAATGAACACGCTTAGGCTAGTTGCAATTGTTCCCACAGCTTTGGCGATGAGTTTGGTTTTCACTGAAGCTAATTTGGCACAGAAACCAACAATCCAAATTAATCGGAATTTCCAACGAGATCCACTGATTTTGAACGGAAAGTCTGGGGGAACTGTCAAAAGTAATTGTGGCAATATTACCACTGCACCCAATCAAGTTATCCAGGTTACAGAGTCACTACCTTATTTGCGATTAACAGTAGAGAGCCAAGGGAAGCCAACGCTGTTGATCGACGGGCCTGGGGGGCGCTTTTGTGTAATGCCAGATAGCTACTCTGGAGGCAAGCCAGAACTTTCTGGTTACTGGCAAGCAGGCAAATATTTGCTGTATGTAGGCGAAATATCCCAACTAGAGTATAGCTACACCCTCTCAATCTCGCAAAAAAATAAATAGTCATTAGTCATTTGTCCTTTGCTAATCACCAATGACCATTGTACAGACGCGATTAATCAGCCAGCGTGTTGCGGGGGTTCCCCCCGTTGTAGCGACTGGCGTCGCGTCTGTACTGACTAATGACTAATCTTCCAGTGATTGGGCTGGAACTTCGACAGCAGTGACATCAATTGTGCCTTCTGGTGTGAAGCGCTGAAAATGACTATTTTGTACTAACAGTGACTCCCCACAGTTAGGACACTGCAACTGACTGTTATTTAAACCTGTAAATTCATATGCACAGACGGGACACTGATCGGCAACCAAGTTGCGTTGCAGCCACCAACGAAAGCCAAAAAAAGCTATAACGGGTGCTAATAACAGCAATCCGAAAATAATTAGCAACGAATTAACCAACCAACCCAAGCCCAGTGATGCCAGCAACCAAATAACTGCCAGCAGGGTGATCCAAGGGCGGAGATTTAAAAGATTCAATTGAAATGACTTAAAGCTCATTTTTTAAATGTCGTCCTGCTATCCTCTAGGATAGCGATTTTAGTCATTAGTCATTTGTTATTAATCATTTGGACTTAAATGGACTTGATTACTGAGGATAGAAGCATTTTTTGCAAGTGCTGTTGCAAGGCATCCATGCCAAACACAGCGATCGCCTGTTCTCGCAGCCACTCTCCATTACAACGCTGGTCATCCCCTTGAAGCATTTCTATACAAGCTGTTGCTACAGCATCAGGACTGCGGTGTGGTACTCGCCATCCCAGTTTACCATCCTGTAAGGGGTCAGCTGACCCATCGTCGTCACCGGATAATACAGGTACTCCACAAGCCATTGCCTCCAGATAAACAATGCCAAAGCCTTCTTGCGAAGGCATAATATAGGCATCAGCAAGGCGGTAATGTTCGATTAATTCTTCTGTGGCAACGAAACCAGCAAACACGACGCGATCGCTCACACCTAAATTTTGTGCAAGTTTAGCTAATCGCGGTTGGTCATCACCGCGACCAATTACCAAATATTTGACTTCTGGGAAAACTTGAGCGATTTGTGGTAATGCCCGAATCGTTACATCTACACCCTTGTAAATATCCCCTGACCATAACCGCGCTACTGTCATTAACACCTTAGCACTAGTTAAGCCATACTTCTGGACTAATTGTGGCTGCTTGGAACCAGGAGTAAATTTATCCCCATCAATTGCACAAGGCATCATCTGTACCATTTTCGGGTTTAGACCATTAGTAACACAAGCGCGATCGCGGCTGTAGCGACTAATTGTCCAAATTCCAGCTGCTGATGTCAGGGCGCGACGTTCTTGATTTTTCAGCGGTTCCCAGACTTCTTTACCGTAAGTTAGCACGGTGTAAGGAATCCCCAAGGGCTGGCAAAGAGTTTGGATTAATACTGCTAAATTAATATGACCGCAGAAAACTTGCTGCGGACGGCTTTGCAACAGACATTTGAGTAAAGCTGCTGCCATTTGCAATCTCCCCAAATAGGGAGACTGATTTTTAAAGTAATGAAATTTTAAGTTCTCGTCTTCAAACGGATTTAAACTATCTGGACTATCTCGCAGTAAAAAGACTTCTGCCTTGTAGGCTTGGCTCAATCCTAGATAGGCGCGAAAAATATCTTTTATATATGATTGAATACCACCTTCGTGGGCAAAAATTTCTAAAAACACAAAGACATGGTTAGTTTTTTTGTTAACTTTATCACCTAACTTGAGGTTTTCTGTGACTCTAGTAATGTGCATGTTAGGTTATTTACACTCGCGGTAAAGGCGCGATGCCTGCGGCAAGGACTTCATCCAACGCACCGCTTTGTAACCGCTCCAAATCTGTTTTTAACATTTTTTCTAAAAGTTCCTCAAAGCTCACTTGGGGTTCCCAGCCGAGGTTTCTTTTAGCTTTACTGGGGTTAGCTACTAGTTGAAATAACTCGGTAACCCCGGTTGAGGAGCAAATGGCTGAGATAGTAGCCATCTTGACCAGTTATTCCGGTAATTAGGGCTGTCTTAGCCATATTTTCTCCCCTATTCTCTCTATCTCTCTAAGCACAAAATGGCACTTGTTAGAGAATAAAAATAAGGCTTTTAACACTGCTGACAGATCTTAACAAGGGAAGTAGTATAACTCGAATGTTACCTTTACTGTATTTACTAATTCTTTTTATACAACAATATTCTTTGAGGTTTTACAAAAAAAATCATAATAACTAAGCAATTTCACATAAAAAACATACTACCCCAATCGAGATGTTATTGAAAAAGGAGTATACTTTTATCAATCAAATAACTACATAACAAAGCAAAGACTCCTTTTGCTGGTTTTTCTGTTTTGAAGTAAATGGCTCAACTTTGGGCAAAATCTCCGTACCTCTACTCAAAAGCAAGCTACGCGCAGCATCTTTGCTCGGAGAAGTTATGTTTGTCTTACTCTTAAGTAGAATCTCAGATAAGGCAGCGTTTCGTAAAGAAGACAAGACAAGCTCTCAGACGCTGCTGGTACTCCTTCCCTACGCTCTGCCTTTGCTCAAAACCCAAAATTGGCATTAGAAGTATTTTTACCTTCCTTTACCTTGGACTACTTCACTTTTACTTTTGTGCTTCTACCGAGTATTTAACAATCAGGAGGCAATTTCTACCATCTGCACCACGTTCGTATACAACACGGTCAGCCAACCGCCGCAGAAGAAACCATCCATACCCGCCAACTTGTAGAGTACCTGGCTCTGGCTCTGCGAGCGCATCAGGATTGAAAGGTTTTCCATAATCCCAAATTCTAATTTCTAGTCGGTCAATCCACAGATAAACGTTAATCTCAATGGTTGTTTCTGGGGGTAAAGCATGATGAGCGTGACGAACAGCGTTGGTAAAGCCTTCTGCTAATGCTAAATTGAGGCGATCAAGTTGAGTTTTTGACCAGCCAAGTTGAGACAAATGTTGCAGACAAAATTGCTCGAACCATTCTTGCACCTGGTTTAGGAGACTGAGTTCGCTCTTAACCGTCAGATGGTCTTGCTGCACTATGCTAAGCATTAACTGTGACTTAAATATAAGTAAACCCAAGTTGCTAGTTATTAAGTTTTGCCAATAGCGCAAAATTTCTCTGACATAGAAAAATTTAAATTGAGATATTTTGTTTACCAAAATACAAAACATGAGCGATTTTGGTATTTCGAGGGTTGTAACTAGCAACTTACGTTAAGTAAGTGAAAAATGTTTGTATTTGGCGACTTTTAGTGATTTTAGATTTTGGAATAGCTTTTCAATCCAAAACTTAAAATCCAAGATGTAATCTGAACTATTAAAATTGACGCCTGTAGATTTTTTTTTCAAAAGCACATCTGCATATGCTCTTGAAACTCACAGGCGTCAAAGCACTTTGTGGTGACTAATTTAGAATAGTCCCAAGGTCAAAGACTTATCCAATGGCAAGGCAGCACCAATACCCAGCCACAAGGTGACAAGGGTACCAAAGAGGAATACTGTGGTTGCAACTGGACGGCGGAAGGGGTTTTGGAATTTATTGACGTTCTCAATAAAGGGAACGAGGATTAGCCCCACTGGTACCGAACCCATTGCTAACACTCCTAAAAGTTTGTTAGGAAGCGATCGCAAAATCTGGAATACCGGATACAAATACCACTCTGGCAAAATTTCCAATGGAGTGGCAAAAGGATTTGCTGGTTCACCTGTCCCGGCGGGGTCTAGCACAGCCAGAGCTACAATAGCCGCGAACGAACCCATGATTACGATGGGAAACACGTAAAGTAGATCGTTAGGCCAAGCTGGTTCACCATAATAGTTGTGACCCATCCCTTGGGCAAGTTTGGCTCTTAATTTAGGATCGCTCAGATCAGGTTTTTTTTGTGTTGCCATTTTGAAATGTGCTCTCTTGCTTAAGTTAAATTAAAGCATTTGTGAAAGCTATCAGCTACTAGGCAGCCCTAAGGCGGCAAACAGCGTTTGTCTGTCTACGGTCAGCCGCCTGGAGGGTCTCTACAGCTTTAGGCTTCAGATACAAGTGTTTGTTTTTTGGAACTTATGTGCAATTAATTTCTTGTGTTTCATAAGTTTAGAACAAACAACTTCATCTGAGAACTGACAGATGTTACCTTTCGCTAATAGCTGAAATTACAAAGGACCGGAAATGCCTTGCTTGCGGATCATCAAGAAGTGGAACAGCATGAAGACTGCAATCAACCAAGGCAGTACAAAGGTGTGTGCGCTGTAGTAACGAGTCAGTGTTGCTTGACCAACACTCGAACCACCACGCAAAAGGTCGGAAATCAGAACGCCAACCACCGGAATTGCTTCTGGTACGCCGCTAACGATTTTCACAGCCCAGTAGCCAACTTGATCCCAAGGTAGGGAGTAGCCTGTGACGCCAAAAGAAACGGTAATTACAGCCAGGATGACACCACTTATCCAGGTCAATTCGCGGGGCTTTTTGAACCCACCGGTCAGGTAAATCCGGAAGACGTGCAAAATCATCATCAGCACCATCATACTCGCAGACCAGCGATGGACAGAGCGAATTAGCCAGCCGAAGTTGACTTCATTCATGATGTACTGCACTGAGGAGAAAGCTTCAGCGACTGTTGGCCTGTAGTAGAAAGTCATGGCAAATCCAGTGGCAAACTGGATGAGAAAGCAAACCAGGGTAATTCCACCCAGGCAGTAAAAGATATTGACGTGGGGAGGAACGTACTTGCTAGTAACATCTTCAGCGAGCGCCTGAATTTCTAGGCGTTCCTCAAACCAGTCGTAAACGTTGGCCATACAATCTCAAGTCCCTAAGAATCGGTTGCGGTTGATAAATCCCGAAGTTCTAAATCGGCGACCAAAGTTCCGATAGTCCTAAGCCTTGGCATCCTGCGGATTCGCCTTTAGGCTTTCCTGTTTCCCATTCGCGATAGCGTCTTTGCAGGAGAAGTCGTTACCGAGGAGTAGGGTAGCAGCAGAATTGTCTACAGACTTCTCAGAAGCCGCCGCTCAGACTTCTCTCCCAATTAGCAATTTTGGGATTTTAGTAAAGGGGAGTTTTTTGTTTGCTTGTCATCAGCTTTCAGCGTGCTAAGAGTCTTCAGAAACTTTACACTCTGTAAAGATGGAATATATTGCGATCTCTTTACGCCCCTGCACAAAAAATGGTGGACACAAAGTAGATTTTATCCTTTGGTGAGTGAATACAATGCATCAGTTGAGTGAACAACTTGATGAGAGGAATGCACCACTTCTATAAAAAAAGTAACATAATCGAGAGATAGATTTCATCAACAACAGAGCAACTGGGCATTTCTAGGCAATTTGGGTTGAGGTGGAATTGATAATGGGGTTCATGAACAAACAAGTTTTTCGGGTTGGATTTTCATTGCTAATGGCGTTTTGGTTGGCGTTTGGTATACTGAGCCAGCCTGCGGTGGCTTTGACGACGGAACAAAAGCTGGTTTCGGAAGTTTGGCGAATTGTTAATCGCACTTATCTAGATGAGACGTTTAATCATCAAAACTGGGCGGCAGTCCGACAAAAGGCTCTGGAGAAGCCGCTCACAGACTCAAATGCCACTTATACGGCAATTGGGAGGATGCTCAAGAGCCTCGATGATCCTTTTACCCGCTTTTTAGATCCGGAACAGTACCGCAGCTTACAGGTCAATACCTCTGGGGAACTGACTGGGGTAGGATTGCAAATTGCCCTGAATCCTGAGACTGGGAAGTTGGAAGTAGTAGCTCCCATAGCAGGTTCACCAGCAGATAAAGCGGGGATTAGACCACGCGATCGCATTCTCAAAATTGAAGGCATTTCTACAAAAAATCTCACCCTTGATGAAGCTGCAACCAAAATGCGCGGCCCGAGTGGCAGCCTTGTGACTCTCCTGATCGAACGGGACGGAGAGGCAGAAAGGGAAATTAGACTTACACGCGATCGCATTGCTCTTAACCCTGTGGTTTCCGAATTACGTGTTTCCACGGGGGACATGCCCATTGGCTACCTTCGCCTCACTCAATTCAATGCCAACGCCTCAATGGAATTGGCACACGCTATTTCTAGTCTAGAAAAAAAAGGCGCTGCTGCCTACATTCTGGATTTACGAAATAATCCTGGGGGGCTATTGCAATCAGGAATTGAAATCGCTCGTCTGTGGTTAGACTCCGGCACAATCGTCTACACTGTGAACCGACAAGGCATTCAAGGTAGTTTTGAAGCGTTTGCCCCAGCCCTGACGAACGATCCTCTGGTGATTTTGGTGAATCAAGGAACTGCCAGTGCTAGTGAAATTCTCGCCGGCGCACTCCAAGATAATGGTCGTGCCCTGTTGATAGGCGAAACCACCTTTGGAAAGGGCTTAATTCAATCCTTATTTGAATTATCAGATGGTTCGGGCTTGGCAGTCACAATTGCTAAGTATGAAACTCCTCAACACCGGGATATTAACAAACTAGGTATTAAGCCGGATACAGTAATTTCCCAAGATCCAATTAACCGTGAAGAGATTGGAACAGCAGCGGATCTGCAATATCAAGCAGCAGTGGAACTTTTGGTTAAAAACTCGGTGGTAGCGGGAAAAACGTAAAAAGTTAGGAGTTTGGAGAGACGCGATTAATCGCGTCTGTTTGGAGTTCGCCTTGTTCCCAGTCTCTGACTGGGAATGATCGAATAAATTGTGAGCCGATAGCTGCTGAACTTGCTTTTTGTCAGTAAATATGAGATATTTTGTCTGGGATTGAAAATACTGTATTCCTGTGGAATTAATGGAAATTACTGCTAAGTAGCAGAGTGTATAAACTTTTTGACATGAATTTAAGTTTTTTTAGAAAGCATCCACTGTTGTTAGCCATAATAATTTTCTTTGGGCTTTCTTTTAGTAGTACAGTAGTTGCTGCCAACTTAAAATTATATTTCGCTGCTCAAAACTCTGGGCCAGTGCAATTAACAAATCCTCAAGCTATTACGACTGCAGATCAACAAGTACCTGTAGATAAATTACTAAAATTGATCCAGCAGCGATTAATAATTGCACATGATGTAGCCCGGTGGAAATGGAATCACAAACGTCCTATTGAGGATTTAAAGCGCGAACAAGAGTTACTATTAAAGGTTAAGCAACAAGCAACAACCCATAGTTTAGAACCCGATAGAGTTGCAGGATTTTTTAAAGCACAAATAGAAGCAGGAAAACTCATCCAAACAGTTGATTTTCAAAACTGGCAAAAGCAAGGCATTAAATCTTTTCCTAACGTGCCAGACTTAAACCAGACATTGCGACCATCGTTAGATAAATTAAACACAGAACTTGTCTTTGCTTTAACAGAACTGACTCCTGTTCTAGGTTGTCCGCAGATATGGCAATTAATTCAGTCACGTTCCCAGGTGATTATTCAGGGAGATGGTATTGATCAGCGAGTGCAGAACCTAGCAATTTCACCCCTGCGGCAATTTCAAAGCGCTTCTTGCAAAGTGAATAACTTCCATTGATCGGGCTAGCGACAAATTATTTTTATCCGACAACAACTGCGATTTTCTCGCTTATGCCGACAACGGTAGCCGAATCGCAAATTCAGTTCCTTCGCCAAGTTGAGAATTCACCGCGATCGCTCCGCCATGTTTTTCCACAATAATTTGACGGGCGATCGCTAATCCTAATCCTGTTCCTTTACCGACAGCTTTCGTCGTAAATAAATGGTCAAATATCTTTTGTTTTACCTCTTGAGTCATCCCCTGACCATTGTCAGTAATGCTAATTTTTACACATTCATTTTCTACTGATGTTTTAATTGTTATCAGGTTAGGATTAATCTGAATTTCCTCAAAACTTCGATTTGTATTTGATTCATCCAATGCATCAATAGCATTTGCTATTAGATTCATAAATACTTGATTTAATTGTCCAGGAAAACACTCAATTTGAGGTAAAGTGCTGTACTCAGTTATCACTTCAATTGCTGGACGTAGCTCGTTAGCCTTGAGACGATGTTTCAAAATTAAAATCGTGCTGTCGATGCCTTGGTGAATATTAAACGGCACTTTATAATCTTTGTCGGCACGGGAGAAAGTTCGTAAACTGGTGCTGATATTTTTCAGGCGATCGCACGCCATTGTCATGGAATCAATCATCTTGGGCAAGTCTGATAAGCTATAATCCAAGTCGATTTCTTCAGCATGGTCTTTGATTTCATCACTTGCATTGGGCAGGCTAGATTGATAGAGTTTTAAGTGTTCAACAATATCAGCAACAGTGGGTTTAGCTTGTTTGAGACTGGCAGCAATAAAACCGAGTGGATTATTCATTTCGTGAGCTACACCAGCAACTAAGTTGCCCAGTGCTGACATTTTTTCACTTTGGATAATTTGTAATTGGGCGTTTTGTAAATCGTTCAATGCTTGTTGCAAATCAAGTGATTTTTGCTGCAAAGCAAGTTCAGCTTTTTTGCGTAAGCGAAGCTCGTCGTAGACATCGCTAATATCTCGCATCACGACTACCGCACCGAGTTTGTTACCCGAAGCATCAAAGATCGCTTGTCCGCTGGTTAAGAAAATTCTTTTAGAACCATGCTTCGGCGCAATTATCATTTCAGCGTTTTCGACTATTTCTCCTTGCAAGGCGCGAAACAGTGGAATTTCCGTTGTTAATAGGGGTGTTTGACCATCAGGTTGATAGAGTGAGAAGTGTTCTGTCCATTGTTCTGGTGGTAATGATTCTACTGGTAAGCCATGAAATTCACGAGTTGCGTTATTGAATAAGGTCAACTTGCCACTAGCATCACAGACAACAATCCCATCGGTAATATTGTGAATGATCGCATTCAAAAATTCTCGTTCTTTGGCTAGAGATGCTTCAGCCTGTTTTAATTGTGCTATTGATGCTTGTAAGACTTGTGATTTTTCCTGTTCTTGGGCATACAGTCGGGCGTTTTCTAAAGAGATTGCGGTTTGAGTACAAAGTAAGTTGAGCAGTTCAACGCGATCGCTGGTAAAGGCTGCGGTTGTCAGGTTATTTTCCAGATACAATATGCCAAGCAACTTACCCTGATGCAAAATCGGGCTGCACAAGATACTCTTCGGCTGCTGTTGCTGAATATACGGGTCATTGATTAATTGCGGATGCACAGTGGCATCGGTAATTACCACAGGTTGGAAGCTGCGTTTAACAGTGTTAATTAAGCCAACTGGCACATCAACAGAGTCTTCAACAGGCTCTGGGTTGAGTAACATTGGGTAAAAATCGACGTGGGCAATTCCCTTGTTCTCTACAGATGTGACACCAAAGGAAAGCTGTGCTAGCGCCTGAATTAGTAAACGACCTGACTCCAAAAGCATGAACACACACTTATCGGCTCCGGCATTTTCAATCAGGATATGTAGCAACGCCGAGAGCAGTTTTTCGAGTTCGATTTCCCCAGAAAGGGTTTGGGAAGCTTTGAGAATGGCAGCTAAATCTAAAGCAACAGAGACACTGCTACTATTAGAAGTGGCGGAACTGGTGGAGGTGATACTCCCCAATGTAAAGATAGTTTCGTGAGTTGAGAGGGGAGAACGGGTTTGCTCTAAGATGGGGGCAAGGAGTTGGGGATAGCGTCGTTCCAAGTCGACGACTTTGGCTTTAGCGCCCCAACGAGCATAATTGTAGTAAGCTTGGGTGATGTATTCCTGAGCAATGCGCTCTTTACCCCAGTTGAGGTAAAATTTGGCGGCTAGTTCATTGGCTAAGGCTTCTTCGTTGATGAACTGATGTTCTTGAGCAAGAGTTATGGCTCGGTCATAACACTCAATGGCGGCGATTTTTTCACCCAAAACTCGATAACGTTCAGCCTCAATTAAATACCATTTATGCAAGTGATTCATCGGGGCATTTTTTGCCCATTGATGCAGAATAGTTTGATGGGTTCCGGCTTGGGCAAGTATATGGGCTTGCTCTGGTTCTGGCTTTGTGGGGAAGAGTGCTAGGTGCGTTAGCGCAGCATAAAAATGGAAAATGGGAACAAAAATTAGTCCCGACACTGCTATTAAATACGGCTTGATTTGGTCAATATAATTGAGCGCAACCGAATAATTGTCCCATGAGTAAGCTAGCAGCAGTTTATCAATGTAGCCCATAGCGATCGCAGTCAGATCATGATCCTGATGGTGCTTAGGAATCATCACAGTTTCATCGTAGGCACTGCCGATTAAGCAATCCGGTTGACTCACAGGTTCTCTCAAATTTTTGACTGTCTGCCATATCATGTCCAAATAAACTTGAGGGGAAGATAGTTTCACTTGAGCCAAAGCGCTGCTGTAAACTGCTAATTCAGATTCGCAAATGTCTAGCTCTACTCCAGCAAACAGTCTCAGATTGTTATAACCCACAATGCTATAACCAGCACGTAGAAAATCGCCACTTTCCATACCAGTCGTATAGCTATGTTTCAGCGTTACTGTCGTTGTCAACAGAGCTTCGCGGTGATGCTGAATAAAATCCCCAAATAGATGTAGAGTCATGGAGTTATATTCTGGTAAATTGAGCCGCTCTAGTAAGTTCAGCGCCAATTTACCAAAACTGTAGCCCGTTTCAACTTCTCCCAAAACAGCACACAGCACCAGTCCATGAATCGCATACCCCACCATTGATGTCGGTGTATTCCCAAACTGGAGCGATAAACTCACCATTTTTGAGCTAAGGAGGGGTAATAAACCCGGCATTCCCACAAAAACTGCTGGAAACAACTTTGCTAATAGTTGCATTGCTGCCACTGATGTGGGGTTAGTCATTATTGGCAGATCAACTAGTTTCGCAATCTCTCTATCTTGCAGTTGGCTAGCAATGGCTTGTAGGGCTTTGTCAATGTCGGCTGCATCAGATTCGCTAGGGAATTCCACCCCCAATTGTAAGAGTGCATCTGTTGCTATTGCGATCGCCTGCAACATTTGGCTCTGAGTCGTTTTTGCTACGATTTGAATTTCGTAGATTTTCACTTTGTCGAAAATCGTCTGTGCTTCTTGCAGCACCAAGGCTGTTATCTGTTCCATACCCTCAAAGTCACCATTTAAATAGGCAACTTCAGCAGCCGTAACATACAGATTCAGAGTCAATTTATACGTGTGTTGCCAGCAGTTTGTCTGTAGTAACTCTAACCCTGTTTGCAAATAAACCCTTGCTGCTACGTAAGCTGTAGAATTTCTCGCTTTAACTCCAGCTTTTAAATTCAGTTGAGCTAATGCTTGGCGATCGCTCACTTGAGTAATTAACTCTTGTCCTAAATTCAAATGTCCAACAATATCAAACAGTTTTTCTTCTTGCTCTATTTCGGAGAAATTTTGTCGGAGTAAATGTCCAATTTTGAGATGAGTTGCTGTTTTTTGATTATCGGGAATCAGCGAATAAGCCGCTTGCTGTACTCTGTCATGTAAAAATCTATATTTGGCTATTTGTTTACTGGTATTCTCATTTGACAGCAAAAATCTCTCATCATCCTCTGCCTGATAAAACTTATAAACATCACTAATCGGTAAAATTAGCCCTTCTTGTAAAGCTTTCCATAAATTAGCAGCCGTTTCGATTTGAGATTGTGACAAAACGATCGCCAACGTTGCCAAATCAAATTGGTTGCCAATACAAGCTGCTAGTTTCAAAATATCTTGAGTGTTGGATGGCAATTTCTGAAGCTGTTGTGCCATAAATTCCACTACATCATCAGTGAGAGCAAGCGATCGCACTTGCACTACATCACACTGCCAAAAACCTGCCTCCCAATCAAAGGTAATCAGCCCATCCTCATGCAGCGCTTTCAGAAACTGAGTCGTGAAAAATGGATTGCCTTTGGCTTTTTGATAAACTAACTCTGTCAACGGCAGTGCCCGTTCCGTTGCACAACTGAGTGAGTCGGCGATCAAATTGTTCACATCTGCTTGACTCAAGGAAGCTAGGGTGAGAGTGTTGACGCGGGAGGATGCCTTTTCAATTTCATCTAGCGTCAACATGAGTGGATGAGCCGCAAACACCTCGTTATCGCGGTATGCACCAATAATGAATAGATAACCCTGAACGCTTTGGGCCATCAACAGCTTCAGCAAATTGAGCGATGCCGAATCTGCCCACTGCAAGTCATCGACAAACATCACCAACGGATGCTCTCTTGTTGTGAAAACTTGAATGAACTTTTGAAACAGCAAATTAAAGCGATTTTGTGCCGCACTGCCTGATAATTCAGGGATCATAGGCTGTTTGCCGATCATTTGCTCCAGTTCAGGAATCACCTCGATCAGGACTTGCCCGTTCTCTCCAACTGCCGCTAAAATCTTGCTCTGCCATTGCTCCAGTTGGCTATCGCTTTCACTAAGCAATTGTCCCATCAAATCACGGAAGGCTTGTACAAAAGCAGACAGAGGAATGTTGCGGTTGAACTGGTCGTACTTGCCCTTGATAAAGTAGCCGTTCCACCGGACGATCGGCTTATGCACTTCATTGACGACTGCGGTTTTGCCAATGCCAGAGAAACCTGCCACCAGCATCAGTTGGGAGCCACCATTAGCAACATAACCAAATGCCTCCAGTAACGTCTGCACTTGTGATTCCCGTCCGTAGAGTTTTTCTCTGATAATAAAGCGATCGCTAATATCGCGCTGTCCCAAATCAAACCAGGTGTGCTTGCCTGTTGCTCGCCACTGCTCTAAGCAGGTCACTAGGTCATGTTTCAGTCCTAGCGCACTCTGATAGCGGTCTTCGGCGTTCTTCGCCATCAGTTTGCGGACAATCTCGCCCAGCATCAAGGGCAAATCGGGGTTGAGATCGCAGACGAAGGGTGGAAGCTTGGCAATGTGGCAATGCACCAACTCCATTGGGTCATAGGACTCAAAGGGCAGTTCTTTGCTCAGTAATTCAAAGAAAGTCACGCCTAATGAATAGAAGTCGCTGCGGTAGTCAATGCCCCGGTTCATCCGTCCGGTTTGCTCTGGCGACAGGTACGCTAGCGTTCCCTCCAGTCCGTTGGGACTTTGGATCTCCTGGGTTTCTCGTGGTAGGAGTGAAGCAATACTGAAGTCAATCAGCTTGATTTGTTTTGTGTCAGGGTGAATCAAGATGTTGGCTGGTTTAATGTCTTTGTGAATGACGCGCTGTTGATGTAACTGGTGTAGCGTGTCTATCAGTTGCAGAGCAATGGCAAGGAATTGCTCTAAAGTCAATGGTCCTCCTTGGGTAAATTCCCACAAGGAAATGCCACCAAAGTCTTCCATGACTAAAGCATAGCCGTTGCGATGGGCTTCTAAGCTGTAGGGCTTGATGATCCGGGGAATATCTAGGTTTTTAGTGATCGCATATTGGTTGCGAAACTGTACTAGTTCGCTGAAGGTAGGGTATTCTCGTTTTAAGAGCTTGATCACAACTGCTAGGCGATCGCATTCTCGTACTGCCCGATACACTTGGGTGCGAGAACCGGAATAAAGTTGCTCTATGATTTGGTAGCCAGCGATCTTTAAAGTTCCATCAACTTTTGCGCTCATAGCTTTTTTTGAGAATTCCTGTGTACTAAGGTTAGAATTCCCAGGACAATATCTTGGTTAACAAACGTTACAAAACTTGCATTCAGGATTGGGGGGAGGAGGGCAGCTTCAGTAGATGTGGCGATCGCTTTTTGATGACTTAAAATAATATCAGAACTCAATAATAATTATCAAATTACTTCCCATTATTGAGAATGAAAGCTGGTTTAGCGATGCCTACGGTGGCAAGCTACGCATCAAACACCAAAAATAAACCCGGTCACGCTAGGACGCTTGTAGCATCGTCAGGGCGGAAGGCAACGTGATGAATAGTGAAACGGGGTAGTATGTTCGGATTGGCCCGATCATTCGCATTCTCTCCACTTGCAACATGGCGATTAAACTTATAAAAACTTAAATGTTAATTTTTTAGTACTTAAGGGAATACTAATTAAAGTTGTGTAAAGCTGACTCTTTTTATTTTATAGGAACAAAAAAGAGTATTTAGAATACACAATAGTCAAGAATTTGGGTATGCCCTTCATTTATTAGTTTAGGTAGTAAATTCATATGGTAAATTTGGTAAACAAGCAAGTTCAAGAAGCTTTATTTCGCCTTGCGGCAATTGTAGAGTCCTCTGAAGATGCTATTATCAGTAAAACCTTGGATGGAGTAATTCTTAGCTGGAATTTTGGGGCAGAAAGACTGTTTGGTTATAAAGAACAAGAAGCGATCGGTCAATGTGTGACAATGCTTATTCCTAATGATCGGATCAACGAAGAAGCCCAAATTATTCAGAAAGTGAAACAAGGAGAACGAGTTGAACACTTTGAGACCGTACGTCAACGCAAAGATAAGACACTGATTGATATCTCGCTAACAATTTCTCCAATTAAAGATACAACAGGCAGAATCATTGGTGTCTCCAAAATTGCTCGTGATATCAGTACTTCTAAACAAGTTGAAAAAGCTTTATTTCACCTTGCGGCAATTGTAGAGTCCTCTGAAGATGCTATTATCAGCAAAACCTTGGATGGAGTAATTCTTAGCTGGAATTTTGGGGCAGAAAGACTGTTCGGTTATAAAGAACAAGAAGCGATCGGTCAACATGGGATAATGCTTTTTCCTAGCGATCGAATCAACGAAGAAGCCCAAATTATTCAGAAAGTGAAACAAGGAGAACGAGTTGAACACTTTGAAAC
>NZ_JBALGC010000008.1:0-43398 GCF_036916575.1 Nostoc sp.
GGCCCAAACCTGGAAAGTTCGCCAAATCTAGCTTTCACGTTAAGTTGACACCTATGAGCAATGCTGTGCCCCTACCGCATGGTCTATTTAACTGAAAATTGCTGTAAGCTTTTTTCTCTCCCCCTACTCAAGAACAGCCTGCCTTAACAGATAAATTTCCTTAATCCAAGCGTATTGCTCCATAACGCACCCTACGAAACAACTAAAAGAGTTGAAACCTATGCTGGTCATACTTGTGTGTACACCGTAGCCTAAAAGGAGAGAGGAATGGAAGTGAGGTCAGATCGCTATATGCACCACTCTCCACTCCCGTTTTTTCACTTTTGCCCAATCAACAAATAAGTTGTCATTTTCCCTTTGCCTTGAACTTCGATTTCGCCCCGCTTTTCAAATAAAAATTCATCACACAAACACTTATAAGTATCTTCTGTAATCTGGATTTTACCAACAAGACCTTGAGATTCCATGCAGCTAGCGATATTTACTGTGTCTCCCCAGAGATCATAAGTAAAGTTGTTGAGGTCAATTACTCCCGCCACTACGGAACCGCTATGGATACCGATACGGATATTGAAATTTTGGTTATTCTCAGTATTAAATAGAGCGATCGCAGTTTGCATGTGCAGTGCCATTTGGGCGATCGCTTGAGCGTGATCTGGGCGGCGTGTGGGTAAGCCACCAACTACCATATAAGCATCGTTAATGGTTTTGATTCTCTCTAAACCATTTTGTTCAGTAAGGTAATCGAAAGCTGAGAAAATTTGGTTGAGTAAGTTTACTACTTGAATTGCACTCATAGAAGCAGCAATTTCGGTAAAGCCGACAATATCTGCAAATAAAACTGTGACATCAGCAAAGTCTTCGGCAATGTTAGCTGGTTCTTCTTTCAAGGGTTTAGAGATTGCGGCTGGCAAAATATTCAGCAATAAACGTTCGGTTTCTTCTTGCTGACGGCGCAGCGCTTCTTCTGCTGCTAGTCGCTGAGTGACATTGCGAAAAATGCCGCGAACCGCAACTGGATAACCTTCGACAAATTTACAGTTAACATTACCTTCTAGAAAGATTGTTTGACCATCTTTAGTAACGAATGCGGATTTTATTTGAGCAAACTTTTCTCCTGACAGCAGGCGATAAAACCTTTGTAAACATTGTTGTTTACACTCTGGATGTATTATATCAAAAACAGTCATATTCGCAATTTCAGCTTCGCTATATCCCAAAGTTTCTTGCCATGCACGATTGACATACAAAAAACGACCATAGGCATTGACGGATTGAATCAGGTCATTAGCATTTTCAAATAAATCTCGATATCGTTCTTCACTTTCTACAAGTGCATCTTCTGCTTGTTTGCGTTTGATAAACTGGGCGATTTGACTACCAATAGAACCCGCCAATTGCAATAGGTCTTTATCTTTTGGTTGTACCTCCCGGCTAAAGAAAACCATCACTCCTAAGATTTCACTATCCTCTAAGATGGGGAAGCCAAAAGCTGCGTGCAATCTTGCCTCAGCAGCAGGTTGCGATCGCTTTTTGTCTCCATCTTCTGTGATATCTTGAATCCACAAGGGCAAACGTCTGCTCCAAATTCGACCAGGTAAGCCAATACCCGGTGTATAGGTAGTTTGCCAGGTGATTGCTTTAAACTCTCGGACAGAAATTACTCGACTTGACCAAATTTCCACACACCTTAGTAATGCATTGCTGCTGTGTCTCTGTACCGAAGTGCCAATATATTGACTTGCTGTCCAAAGTTCGCCTAAATCCCATCCCAAGTTTTGACAAATCGACTGCAAAATTTGCGGAATTACCTGCTTTACGCTCTCGGATTCTGATAATCTACGAGTGATAGCATACTGGGTACTTGTACGCTGTTCCCGGCGCTGCCGAGCAGTAATATCCCGACCAATGTAGACAATATCTTCTAGTCCTGCTATTTTTTTCGGAATCACTGAACAAGAAAAAGCAATCAGCCGCTTTTCTCTAGTTTTTGTTCGGCAAACTACCTCAAAATTCTGAAAATTTTTCTGAAAATAAGAATGCTGGTAAATGGCTGGGATTAATCCTTGATCATCATCAATTATCAGTGATATTGGTTGATTAATTAATTCTTTTTCACTAAAACCAAATAATTGTTGAGCAGCACGATTTACTTTTTTGATTTTTCCTAAATTATTGGTTACAAACAAAGCATCTGCCATTGCAGTGATTACTTGTTCCATGTAATTTTTGTATAATACTAAAGCACTTGATAGCACAATAAGCTTAGGTTAAAGCCAAAAACCAAAACCAGCGTAGGTTGGGGAGCCACTGCGTTGCGTATTTTCCAAGAGATGTTCGCTCTTAGCGTTCCCGCTATGATAGCAAGTGGCGTTTGAGGAACAAAACCCAACATTTTTTGTGGTTTGTTGGATTTCATTACCCTGCCTTAAGCCGCCTCCGGCGTCTAGGTTCAACCCAACTACAAATATCCTTAACTCAAGCGTATTGCTTGATAGCAGGCTTCCGACGCTCGCGGACTCGCGTCTCGTAGAGAAGCTATGCCGTTGGCGTTCGCGAACAGCGTGTCGCAGACAAGCCTCTCGTTCGCGTTAGCGTCTCTGAAAGAGAAGAGAAGGCTTTACGCTGCGCTATCGGAGCAGAACTTTATAACAGAGGAGCGTCACTTTGCAAGACGAGCAACCATTGAAAAGCCCTAAAGAGCTTATTCCATAATACTTTTGAATGAGTGACTTCCGCCTTGCGGTACTAGTAGGCCACGGCGGAAATAGAGCAACCATTTAAAATCCCTAAAGAGCTTATTCCATAATACTTTTGAATGAGTGACTTTTGAACGCCAGTTGCTACCCTGCGGGAACGCTAAGAGCGAACAAGTCGGGGAACCCGCCCAACGCACTGGCTCCTTTTGACTTCCGCCCTGCGGTACTAGCCTATCGGAAACATCCTCAATCAAGACAATTAATTTATTTTCATGCTGTTAGTTGATGATGTATATCTATATATAAATGGATTTTAGCCTTTCATCAGTTTTACATACTTGAAAGTTCATTTTTCAAGATAGCGCGATCGCAGCCATCCGGTAAAAATTTTTTAGGTTATATTGTTATCTAGTTTATTTATGTATAATATACTACAATGTAATACTAAGAAGTAAACTTTGATCAGATGTAAAATCGCACTGCGATCGCCTAAAATTTAAGATTGAGAAAGTCATATCTATAAAGTTAGTCAAAACCCAATGAATCACCAGCGTGCTAATACTCTCAAAGCTGCATTTCAAGTTTGTAATGTTGAACCGCTAGAGGGTGCAGACATGGAGCGGTACTATGTTGATTTATTAGCAGTCCGTAAAACTTCAGCAATTGACAGCGTTAGTACGATTTTAGACTTTCAAGAACCCGCAGATTTCAGCACAATTTTGTTTACCGGACATCGCGGCTGTGGCAAAAGTACAGAGTTAAAACGTATTCAGAACCAATGGGAAAAAGAATACCACGTAATTTATTTAGAAGTGAACGAAGAAACAGATATTAATGATGCTAATTATACAGATTTATATTTAATCGTCATCAAACAAGTAGAATTTGAGTTGCGGAAATTAGGTTTAAAATTTGATCCTCAACTTCTGGAAAACTTTGAATCTTGGTTTAAGGATATTACTAAAGAAACCGAAGAAACTGTAGAAAAGTCTGTCAGTATTCAGGGAGAAGCGACTCTGAAACCAGAAGCTCCATTTATCGCTAAATTGATGGTTAAATTACTGGCACAAATTAAAGGTTCTGATAAACAAAAAACTACTATTCGCCAAACTTTAGAAAAAGACCTATCACGTCTGAAGGCAGATATTAACCTTTTATTAGGAGATGCCTACGTTAAACTCCGAAAAAAATTACCTCAATGTAAAGGTTTATTGATTATTTTTGACAATATGGATCGCGTACCACCACCGATCGCAGAACATTTATTTTTTGATTATGCGGCTCAGTTACAAGAATTATACTGCACGATAATTTATACAGTTCCAATTTCTGTGCTTTGTTCGCCTAAAAACCCACTCAATCAGTTTGATGGTAATCCTCATATTGTCCCAATGGTGAATATTTATAAATTTGAACGCGATCGCTGCCATTTAAACTACAATCAAACCGGACTAGAAGCAGTCGCCAGTGTGATTGAAAAGCGGGTAGATATTGATGCTGTATTTGCATCTCGCCAGGAATTGCTAGATTTAGCCAAAGCCAGTGGAGGACATGTCCGCCAATTAATGCAGATGATGCGGACTGCTTGCCAAACTGCTAGTACTCGCAAACACCCCAAAATTATTGCCGAAGATATTATCTATGCTGTGAAACAACAGCAATTTAGTTTTGAAAGGTTTATTTCTGAAGAACATTATGCGTTTTTAGCCCAAGTGTGTATCACTAAGAATGTCAGCAAAGATGATATCGGTCAGTTAATGCTGTTTAACACTTCAGTTTTGGAATACAACGGCGATAAACGGTGGAATTATCCCAATCCAGTGGTGAAGCAAAATGAATTCTTCCAGAAAGCCCTCGCATCCGCACTTGCAGCGCAACCTTAGCTCAGAAATCGGGCCGTTTATCGCCCTTAATCAAGAGGTATTTGCTCAATTACTCACCTTTGCAGACTTTGCTGAAAAGTTTACCATTGGTTTTATAGAAATTAATTTTCCCCCAGATGCAGAAATATTAGTTGAGGCGCTAAAGACAAATCCTGAGTGTCGGGATATTCAGTTTGTTACTTTGAATTTACCTGATGCCAATTTGCGATTTATCAGAGATGAAATTGTCAAGATATTACCGACTCTTGAGATAGAATCTCACAAAAAATTAGTCTTGATTGTACAAGGTTTAGAAAAATCTATTGGCGTTTATGGAGACTATCCGCCAGTTTTACAAGACCTCAATTTTGTCCGAGATGCTTATAAAAGAACTGTTCCTTATCCGATTCTGTTTATTCTGCCAGATTATGCCCTAACTCGGTTAGCCAAATTTGCTCCTGATTTTTGGGCTTGGCAATCGGGGATGTTTCGGTTTCAAACACCTCAAATTACTAAAGATAATGCGATTAATGAGGCTCAAACTACTGAGAGAATTATAAACAGATTAGAACCACCAGAAAAGCAAGAGCGGATCGATTTATTACACCGCCTGCTAATGGAATATAAACCTACTGGACATCATCCAATAGGAGAAAACCTCTGCAACTGTAGTAATATTTTGCATCAGCTAGGAGTCGCGTATATAAGTAAGATAGAACCTATCAAAGCTAGAGAATATTTAGAAGAAGCCGAAAAAATAGCTAGTGAGTTTCCAGATTCCACATTCCATGCTGAAGTCCTCAACACATTAGGAGATTCTTATTCTCAGGAAAGGCAATTTGATACAGCGATCACTTATTATCAAAAATCTTTAAGTATTTCACAGCAACTTCAGAATCCTCGCGGCGAAATTGCTGCTTTGTTTAACCTGGGGAATGCTTACCGAGAATTGAGACAATTTACACAGGCGACAACTTTCTTTCAACAGCGTCTAGAAATTGAGCAACAAATAGGCGATCGCTATTCTTCTGCTAGCATCTACCACGAGTTGGGAAGAGTTGCCCAAAATTTGCGGGAATTTGAGGAGGCGCGGCGCAATTACCAACAAGCTTTGGCTATCAAAATCGAATTTGGCGATCACTATTCTTCAGCTAGCACCTACCACCAATTGGGAATAATTGCCCAATATTTGCGTGAATTTGAGGAAGCGCGGTGCAATTACCAACAAGCTTTGGCTATCAAAATCGAATTTGGCGATCGCTATTCTTCTGCTAGCACCTATCACCAGTTGGGAAGAGTTGCCCAAGATTTACGGGAATTTGAGGAGGCGCGGCGCAATTACCAACAAGCTTTAGCAATCTACATCGAATTTGGCGCTCGCTATTCTTCTGCTAGCACCTATCACCAGTTGGGATATGTTGCCCAAGATTTGCGGGAATTTGAGGAGGCGCGGCGCAATTACCAACAAGCTTTGGCTATCAAAATCGAATTTGGTGATCGCTATTCTTCTGCCAGTACCTACCACGAGTTGGGAAGAGTTGCCCAAAAATTGCGGGAATTTGAGGAGGCGCGGCGCAGTTACCAACAAGCTTTAGCTATCAAAATCGAATTTGGCGATCGCTATTCCCAAGCTAGCACGTACCACGGTTTAGGACTGGTTGCAGAAGCAGAAGAAAATTACGCAGAGGCGAGGGTTAATTTGCAGACAGCGTTGGAGATATATGTTGAATATAAGGAAGAATATTGGGGGGCGATCGCACGTGAGGCATTAGAGAGATTACCAGAGTGATGGCAAGGCGATCGCTTGTTTAAAGCGCTTCCCATTCATCTCTACTAACTTGAGCTTGTTTTAAAATTTTTACCAGTAAGCTTTTGCTGATATCTCCTTCGTGGGGGTTAGGAATAATTAATCTCAGTTCATCTTTAACCATAAATTGATGTTTTGTACCTGAGTAAGGGCCCTCAAAAGCAAGCTTTTTCAGGTAATAAATTAAATCCCTGCGATTAATCGGCCCAAAGTTTGGCATTAAGCCGCATCCTTTTTCAAAGCAAGAGAGATTCCGTCTAATTCCGGTAAATTATGCCTTAACTGTAGTCCTAAAACAATCCACTCTTCTAAAGATTGTTTTAACTCTTCTCTGCAAGCTTCCAGTGTAGACGCATTCGCATATAACCCTTGCAATTCAGGTACTTCTGCATAAAAAGTACCATCTTCTAAAATTTCATAGTTTGCTCTGTGCAAAGCTGCTTGAATATACTCTGTCAGCATTTGGAGATTTTGTACAAAACTGGCTAGATTACTAAATTGTAAGCTAAAAATCAAAGTTTAGATTAGCGATCGCTATTCCCAACACTCACCTACCACAGTTTAGCAACGCTTGCAGAAGCAGAAGAAAACATACGCAAAGGCAAGGGTTCATTTGTAGACAGCGTTGGAAATATACGTTGAGTATAAAGATGAATATCGGGGGGCGATGTCTACGACGGGCTGCGCCTACGCACGGGAGGCGTTAGAGGGATTACCAGAGTGATTGAGTGATGGCATTTAACAGTGGCGCGACCAGATCATACTCATTAGGCAAGTGTAGCAAGTCAATACAATCGCATTGTTAGTCAATACAATCGCATTGTCAGTCGATACAATGGCATT
The DNA here is from genome assembly GCF_036916575.1 of Nostoc sp. Lineage (GTDB taxonomy): Bacteria > Cyanobacteriota > Cyanobacteriia > Cyanobacteriales > Nostocaceae > Nostoc. Next base: position 7,212 of record NZ_JBALGC010000008.1, read on the forward strand.
TTCAGTCGATACAATGGCATTGTTAGTTGATACAATCAAATTGCAAGAGGTTAGACCCAGCTTGATGATAAGAATTTGTTTCAACGCCATTTAATTTGTCACTGTACAAAAGCCTGCACGTTTTTCGGACGACAATCTCTTGGGAAATTGTGATGCTCAAAACCTTTATAGGAAGCTGCCATTGTGGCGCAGTTCGATTTGAAGCCGACATTGACCTGAGCTTGGGTACAAACAAATGTAACTGCTCGATCTGCACGAAAACGCGGAATTGGAACGCAATCATCAAGCCCAACGCATTCCGATTGCTATCCGGCGAGGGCGATTTGAGCGATTACCAGTTCAATTCAAAGGTTGGACATCATCTCTTTTGCAAGCACTGCGGCGTGCGATCGTTTGCTCGTGGGCACGTTGAAGAAATTGGCGGTGACTACGTTTCAGTCCAATTGGCTGCCCTTGACAACGCCGAACCAACGGAACTCATTGAAGCGCCCATTCGATTTGCTGATGGCCGTAACAACAACTGGGATGCGCCTCCAACCGAGACAAGGCACTTATAGGAGCGTAGACGCCGCTTATCACGGTAATCCAATACAGACCTAACCCCCAACCCCTTCCCTACCTCTCCCTAACCCTCTCCTACGAGGACAGGGAAGCGGAAAAACTTTTATTGCTGGAAGGGGAGTAAGATTCAAAGCCTCTCTCCTTTTAGGAGAGAGGTTTGGAGAGAGGTCAGAGTATACGCTATACACAAAGCATCCAGGGCAATGATTTGCAAGGTAGCACATCAGTTTCCTGGTGCTAGAGTTGCAGAATTGCCAACAGATGGTTCGGTGTATTCGCAAAAAATATTCAAGCCGATTTTGAGGATATATAAAACAATAACAGTTGCGATCGCTGGATCAATTGGCAAACCGTGTGCCGTCGCTACACCAACAAGGGAGATAATCAACCCTGTCAGCAAGGGCGAACTCCCTGGATTCTTCGTGTAATCTTTAATTTGACCGCGAAAACCTTCATCGCCACAGAGTTCCTCACGCAATACCTTTAGTGTTACTTGCCAAAGTGATTTACCTTGCTGCATCAACGGTTGTCCATTTTTCTCATTCCACAAATCCTCAAAAGCAGTTTCAACTTTGCCATTGTGTTTTTCCAAGTGATTCAAAGCGTGTTGTGCAGGGTCATAATCTTGTAAAATCTCTCGTGCAACACTCATTTCCGTATGACTTAATTGAGCATCCATCATTTATCCTCATTTTTTAGTTTGTCATTTCTCATTGAGCATAGGCATCAAGCATTGGGCATCGGGCATTGGGACGAAATAAGGTAGAGACTTTTTCAATAATTCCTCGTTGTCCCCTTGTCCCCCACTCCCCACTTTCCGCAAGAGTTCAAATTACGTCAAAATTTAAATAAACGCGATCACACTTACCAACAATGCAAATTACCCAAAATCTCCATACAGCAATTCTTGTCACTGACTTAGAACGCTCCGAACACTTTTATGGCAAAGTATTGGGATTATCTAAAATAGATCGTTCCCTGAAATACGCTGGTGCATGGTATCAAGTCGGCGACTATCAAATTCACCTGATAGTCGCAACCACTGTCCCCACCGAAAACCCCAACGAAAAATGGGGACGTAATCCCCACGTCGCTTTCTCAGTAACTGACTTAGACGCTGCCAAACAGCAATTCCTTAATCATAATTATCCCATTCAAGCCAGTGCTTCCGGTCGCGCTGCCCTGTTCACTAAAGACCCTGATGGAAATATTATTGAGTTGAGTCAGCAGTGAGGGGGAGTGGGGGACAAAAAGACAAGGGGGAATTATTGAAAAAGTCTCTACCTTGTTTTGTCCCAATGACCAATGACCAATGACTAATGACTAATGACTAATGAAAATCATTGCCTACTCTTATACTAATCCGCTATTAGAATCTTCTCCCGATCAAGCCGATTGGGGATGGGAGGTGGATCGGGTTTATGAAGATTTGGGTAAGCCAGAGTCCTTTGGACACGCTACGCGAACGCAATTACAACAATTATTTACCGATTGCCAAACTGAAGCAGCAGATTATCTCCTGATTCGTCGGTTGGAAGAATTAGGGGATACTGTAGAGGAAATTAGCGATCGCTTGCATGAACTCGAAGCAATGGGAGTAGCGATAATTGCTACTGAACAGCCCTACACTTCCGAGAATTACCCTCTGGGCGCTGACTTGCTGAATTTGCTACACGCAATCCAACGTCAACAACGTAGTCGTCGCATCCGTGAAGGACATGCCCGTAATCGTCTCGATGTTGCACCGCCACCGGGCAAAGTTCCCTACGGATATCGCAGAGGTAAGGGAAAATATACTATTGATCGCAGTACTTCACCAGTAGTCAAAGATTTTTTTGAACACTTTTTACTCTATGGTTCCCTGCGGGGTTCAGTTCGTTACTTGGCGAAAAAATACGGCAAAAAAATCTCTGTCACCACAGGAAGACGCTGGCTAACTAATCCAGTTTATCGCGGCAATACAGCTTACCAAAATGGTGAAATTATCTCCAATACCCATATTCCGATAATTTCTAAGTCAGAAGCAGCCCAAGTTGACCGACTTTTACGCCGTAACAGCCGTTTACCATCCCGAACTGCTAGTGCTAGGCGTTCTTTAGCTGGGTTGGTTGTCTGTGCTGAGTGTCAGTCACACATGACAGTTACTCGTGTCACCCAACGCAATCAAGATAAGGAGTATCTTTATTTACGTTCTACTAGCTGTCCTCAAAGCCCCAAGTGTAAGGCTATTCCCTACCAAGAGGTTTTAGAACATACAATTGAAACGGTTTGCCGTGACTTACCCTTAGCTGTAGCGGGGATGAATTTTCCCCAATTGGATGGAGTCAAGAATAGTTTAGGGCAAGCGATCGCTCGTCAGCAAGAAATACTTGCTCAGTTACCCGCTTTAATTGAAACTGGAATTTTAGATGTTGAAACAGCAAAGTTAAGGGCTTACAAACTCCGCACAGAAATTTCTGTACTTGAAGCAAAGTTGGCAACTCTTCCCCCAGTTAACTTGCGTTCTGTCGCTCAAGCTGTTTCCATACCACAATTTTGGTTAGATTTGTCGGAAACAGAGCGACGATTTTACTTTCGAGAATTCATCAGGCAAATTGAGATTACTCTTCAGAATAAAGAATTAAAACTAGAAGTTATTTTTATTTTTTAAGCGTTTTTTGTCAGTACCGACTAATAATTCCACAATAAAGAGGTTTACATATGGACAAAGACCAACTCAAGCAAGTTTTGACGGAGCGGATGGCGATCGGTCCTGGTCAGCCGTGGTTTGAGTCTAGGGTAGACCCCATCGACCAATTCGTGCCTCCTGACTTCACACTCAGCCAGATTTTCTTCACACAACAAACTGCTTCTGCGCTCGTGTGCGCGCTGGATGTATATGCGAATCCCTGTTGCCTTTGTACGCCTCGGCTTGCAGCCGAATGGTATCGACGAGGGCGCCGGGTGACGCTTCTAGACATCGACCCGAAGTTTGCCGAATTTGCGGAGTTCCTCCTTTATGATTTGCGGGAGCCGCAGCCGATTAACCGGGAATTTGATGTGATTGTCGTTGATCCCCCGTTCTTCATCCCTGAGCCAGTACATCAGGCGATCAATGTTCTGACTGGCGATCGCCGACCGGATCTATTCTTGGTGTTTGCCGTCGAACACGAAGCCCAACTGCTGAGGCTTTTTGCCGAGTATCGACTCCAACCGACAGATTTCAATCTGCGGCATAGTAATGTAAAAGCCAGTCACCAGCCGTTGTTTCGGTTGTACGGTAGTCAGCCCAATTTGGTCTGTAGGTGAGAACAGCAATGTTCTTTACCACAGATGTGGTTCAAATAAATGAAAACTGCTGTAAAACTCTATTTCTGAGAAGGTTGATCCTTAGTATATGCAACAGGTTTTGGTCCTGCATTCCGCACATTGATAAGTTTATTAAGGATATCAAACCAAAAAGGCGCACCCATAGCAATAGCTAAACCACTCAGTATCCAACCGCAAATTAATTTAAAACCCTGCCAAATGATTAATAAAACGTTTCCCCTATTCGAGTCTTTAGTATCTAGCTCAAACTGTTGATTGATATTTTGCCATCCAATGGGTATAGAAGCATCTCCTAAAACTTTCTCAATTTCCCTTCTGGTATCTCGATTTGTGATAAAATCTTCTTTTTGATTTGCCCTTTGAGTAATGGCAGAGCGGATAACCGAATCCTGCGACAGTCTTTTAGCGAGGTGAAATGTATCAGTATTGGTTAATACTGCAACTAATATTCCAATTAAAATTGCAACTCCTTTGGCATTGCGCTTATAAACACCACTGGCTCGATCCATAGAGCGGTCAAACCATGTTTCAACTTCATTTTTAAACTGATTCACTTCTTCTGTGAGGTCATCAATTTTTATCCGACTACGTTGACCAATAATCCCAAGACTCGTAATTAAATTATTAGGTACATAATCAGGTAAATCATTATTAACAAAGTCTATAAACTTTTGATCAATATCTCCATAAACTTGTTTAATTTTTTTGTAACTTTCACTATTGGGATCATTAATTCCTGTTTTCAGTTCCTTATAAGATGCTAAAATCATGTACAAGTTAGTTTTAAATTCCTCACTAGGATGTTTCACATAAGTAATTAACTGGGGAATTTTTAAAGCATTTAATAAGCTACTTGCAAATGTTTCCGAAGGAAGATAGGAAGGGGCGCTTTGTTTGTTTCCTAATGCTTTTTTGGTTTTTTTGCCACTATTTTTAGCATTCTCCCGTAACAGATATTCTACTTTTCCCTTGGCTTGTTGATTTAAAGTATTAATTAAAGGATCTTGATAAAGCTCCTGCACTAACTCTTGTGCCTTCTCAAACTCTGATTCTTCAGTTTCGCTACCACCTGCCAAAAGTAATTCAATTGAATGTTTTAAATGTTTAGCTCTCCATTGTAAAAATGTGGTAATCAGTTCCTGAATTTCGGAAGCTATTAAGCTCAAAATCAAGTAAATAAAAACTAAGCCAATAGTAATATCCACAACTACAGGTAAATTCATTGAAAGGCTCCCATAATTTACTAGCTATTTCTTATTGTCATCAAGTGCTTTAATAGAAGTCTATAACACATATATTCCAATTAAATAGTTTCTTCATTAAATTTAAAATACTAAAATTTACTCATTTAAATAATTTTATTTAATAGTTGGTTCCAATTATTTATTATTAAAATACTATTAGATAATAAATAATTATGTTAATTAGGATAAGTTATTATTAAAAAATATTAGTATTCAGCATGTCATGGAAACTATGTAGCAATTATTTCTGATAATTATAAATTAAGTCAAAGTAAAAATAAGGAGATTAAATTTTAACTAAGCGTCACATTAAAAAAAAATACAAGTTAATTTACAGACTATTGTACAGATAAAAAATATTTTTTATTTGTATTATTTTTATCATTGAACAGCTTAAATGTTCTTTAACTAACTAAGATAAATTTTTCAAAAAATAGCGCTAATTAGAGAAAGTTGAGTTAATCTTGGAAACTAGCAATTGTTAAGAATATACGTTGCTACTGGGTGGCAACATTGGAGATTCGCTAGATATCTCTATGTAATCAAACCAGCAAGTAAAATGATTACCAGAGAATATGCAAGAAGGAAGCTTTATTTGGAGTCATCTAGAAAAACAGCATCGCACGGGTGGCAAATGGATTGATTGGGTATGGCTAATAGTATTGCTGTTGGCAGCAGTGTTACTGTTTAGCATCAATCTGGGAGGATTGCCGCTGCGAGATTGGGATGAAGGGACTGTGGCACAGGTTGCTCGTGAAATTTGGCACGCACCAGCAGGTTCAATGCGTTGGCTTTACCCAACGCTAGGAGGCGAACCATACTATAACAAGCCGCCTTTGATGCATTTACTAATTGCTTGGGCTTATTCTCTAGGAGGCGAAAATGAGTTAACAACGCGCCTACCTGGAGCAATTTTAACAGCGACATCTGTACCTTTACTGTATTGCATTGCTAGAGAGATATTTCGCCAACGTTGGGCTGCTATTTATAGCGCTTTGATTTATCTAACAATGCTACCTGTGGTGCGTCATGGGCGGTTGGCAATGTTGGATGGGGCGATGGTAAGTTTTTTGATGGTGATGATGTTGTGCGTGTTGCGATCGCGCCGAGATTTACGTTATTGCTTGGGTGTTGGTATTAGTTTCGGGTTAATTTGCCTGACTCAAGGACTGCTAGGCGTATTACTAGGTGCGATCGCGATCGTATTTCTGTTTTGGGATACGCCACGACTGCTCACCTGTTACTATCTGTGGATAGCAATCTTCATTGGCATTCTGCCTGTAGCTGGTTGGTATGGTGCCCAACTAATTCACTATGGTTACACTTTCGCTCAAATTGGCCTTGCAAACCCATCACTAGACCGAATTGGCCCTATTGTAGAAGGGGATTCTGAACCACCTTGGTACTATGTTATCGAACTTCTTAAGTACACATGGCCGTGGTTATTATTCTTACCGCAAACTGTCCGCTTAACCTGGGAAAATCGTAACCTTAGCTGGGCAAAACTAGTAATGGCGTGGAGTGGCGTTTATCTGCTGGTAATTTCTTTCATGATTACCAAAGTTCCCTGGTATCTATTCCCGATTTACCCAAGTTTAGCCTTAGCTTTTGGTATCCAGTTATCAGAGACGGAAAATTCGCCTTTACTCTCATCCTATCCCCGTGCTTGGGTCGCTGGTTTGGCGATACTTGCTGTAGTCGCTTCTGCTGGTAGCATTTATTTTAGTTGGGGTACGATACCGAAAACAGACTTACAACTGATTTTTGCCGCAATAGCTTTAACTATGACCTTGGCAGCTATTTTGGCAGAACGAGGCGACGGGCAATTTCTGAAGATTTTGTTTTGGGGAAGTTATATTTCGCTGCTGCTGTTAATGAAATCTAACTACTGGGTTTGGGAATTATCTGAAGCCTATCCAGTTAAACCAGTCGCCGCCATGATCGTGCGGGCAAATCCAGCTACGAGGAAGATTTATACATCTTTTCCTTTTCATCGTCCGTCGTTGGATTATTATAGCGATCGCACCATCATTCCCGCTTCTGTTGGCGAACTGGAATATTATTGGCACTACAACGGACAACCCTATTTCCTGCTTCATGCATCTGCTTTCAACAATCTCCAACTAGAGTCGATAAAGCTAATTGACCAAGCTGAAGGCTGGAAGTTAGTTACAAAAGATATAAATCGATTGTAAGTATCGGGCATGGGGCAGAAGAGGCAGAAGAGAAAGACTTACTACAATTTCTCCCCCGCTCCTCATCTTCCTCATCTCTCCCTGCCTCCCTGCAACGCCAGCTCAAGAACAGCCTGCCTAAACAGATAAATTTCCTTAACCCAAGCGTATTGGGTTGGTCATTAGACTTGTCGCTTAATAAAGTCCGATCGCCACCGGGAAGGGCGGGTACGCCATCGCACTTGCAGAATGTGGGTTAAGAGTGCCGTTTAGCCCCTAAAGTTATTTCGTTAAGAGTCTTTGACTAGGAATGCTTAATAAAAGGGCTGCCGCCTCTTAACTTGATAGGAGGCGGCAGCCCTTTGACTTGCGGCAGAGCCGAAATAAAAACTTAACGGCAAAAATTAGCTTATCCCATCCTGTTGAGACCTAAGTTGTGTCTCTGGCTGACTTGAGTCAGCAGGTAAAGCCCGATGTTCAGATGCCGAAGCTCCATTAGGAGAATCTGGAGGCTTTGAACCTCCTGATCGCTTCCGAGAAAATATAGCCTCAGCCAAAGTCTTGACTAAAATGTACAGAATTGGTACTAAGAACAAACTCAAGAACGTCGAAAGCATCAGCCCCCCAAAGAGCGCTGTTCCTAAAGACCAACGGCTGCTGGCTCCAGCCCCTTGAGAGATCACCAAGGGCAAAAATCCTAACAGGGCTGCAAAGGAAGTCATTAAGATCGGTCGCAGACGTTCTTGTCCCGCTTTCACCGCCGCCCGCGTGTAGCTCATGCCCTGCTCATGCAGGTGATTGGCAAATTCCACAACCAAAATCGCGTTCTTGGCGGCTAAACCAATTAAAGTCACCAGACCTACCTGGCAATAGATATCATCCACTACTTTGGGGAAAAGGCTACTTGCCATGAAAATATTGGAACGTAGCCAAATCGCCGTCATCGCTCCCAAGACTGCTAAGGGAACTGTCAGCAAAATAATCAGCGGGTCAATGTAGCTTTCATACTGAGCTGACAGCACCAGAAAGACAATAATGAAGGCGAAGGCAAAAATCAAGCCCGTAGATCCCCCAGATGTCTTTTCCTGGAGATAAGTCCCTGTCCACTCATAACCAAACCCTTCAGGTAAGACCTCTGCTGCTAGTTGCTCCATCGCTTTAATCGCCTGTCCAGAACTAGCACCGGGAGCCGGAGCGCCTTGGACTTTGATTGACCTGTACAAGTTGTAATGGGCGATGGTTTTTGGCCCTACAAAGGGAGTAACTTTCACCAGATTGCTCAATGGAATCATCGCCCCACTTGCAGAGCGAACATACAGCTTGCCAATATCATCTGGATTAGAGCGGAAAACCCCATCTGCTTGAACATACACTCGATACTGTCGCTGTCCCTGCACAAAGTCATTCACATATTGCGACCCCAAGTAACTTTGCAACGCTCCAAAGATGTCGTTGAGTTCAACGCCGAGAGCTTTGGCTTGGTTGCGGTTCACTTGGATGTCAAACTGAGGAGTGTCTGCGGTGAACTGAGTGAAGACTCCTTGAAGAGCAGGGTTTTTATTGGCCGCCTCAATGAACTTTTGAGCAGTGTCAACCAAGGTTTGAATCGGCGCACTTCCGGTTTTGTCTTGAATGATAAACTCAAAACCACCTGTAGTACTTAACCCTCTAACTGGAGGAGCATTCACAGCGATCGCTCTAGCATCTGTAATTGCAGAGAGCTTTTTGTTTATCCTCTGAAGTATTCCATAGACAGACTCAGATTCTTTAGGTCTATCTTTCCAGGATTTCAGGTTAGCAAAGGCAATGCCTAAATTAGAAGCATTGCCATCAAAACCAAAGCCACTGATCATAAAACTAGCTTGAACTTCAGGAAGCGATGTTACTTCTTTAACAACCCGATCCATCACAGATTCGGTGTATTTCAAAGAAACCCCATCAGGCCCTTGGACAACTACAAAGAAGTAACCCTGATCTTCCTCTGGAATAAACCCAGTAGGCACTGCTTTGTACATCAAAGCCGTTGCTAATAAACCAGTGATGAAAACCCCAATTACAATCGGCTTGATATGGGTAAGGTAGCTAACAAACCCGACATAGCGGCGCGTAAACCAGCTAAATCCCCGATTAAACTGCGTAAAAAACCACCCCAAAGGGCCCTGTGGAGTCTGAGCAGGGCGCATGAGAATGGCTGCCATACTTGGAGAGAAAGTTAAAGCATTGAAGGTCGAAATGGCAATAGAGCAAGCAACGGTTAACCCAAATTGTTTGTAAACAATCCCAGTTGTGCCCGGAATGAATGTAACTGGAATGAATACCGCCATAAGTACAAGTGAAGTGGCAATGATTGCCCCAGTTAACTCTTTCATGGCTTCCATCGCAGCCTCCAAGGGCCTCAAGCCCTGCTCCAGTTTGACTGCAACTGCCTCCACGACAATAATGGCATCATCGACAACAAGACCGATGGCCAGGACAAAACCAAACAAGGTCAGTGTATTAATCTGAAATCCTAAAACCAACAGAGCTGCGCACGTCCCAACCAGGGAAACAGGGATCGCCACAGTGGGAATGATTGTGGTACGCCAGTCTTGTAAAAAGACAAAAATTACCAAGACCACCAGGATAATCGCTTCAACCAGAGTATGTATAACTTCTTCTAAAGAAATTTCTACAAATGGAGTGGTATCAAATGCCACCTGTCCTTTTAGTCCAGGTGGAAAACTCTTCTTTAGTATTTCGATCTGGTTTTCAACTGCATGGGCAACGTCCAGAGCATTACTACCAGGAAGTTGATATATCCCCAAACCCACTGCTGGCTTGGGAGCATTTCCTGGGATGGTGAATTTGGCATCAGCGAAATAGCTTTCTGCTCCTAGTTCAACTCGACCGATATCTCTGAGCTTAACTAGGGTGCTATTGCGGGTGCTATTACTGATACTATTAGTGGTGCTGGTACTATTAGTAGTGCTATTAGTGCCACCTTGACTTACCTTCAGCACCATATCCTCAAATTCAGCCGCATCTTTAAATCGACTGGTTGCCCGTAAAGCAAATTCAAAGCTTTGATTATCTGGTGCTGGTTCCTTACCAATTGCCCCTGCACCTACCTGAATATTTTGTTCTTGCAGGGCAGTTGTCACATCTTGAGGAGTTAGTTGATGTTGGGCAAGCTTGTTAGGATCAAGCCAAAGACGCATGGCATATTTGCGCTCTCCAAAAATCGTCGCTTTTCCTACACCAGGAAGCCGTTTGATCTGATCAAGAATATACAGATCGACATAGTTGCTGATAAAAATGTTGTCATACTCATTATTCTCTGAGTAAAACCCATAAACGAGAAGGAGACTGCTTGATGCCGTTTCAACGGTGACACCTGTTCGTTGAACAGTATCTGGCAATTGAGGGTCAGCAAGTCCTTCTTTATTTTGAACGTTTACTTGAGCAATATCGCTATTGACATCAGTTGGGAAAGAGACAGTTATATTGCTGGAACCATCATTACCCGTATTAGAAGATATATAAGATACATCTTTAACACCATTAATTTGTCGCTCAATAATGTTTGTGACAGTACTTTCTGTTGTTTGAGCATCCGCACCAATATTGTTGGAGCTAACCGTGATTTGCACCGGGGCGAGGTCTGGTAGCTGAGAAATTGGCAGGATCGGAATACAGATGCTTCCCAGCAGCAAAATGATGAACGTACAGACCGTCGTCAGGACTGGACGTCTAATGAAGGTATTGACAAACATAAATCAGTAAAAAGTTCAAGACAGGTTAGTCAGGTAGTAGCTTTTTATTAATATAAGAATTTATTAAGGTTTAGTGTAGGCGATCACGCAAATTGGAGATTGGGGAACACGTAACGCTCTCTGAAGATAAGGGGCAATGGGGACTTTTACAGCAGTTTTCATTGAAAGCGACGGGAAACTCAATCGAATCGCGGGTGTCTCGGGATAGTCGCCCCGTCGCTTCGGGTGACAGGCTTCGGGAATAGAGCATTGATAACTTCTTCCCCATGCCCCATACTTCTCTACCTTGGGCTGCACCCTAAGCGTAGCTATGCCGCAGGCTTTACGGCAACGTTACTTCGGCTGCGGCTCCATCAAGCGAAGCCGAGATGCTCAGTACAAGTGCCGGATTCCCCATTGATCCCTTAGCTATCCAGATGCATTCAAAATTACAGAGTCCAAATTTCACGTATCTGGCAATAGTCGCCTGAGTCTTTGTTGCCAATTGAGTTGTAACTGAGGTAATAAATCTTTAAATACTTGCCCTAAAAAAGTAAGTTCATGAATAGCAAATTTGAAAGCAACTATTCCAGCCCAATAAGCGAATTTTATTACGGAAGCTTATATACAAATAAATTATCAAATAACACACTACTTGTAGAACTACTAAATCCTACACTATTGAATAATCTCTTACACTATTAGTGAAGTTAACTTGTACATTTATCTTTAAATTGAAATTAGTAGGAATAGTTTTTTTATCAATAGCAAGGTTAGCAGTCAGTAATCCGTTTAATGTACAGGCGAGACAAGATTATAATGTTCTAAACGTCGAGTCCACGTCCCTCCTGTTATTACCTCAAACGGATTTATTGTTGAAGTGAATATATTATTTAGGGAGGGGATTCGTCAAGGTACTTATCTGGGCATAACTTGAGTTATTTGAACCAATTCGAACATCATCAATATAAAGTTCTCGAGTATTTAGCGTTGAAGCTTCAGGTTTGATTTTCCAATCATATTTATAAATTCCAAATTTGAAATAAGGATAGCGATCATCATTATAGCGATTAGGACCTATTTTTTTAATCTTCTGAACACCATCCTGCCATAACTCAATTAATCCGTTACTATCAAGTGCCCATCGAACATGAACAACAATATTTGTCCAACTATTAAGCTTGATACTTCCTAAATCATAATTTAATTCACCATCAAACTTATCATCACCAATTTTTTTAAACTGCCATCGATTTGTCAGGTTAAGTCTGTTATTTAAAACCCATAAAGAAAGCGATGGCTTTTGCCCAGGCTCCCCTTGATCATGAATATCATGCCACTGGGCGACAATTTCAGCAGACCGATCAGGTGTGTAAGTTTCTGGAAACAAATAATTAATATTAAACCACATCTCTTGAACAAAAGGAAAAGCTGTTCTTACTTCGGCTCTCTTACTGGTTTCTACAATAGGATCGCTTCTTCTCAACTCAAATCGTGCTCCATAACGCCCATGTCGAGCAATCATCGGTACTCTAGTGAATGAATAAGAACAACAAGATTCAAGCCGCAACAGGCTACCTAAGCCTTGTTCAAAATCACCATCAAACAACGGTAGTTGCTGGGCAAATGCTAAATTTTGAGCGATTAAAAAAGAGAGGGTGATGAGAAACATCAGGAGGTAGTGAAAATAGCGTGAGCGTAAAATACTCATATATTACATTCCAAGGATTGTACGGTTATGTTTATGATTATGTTACCATCATCGGTTAACATGAAAATTTTCTTAAGGAGATTTTACAACATTTCGGACAGTTTTAGCTGCACTACTACGGAATTTTTCTAGTTAGGAGTTATAGCCAGAATCAGAGTTTTAAGGGAGCATATAAATCGGAAGTTTAAGCTGTTTAAAATTTTGTCTTTTACTTATATAAATCGCCTTTAACAGATCGGGAGTGAGGTTTAATCTGATTGCTGCTCTCTACAATACGAGCTTTATCTCCCCCAAACCCAATCTTGCTGACCAAAGAGGTAGGGGCAGGGGGAAAGATATTTAAATTACCCTGCCACAAGAGTTTAAAGCACTATTATTTATTTCTGCTCAAAGTAAAAATATTTATTTCGAGACGCAAAGCGCGTTTGCCCTACAGCCCTTCTCAAGACAGGAGACGCTACGCGTAGCTTGCTTCCCCATAAGGGTAGAGGTATCCTACTGCGGGCAAACGCAACAGAGAAATAATGCGCGGAGCCGGAGCCGCTACGCCTCCGGTTCTTGTTTCAGAGCAAATACATTTATGTATGGGGTTTTCTCCCCTGCCCCCTGCAAGAACTGCCCCTTTTCCTGTTCAGTGACCAACTTTTGCAAGAGGTCTAATGTTAATCTCGAAAGGTGGATCACGACTTGCCGTAACCCACGTACATTTATAAGTGGCAGATTAACAAATTAAAATTATTAATTAGCTTTGCCATTCCCGTGAAAATTTAACAACTGATCATCATTGACCCAAATTGCTTGTTGAGGCACAGAAATAGAAATTTCAGCTTCGTCTAGGGCAACTTTCAGGCGGCGGCGAAACTCCCGTGCTACATCCCATTGTTTGAGAGGTTGTGTTTTAATCCATACACGAATAATCAAACCGCGATCGCCAAATTGATCTATTCCCAAAACTTGCGGCGGTTCCAAAATTTGAGACTGCCATTGCATTTCTTGATTCATCTGGGAACCAACAGTTTCAATCAACTTCAAAGCCTCTTCTGTATCGGCTTGGTAGGCGATCGGGATTGTTAAATCGGCTCGTGACCAACGACTAGAAAGATTGGCAACAACTTTAATTTCACTATTGGGAATCGTGATCAAGCGCCCTTCCGAATCCCGCAGTTGGGTTATCCGCAGATTCAGATTTTCTACTAAGCCTCCCACGTCTCCCACAGAAATTACATCCCCTAAAGCGTACTGGTCTTCTATAATGATCAAGAAACCGTTAATTGCATCTTTAATTAAGTTTTGCGAAGCTAAAGACACCGCAACACCAACTAAACTGGCACCCGCTAGCAAGGGAACAATATCTATCCCTAATGACACCAGCGCTAGCAAGAAGCCTACTCCTATGCAGATAATAGTAGCGATGCTTTTAGTTACGCCAGAAAATGTGGAAACTCGCAGTTGCAGCCGTTCAGAACTTTCTGGGGTTAGGAAAGCACCACTGCTGATTAGAGTGGATGCAAAGCGGTCAATCAGAGCATAGCTGAGACGAATAGCTACATAAGTTATCAGTAGCACAACACCTAATCGTAAAGGGAATTGGGCAGCGGTGAGAATCGTTACTTGAAATGCTCGCGTGTAGGGAAATAAACCCAAGATAAAGAAACTTCCACCTCCCCAAATTCCGGCTTGAATTAGCTCAAACAATCGTTTCTTAGCTTCTTGGACATGGTGCTGTTGCCGTTGATTTAATTGTGTTGTAATTGGTTGAGTTGCTGGTGTTAAAGGGTTGAACAGTTCCCTTTGGGGTTGGGAGGCAATGGAGTGTACTGAATCCTTTCTGGAACGCCTCTGCCAGCTATATACCCCGCAACTCATGATAATCATTGCCAGTCCAGTAGCCGCAGCAATTTTACCTTGGTCAATTAAAAATTGAGTTTGTCTTTCTTGTTTTGCTTGTTGCAAGTCTTCTTTTAATGAGTCGGCGATTTGATCTGCCGATGTTGACATATCTACCTGTCGCAGTCGGGCATCCTCAAAAGTGATGGTCATCAGGTATTGGTCGTTGACATAAACCACTGGTAATTCGTTTACTTTCCGCACTTTTACCTCGACTGCTGTTTTTGGTGGTGACTGAAAGTAATTTTGGCTAATTTTCTGCAACTTCTTTTGGATGTCTTGTGAACGCTCAGGAAAGTTGGTTTTTGATGCCGCTATCTGAAATAACGGACGACCATCTAAATAAATCCAGCCTGAAACAATTTTGTTATCTGAATCATTACTCACACTGCTGGGAGCTTGCAGCTGCGGTAAAAAAGGAATCTGGGCTGTGGCTTTTGGCACAGATACAACGGCTATAGCCATTGAACTAGCGATCGCCAAAAATTGAAAGCGCACTCAAACACCTCCTTAAGTAAAATCTACTATTGACTACTTCTATAGCCATCCTCCGCAATTACTTTCTGTAAATGTACCTATCTAAAGTTGAGGTTTTCCCTTTAGATGATTAAATTTTGATGTGTTTTGCTATTATCTATCTTTAGACAGATGACAATATATTTATAATAATTATGTAGACAGAGAGAGTCTTACTCTTACCAAAGATAAAACAAAAAGGAAGAAGCTGGGGGTGAAGTTGACATTCCGCTGATCAAACGTCAAGCTAGTTTTGAAGACTATTGACTAGTAGTTTGCTAATTACAAGCAAAAATTGCCAGTAGTAGAATAACCTAGTAGAGTGCGTAAACTTTACGTAGCTTTTTTAATTTTTTGAGGTAACTTTTGATGACCGCAACTTCTCCCCGATTAAAGCACGAGGTTAAAGACCTCGGCCTAGCTGCCTTGGGAAGACAGCGCATAGAATGGGCTGGACGCGAGATGCCAGTATTGCGGCAAATCCGCGATCGCTTTGCCCAAGAAAAGCCCTTTGCAGGACTAAAGCTTGTGGCTTGTGCCCACATTACAACCGAAACAGCACATTTGGCGATCGCTCTGAAAGCCGGTGGTGCAGACGCGCTTTTAATTGCTAGCAATCCTTTATCAACGCAAGATGACGTAGCAGCTAGCCTCGTCGCCGATCATGAAATTCCCGTCTTTGCTCAAAAAGGCGAAGATAACGCAACTTATAGCCGCCACGTCCAAATCGCTCTTGATCACCGCCCCAACATCATCATTGATGACGGTAGCGATGTGGTTGCGACATTGGTCCAAGAGCGCCAACACCAAATTGCTGATTTGATTGGCACTACTGAAGAAACGACAACAGGAATTGTCCGCCTCCGGGCTATGTTCAAAGATGGCGTTCTCACCTTCCCCGCAGTAAATGTCAACGATGCTGATACCAAGCACTTCTTTGATAACCGCTATGGTACTGGGCAATCGACCCTAGATGGCATTATCCGCGCCACAAATATGCTGCTGGCTGGTAAAAACATTGTCGTAGTTGGTTACGGCTGGTGTGGTAAAGGTACAGCCCTCCGCGCCCGTGGTCTGGGTGGTAACGTGATTGTTACCGAAATTGACCCGATCAAGGCAATTGAAGCCGTGATGGATGGTTTCCGCGTCTTACCAATGGCAGAAGCTGCTAAAGTTGGCGACTTGTTTGTCACAGTTACTGGTAACAAGCACGTAATTCGCGCCGAGCATTTCGATGTGATGAAAGACGGTGCGATCGTTTGTAACTCCGGTCACTTTGATATTGAACTTGACTTGAAATACTTAGCTTCTCAAGCTAAGGAAATCAAGGAAGTGCGTCCCTTCACTGAAGAGTACAAACTGCAAAGTGGTAAATCAGTTGTCGTTCTCGGACAAGGACGTTTGATTAACCTGGCTGCTGCGGAAGGACACCCCAGCGCGGTTATGGATATGAGCTTTGCCAACCAAGCTTTAGCTGTTGAATACCTAGTGAAGAATAAAGGTAAGTTAGAACCTGGCTTGCACTCAATTCCCGTTGATGTGGATAAAGAAATCGCTCGACTCAAGTTGGAGGCGATTGGAATTAAGATTGATAGCCTAACACCAGATCAAATTGAGTACATCAATTCTTGGACTACTGGAACTTGATGATTGATTAATTGATTTTTTTGGGGATAGGCTTTTGGGCTTATCCCTTTTTTTGTGTTTCGTGCATACTGCAAACCCGCAGGTTAAATGCAATACGAGATACAACCAACATTCTGTACTTCATTTTGTAGTAGTTATACATAGCGGCTTAGAGATAAATCTTAATCCATTCAAAATCATGACTTTAACAACATGACCAGGGTTAATTTTTTCTCCTTTTTCTTCACCTATTAAATTATTAATTATTTCTACCAATCCAATTGCATTTACTATTTTTGCTACTATGCCTAAATGGTCTATGTTCTGAATATCAATTTCTTGTTTACTCAACATTTCAACATGATTCTGCACAAATTCTGCTTCAATTCTCTCATCTCTATTTCTTAAATAAATTAATTTTCATTGCCCTTTTTACATTTTCTTATTTTGGCTTGAATCCAATTTCACCACAAAAGTCCTTCTAACGCTCTTCTATAACTTTCACGAGATAAAAATCAGAAACCTTTGACAAATATTTTATTTTTTCAGAGTAATAAAAGAGCGCTAATGAACAGTTGCTGGACTCAATGCTATTTCTGATCATTAAGCCTCTGCTTGCTGTTCTTTGTTTAGTTCCTCTGTACTATATTTTGGCTGTGTGACAGTTGAGGGTGCGGAATGTGGGATAAATGTTGTGAGTCTTGTAAGTGAGAAACAGAGATGAGAATCTTAGTCATTGGGGCAACGGGACCGACGGGACAGCAGATTGTCGAGCAAGGTTTAGCCCAAGGACACGAAGTAACTGCGTTAGTTCGTAATCCCGACAAGTTTGAAATGCAGCACAACTCCCTTCAAATTGTGAAGGGGGATATCCTTGACCCCGCCTCGCTAGATGCGGTGCAGCAGCAAGATGCAGTCATTAGCTCATTAGGCACTAAAAAAATCAGTCTTGAATCCGTGACACTGTTTTCGGAAGGCACAAAAAAGTTGCTTCAGGCAATGAAGCGTCACAGCGTCAAGCGATTAATTTGTATCACCGGACTTGGAGCAGGCGATAGTAAAGGTCACGGCGGCTTGCTCTATGACAAGCTGATTCTACCGCTGATATTGAAGCGAATCTACGACGACAAAGATCGTCAGGAAGCCGAGATTCGTCAGAGCAATCTGGATTGGGTGATCGTTCGTCCAGGAATATTAACCAATGACCCTGCAAAAGGGAATTACCGAGTTCTGACTGACTTAACGGGGGTTACGGCAGGAAAAATTTCGCGGGCGGATGTGGCGGCTTTTGTCCTACAGCAACTCACCAGCGATCGCTATCTGAACCAAACACCCCTCATTTGTTATTAAGGGAGCCAAAAAATATGGCAAACCCAACAGTGCTGATTGCTGGCATCAGCGGCGAATTATGCACCAAGATCGCCAACACGATTCTGAACAAAGGCGAAATGCAAATATGAGGACTTGTACGTTCTGATAGTAACAAGCTGGATAACTTAAAGGCGAAAGCCGTTGAGTTTGTCGAGGGTGGCTCCGCCTTGAGAAGAAAACAACCCGATCGCCTTTTATATCTAGCAGTTCCTTCTGAAGTGTACCGGGAATTTTTTCTGATCCAGTTTCTTCAATAAGTTATTGCTGAACATAAATTAAAGTTACTTGTATTTGAACCAAGCTGGCATTTTCACATAGTCCATAAACCATTTTTGACTAACTCTGGTAAATATTTGAAGTATTGCGTCAGACTATGACTTTTACCAACATAATACGTAGCATCTTCATTTCTGATTTTTGGGTGATACTCTTTAATTGGTTTACGTCCACAAGCATTATTCCCAGCTTCAGCTAGTTTAAATTTCTTTTTTAACTCTAGGCCAGCTGATATCAGACAGTATACTGAATTTGCAGTCACTTAATTAAGCCTAAATTTTATAATTATGATAGCGTTCCCATCAACTTGATATACTAAAAATATTCCTACATACACATCTCATATTAACCGTAACAATTGATGAAATCCAGCAAAATCTAACTACCTATCTTCACCAAGTAGCAGCAGGAGAAAGTATTATTATCACGCAAGCAGGTAAACCTATTGCAGAAATTAAACCAGTTTCAGCCACTTTTCAACAAATCAGACCTTATGGCTTATGTGCTGGAGAGTTCATTGTTCCAGATGATTTTGATAGTCCCTTACCTGAAGAGATTTTGAATAGTTTTGAGGGTAGATGAAACTATTATTAGATACTCATATTTTCTTATGGTTTATTAATGGTGGTCAAAAATTACCAATTCATTTACAAAATAGCATTCGTGATTTAAATAACGATGTATATTTAAGTTGCGTTTCAGTTTGGGAAGCAACTGTTAAATATCAATTAGGTAAATTACCATTACCAGAATCATCTGAAATCTACCTTCCCAAACAGCGTTAGCAGCATCTAATCAGTAGTCTTAACCTAGATGAAGAAAGTGTTGCTCAACTCTTGAATTTACCATTATTACATCGTGCTCCTTTTGATAGAATGTTAATTTGTCAAGCTTTACAACATAATTTAACAATTGTAACTGTAGATGCGGTAATTCGTTCCTACTCGGTCAGTGTTTTATATTAGGGTAATAATTGCTCAAAATCTGGAATAGAATAGCCTTTCCATTTTAAAAGTGCATAAGCATAGGCTTTTTTCAACATTAAATAATCAGCACTCACTTGGAGCGATGCCTGCGGCGGGCTACGCCTACGCAATAAATACTATACGCGCTCAGGGGCAATTCATGAATTGCCCCTAAGAAGAAAATCTTTTTTTTCGGCTATTGTTTGTGTAAGTCGTGTTCACTTTTCGCTGTTCGGCTGAAGACTCGATAGTATAGCCACGTACTAGTTTCCTTTAAGGGAAACAGCAGATAGGTGAGAGGATTTATAGTCACAATAATATTGCGGAAGTCTCGCCGTGCCAAAAATAAGATCGCACGAGCAACTTGTTGTGCAGACATCACTCCATAAGGATTCAGTTGACTCTTAAACGGGCCAAGAATTAACTTGCGAATTACACAATCCTCGTCCAAACGTTTGAGGGTAACAATATCTCCTAACGCTCTTTTGCTGAGTTCATAAAGCGGACTCAGCGCTGGAGACACCTCGGCCTCAGAAGTGTTTACCCAAATTTCCTTAGTTGCTTTTGCTTGTGGCCCTGTTACAGTTGTCAAAAATATATCCATCAACCGCAATGCTGAAAAGGTATTCACTTCATAAGAAGAGTTGATAGCCTCCGATGTGCGGCTGGCGTAGACATTGATTCCGTGGTTGATAATCAAAATATCTACTTTCTCTAAACTATCCCTCAGTTCGGCTTCATTACCCAACTGCCAGGGAACCACCTTTACCCCAACTTGCCCTACTAATTTTTCTGGATTAGTGGTTAATGCGACGACTTTAGCATTATTCTTTAAAAGTTCAGCCGTTAATGCTTGCCCCAGCGCTCCTGATGCTCCGGTTAAAGCGACGGTTTTACCCTTGAGAGACAGTCCTGTACCAAGAATTTTATCCACTAGGGGAAAGACACCACTGTAGTAAGCGTTGACATCATCAAAATGATGCCGCCAATGGTAAGAGCGATTCACCCACCAAATGGATGGAATTGTCTCTAAAGGGCCGGGTAGGTGGTTATAGTCTGTATCAATTTTTCCCTGAAAATATCGCACAGACGCCCCATATAAGAAGGTGCAAGCATAAGCTACTCCCAGCCATAACCCCATTTGCTGGACAATTAAGGCAATGACTACCAATACTATCAGCAGTAGACTCGACTCTAAAATGTCGTGATAGAGCTGGGATTCTTGGTAAACTTTCAGGGAAACTATCGATAAATCCCGGCGATAGGCCATGTGGTGCTTGTTGTGCCATTTAGCAAGCCAATTGACTTGGTGACACAAAACATGGTAGCTGTCTCTCAAGACCTCAGCGAGTAAAAGTGAAAAAAGTCCCCAACTAGCAAACTGTAAGCTGGCATTTAGCCAAACCCAATTAATTTGTAATCTTGCTTCAATTCCAATCAAGTTTTCAGATAGCATTTTTATCACGTTTGTCTATACTCGTTTTTCTTAATCATTCTTCATGATCATCTGATAAAGGTGCATTAAGGTCGAGCCTAGAGCAAACAAAAATCAAATAGACTTATTGTCATCCTACCAATTACCCCTATTTAGCCACAATATCCCAGTTGACTTTCAGATAGCCAGGTTCAATATGGGTAAAGTGTTTGCTCAACTGCTGATGTGCTTTTGGTAGGGCGTGGAACGGAATTGATGCGTACAAATGATGCTCTGCATGAAATGGCATATTCCACATGAAAAATCGTACAGGCCAGAGAGTCAGGGTTGTGCGTGTATTCGTAAGCAGATTGGCGTCAAGAGTGCAACCTGTATGTTCTGCTAACAGAATAAACCGGAGAATCGGCTGACCGACAAACAGTGGTAGCAGCCAATAGAGGAAAAACCAAGGCTGACCAACTGCAATTGAAAGAGCGATCGCACCTGCATAAATACCTAATTGCCAACGTGTAGAGCGAATAACTTCGGCTCGTGCTGCTTCTGATACAAATGGAAAATCGTCAAATTGACCAGTTGCAACCTGAAAATGCCCACGTATTTTACCCCACCACCACAGTAAACCGCTAATTATCAACAAGTATTTGCCCAGGTTGCTCGGCTTGAGATCGGTCAGTTCTGGATCTTTGTCAGGAACGCGAGTATAGCGATGATGCCACTTATGATAACGACGAAAAAACGTGCTGTTGTAAAATGAGAGCAAGCCGCAACACCAAGCTACAGCATCATTCAAACGATTGTTAGCAAAAGCCGTTCTGTGAACGCATTCATGCATCGGTGCAAACATCGAAGCCAGACTGAAGCCGTAGATTACCAGTGCTGGTATAGCCACCGACCAATTGCCAAAATTTGTTCCCCATAAATAGCCACTACAACCCATAACAGTGAGATGAAAAGCCAGTTGAACTAGTGCTTTACTGTTGGAGCGTTCGTTTACAAGACTTAATTCCTGTACAGTGAGAATTTGGTAGAGGTTTTGC
Organism: Nostoc sp.; assembly: GCF_036916575.1. Lineage (GTDB taxonomy): Bacteria > Cyanobacteriota > Cyanobacteriia > Cyanobacteriales > Nostocaceae > Nostoc. The sequence goes on from NZ_JBALGC010000008.1 coordinate 29,055, forward strand.
TCGTTATCAGCTTTGTGATCCAATAATTCAGATTGAACAATTGCGTCATTAGACATAATTTTAAGTAGGTCGGCGTGAACAGTTGCGCGTGGCTTCCTTTCTAACTTCTGACTCCTGCTGTAATTTTAATAGATACCGTGAATTTAGTTGACCACACCAGCGCAAAAAATTTGTTCTGCGGTTAAATTCAACTCTGTTAATGTTGGTGATTGGATACGGTCATTACCTCGAAATTTATTAATTAGATACTCACCTTCTTTCAAACAGCAAACCAAAATAGTAGGTTGTTTTGGCTTGCCAATGAATTCCCTACCGCCCAATGCCGCATAGTCCACAATCCAGTATTCAGGAATTCCCATTTGTTCATAGTCAGCGTATTTTTTGTGGTAATCATCACGCCAATTAGTACTCACTACTTCCACCACTAAAGGAATAGATGCGGCAAGGCTTACAGTAGATACTTTTTTCCATAGAGGTTCGTTTACTAAATTAGGCTGATTTAGTATGAGGACATCTGGTGAATAAGCTAATTCGTTTTCGAGTGGTTTAACGAATACTGTTTTTGGGATGAGATAGGGAAGATTTAATCGGTCTAATTCAACAATAAGTTTTCTTGCTAAAAATCCAACGACCTCTTCATGGTCGCCTGTTGGTTGTGCAATCTCAACAATTACTCCATCATGCAGTTCATAACGTCGTTGTGGGTTGTCTGGGTATTCAGCAACAAATTCATCGAATGTAACTAGTTTGCGTAAAGCTTGAGTCATGGCTTTATTCCTCAGGGAGTGAGAGCATACTTCGACTGCGCTCAGTAACCAGGGAGCAGGGGAGGCAGAGGGCAAGAAAAAAGGTTTATTTTAAGCGTATTGCACCAGAGGTGGGGACACAAGGATGCAGAGAATATTTACAATCAGTAATTAATAAGACTCGTGAATGAGTCTTTAATATTCGCTGAGGAGTCTTTGATACTCGTGAATGAGTCTTTGAACTCCATTAACGAGTCTTTGATACTCGTGAATGAGTCTTTGAACTCCATTAACGAGTCTTTGATACTCGTGAACGGAGTTTTTGTATGGAATATTCTAGTTCCTACACTCTCAAGTGTCACACTAGGGATTTTCGACGTTTGGAGACTGTGGATTTGCGATCGCACCAACCACCCAACCCAGGCGATCGCAATCATGGGGAAGTTAGTAGAAGTGAACTATCCCAAATTCCTATGATACATAAAAAACTCCCCTCTAAAATGAAGGGAGTCAAAAGTTAGTGATTAAAAATTAGCTTTACTGACTGAGTAATCCAATAGCTATTTCCAAGTGAATTTTAGCTTTGTGTAAGTTCAGCAGGTTCTCTTGGTCATACCTATCTGGGTAATTCATTTTTTGACCTTCCATTGTGATTTTGATCAGTGCTGCTTGCTCATCAGTGGGTGAGTTCATCTCATCTATCACTCCCTCAAAAAACTGGATAACACTCAAACCGGGAGATTTTAATCCCTTTCCTTGTCTTAGCTGCTGTAATGCTATTTGGGGGAATACCAGCAAAGATGTGATATAGGAAACTTTGTATCCGGGGTTTCCTGTTGGCTTGATACCGTATCGACGGCATAAGTCACGTAACTCTGGAACAGTTTTGATTTCAAGTTGCGATCGTGTAAACATGGAATTACCATTTCTCAAAAGTGGTATCAGTGGGTAACAAGTTTCGTTGGCTTACATACCCACTGATTAATCATTAAACACTTGCTTCCTTGTGTTTCAAAGATTATTTTCATATTTATATACAATGCCTAATCCCAAAGGGAACCCGAAGAGTTTAAAACCGTTTACCACAGATAGAGAAGAACCATTGACTGAGAAAATGAATATACGTATGACTAAGGAAATGAAGGAAGAGGTACAGCAACAAGAGAACCCTCCTGAGTTTTGCAGAGAAGCTATTCAAGAGAAGCTAGATAGAAATAAGGGTAAGAGCATCCGTGACGGTTAAGGTAATTGCACTTTTGTCAAGAGGGAGCAGGAAAAGGAGATAAATCGAGCTTAGAGACTGGTTTTCGCAGGGCTTTGACTACTCCTAAATCTTGATTTTCTTTGGCTGCAAAGTACTTAATGGGGTCATCAGCTTTACCTTTGTCAAAAGCGACACTGAAATGGTACAACCCGCGATAAATCATCTCTAGAAAAATACGGTCAAATGGTAAGGATAATTCATCTGCAACAGCATCTCCCAAATCACCTAAGACAGCATAAAATAACCAAGTAGCTCAGACGCTGTAATTTGACACCATTAATAGAGCCCTTCGGGTTCGCCACTTGCTTCTCCTAAGGGAGACGCTGCGCGTAGCTTGCTTCTTTGTAGGAGTACAAGCCGGGGAACCCGTCCAACGCAGTGGCTCACTAGTCCACAAATAAGACAAGCCCAATAAACGTTTAACCGAATAAAAAGCGAGATTCAATTCTCCACCTTCTTCGATATAAATCTGCAACTACATAGGGCGGAAGCGTTCTGTATAATAATTGTTAAACTCTGCTGCATGTCTTTCACCACACCTCTTATGCCAGATAAACCTGCACCAGAAATTGAACTGATACGCGCAGCGTACGCTGCCTTCAACGCGCGAGATATTGACGCTGCCCTCGCTACAATGACTCCTAACGTGGCTTGGCCGAAAGCGTTTAAAGGCGGTTGTGTCCTTGGACATCAAGCAGTCCGCGCTTACTGGACGGAGCAATGGTCTGAGATCAATCCGCACGTGGAGCCGATTGCCTTTCACCCGGAGGATGCCGGGCGTATTTTAGTCGATGTGCATCAGGTCGTGCGCGACCTAGCTGGAGCCGTTCTTTCCGATGAGCACGTTGGTCATCGCTTTACCATTGAGCATGGCTTGATTCAAACTATGGAAATCTGTCCACCTCCATTGTCCGGCCACTGAGCCTAACAAGGCGCTGCAACAAACGGCGGGGTAGTGTCTTGTCACAAAGAGGTTGCTTTTCCTCCCGCCGTCGCTGAACTTCCAGCCGTAGGCCCTGCTGCATGTCCTTCACCACACCTCTTATGCCCATTGGTAACAAGTTAAGGCTGTAAAGCAGTTGTCAAGAGACTTTTAGAAGACGCTTGAAAGAAAAATTCATCCGAGCCTCGCTGCTGTTTAACAATTCCCAAATCTTAGTTTTCAGGAGATGCAAAACACTTAACTGGGTCTGTTCAAAGATATATTGACAAAATTCACTCACTTTTAACTTGTTCCCAATGGCTATAGAGGATTAAGCATTGATTTGCAGCACGATTTTGCCTCGGACATGACCGCCCTGACTTAATTCCTGAGCTTGACGGGCTTCAGACAAAGAAAACGTCTGAGCAACAAGCGTCTTAACCTGCCCAGAATCGAGTAAACTAGCAATCTCCTCCAGCAGCGAGGCAGAGGGTTTCATATTCATCATCTCTGCACGGATACCTCGTTCTTCAGCTTTTTGAGCATTGGGGGGAGCGGCAGTTGAAATCAGAATGCCACCCGGCTTCACCACTGAATAAGAACGTGCTTGGGTGTCACCGCCTAACGTATCTAGAACTACATCAACATTCTCAACAACTTGTTCAAAGGGTGTGGCGTTGTAGTCAATCACTTGATCTGCACCCAGAGATCGAACAAATTCTGCATTCGCAGCTGAGGCAGTTCCAATAACGTGCGCTCCTTTCCATTTAGCAAATTGCACTGCGAACATGCCAACTCCGCCCGATGCAGCATGAATTAGTACGGTTTGAGCTGGCTTCAGATCAGCATGATCAAACACCGCTTGATAGGCAGTCATTGCTACCATCGGCACTGATGCCGCTTCCACAAAATCGAGCGTCATAGGCTTGAGCGCGATCGCATCTTGTGGAGCCGTTGCGAACTGGGCATAAGCTCCCATTTTCAGTTCGCCATAAACTGCTTGACCGACTTGGAGCGCTTTGACATCTGCGCCGATCGCTTCCACAATGCCCGCGACATCCATTCCGGGTGTAAATGGCAAAGGCATTGGAAAAACTTCTTTCATATAGCCTGCCCGGATTTTCCAATCGAGCGGATTGACTCCGGCAGCCTGAACTCTAATTAGTACTTCATTCGGTTGTGGTTCGGGTTGTGCGATCGTTTCTAGCGTCAGCACGTCTGACTCGCCATAGTTATGAATGCGGATTGCTTGTATCATATTACTCATCCAAATTGTTATAAACTGTCAAAAATGATCCAATCCTGAATCCCTTGGGTTTTCAAAACGGTTTCAGCTTGTTGAAGTTCATCGTTCGTTCCCTCAAGGACTATCAAATACTGTCCTTGTGCTAACCGCTCGTTGTAAAGCTTGACTTGCTCATCTGGGATGTTCGTGCCGATCGCGGCTCCGAGTAAGCCGCCTGCTACAGCTCCATAAAACGCTCCTGTCGCCAGTCCCACCGAGGCAGCTCTTGCTCCAGCCAAGACGATCGAGCTAATGCCTGGAATCGCTAAGGTTATTAGTCCACCTCCTAAAAAGCCGATAATACTGCCCCAACTTCCAGCATCTAATGCACCATGCTCGATCCGCTCGATCATGCGATCGCGGACAAATTTATCTTCAGACTGTACAGTTGCCTCTGTTGCTTTAAGCGTCACATCTTCTGAGTTGACGTGTTCACCAACAACTGAAACTTTGTTCATCGGAAAATCAGCCGCTTTAAGCTGATCAAGGGCTGACTCAGTGTGTTGGCGATCAGGAAATATCCCGGCTGCATTTTTATGTTCTAGCGCCATATTTAATGTCCTGGTTGAAAGTTTGCGGTCACAAGCCCAATTTATGCTTACGAACTACTTTTCGAGGTAAGGAAATCAGTAAGCAAAAAACCTCCTTGGGTTTACTGATTACTGTTAGTTATATTAAAGCCAAATGCGGATCAAGGATGGCATCTGAGTGTACTTAACTTTATGGTCAACCTTTTAGCTCGATTAGTGACTTATACCGTTTCACTTTCAGATTGATACAAATAGGTAGCAGGGGGGCAGGGAGCAGGGGGCAGGGGGCATGGGGAAAGAATTAGAGATTAATCATTTGTATCAGGCATTTCGTGAAATGGTATTACACTTATCAAGAGAAGAAACCTTCTTGAGATATCCACCCAAAAGATTTACGCACTCTGTCTGCGACTGCCTTTTAACTTCCTCGGACTCACACTCACGTTAACGTGAGTTCGACAAACCTCTCCCTGCCTTGAACTTTCGTTCAAGTCTGTCCCTCTCCGAGTCGGAGAGGGACGGTTTTGCGTAGTAAAACCAGGGAGAGGTTTCAATATTTAAGCTAATTAGGTGATTACTACATGAGTCGTCAAACTCACGTTTAATTACAAATTAAATTGACTGTTTGCGCCAGTTGTGTTTTTTGAGCTTTGTTTGCCAAGACTCCATGTAGGTGTAAAAAACGGGCGTCAAATAAAGTGTGAGAAATTGCGAGAACACTAACCCCCCAACTACTGCTAAACCAAGGGGGCGGCGTGTATCTGCTCCGGCTCCCAAACCGAGGGCGATGGGTAGAGTCCCCATAAGTGCTGCCATCGTCGTCATCATAATTGGACGGAACCTCACCAAGCAGGCTTCATAGATAGCATCATAAGGAGTTTTACCGTTTTGACGGGCAATAATTGCAAAGTCAACCATCATGATGCCGTTTTTCTTCACAATGCCAACCAGCAGGATAATGCCCACAAAGGCGTAAATATTCAAGTCAACTTGAAATAACAACAGAGTCAGTATTGCCCCAAATCCAGCGGAGGGTAAGCTAGAAAGGATTGTCAACGGGTGAATGAAGTTCTCGTAGAGAATCCCCAACACGATATAAATCACCAAGATGGCAACCAGCAGTAACAGTCCTAAACCTTGAATTGATGACTGGAATGCCTGCGCTGAACCTTGGAAAGCTGTACTAATAGTAGGTGGCAGTGTTTGACGGGCGAGTTGTTCAATCTTTCCAGTGACGTTACCAAGTGACACTCCTGGTTTGAGATTAAAGGAGAAGGTGACAGATGCCAGTTGCCCTTTGTGGTTGATGGTCAAGGGGCCGACATCTTTGGTCAAAGTTGCTACAGCGTTGAGAGGTACAAGTTGTCCACTGGGGGCACGAACTGAGAGTAAATCTAGAGCATTGGAATTTTGCTGATATTTTGGTTCCACGCCCATAATTACTTGGTACTGATTATCGGGGGCGTAGATGGTGGAAACTTGGCGAGTACCATAGGCATTACTCAGGGCAGTTTCGATTTGATTGGCGGTCAAACCTAGAGCCGAAGCGTGGTCGCGGTTGATGTTTACTTTTACTTGCGGATTCTTGATTTGCAAATCGCTGTTGACATCTTGTAAATCTGAGAGCGATCGCAGTTTTTCTTCTAAAGCTGGAGCGTACTGGTAAAGTTCCTGGATATTGGGTGTTTGCAGAGTAAATTGATACTGCGCTTTTGTCTGTTGTCCACCGACATTAATAGCTGGGGGATTTTGTAAGAAAACCTTGATTCCAGGCACACGTGACAATTTAGGTCGGAGTTCCTGCACAACTTCATCAGCACTCAGACGGCCTTGAGCGCGAGGCTTGAGTTCGATTAAAATTCTGCCAGCGTTGGCGGAAGCATTTGGCCCGCCAGCCCCGACGCTGGAGTTGATGGAATCGACATTCGGATCACGGTAAGCGATCGCAGCTACTGCCTGTTGATGTTTTATCATCTCATCAAAGGATATATCCTCTGATGCCTGAGTAGTTGCAGTGATTTGTCCAACATCTGCGTTGGGAACAAACCCTTTAGGCACAATTATAAATAGATACACTGTTGCTAAAAGAATCGCTCCCGAAATCACCATCGTCGTGCGGTGATACTTGAGTGATTTCTTCAAACTCCAATCGTATCCGCCCAATATCACATTAAAAACGTTTTCTGAAAAGTTGTAGAGACGACGGTTAAAATTTTTGATTCGGGACTGGAGACTGGGTAACTCGGGGCCCCCTCTGGGGATAAGGGGCAATGGGGACTGGGAGTTAAGAATTTCTCCCATGCTCCTCTGCTCCTCTGCTCCCCTGCCCCCCTGCTCCTCATCTCCCTCACTCTCCGGTTCATGATCAGGTGGACTCAAGAATCTTGAACACAGCATTGGCGTCAAGCTCAGGGAAATTACGCCAGATACTAAGATTGCAACGCTAATAGTAACAGCGAACTCACGGAACAGTCGCCCCAGAATGCCTTCCATGAACAGTATAGGGATAAATACTGCTACTAAGGAGATGGTCATGGATAAAATTGTGAAACCAATTTCTTTAGAACCATTTAAGGCTGCTTCCATGCGGCTTTCACCCATCTCCATGTGGCGGACAATATTCTCCAGCATGACTACGGCATCATCAACCACGAAACCGACTGAAAGGGTCAACGCCATCAGCGATAGGTTATCGAGCGAGAAGCCCAGTAGCACCATGACCGCAAAAGTCGCGACTATCGAAAGCGGTACTGCCAAACTGGGAATGAGTGTAGCAGAGATATTGCGGAGAAACAGAAAGATTACTAGCACCACCAAAGCGATGGTGAGTAACAGCGTGAATTGTACATCATCCACCGACTCGCGAATTGACTGGGAGCGATCGTAGAGAATATCTACGTTCACAGCCGCCGGAATTTGTGTCCGAAAGGTGGGTAGGAGTTTCTTGATTGCATCCACTACTTGAACAGTATTAGTTCCCGGTTGGCGCTGAACTGCCAGAACGATCGCCCGAACGCCAGAATTTTGGATTGAGGATTTCTCTCCTACTCCCCTGCTCCTCTGCTCCCCTGCTCCCCTGCTTCCTGCTCCCTGCTCCTTAATGTCCTTCTTGACAGGAAAATACCAGCTTGCTATTTTGTCATTTTCCACGCTGTCTAAAACTTGACCTAGTTCTCCTAGCTGCACTGGTGCGCCATTTTGATAAGCTACATTCAGGGAGCGATAGCTTGCGGCATCGTTGAGTTGACCGTTTGCTTGAATCGTAGAATTCTGTTGCTGACCGTAAAGTGTCCCGGTAGGCAGATTGACATTTCCGTTAGCGATCGCATCAGCTACTTCATCAATTCCTATTCCCTTGACACTCAGCGATTCCGGGTCAAGCTGAATCCGTACCGCGTACTTTTGGGAGCCGTACACCTGCACTTGCGCCACTCCATCCACCATTGACAGGCGTTGTGCCAGCAATGTTTCAGCATACTTGTCTACACTTGAGAGGGGCAGAATGGACGAATTCAGGGAGATGTAAAGGACTGGCTGATCCGCCGGATTTACCTTCCGGTAAGACGGGGGATTTGGCATATTCGTGGGCAACTGCTTCGCTGCCTTAGAAATAGCAGACTGCACATCTTGTGCTGCCCCGTCGATATCCCGATTCAGGTCAAATTGCATCGTAATCTGGGCACTACCCAAAGAGCTAGTAGAGTTCATCGAACTCAATCCCGCTATGCTAGAAAACTGCTGCTCTAAGGGGGTTGCGACTGAGGCAGCCATCGTTTCTGGACTAGCTCCGGGCAGGTTAGCTGTTACCTGGAGTGTTGGATAATCCACATTGGGCAGGTCGCTAACGGGTAGCTGTTGGTAACTGATCAGCCCAAATATCAAAATGCCAACCATAACTAAAGTTGTCATGATTGGACGCCGGATGAATAGCTCGGAAATGTTCATCGCGCTTCCTGCCTCTTGCTTCCTACTTCCGGTTTCACTTGGACTGTGGCACCAGGCACTAGGTTGAATTGTCCATCAGTGACTACTTGTTCACCTGATTTTAACCCTCGCTGAATCACCGTTTCATTTCCAACGGTGTCACCGACGGTAATTTGACGCATTTCTGCTGTTTTGTCGGGTTTGACTACATACACATAATGCCCCTGTTGTCCACTCTGTACTGCCACAGAAGGAACAGTGATGGCATTTGGTTCTTGGCTCAGTTTAAGTACTACATTGACAAACTGCCCTGGAACAAGGCGATCGTCAGCGTTGGCAAAAGTACCTTTAAGTTGAATTGTGCCTGTTTGGGTATTGACTCCACTATCGACAAAGCTGAGTTCGCCTCGTACCGGATGCCCTGCATCTTTAGGAGGTAAAGCATCAACTTGTAACTTGCCGTTAGCACTGTATTTTTTCAGGTCTGGTAGCAGTCGCTGGGGAATGTAAAAGTTGACATAAATCGGGCGAATTTGGCTGATTGTAATTAACGGATCAGTGGCATTCGCCTGTACTAGATTGCCTTGAGTTAGCTTCAAGCTACCTGTGCGTCCGGCAATTGGTGAGTAGATGGAACTGTAGGAAAGCTGAACTTTGGCATTGTCGATCGCAGCTTCATCTGATGCTACTGCTGCTTTGGCATTTTGTACATCTGCTTGGGCTGCCGCCACTGCTGCTTGGGCATTTGCTACTCCACCTTGATCTGCTTTCACCGTTGCCTGTTGAGCCTCAGCAGTAGTCTGGTACTGTTGGGCTTGTTCTTTACTAATTGCCCCTTTGTTGAGCAAACTAGCATAACGTTGAGCTTGCACATCTGCATTTGTTGCCTGCGCCTTATCCTTGACTACATTCGCTTTTGCCTGGTTCACATCGGCAATGGCTTTGAGCACATTTGCCTGTGTCTGTTTCACCAGCGCTAAATCTTTGGCTTTGGCAGCATTAGCTTGCATCAGTGCAGCTTGTAGAGGGCGGGAATCAATTTTAAATAACAAGTCTCCTTTGTTAACGTTCTGTCCTTGCTGAAAATAGACGCCAGTAAGTTGTCCGTCCACCTGAGACTTGACAGATACTGTGGAATATGCTTCTACTGTTCCCGTTGCCGATAGCTGTATTGGAATCGTTTTTTGAGTCGCAGTGGCAACCACCACTGGCACAGCTCGTTTTTTTCCTGCTTCTTTTTTACTAGATTCGGCTTCGGAAGCATTACAGGCACTACACAAGTAAGCTAGACCTAATATCAGTAGCGAGAACCGCCCTCTTTGAATAATGCTCTGAAAACGAGGAACAATTTGAGCAGCCAAGGACGAAGGCTTTCTCGTCTCAACAGGGGCTAAACAGCGCATATCAACAATTTGGGGGAAAGGGGAAAGCACAGACACGTATTAGCTTGTTGTTAGACATCGCATTTTTCGTAAAATGGTTGGTTGCGATTAATTCTAATTAGAGAAGCGTAATATTAGTTAATCTAAACATTAGTGTACTAATAATTTTTTGTTTAGCCTACCTCTTTTGGAAAGAAATTGTTGTTAACGGCTGTGACTTTGGTATGAAGTCTTTGTGACTTTATTATAAGGTTGTGTTGCAAAAATTGTTTGAGAACAAATGGAATAGCCTAAGCAACAACTTTATTTTACGAAGGCGATCGCTGTTTGTCGTTAAGCCAAAATGAATATTTGGACTGAGACATTCAAGCGATGCCTACGGCGGTAAACTACGCTCTCAACTGAGATTTAAGCAGCACAAAAAATCGGGGCAGGTGACAAACCCGCCCCGATCGCTTCTGATATACTGCGCCCAATGGCTGTTGCTACAGGCTTTAAACTATCAACTAAATGCACCATATCTTCTAAAGAAAGCGCTTGACGGGCATCAGAAACAGATTTTTCTGGTTCTGGGTGACATTCAATAATCAATCCATCTGCACCGCAAGCGATTGCAGCCCTAGCCACAGGTGCTACCAACTCCCGTTTACCGACGGCATGGGAAGGATCTACAATCACAGGCAGATGAGTTATTTGCTTGAGTGCTGCCACTGCGCCTAAATCTAGGACATTGCGAGTGTAATCATCGAAGCTGCGAATACCTCTTTCGCACAACACCACATCAGGATTGCCGTGGCTGAGAATATATTCAGCAGCCATGACGAATTCTTCAATTGTTGCTGCTAAACCACGCTTGAGTAGTATTGGCTTACCAGCTTGTCCCAAAGCTTTGAGCAAATCAAAGTTTTGCATATTGCGGCTACCAACTTGAAGCAGATCAGCGTGGGCGGCAACTACTTCAATTTGGGAAATTGACATCACCTCAGTGACAACTGGCATATTGTAAAGCGATCGCACCCTTGCCAAAATCTCTAATCCTGGCTCTCCCATACCCTGGAAAGCGTAAGGAGATGTGCGGGGTTTGTAGACACCGCCACGCAACGCCTGCACGGATGCAGTAGATAGCTTTTGGGCGACTATCTCCATTTGTTCTAAGCTTTCAACGGTGCAGGGCCCACCGATAATTACCAGTTCTTTGCCCCCGAAAGCGACTTTTTTTGAAAGTTTAACGATTGTCTGGTGGTTCGGATGAGATTGTGCGGCAAGTTTGGCATTAATCATGGTTTCATTCTCCTAAAAAATTAAGTATTGGGCACTATTCCTTGATCACAACAAAAAAGCCCGGAACCTTTGAGCAGTTCCGGGCGCGTTCTGATTCATCGGCATGACGCTATTTACCCGGAACTTATTCTGGGCCAAAAGTAAAAGCCATAAAACCAGCTACTCAAATAAGTCATGACGATGAAATTCTCCTTAAAAAAACAAAAACCGCAGAGTTCGCTCTGCGGTTCACCGGGCGGTTTCCGTTAGGAAACTCGATTCACTCCCGGTGAACCACCCTAAACCAAAAATAAAAATAGGAATTTGTGTTAAGCATTTGCGGCGCTTTTGCTGGAAAACTTAAAAACTATACTCTATGATAAAGTAACATTAACACGAAGAGTAGGCGGTGTCAAGACCCCACAAACCATAAAAAAAGCGATAGACTCAGTACAACTGTGGGAGTCAAAACTAGTAACGCTTTGCAAAATTCAAAATCACGCCCTGTTCTGGTTGTGTGGTGAAGTACTAGTTGCTTGTTTGCGTAGACTAAGAAAGCAGCTTTTCATTAAATATTACCATAGTTATATAAGTTGACAAATATTGTTGTGTCATGACTAATGCGTAGTGTAAATGATCAAAAATCAATGGTGAAAAATCAAAAAATTCCGAATATGCCCATTCTCTAATGAATAGAACATAGCCAACTCAAGGTAATCCGAAAGAACTCTAAGCGGTGACTTCCGTAACTCAAAAGTTCAAAGAGCCAAGATTGAGAAGTTAAAATATATAATTCTCCTGACTTGTTACCTCACTTTGCGAAAGCTGATTGTAGACAATTGACAATCGCCATACATTATTCTTACCCAAGTCCTCATTAACCAGATCAACTTTTTAGGATCATCAGTTTCATTATGCCTAGTTCCAAAATCTTAGCCCAATCTTTCGACTATCATGGAGTTTACCCCTGCCCAGTCTGTCGGATAGGTAAGATTTATCATATGCCATTGATGGAAGCTATGGCTTGTGACTTTTGCCATGAGATTTTTACAGTTAACCTAGAACTACAGCAAATCAAGATGCCTTCTAGGCAACCACCCTTAATTTGGCGTTGGAATGGGTTTAGTTGGACAGAAGCCCAGTTGGAAGGTGTGGAATTAGGTTGGGGTTATGGACTAGCAGCAGTAGTTTTTGTAATTCTTCCCACTACTTTAATTGCCATAGTAGCTTACTATTTTCCTGCTAATCTCAAGGAACCGATTACCTGGATGCCATATATTTGGACGATATTAACTTTCTTATCACATTTATCAATTATTGTTTGGATTTTTATTGAAGTCTATCAGATTCCAGTTGCAGCATATTTGAGAGCGATCGCTCGATGGAGAAATCGGGAGATGGGGAGATGAGAGAGTGGAGGGCAGAGGAGCAGAGGGGCAGGGGGAGCAGGGGGAGATGAGGGAGTGGGAGAAACCAATGTCCAATGCCCAATGACGCCACTTGCTATCATAGCGAGAACGCTAAGAGCGAACAAGTCGGGAAACCGCAAGGGCGCAGTGGCTCCCCAATGCCCAATGCTTAATGCTTAATGCCCCATGATCAATGACATAATGATGCAGCGAATAGACGACTTCATCACTGATAATTAAGTTGATTGTCCATCAAAATATCGTATGAGCGATCTGGAGCGGTACTATAGAGTTTTGGAATTAGAGCCTGGGGCAACACTTGAAGAAGTGAATCAGGCTTACAAAGATTTAGTTTTTGTTTGGCATCCCGATCGCATTCCCAAAGACAATCTCCGTTTACAGCAGAAAGCACAAGACAAGCTGAAAGCTATAAATGAAGCTCGTGAAAAGTTGCGCTCTCTAAAAACCAAAGCTCAAACCACACCTAACTCACCGCCACCTCAACAGAAAAAACCATCTCAAACAACCCAGCAACCACCAAAGCAAAGCTCAGACTTGAGTGGTAAAGACTACAGTCGGGCAAATTTGAGCAATAAAGATTTATCTGGCAGAAATTTGAGTTATGCCAATTTGAGTGGTGCTAATCTCAGCGACACTTTTATGCACAAAGTCAACCTCAGAGGTGCGAATTTATCTGAAGCAAATTTATTTCGGGCAAACCTACTTTTAGCGGATCTCAGGGAGGCGAATTTACGCGCTGCTAATTTGATTGGAGCAGATCTCAGTGGGGCCGACTTGCGAGGAGCCGACTTGACGGGAGCGCGGATTCGCTCTGGTGAGCGTCTTCTGGTTAAATTAATTGGTACTAACTTAGCAGGGGCAATTATGCCTGATGGTTCAATTTATGAATAACTGAGGTTGCGCTATGACACAGAGTGTATGAATTACTGTATGAAAAAGCATTCAAGCATATTGAGAAAGCAATATAACAGTTCTCGTTTAGATGCAACACATGGTAGGGGTACAGCATTGCTCATGAATGTCAACTTAAGCCCAAACCCCTTTAAAACCTCGTTTCCAGCCAGAGGCTGGAAATGCACCTGATTGCGGCTCTGCTGCGAGTAAGGAAGACAGAGCCTACTAGGGAGCATTAATAGCCAGAGGCTATTAACGAGGCAATCTCTCAAAGCTTTGTCTAGACTGGTTTTCACCTGACAGCAGTTTTCACGTATTTGAACCACATCCATTGTAGGGGCACAGCACTGCTGTGCCCTGCATCGTGGTCTATTTACCTGAAAATCACTGTAAGTTGACACCAATGGGGGTTAGGTTTTTCTGGGCTTTTCTACATGACCTGAATTGTCAGGTCTGTATTCCATGCAGTTGACAACCACTAAATGCCTGTTTGCTTACCAAAAACACCAAAATGAATACGCAATCTACTGAAATGAGAAAGCAATCTGCCTTTTTGCTTGCTGAATCTACTCAAATGAGAAAGCATTCAAGGCTTTTGAGAAAGCAATATATCTTTTTGCTTGCTGAATCTACCGAAATGAGAAAGCATTCAAGCATTTTGAGAAAGCAATATGCCTTTTTGCTTGCTGAATCTACCGAAATGAGAA
>NZ_JBALGC010000009.1:0-28763 GCF_036916575.1 Nostoc sp.
CATTGACAACAACATAACTACACTTGATTTAGCGTATAACCTGAGTCACGTAAGATTCTGTTCTCTTTAGATTTTCTTTACGAATCAGCTCTAAGATATAGTATTTGACCTCATGATATCTAAAATAATTCCAAATTCATGATCAAAAACCCCATAGGATTACTACTCAACGGAGTTATTGTCAGTTTAGGACTGTTGCCATTATTAGCTCAAGCACAGCAGCCGATTTCTGATACCCAAGTTGCGGCGATGGTAGAGGCGTTGCGACAGGCTGCACCACAGACAAAAAATCCCAACGATGGACTTTACAGCGAATGGCAAGTTAAACCAGAAACCCTCAAAGGCTGGTCAAAAACTTGTCTCAAACGAGAACTAACACCGACGCAGTTTGAAAACAGCCCTGCGATCGCCCGCCAAGTTGTCTCTTGTATCACGCGCCGTGAGTTAAGCAATCAATTTCGCGCCACCAACAATAATGAAATTGCATCTGTGCGTGGCGCAGCTTGTTGGTGGATGACTGGTAATTATACAGGCTGCGACAAAGGCTTCACTGCTGACTATGTGCAAAAAGTTGTCCGCTTTTACCAACAACAGCTCTCGAAATCGGCAGCAACTCAATCATAAAAGGACAATTCTTTACAAACAGTTAAGATAATTGCTTTATTTCGACTGATTTGAAAAACTTGTGCCGCTTCTGTTTTACTCATCCCCAGGACTTACGCAAAATTATGAAAAAACGAACCGCAAAGGACGCAGAGGACACAAAGAAATAAGAGTTTCAGAGAGTTTTTGCGTAAGTCCTAATCCCGTCTAACTCTATTGTTTGGATGACCTTCTGACGTAAGTCGTAACTGTATGGTTTTGGCATGAGCTTTTCTTGCTTGAATTTTACAGTCAGAGACTGGGAACGAGGTAAGTCCCCAATCCACAGTTGAAGAAAGGTAGGTATCTGGTTGCTACAGTCGCAGTGAAAACTACTAAGCTGGTAAATAGCACCTTTAAACTTTAACGGAAATTCAGAATCGCATTTATCGGCGGTTCAAAATTATCCATTGGCGAACTACCTGTAATTACATTATGTTTGATGCTCTATCTGACCGTTTAGAATCCGCCTGGAAAAAACTGCGGGGACAGGACAAAATTTCTCAATCCAACATTCAAGATGCATTGCGCGAAGTGCGCCGCGCCTTGTTGGAAGCAGATGTTAACCTCCAGGTAGTCAAAGATTTTATTAGCGAAGTCGAAGCCAAAGCACAGGGAGCCGAGGTGATTACCGGCGTGCGACCTGACCAACAGTTCATCAAAATTGTTCACGATGAACTGGTGCAGGTGATGGGAGAAGAGAATGTTCCCATTGCAGAAGCCAAGGCACAGCCTACCATTGTGTTAATGGCTGGGTTACAAGGTACTGGTAAAACCACAGCTACCGCTAAGTTAGCCTTACACCTCCGTAAATTAGATCGTAGCTGTTTGTTAGTGGCGACAGACGTATATCGCCCAGCAGCGATCGACCAGTTGGTGACGTTGGGTAAGCAAATTGACGTACCAGTATTTGAACTAGGAAGCGACGCCGATCCCGTAGAAATAGCCCGACAAGGTGTAGAACGCGCTAGGGCAGAAGGTGTAAATACAGTAATTATTGATACTGCTGGACGCCTGCAAATTGACGAAGACATGATGGCGGAATTAGCCCGGATCAAAGCAACTGTCCAACCCGATGAAACTTTGTTGGTGGTGGACGCGATGACGGGTCAAGAAGCTGCTAATCTTACCCGCACCTTCCATGAGCAAATCGGAATTACTGGGGCAATTCTCACCAAGCTGGATGGTGATAGCCGTGGTGGTGCAGCGCTTTCGGTGCGAAAGATCTCCGGAGCGCCGATTAAGTTTGTCGGCGTGGGTGAAAAAGTCGAGGCACTGCAACCGTTTTATCCCGATCGCATGGCATCGCGGATTCTAGGAATGGGCGATGTCCTCACCTTGGTAGAAAAAGCCCAAGAAGAGTTTGACTTAGCAGATGCTGAGAAAATGCAGGAGAAAATTTTGTCAGCGAAGTTTGACTTTACTGACTTTCTCAAGCAGTTGCGGATGCTGAAGAACATGGGTTCTCTAGGAGGCTTGATCAAGATGATTCCAGGGATGAACAAGCTCTCAGATGATCAGCTCAAGCAGGGAGAAACCCAGCTCAAGCGCTGTGAGGCAATGATTAACTCCATGACTCGCCAAGAACGTCACGACCCCGATTTATTAGCCAGTTCTCCCAGTCGGCGACGGCGGATTGCTGCTGGCTCCGGTTATAGAGAGTCCGATGTCACTAAACTGGTGGGTGATTTCCAAAAAATGCGATCGCTCATGCAGCAAATGGGTCAAGGTGGCTTCCCTGGAATGCCGGGAATGTTCGGCGGTGGCGGTATGGGTAATGCCTTTGCAGGTGCAGGTAATCGTCCCGCAGCCCCAGGATGGCGAGGTTATGGTGGTGACGCCACAGGCACGAAAAAGAAAAAAACCAAAGATAAAAAGAAAAAAGGCTTCGGCAATCTTTAGTCATTTGTCATTAACTAAGGACAAATGACTAATGACTAATAGCAGCAAATGCTAGGCAGTGCTAAAATTAGCATTTCGGCCTCAGATTTGATGAACAGAGGAAACTGACCCTGAATTTCTCGGCAGCAGCCAGATTTAGGTTACTTCCTGATTAACTAGTTACTACCTAATATCTAACAACAGGAGAATGATTCTTCAACCATGATCAAACTGCGCTTGAAGCGATACGGTAAAAAGCGGGAAGCAAGTTACCGGATTATCGCCATTAACAGCCTCACTCGCCGTGATGGCCGTCCCCTAGAAGAGTTGGGATTCTACAACCCCAGAACCGATGAAGTGCGACTAGACGTTCCCGGTATCGTCAAGCGACTACAACAAGGCGCTCAACCCACTGACACCGTCCGTCGCATTTTAGTAAAAGCCAATGTTTTTGAACAGGTCAGTGCCACAACCGCATCATAATTCCAGAACAATATCCCCAACAGCTAGTCCCAACTATGTTGGGCTGGTTCAGTTTTTGGTGCAACCGTTTTTGGAATCTCCACAGACTTTAAGCGTCGATTGTGAAATTTCTCAGACCCTCAACCGGGTTTGGGTTCGCATCGCCTTTGAAAGCACGGATAAAGGAAAAGTGTTTGGTCGAGGGGGACGCAATATTCAGGCGATTCGTACAGTAATTGCCGCAGCAGCAGCTGCTGCTGGGCAGTCAGTATATCTGGATATCTACGGCAGCACCACGCCGGGCCGGGAGGGAATGTCTTTTGATGAAGACACAGAAGAGCGATCGCCACCGCCGACTAGGAGAGAACCACGTGGAAATGATGGGCCTAGACCCATTGTTAAACCCCGCCTCCGCTAGATTAAAACTAGAGAGCAAATCTGAGCGGTTGTGGTTACCTCCGCTCAGAATTTTTGTAAAGATGGAAAGTAGCAAAAAGATTTTTGAATCTTTTTTTGGACTCTTCACCCGTAGGGGCGTACAGCTGTACGCCCCTATAACTGATTCACTTGTTGCAAAGATTTTTTCAAAATGTAAGTAATAAAAGCGTAATTTCGCCCTTAGCGAGAAAAGATTAACCTTTGTCAAAAATAGATCCTCACCAATTAAGAAATACTATGGCAGGTGCCTTAACAATTCAGCTGCCGAATATTCCCAGTGTGATCGCTCTTGCCGGAGAAGGAGAAGAAAATCTCAAAATCCTATCTCAGCAAACAGGAGCCACTTTAGTGCTACGGGGACAGGAATTAGTGATTTCTGGTATCCAAGGGCAAATTGATCTGGCTTCTCGATTAGTGCGATCGCTTGAAGACCTCTGGATTAAAGGCACTACCATCTCCAGTGCGGATATTTTAACAGCCCGTCAAGCCATAGATAGCGATCGTCAAGGGGAACTGCAAGATTTGCAGCGAGATGTCCTCGCCAAAAGTCGCCGGGGTGAAGAAGTCCGTGCCAAAACCTTTCGCCAGCGTCAATATATCGACGCACTCCGTAGGCGTGACCTCACCTTTGGCGTTGGGCCTGCTGGTACCGGCAAGACTTATCTCGCCGTTGTTGTCGCTGTGCAAGCACTCCTTGCTAACCAGTTTGAAAAGCTAATTTTAACTCGCCCTGCCGTCGAAGCTGGTGAAAAACTCGGTTTTTTGCCTGGAGACTTACAGCAGAAAGTTAATCCCTATCTTCGCCCACTTTACGATGCTATTTATGAGTTTATCGACCCAGAAAAAGTACCTAGTTTAATGGAACGCGGTGTGATTGAAGTCGCACCACTTGCCTATATGCGGGGACGCACCTTAAATAACGCCTTTGTAATTGTGGATGAAGCTCAAAATACTACACCCGCTCAGATGAAAATGGTTTTGACTCGTTTGGGTTTCCGTTCTCGGATGGTGATTACAGGCGACATGACACAAACTGATTTGCCACTTCATCAACAATCAGGTTTAGGAGTGGCTTTACAAGTTTTAAAACACGTTGAAGGCATTGCCTTTTGCGAATTTTCTCAAAAAGATGTCGTGCGCCATCCTTTAGTTCAGCGCATTGTTGCTGCTTATGAACAATACGAAAAATAGGCACATTGGTCATTAGTAAAAAAACTAATAAATGACAAATAACAAAGGACAAATAACAAAGGATAAATAACAAATGACCACAACCTTAAAAGAATTTTTAACAACTTGCGAGACTCTTGGAACTTTGCGTCTAATTGTGACTAGCAGCGCCGCTGTATTAGAAGCAAGGGGTAAGCTAGAAAAGTTATTTTATGCAGAATTACCAAAGGGTAAGTACGCGAATATGCACACCGAAGGCTTTGAGTTTCACTTAAATATGGACAAAATTACTCAAGTGAAATTTGAAACAGGTGAAGCGAAGAGGGGTAATTTTACAACTTATGCCATCCGGTTTTTAGATGAGAAACAGGAGCCTGCTTTAAGTCTATTTTTGCAATGGGGTAAACCAGGAGAATATGAACCAGGACAGGTTGAAACTTGGCAAGCTTTGCGGGAGCAATATGGAGAAATTTGGCAACCTTTACCAGCAGAAATTTAATCTAGCTAAACTGATAGGGGTGGAGGAAATCGGATATCTGCATTGAACTGCTCCACATTAACGCTGCGATGAATCGGTAAAACATATTCTAAATTTTCGTGGGGGCGAGGAATAATGTGATAAGAAAGCACCTCGCCACCGTTAACTCGCAGAACCGCCTTTAGTGCTGCTGTCACCGCCACATTTACCTCCCCCACAACCCCCCGAATTAACACCGTAATTCGTCCCAAATCAGTATTTTCATAACCAACAAGGGTGATACGGGCAGCTTTACACATGGCATCTCCCGCTTCTACTGCTGTGGGAACGCCATAAACTTCAATCATGCCTAATGCTAACGTCATGGTGTTACCATAATTTAGAATTGTGGGGTTAAGTATCTTTAACTATGTTGGCTGCTTGTGATGGTAAATTAGTGACTAAACGATATTTTGTGGGTGAATAGCTAGCAGAATAATACACAATAGCTTAAGTTCATTATTATCTCACAAATTAAGTAAATTGGCGCAAATAAACTGAACTATCCAAAAAAAAGTAAAACTCTGTGATTAGTTTTTAGTAAGCGCTTGAGCGTTGAACCACTTACGACAAACTTTTAATTTTTTACAAAAACTTACTTAATTTTTAATTGATAAATACAAAACTGCTAATGCGTACAATGAAGGTAATTTGGAGTTGTTGCTTGCTGGTTTTATTCCTATTGTGGGGTGGCGAAGCTCTTGCAGGATTGTCTGAACGGTTAGCAAATTTTCCCCAATGGGAAAAATTAACTTCAGTGCAATCGGCTTCGGGTGATTTGGTTTACCCTGAATGGATGACTGGTTCTTGGCAAGTTACAAGTACGTTAGTAGATTTGGTTGCGCCCTTAGCACCAGATATCATAACGCCTGGATTTGAAGGTAATCGCCGACAATTAAATCAACCTGTGAGTTTTGTAGTAAGATTTGTCAAAGAGCAACCACATGTTCCTGGGTTAAAAATATTTCCTCAGATAGATAATAAGTCCCCAATTTTAGTAGCAGATAGAGCGTTTAATAGCTTAAATTTGGCACGGGCTTATTTAGGGGATGAAGCAGTGTTATTAGTCAAAGTAGATCCAGATTCGCCTAATCGTCAGATTACGTTCTTGCGTAACAGTCGCCAACTAGTTTCGATTGTGACTGCACGGGCCACAGAAACTACCCATGATGGCAAGTTCATCACCACAGAAGTGTTTCAACAACTATTCAAAGGCGGTTCACGCCCCTATTTAAACTCTGTAGAATCTACCACCGCTTATCATAAACTTCCAACAGCTAATCCGGCAATTGAGGCAGATCAAGTTACTGCTGTCTATCTTTCACCCCAAGATCCAGATTACTTTAAAGCTGGTTCTCGACCTGTTGCCCTCTATCGATATCGCTTAGAATTTGTCTTTGCACAAATGCCTACTACTCCAAAGGAGTAATTTAAACCTATAGCCCTTGACTACTTTATAATACAATTGTAACATATAAATTTCAAGTTCTCGATCGCGTCCTTGGACAGTGTGCATCATGGCAAAATTTAGAGATATTCTCAAATACTACGATCACTATCGAGCACTGATAATTTTCAGTATTACCGCAGCTAGCGTTTTTGAAATAATTGATTTGGTGGTGCCTTATGCCACAGGGCAAATTTTAAATGTACTTTCAGGACAACCCCTAGATCGTCCCATAGAGAATGCGATTGCTGCAATTAGCAACCTCACGCAACTACCACAAAATCGATTACTATCGCTAGGGGTGCTAATGAGTATAATCTTCTTAGTAACCGTTGCCAGAGCGCCGATTCAAACATGGTCAACTTGGTGGTTTCATTGGGATATTGCTTTACGTACCCGACGAGACAATTTCACAAAGACGGTAATAAAAATACTCACTCTCCCTTTAGAATTTTACGATGAAAATAATCCAGGACGTGTTGCCGGAAAAATTTCTAGAGGTTTAGAAAATCATACCTGGGGTTATCCAGAAATTGCTGGACAATTAATTCCCAAGCTATTGCGAATCTTAGGAATTTTTGGAATTATCTTGTTGATTGAGTGGCGGATTGCCATATTATTTCTGATTTCGTTTGTAGTCATTCTCGGCTTTACCCTCAAAGATTTAAACCAGCTGATGGAACAAGAACGACAGCTAGATAAATACATGGAAAATACTCAAAGCCGCAACTCAGAAATTATCACCAACATCAAAACAGTTAAAGCATTTGCAACAGAAGCGCTAGAACTGAAACGGCAAAAACAAAGGCTTAACCGAGAGTTTAAAGTATTAAATTACCGCATCCATTTTGGTTATATTAAGCTGGCTGCTGTCAGAACGACAATCATTCAATTTTGTGTGTTTACAGTGCTAGGTTTGACCCTTGTGGCTACACTAAAAGGTCAGATTTCTTTAGGACACTTTATCACCACTTTAACAGTTTCCAGCATGGCTTATGCCGAGTTGGAACCCATCAGCAACCTTGCTGAGATTTTTGCTCGTCGTTATGCCTCAATGTTGGGATATCACGAATTTATGCAGCAACCAACAGGGGTAGATGCAGTCAGTTTAGAAGAAAGTACATCAGCCTATAGTTTCACTGGGAAAGTTGAATTATCGCACGTCAGTTTTGGATATGATGCCAACCGTCAAGTTTTGCAAGATATCAACTTGTTAATTGAGCCATACCAAACAGTGGCATTGGTGGGGCGTTCCGGTTCTGGTAAGTCTACTTTAGTGAAATTGCTATTGCGATATTTTGAACCTCAAGAAGGTCAAATTCTGATTGATGGTCAAGATATTCGCACTTTGGATGTGAGTAAGTATAGACGGAGGCTAGCGATCGTTCACCAAGAAGTAGACGTTTTTAACGGTACCATATTGGATAATCTCACCTATGGTAGACCGGATGCTAATTTGGATCAGGTTCAAGAAGCCTGTAGAATTGCCAGAGTCGATGAAGTAGTGCAGCACTTACCCCAAGGTTATTACACCATTGTGGGGGAACGAGGCGTCAGGTTATCTGGAGGACAAAGACAACGCTTGGGAATTGCGAGGGCGTTGCTAGTGGAACCAGACGTGCTGGTTTTTGATGAAGCCACCTCTAGCTTAGATTATGAATCTGAGCGTTCAATTCAGCTAGCAATGCGAGCGATTCAGGGCACTTGCACTACTATCATCATTGCCCACCGTCTAAGCACAGTGCGAGAAGCAGATAAGATTGTAGTGCTGGAGCAAGGAAAGATTGTAGAAGTGGGTAGCCATGATCAACTCTTGCGTCACGAGGGCATTTACCGCCGCTTGCACTCCCTACAAGAAACAGGAGAACTCCTGAGTTAGGGGACAATACGCTTGGGTTAAGGAAATTTATCTTTTAAGGCAGGCAGGGCAGGCAGGGGGAGAAATTAAAAGCTTAACCCAAGCGTATTGAGTTAGGGGACATAAACATTTTGGATTTTGGATTTTAAATTTTAGATTGACCTCACGAATCAATCGGCTTGATTAAATCGCAATACGCTTGGGTTAAGAATTTCTTCCTTCTCTTTGCGTCCTTCGCGTCCTTGGCGGTTCGTTAAAAAAATTGACTTGAAGAAAGAGTTTTAGCCTTAACCCAAGCGTATTGGATTAAATCGACCTTATCGTTAATAAGGTCGATTTTTTCCAATTATACCCAACAGTATTTTGTACAAGACTAGAAATTATGAGCTATTAATCATTACACCAGATCATTCAAGATAGCTTTAAGCCTGGAGATATTGATAAATTATTTTCTTCTCAGAGTATTAATATCGAAGTCTTCCAATAAGAAAAAACTAAGATTTACTCTTATCTGCTTCTTTCTGTGCCGCCTCACTATATTTTTTATATAATTGAGTCCGAATTTTAGCTTCCTGATAACGGCTGTGCTTTTGTGGCACCGTACTCATTAAATCTGAAGCCCGTTGCCACCTAGCAGCGATCTCTAACCACTGAGTTGAGGTTGTGGCTGTTTTACCAGATGCAGAAGCTTGGTTAGCAATTCGCACAGATATTGCAAATGGGTCATCAGATGGCTCATCAAGGCTATTGTTAGCAGCACGGGATGGTGTTTGGGCTTTCTTCTCATTAGTATTTTCTGTAATTAAAGATTTGGAAGTTTCTAGTTGCATTAGGTTTTTCAGTTTATTACCTAACTGGGCATAAACAACCCAACTAAGCAACAACAGTGAGCAGAAACCAGCCGCTACTAATATCTTTGTTTTAGGTTTATTTTTGTGTTTTTCTTTGTTAATAAGTACCAAAGGACGAGAAACTGGAGTTTTAGGATAATTTGGTTTTCCTAGTTCAGCTTGAGCTTCTATAAAATCTTTAATTAGTTGCTTGACAATATTAGGCTGAATTAATGTAATTTCCTGTGACCAAAGCAATTGGTTCTCGCGATCGCTTTCTATTTCCTTTAACCAAAGTAATTGTTGTTCCCGAACAATCCGACTGTTGATATTGACTCGGCGAATGTAACGCGGGGCAATGGATTCAAGAATTTGCTGGACTTGTTCTACCAGGGGAGATTGCTCAAGTTGCTCTACCCTAGCCGCCTCGCACAGAAGTTGTAAGACACCATCAGAAAAAATAGCTCTAGTTCTGACACCAGACTTGGCTAGCTTTTCGTTCAATAGTTGAATAATCGCAGCAACGCTACCCTGGTGAGCTTGCCAAGCGATATCGTTTATCCGGTCTATCATCTGAAATTTAGTGATAGCTCTTCCACCCTGAGTGATTAACGTATTCATTAATTTAGGGACTCTTTTCTACTGACCTTGATCTTGTCTTCGATTTTACGAGTAAAAAGATGAGTTGCCAAATAAAATCATAAATATAGAGCCTTCCTTTTCAGTTTGGTAAGAACGCTCACTCACGCTCAGTTAATTTGACACTCCCACACCTTGAAAGCGTGGGATTGTTGAGCTGAAACTGTGTTTTCAGGGTAACGCCCATGCTGGCGGACGAGCTACCTGTTTGACATAATACGTTATGATCTCTTTTAGGGATCATCTTTGGTGAAGTTGAGGTAGGTGAATGGACTCTGCGATCATGCGAAGCACCCGCTAAGAGTGAGCGCAAATGTATGGCTAGATAGTATTAGGGTCAACACCAAGCGATCGCAACCGTTCTTTCAAGCTTTCCACCTGCTCTTGGGCTTGTTCCCTCACCAATCTTTCCTGTTTCAGCGCCTCTGCCAACTCCTCTGGAATCAGCAACTTTTCCCCAGTGTCTTCTCGATAAAAACCAATCAATTGCCCCTCTATTTGCAAACGCAGCTGCAAAGGTTCACATCGACTATCTGTAATTGGCTCATACACATCGCCTCGCAGCCGATACCCTTGCAATTGCTCCTTAATCCACTCTCTCTTAGGGTCAAATAACCAGTATTCCAGTACCCCTAACTGCTCATACAGCGTCTTCTTGAAACCCATGTCCTGGTTTTTAGTCCCCTCTGAGGTCATTTCAAAGATTACTACAGGCACTTGTCCCTCTTCCCATACTTTGTAATTATCCCTACCTCCGGGAGCAACATTAAAAATCACCATTACATCTGGAGCTACCCGTAACTTCGGAAAACCCTGAGCATAGTAGAGAAACTGGTTACTCAAAACCGTTGCTTGCCTACCCAGCAAATACTGCCTCAATACTTCTAAAGTTGCTAGTAGAGCATATAAGTGAACATAACTTTCTGCTAGAGGCTCACCATCCGAGCTTGGGTAAAAAACTTCTGTTGGTTGAGAACTGGGTAAGAGGCTAGTCATAATTAGCCACCTGGTTGAGAAGATGGGTGCATGATTATATTATCTCAGAGACTTTCGCTGATATTTCTAGAACTGTTGCCTGTCAGGTATCATTCACAAACCAAACAAAATAGCTGTATCAAAATAATTTTGTCAGTAACTCTGGCTTTTTTTGCTATATTGCCAGAATGACAAGACTATTTAGCACAGCGATCGCTACATTAGAAGATATATACATAAAAATCATTGTTGGTTTTTATTCATCCGCAGTTCACACAAAACCATGAGTGTAAGTACCATTATTTCCGACAATCCCCTACTCCAAGGCATTGGTTTACCTCCTTTTGCAGAGATTAAACCAGAACAAGTAGTACCAGCCTTCAATCAGTTGCTGGCAGAACTTGACCAGCAGCTTGCCACCTTAGAGGCTAGTGTAGAGCCTACTTGGAGTGGTTTGGTAGAAGCCTTAGAAAAGCTGACACAACGGCTTATTTGGAGTTGGGGGGTGGTGAATCATTTAATGGGTGTTAAAAATAGCCCAGAACTGCGCGAAGCTCATGAAATCGTACAGCCACTAGTCGTACAGTTTATCAACAAGCTCGGTCAAAGCCAACCGATCTACAATGCTTTTAAGGCACTCCGTACCAGTGATAGTTGGGCAACTTTAGAATTAGCCCAACAGCGTATTGTCGAAGCCGCCATTCGAGATGCACAACTTTCTGGTGTTGGCTTAGAAGGAGAGGCAAGAGAGCGTTTCAATGCCATACAAATGGAGTTAGCAGAACTTTCTACCAAATTCTCTAACCATGTACTTGATGCCACTAAAGCCTTCAGCTTAACCCTAACAACACAAGCGGAAATTGACGGTTTACCACCAAGCTTAGTGAGTTTAGCAGCCCAAGCGGCTCGTGCAGCTGGCGAAAGCAACGCCACACCAGAAAATGGCCCCTGGCGGATTACTTTGGATTTCCCCAGCTATGGCCCATTCATGCAGCACAGCACCCGTCGAGATTTGCGCGAAAAGCTCTACAAAGCTCATATCACTCGCGCTTCTGCTGGCGATTTGGATAACAACCCCTTAATTGAGCGCATTTTGAAGTTGCGCCAAGAACTCGCAGATATACTAGGTTTTAAAAGTTTTGCCCAATTGAGCCTGGCTAGTAAAATGGCTCCCAACGTTGAGGCAGTCAACGCCCTGTTAGAAGAATTACGCCGCGCTAGTTATGATGCTGCTGTTAAAGACTTGGCAGAACTCAAAGCTTTTGCAGCGGCACAGGGAGCAGCAGAAGCTACAGATTTAAAACACTGGGATATCAGCTTTTGGGCAGAACGCCAACGAGAAGCAAAATTTGCCTTTACCGCTGAAGAATTGCGTCCCTACTTCCCCCTTCCCCAAGTGTTAGACGGCTTATTTGGACTAGTCAAGCGGCTGTTTGGCGTCACTGTCACCTCTGCCGATGGTCAAGCGCCAGTATGGCATGAAGATGTCCGTTATTTCCAAATTGCTGACGAAACTGGTTCTCCCATAGCGTACTTCTACTTAGACCCTTACAGCCGTCCAGCAGAAAAACGCGGTGGTGCTTGGATGGATGTGTGCATCAATCGGACCAAAATCACTGTAAATGGTGTGACTGCTATCCGCTTACCTGTAGCTTATTTGGTGTGTAATCAAAGCCCTCCTGTAGATGGTAAACCTAGTTTGATGACTTTCTATGAAGTAGAGACTTTGTTCCACGAGTTTGGTCATGGATTGCACCACATGCTCACCAAGGTTGACTATTCTGGAGCCGCAGGCATCAATAACGTGGAGTGGGATGCAGTGGAATTACCTAGTCAGTTTATGGAAAACTGGTGTTATGAGCGACCTACTTTCTTTGGAATGGCGAAGCATTATGAAACTGGTGAAACCCTACCGGAGCATTATTATCAAAAGCTGCTAGCGGCACGTAATTATATGAGTGGTACTGCCACATTGCGGCAAATCCACCTGAGCAGTCTTGACTTAGAACTACACTACCGCTATCACCCTGATAGTAATGAAACTCCCTCAGATGTGCGTCATCGCATAGCCAAGACTACTATGGTTTTACCACCACTTCCAGAAGATTCAATTTTATGTGCTTTTGGACATATTTTTGAGGGTGGTTATGCAGCAGGCTATTACAGTTACAAGTGGGCCGAGGTACTGAGTGCTGATGCTTTTGCCGCTTTTGAAGAAGCTGGGCTAGAAGATGAAGAAGCTATAAAAGCTACAGGTCGGCGTTATCGGGATACGGTGCTGGCACTCGGTGGTGGTCAGCATCCAATGGAGGTGTTTAAAACTTTCCGGGGTCGTGAACCAAGTACGATCGCTTTGCTCAGGCACAATGGTTTAGTCAGTGCTGGTGTAAACTAAACAAGACCTCTGTAGGGACGTTGGATTGCAACGTCTCTACTGGCATCAAATGTTTGCAAACAATCCTTAGCTGGACATGGTTTGCCAACCTGGGAGACCTTATGGCAGGTTGGTTGAGATTACAGGATATCTCTTGGGCTGCTGATTTGATTACACAACCACTTTATAAAGATGTTGGTAATCACAAGGCGTTAAAAAGGCTTGCTCTAGTTCCCTCCTTTTTAAGGAGGGTTAGGGAGGATCATTTTTGCGTGGATATCGCCTCAATCCTAATAAGAAACCCCTCTGCTTTCGTCATAGTAAAGTGATTACAAAGCAGAAGGGGTTCATTTTTTATTTTTGTATAGGCAGATTTTAAGGATAATGCTGGCAAAAAACCAGTTTATCTGATTTAAAACCCGCAAAAACCTATGTTGTGTTTATTTTAACCTGCCTACTCTGTTGGGCCTATTTCCAATCGGGAATCTCGGCATCTTCTCCACCAATCCCGATTCCAGTGTTAAATATTTCGGCATCAGTAAGATTAAGATCATTCATTGATGCTTTATACACATTAGAATCGTGAATGGTAGCGCGAGTAAAATTTACCCTGTTGAGATTGGTTTGCTTCAAATTCACATTGGTTACATAAGCTGATGTTAGGTTAGCACCTGCCAAGTTTGCACCCGTTAAGTCAGCACCTTCAAGGTTAGCCCCTACAAGGTTGGCTCCTTGAAGCTTCGAGCCTCTCAAGTCAGCACCAATTAAATGAGCGCCACTGAGGTTAGCTCCCGATAGATTGCAGTTAACACATTCCCCAGTTGAAAGCAGCTTTTGTAAGTCCTGCGGATTTTCGGCTCTAACCGAGCTAGCGAAAAATAGGGGAGTTGCTAAGGCAATGGCCGCTAATAGCTGGAGTTTCATAATTTTCCCCCTTAATAATCAAGTTGCGTCCGTTCTGTCCCTCACAACTCTATTATCTCACTAAACTTTGTAAGGTCAATCTCTCTCTTGACAAGTTAGTTGTGATATGAAACAGAGATAAAAGTGAGATCACAAATGCAATTAATTTTGATTTTTGGCGATTTTTACTCGATAAACCCTAAAAAACTGCCAGTGTTAAATCACTGTTAAATCTTTTTAAGAGTTTGCACAAGTCGCCATAATTTGGCTACTTTGATAAATATTTATACTTGCTCAATTAATTTCATCACATCTTAGCTAATACTGTTAGGTTAAGTTTTCAAAAATTCTCGTATATACTGATTGACCAACTCAGGCTGTTCTTGCTGCACCCAATGGCCACAATTGGGAATGTACTTGATTTGAAAGTCCCTGACATAGGCTACGGTGTCGTAGGTTAGTTCCTTGCCGAGTGCAGTGTCATTTTCTCCCCAAATCATCAGTGTTGGTACTTCCAGAACGCCCCAATTTGGATTTAGCATTCTCTGTTGAAAAATATTGCGGTAGTAATTCAACATTGCTGTGAGGGCACCGCGTTTTGCAGCAGCGTCTTTATAAGCGCCAATATCCGCTTTGGTGAAAGCACTTTTGTTAACTGCTATACCTTTAAAAATTGTTTCAATTGCTTGGTAGTCTGAAGATTGTAAAACCAATTCTGGTAACCACGGTAGTTGAAACACAAACACGTAGTAACTACGCAGCAACTGTTGGGGAGTACGTAAACCTTGGGCAAATTTAGCAGGATGAGGCAGGTTAAGGATAATTAATCTCTCCAGCATTTGGGGGTGAGCATAGGCAAAATTCCAAGCGATCGCACCACCCCAATCATGTCCAACTAATACACACTTTTGGTATCCTAATCCTTTAATTACTCCCTCGATATCTTTGATAAACTCATTCATTACATAAGCTGATTGCTCATTTGGTTTATCACTGTCGTTGTAGCCACGCAAGTCAAGGGCGACAACTTTAAAATCTTGGGCAAATTCTGGTATTTGATGCCGCCAAGAGTACCAAAACTCTGGAAACCCATGCAACATCAATATTAAGGGGCCTTCACCTTGGGTAACGTAGTGTAGTTTTACCCCATTAGTAGTTATATAATCGTGTTTACGATAACTTTCTAATAAAGACATAATTAATCAAATACTAAATAATCATACTGCACTTAATAAGTGTAATATTATTTTGAGCCGCCTCACATCTATTGAAAGACAGTATTATGATAGTAATGTACAGTGACAAATTAAAAAATTTCGTGTTAATTTAGGTACAATTATTTTCCATCAACCACCAAGAGCGCAAATATGCGATCGCTTTTTCTTTTTGTTTAGCTTCGACTTCGATCCACGGTGCTTGGTGGTAGACGTTGGGCATATCGGTAATCAAATCGCTGTGTTTTCTGTCATTGAAAGCTTGCTCACCATTGGAAATATGGACTAATTGCCAATCTGGATTTGTCCAAGTTTCTCGCGCTGCGTAAAGCATGGATGCTACACTCGGATGATCGTAGCTATCTAAATTTTCGTGGCAAATATGGTGATGGGCATCAAATACCATCGGCACGCCAGTTTGCTGACATACTGCTAAAATTTCATTGGCGCTATAGGCATATTCATCATTTTCTAGAGTCAAGCGGCTTTTGATATTTTCTGGTAGTGAGGAAATTACTTTTACTAGTTTTTCAGCACGTTGAGATTTGCCACCATGAATATTCATCAATGACCAAGGCGAGTGTGGTAAGCCCAGTAAATCAAGTGTACGGGAATGTCCTGCTAGATTATTGATACTTGCTTGTACCACTGAGGGAGAATCAGAACTCAACACTACAAATTGATCTGGATGCAACACCATTCTTATGCTCAATGCATTTGCTCGTTGACCGATTGTTGCTAAATCAGCACTCATTGCCTCTAATATATTTGCGCCGATTTCATCTTCTAAGTCACTGAGAGGAAATAAATTAGAAGACATCCGATACAGTTGAATTTTATTCTGCTGACAAAACGAGAGGGCATCATCCAAGCGTTGTAAGTTATACTGATACAGTTCACTCAGGGCGCTTTTACGTTCACTAAGGGAAAGTTTTAAGTAACGTGTGCGCGTCATTGTCCGAAAGCGCACTTGTTTGTCAGAGGTGATGCAAACTAGCCCTAAGTTAGGCAGTGTAGTTTTTTGACACTGCTGTGCATTCGGTAAATTTTGAAACTTGATTACAGTCATTAACTATATTTACTAACTGTTGTTTATTTTGAAGATTTTTTAATTTAAACAAGTTCTGCCACTGACTTACGACTACCTAAAGAATGAACTCCTAAGTCACGGCACTCTACTAATTTCACTTCGGTAAATAAAGCCCAGTGCTATCATTGGGACAAGCATGGCTTTTGGGTATTGTGGTACTAGTACAACACGGCGGAAGTCAAAAGTCAAAAAGCTCGAATTTTGCGGCTTTGAGCGATTTGGAATGGGTAGTTTATTTTTGCCGATGTGTACTAGGTTTGGTTGCCTATGGGATTTACACAATAATACAGGCGCGGTATCGTTGGCTAATCAATGTTTAGATAGTCCAGCGCCGAGAATTTCAATTTATAGAAATGGCAATAATAGAAACACGTGGTATCTGGCTGACCACTACTGATAGTAAAGTTCTCAGGTCAAAGCAACGTATTGCTGAGGCGATGGATTTGCTTGCCGAGACAGGATTTAATGTAGTGTTCCCCGTTGTTTGGAACAAGGCTGTAACTCAGTATCCTAGTCAAACAATGCAGCAGACCTTTGGAGTCGAAATTGACCCTCTATGTGTAGGTCGTGACCCTTTAGAAGAAGTGGTGGTTGAAGCGCGGCGAGTTGGGTTGAAAGTTATCCCTTGGTTTGAATACGGTTTTGCCAGTTCCTACAATTTGAATGGCGGTATACTTTTACAGAAAAAACCAGAATGGGCTGCCCGTGATTGTAAGGGCAACTTACTGAAGAAAAATGGCTTTGAGTGGCTGAATGCACTGGATTCACAGGTGCAAGAATTCTTGTTGAACTTGGTGCTGGAAGTTGTAAAGAATTATGATGTAGATGGTGTTCAAGGTGACGATCGCTTCCCAGCATTACCCTCTGAAGGTGGCTATGATCAAGTAACTCTAGCACGTTATCATCAGCAATTTAATCACAATCCACCACAAAACCCCAAGAACAGACAATGGTTACAGTGGCGTGCAGATATTCTCACTGAGTTCTTGGCGCGTCTCTACCGGGAGGTGAAGGCAGTTAATCCTAATTTGCTAGTAGCGATCGCACCTAATGTTTATGATTGGGCATTCCAGGAATATTTGCAAGACTCACCCACATGGCTGAAGCGGGGAATAGTTGATTTGATTCAGCCGCAGATTTATCGCCGCGACTTTAGGAGTTATCAGGCGATCGCTGATAAACTGGTAACTCAGCAGTTCACAGATGCGACACTGCCCAAGTTAGCACCAGGAATATTGATGAAGCTTGGCAGTTATTGTATAAGTCCCGAATATCTGGTGCAGGCAATTGAATATAATCGCCAACTTGGCATTCAAGGAGAGGTATTCTTTTTTTACGAAGGTTTGCGCGAAAATAATAATGCCCTAGCGAAAGTTTTGCGAAATGGGCTTTATGCTCAGTCTGCATCATTTCCCAATTTCTCAGATTTAAGTCGGAATGGTGTGAGCAATAAGAGGTCATCTTCAATTTTGCAGGGTGTGGCGAGGTTTTTGAGAAATTTTTAGCTAGAAATGCAAGAAGCTTTATACTCTACCCCACTACATGATTCGTGATATTTTTTGCTGTATAAAAGTAATACCAATCCAAAATTAAAAATTAATAAACTCAGATTTAATCTGAGTTTTATGGACGGAATTGAAGATGTTTTTTTATTGGAGTGTGAACAGTTATTATGCAAGGTTTGAGCGAATTTATCAATAAGGCGATGCAAGAATGGAAAATACCTGGACTAGCGATCGCAATTGTTAAAGATAGCAAAATAATTTTTTGTGAAGGCTTTGGAAAACGAGATATAGAACAAAATTTAACTGTTACCCCCAAAACTCTTTTCGCGATTGGTTCTTGTACGAAAGCCTTTACCACAATGGTGATCGCTATCCTGGCAGATCGTGGCAAATTAGACTGGGATAAACCTGTCAGAAATTATCTGCCCATTTTTAAACTTTATGACTCTTATGCAACTGAACACATAACACCTCGTGACCTTGTAACTCATCGGTCTGGCTTACCTCGTCACGATGCAGTTTGGTATAAAAGTCTCTTGACTCGTAAAGAAATAATCGAGCGTTTACAATATCTTGAACCAACTTACGAAATGCGTACTGTTTTTCAGTATCAAAATTTGATGTACATGACCGCTGGTTACTTGGTTGGTGAAATTGCCGAGAGTAGCTGGGAAAAATTTGTGCAACAGGAAATTTTTAATCCTTTAGAAATGAGAGATAGTAATTTCTCTGTAGAGAAATGCCAAAAAGCTGATGATTTTGCACTGCCTTATCAAGAAAAAAACGATAAAGTTGAGAAAATGCCCTTTTGTAATGCTGATGTTTGTGGCCCAGCAGGTTCGATAAATTCCAACGTTTTTGATATGGCTAATTGGCTTTTACTCCATTTAAATCAGGGGAAGTATGGTGATAGACAAATTATCTCGCCAAGTAATCTGAGTCAAATGCACTCTCCACAAATTGTGATTGGTCAACCACTGGAATATGATGAGCTTTTCTATTATTTTTATGGTTTGGGATGGTGGATTTCTGCTTACCGAGGTCATAATTTAATTCAGCACAGCGGTAATATTGATGGATTTTCTGCGCGGACAACTTTGCTGCCTCAAGACAATATTGGTATAGTAGTTCTGACTAATTTGGATAAAAACCCAGTAATAAATACTGTGACTTATTATGTATGCGATCACTTGCTTGGTCTAGACGAAGTTCCTTGGAATGAACGAATGAAGGAAAAATATGCTCAAGCCAAAGAAGCTACTGCAAAAGCTAAAGAGCAAATAGCCTCAGATCGTAAAACTCTCACCCAGCCTTCTCATCCTCTAGAAGATTACACAGGTGATTTTGAGCATCCAGCATACGGAGTCTTCTCAGTTGAAATTAATAATAATCATTTAACAGCAACTCATAATTCGATTATTTATAAATTAGAACACTACCATTATGATATTTTTGTTGAATATGAGTTGGGCGATAAACCAGAACTTATATCCTTCTTAACTGATACTAAAGGCAATATTACTAGCGTCGCCGTTCCCCTAGAGCCGACTGTAAAAGAGATTTTATTTACCCGCATACCTGAAAGCAGCTCTGGTTAATTTGAACAGCAGCACAGAGGCACACTCCGAACAGAGCGCGTCTATTTAGTATCAGGCTTTATCCTCTTCATAAACTAATAAGTCCCCTGGCTGACAGTTGAGTGCTTTGCAAAGTGCATTCAACGTAGATTCATCAATTCTAGTGAAGCGACGACGAACTTTTAGTTTAGAGATAAAGATAGGATTCATATTGATTAAGCAGGCTAGCTCATTATTTTTAATATTGCGTTCAGCCATTATGACTGCTAATTTCCAGTGAATCACAACTCAATATTTACTCAATTACTATAATGCAGATGGTAGCACTATATCTGATAAATTTTTGGTAAGTTAACCGCTGCGGTCATATATTTAGCTTGAGCGGCAATTGCTGAAGTATTTGAATTCAAGTAGATTCAATATGTGAAAAGCGATGTCTACGACGGGCTACGCCTACGCGCCTCTTGCCTGGACAACTTGAGCGCAATCGCTTGTTCATCAACTAAAAATCAGGTGATACTGACTATGATACAACCTCTTTCAGTTTCAGATTTACTCAAAGCGCCTATACCTGATGCACCTCAAGGCAAACAACCTGTTCGCCTAATAGCCTGCGGTGCTACCAAAAACGTGAATAGTGTTGTTCACCAGTTGCATGTTCTTGGCTTTGCCAAAGTGGGCGAATGGACTCCACTTTTACCATCTCCTGTCAGTGGTGAGGTAATTCAAATATTGATTCGTTACATTAATGTTAGCGTTTAACACTTAAGTGCCTAGACATCGCCTCTAGCTGATAGTAGTTGGGGGCAATGGCAAAAATTTAAACTACACAGTCATTTGCAGATGGAACAGATAATTGAAACTCTCAAACAAGATTTACCAACACTTTTTCAAAAAGATATTTCCTATAACATCTATACACAGGATATCTACTTTAAAGACCCGGTAAATACATTCAAATACAAATTTAACTATCGCATTATATTTTGGACTTTGCGATTTCACGCTCGGCTATTTTTTACCCAAATTTACTTTGATGTGCATGAAGTTTATCAGTCAGCCGAAGACACGATTTTAGCAAAGTGGACAGTGCGGGGAGTGTTGCGCGTTCCCTGGAAAGCGCATTTACTTTTTAATGGCTATTCAACGTATAAACTCAACCAAGATAAGTTGATATACGAGCATATCGACACCTGGGATAGAAAGCCAGGGGAAATTTTAAAACAGTTTTGGCAAAGGGGAGGAAACAGCTAATTAGCTGTTATATATTCAATGTTTAGAAGAATAATTAAGGTTTAAATAGGTTGTAAAATCTAGTTTAAATAACTCCTTATTATGGACTAAGATAATGATAAGCTGTTGACAATAGTTAAGGCTAGACAAAATGGAGAAAGCAGTAAGGTTAGAAGAAGCTCTTGAATTAGTAAAGCAGCTTTCACTAGTAGATAAGGTACGCTTGATTGAACAAGTAGCACCGCAAATCGAAAGAGAGTTGACAATGATTCAACCAAAACCGCGCAAGTCTTTAAGAGGGCTGTGGCGAGGTAGTAATATCAGTGAGTCAGACATTGCAGAAATTAGAGAGCAAATGTGGGCAAACTTCCCTAGAGAGGACGTTTGATGTCTAATCTGGTAACAGATACCCATGCCCTGATTTGGTATTTAGAAGATAGTACGCGTCTTAGTCCTGCTGCTAACCAGGCTTTTGAGGAGTGCGAACGCGGTGAAATTGTTATTTACATCCCAACGATTTGCCTTGTAGAAATTGTTTATTTACAGGAAAAAGGACGTATATCAGCGGATATGAAGTCTCAGCTAGATACTGTATTAATAGCTGGGACTAGTGGAATGATTCTAGCAAATCTTACAGATGAGGTAGTTACAGCATTGGCAACAATAACACGAGACAGTGTTCCTGATATGCCTGACAGAATTATTGCAGCCACTGCTAAGTATTTGGGTTTACCCCTGATTAGTAGAGACACTAGAATGCCTTTATCTGGGGTAGGTATAATCTGGTAGGATGAAAATCTTTGTAATTGGGTATGACAAAGACTCCTGGAAAAATGACCATTAGTTTTAACTCAGATATTTACAGTCAATTGCTGGCTCAACATCAACCTCAGATTATCAAGACAGAAGAGGAAAACGAGAAGTTTTTAGAAACTGTTGAAGAACTGCTTTCTCGTTCCCATCTGACTCTTGAAGAAGATGCTTTGTTTGAATTATTGGTAAAACTGATTGAGGATTTTGAAGATAAGCACTATCAGCTTAATGTTTCAACACCTCGCTCAAGACTCAAGTATTTGATAGAAGCTAGAAGTTTGGAACAAGCTGATTTAGTAGAAATTCTTAGTTCGAGCGAGATGTTTACTAAAATCATTAATGGCGAATTAGAAATCACGAAAGAACAAGCTGAGGCTTTGGGAAAATTTTTTCATATTGACGCAAGTTTGTTTCTCAGAATAAGCGATCGCTTATTCTGAGAAACAGCTAACTTAATTAAATTACGCATTAATTCTTGATGAAAAATCTTATACTATAGCGTTTTCCAAGCAACAAAGGTATATTTAAATCTTTTCTAGCAAAATAAGCAGCTTTAAAAACGTACCTCACCAGGTCATGAACCGCTATATTACTGCTTTAATTATTTAAGTCGGTAGTTGATTTTCGTCATCTCCGTTATACTTCGCAGTTGGTCTGTAATTGCAGAGTTGAGTTTTGTCATCTCCATTATACTTCGCAGCTGTTCTGTAATTGTAGAGTTAAGTTTTGTCATCTCCGCTATACTTTGTGCTTGCTCTTTAAAACTGTACTCTGATACACCTATCTCAGAGTTTGAGGAACCTCTAACCTCTTCAAAAACATCTGATAAATCTTGAGTAGCCGCTTCCTGTATCATAATTTCTCTAGCTTCTTCAATAGATTCTGGTTGCTCTGGAAGCTTGAGAAAATTTTCAGCATATTTCATGAATCTATCAGTTGAATACATGTAAAATTGAACCCCAGCTTCGGCTAACATTTCTTGTACTAACTCTGGTCTTGGGCTGATGGTTTTTCCATCACCTTTTAGCCACCAATCTTCCTTGTCATCATCTGTCACAAAGATTATAGGTTTTTTCTCAGATTTGGCATACTTAATCAATTGAAACCAAATTATAGCATCACCATACTTATTTGGTACTGGTTTTCTGGAGCCATCCTCATGACCTGGTGGTATTGAATATTTAAATCTTTCTTCAGCCCAGTTATAAATATCTTTTAGCTTATCTTGATTATTACCAATTCTGCCATTGAATACATCTATTATTTGCTCATGAAACTCATCATTTTTTATGATTTCAGGATGCTTATATTTGGAAGATTGTAAATCATTTTTAACTGTTGTAATAACTTCTTTAATTGCTATCTCAATAGTTAATATTATTTGCTTAACATCAATTAAAGGGTGCTTTTTATATGTTTCCAAATCTTTTTTTAGGCTTCCTATCTTTTCTATTTTTAAATTATCTTCTAAAATTTTTCCTATTTTATCATAAGCTTTTAACTGTTGAGATATGACATCTGGACGATTCTTGTGATATTCACAACTAACGTGATGTGGAATCCAAATCCTTTTCTGAAGCTTTTGAAGAATATCAAATAATCTTTCTCTAGTTTTAGGAGAGTAACGATAGATATGCAATAAAACATTTGTATCGAATGAAAATATACATTCTTTCCATAGTTCAGCAAACTCTTCCTCTGTTGGCTGGTAATAGCCAGGAAATAAATCACGCATATTCATTTGTTGATAATTCCCTAATATATATGTTTAAAGCATAGTGTGTATTTATACAAATATAACACGCAACAATAAAAAAGGGGGTCTTAATAAAAGTCCTTGTTTTCGCACTCTTTGCTTTGCGTCTTTGCACCTTTGCGTGAGACAAAAAACTCTACTTCTTTATCGCCGGATACTGTTTCAACACCTGCTTTAAATATTGCCCAGTATAAGACCTGGGATTTTTTGCAACTTCTTCCGGTGTACCCACAGCAATCAATTCTCCCCCTTTGTCGCCACCTTCTGGCCCCAAATCTATCACCCAATCAGAACAACGAATTACATCTAAGTTGTGTTCAATTACTAATATTGAATTACCTTTATCTACCAATCTTTGCAACACATCCAATAATTTATGGACATCATAAAAAGATAACCCTGTTGTCGGTTCATCTATTAAATAAAGTGTCTTACCTGTGGCGCGTCGAGATAGTTCTGTTGCCAATTTCACCCGTTGCGCTTCACCACCAGATAAGGTAGTCGCAGGTTGTCCTAGTTGGACATAACCCAACCCGACATCAAATAATGTTTGCAAACGGGCGATCGCTTTCGGAATATTCTGGAAAAAGTCTAAACTTTCTTCAACTGTCATTCTCAGAACATCAGAGATTGACTTATCTTTGTATTTCACCTGCAATGTTTCACGGTTGTATCTTGCACCTTTACAAATTTCGCATTGCACGTAAACATCTGGGAGAAAGTTCATTTCAATAACATTCACACCCTGTCCGCTACAAGCTTCGCAACGTCCACCTTTCACGTTAAAAGAAAATTGTCCAGGTTTGTAACCCCTAGCTTTGGCTTCAACTGTTTGGGAAAATACATCTCGAATCGCATCAAAAATTCCTGTGTAAGTTGCAGGGTTTGAACGTGGTGTGCGTCCAATGGGAGATTGATCGATAACGATCGCTTTATCAATTGCGTTTAATCCCTGAATTTTATCCAAATGTCTCGGTAAGGGAACTTTCTTAGTTAAATGGTGTTGCAGAGATGGGTAGAGTAATTCGTTAATCAGAGTAGATTTGCCAGAACCAGACACACCAGTAATGGAGAC
This sequence comes from Nostoc sp., assembly GCF_036916575.1. GTDB lineage: Bacteria > Cyanobacteriota > Cyanobacteriia > Cyanobacteriales > Nostocaceae > Nostoc. The sequence goes on from NZ_JBALGC010000009.1 coordinate 24,400, forward strand.
AAGTTTACCTAGTGGAATTTCAACATCTATATTTCTTAAATTGTTGCGATGGGCATTTTTAATTCCCAAACTGCGCCCATTTCCTTCTCGGCGTTCTGCTGGTGTGGTAATTACCCGTCTTCCTGATAAATAAGCACCTGTCAAGGAATCTTCTGCTGCTAATAACGCCTGAAAATCACCTTGGGCGACAATATTTCCGCCATGAATTCCTGCACCAGGGCCAATATCAACTATGTGGTTGGCTGCACGAATTGTTTCTTCATCGTGTTCAACGACAATTAATGTATTACCCAAATCGCGCAATTTTGTTAAGGTTTTAAGCAACCTGCTATTATCTCGTTGATGCAAACCAATACTCGGTTCATCTAAAACGTAGAGAACTCCTGTTAAACCAGAACCAATTTGCGTTGCTAGACGAATTCGTTGGGCTTCCCCACCAGAAAGGGTCATGGCGGGACGGTCAAGGGTGAGGTAATCTAAACCTACATCTAACAAAAATTGCAATCTAGCTTTGATTTCTCTCAGGACTAAATCAGCAATTTGTAACTGGCGATCGCTCAACTTGAATTGCTCAATTCTCTCTCGACAATCCCGAATTGATACTCCAGTTAATTCTAAAATTCCATATTGTCCCAACTTCACCGCCAAGGCTTCCGGTTTTAACCGTTTTCCCTGACAAACTTCACACGGCTGATCAATTAAATACTGCTCTAATTTTTGCTTAACTAATTCCGAACCACCCTCATATTGTCGTTGCAAAATTGGAATAGCACCTTTAAAACTCTGCTTCTTCCCGAAGTTCCGATCGGAGGAAGCCTCCGCTCGGACTTCTCTCTGTGCCTCTGCGGTTCGTTCATTTTTCTCTCCATACAAAATAGTTTGCTGTTGTTCTTCTGTCAGCCTGTTCCAATTTGTTTGTAACTCAAACCCATAAATCTGTCCCACACTATAGAGTAATTCCAAGTAATAAGAATTATCTTTTTCTGACCAAGGCGCGATCGCAGCATAAACTGGCGCTTCTGGGTCAGGTACTATCAAGTCTGGCGCAAATCTTCTTAAAGTCCCAATTCCATGACAGTGCGGACAAGCACCATAAGGTGAGTTAAACGAGAACAATCGCGGCGATAGTTCCTCCATCACCGCCCCATGTTCTGGACAGGCAAAGTTTTCCGAAAATACTAATTCTTCTTCTTTTTCTTGTCCATCGTCAGCAAGTAGACTCACCAGAATGGTTGCAATACCACCCGATTGTTTAAGACACGTAGACAGGGAATCAACCAAACGCTCCTGAATATCAGCCTTTTTCACCAAGCGGTCAATTACCACTTCGATGGTGTGGGTAAAATTTTTATCTAATTCAATTGAATCTGACAGATCGCGTACCTCGCCATTGATCCGCACGCGGACAAAACCTTGAGAAGCCAGACTTGACAAAAGCTTACGGTGTGTGCCTTTTTTCCCCCGGACAACAGGTGCAAGAATTTGGAAGCGGGTGCGGTCTGGTAATTCCATAATCCGATCGCACATCTCATCGATTGTCTGGGGTGCAATACAGCGATCGCATATCGGACAATGGGGTTCGCCAGCTCGACCAAACAACAGTCGCAAATAGTCGTAAATCTCCGTCACCGTACCGACAGTGGAACGGGGGTTATGAGACGTTGACTTTTGGTCAATGGAAATTGCTGGACTTAAGCCTTCAATCGCCTCTACATCTGGCTTATCCAGTTGTCCGAGAAATTGCCTGGCGTAGGCGCTGAGGGATTCCACATAGCGGCGTTGCCCTTCAGCGAAAATCGTATCAAAGGCCAGGGAAGACTTACCAGAACCAGAAACGCCAGTAAATACAATCAGGCGATCGCGTGGCAATTCCAAGTCAATATTTTTCAGATTATGCTGCCTAGCACCCCGAATCCGAATGGTATTCTGGCTGTTGTGGCTGGGGTAGGGAAGATGTCCATTCAAGGACGCTGCTAGCTGTTGGTCTGACATATTGGGCGGCGAAGAGGGAGTTTCTGATGAAACAGTCCTTAATAATACTATCTTTAATCGATTTATAGTAGAACAATCGTACTGTTATAGATATTTATTGCTCCAGATTCATGCCGCAGACATCCTTAAGAGTCTGCTAATTTGGAAGCATCCCGATTAAATATCCTTCTGAGGGCGAAGCTATGGTATCGCAAATCCAACCGTCTACCCAGCCAGAGGTCATCGACTATTAAAAATTGAAGTTGTACTTGAGATATTCTGATTATGCTAGCTAATGCAGCCACCCATAAAGTTACCTGGGAAAAGTTACCTGATGATTTTGTTTTAGACAACGAGCCAGTGGATAACATTAATCAGCCACTTTTGGCTGCTGCTTTAACAGAAAGCTTGGAACTTGCCGACAAACTGCCCGCCGATGCTTTAACCATTACTAACTACGGTATTTGCGCCACCTTGAATAATCGATTTGTGGTCAAAGCGCCAGATTGGGGTTATGTATCATCTATTCGAGTCTCACGAGAAGAAGTGAAGCGCAGTTATACGCCACGACTGCAAGGTGATATTCCGGTAATTGTGATGGAATTTCTCTCGGATACCGAAGGTGGAGAGTATTCTAGTAAACCGACCTATCCCCCAGGTAAATGGTTTTATTATGAGCAGATTTTACAAGTAGCAAACTATGCCATTTTTGAACCAGATGGTGGAGTTTTAGAAGTTTATCGGCGAGATGATTTAGGACATTATGAACTGCAAACACCGGATGCAAATAATCGTCACTGGATTGTCGAAATGAACTTGTTTTTAGGCGTATGGCAAGGAAGCCGAGAAAACCGCACAGGTTATTGGTTGCGTTGGTGGAATGATAACGGCGAATTATTACTGTGGGGTTTGGAGTTAACAGCAAAAGAACGGCAAGAGAAAAACGCTGCTCAACAGCGTGCCGAACAAGAACGCCAGCGTGCCGAACAAGAAAGTCAGCGTGCCGAACAAGAAAGTCAGCGTGCAGAGAGATTGGCCGCTCAGTTAAAAGCGCTGGGAGTGGAACCGGAGGTTTAACTCGGAACTTCGACCTTTTTGCTCGACCGTTCGTGTTCAGAACTCGGAAGTTCGACCTTTTTGCTCGACCGTTCGTGTTCGGAACTCGGAAGTTCGACCTTTTTGCTCGGTCGTTCGTGTTCGGAACTCAAAACGCCGAGTTCAGAACTTGAATTGCGTCTCTTCATTATCAAGCGATCGCCTTTGACTCTACATTTAAGCTTAGTGTTGCAGCAGGCAATATCTACGACAAGCTACGCCTACGCATTTTCTCATGGCGGAGCGATCGCATTTTTAACTATGGAAAGTAGCGGTAAATGTCTTTACATGGAGAACCCGAACAAAGGTGATTATATCTCCTGCAACTGTGAAGCCTATGCGGTAATCTCCAATCCTCAGAAGATATGCACTATCAGCATCTTTGAGTTTTTTCAGATTGCTGAATTCATCCAGACTGGAATAGCTAGGAATTTCCTCAAAAACAAGGGATTTCACTGACTCAAACACCGGAGTACTTTTAAGCGTCTTCAGGTCTTTGATAAAAGTAGGCATATACTCACAGTTCATGGCTGTTCAAGTTCTGCAAGAGCCTCAATCATCCTCAAAGGTGTTTCGCTTGTCACTGCTTGCATGGCTCGATAAAGTCCCTCGTCTTCAATAGCTTCTAACAAGCGCTGATATTCCTCAAACTCTAAAACAACCTTAAGAACTTGACCTTTTTTATCTGTAATTAACTCTTGAACAAAGGGATATTCTTCAGCTTTCATAGGTCATTGCACAGAGTCATTACCTTATACTATAGAGCGATGTCTACGACGGGCTATGCCTACGCCTCACACTATACATTTAAACTGAGCATTACAGCAGTCTAGTACAGCGCGACGTAAATCAAGCTACCATTTTAAAACTTGCAAAAGCCTTGATATCCAAAACTTTTGACTTTTGACTTCCGCCTTGCGGTACTAGCCCCCTGATCACTTCTTGTTGCAAAGCTGCCTATCGCTATCACTCAAATTAGGCGCATAAATTAAATAGTTATGCAACCACCGACAACCCCGTGCTAGTAATTGCTCCAAGCTTTCCACATTCCACACATAAATAGACACAACCCGCCCTGTTTTGTCAACTGAGGCGCTGAGGATATGCTGCCCATCGCGGCTAAAACTGGCAATAATGCCCCCACTATCACGCCCTTGGAACTTGGCAATTTCCTTGCCCTGTAAGTCCCACAGCCGCGCTGTATTGTCATCTGAGGCGGTGAGGATGCGCTGCCCATCCGGGCTAAAACTGGCACTTATGACACTATCTTCATGCCCCTGTAACTTGGCAATTTCCTT
>NZ_JBALGC010000010.1:0-39796 GCF_036916575.1 Nostoc sp.
TATGCAGTGGAAGTATAGCCCCCGATTTATTCGCGAGTATCCATCGCGAATATATTTTCACTTTCACTCTCTTCTTGCAAAATTGGGATGCTCCCAATATCTGGAGGATTACCCGACCGTTAGAAACAAGCCGATTACCCGTCATCCGCTTACACAGTTTCAATGCTGGATAGTAGGAAAAATCGCCTGGCACTTGCGGTTATTTTCGGTGGAAGAACTCTCATACTTCCTCTCTGAAAACTATGAATTCGCCGCCAAATTCAGCGCCATATTCCTGACGCACCATATCCGCAGCCTTCGGCAGATTCAGGAGACCCACAAAATCATCCTGGGCAAGTTTGAACAGCAAGTTTACACCGATACGGCGGATACTTTCGCCCGCATGACCCGCAACGTGCAATCCTCTCTAAATGATATGGAACGCCTGACCCATCCTCAAACCACCGAGGACGAACAGCTTTACAACGACTATCTGCAACTGGTGGATGAATTCCTCGCTCCGTCCGCTGCCAACAGCTAAAGGCAGAAGCCCCCATGTTCAGCCACTTAAAGACCATCAACGAACTCGCCTTTTATGCAGGACTCTCCTGCCTGCTGGCTTTTTTCACCCGCCTTTATCCAGTGTTCTTCTTCCCGTCCTTAATGCTGCGCGCCTGCGTGCTGATCTACTGCCTCTACAGCATATTTACCATCCCCTACCGCAAACCCGTGATAGATATCATTTGCATTGCCTGCCTGCTTGGCTGGTTGGGCGGCTATTGGGATCTGATAGAGGTGTATTTACGTTTCAACGCAGCGGAATTCATCAAGAACATGATGCTTATCGCACTGGTTCCGATTATCCTGTTCAGCTTCTATCTTGGTAATCACAGATCATGGTAAGCCTTGCGCCCAAAACCCATAGCGCGCTGTTTCTTGCGCTCGCCACAGGCGCGGGCGCATTGCTCTTCATCGGCTTTGCCTATCCCCTGCAAAGCATGGAAGTGTTGCAGCAGCCGGAATATAACCGCTTACGGCAACGCGCCGATAAAATATTCGTGATCACCGATTCCGATATCGCACCGCCTTATGATTTGAACCGGCAGAAAGCGTTCAGGGTCTTGCAGATTCACCAGGATTATAAGTACCAGAAAATAGCCCTGTTAGTTACTAGCCTGATGTTGAGCAGCATCGCCATGCTCATGGCGGACAGTGCTGTCCTCTACCAAAGAATTGACCAGGAAATACGGCGCAGAGTATTAGAAGGCGAAGATGAAACGCCGCTGCCAAAGCCACTGCCAAAGCTTGCGGATAAAGCCCAGATTTTTTCCCAGATGAGGCAGCGGTGGCAGACATTATCCGAAGCGCAAAAGCAACAGTTCAGAGCCGAGGTGAAAGCCTTATCGGAGATGGTGGAAAGCGATGACACCATCGTCCCTATGGAAAAACACGACATTACCGATAGATTCATCACCGCCAGTTACCAGTTGGAGCAAGGGGAAGCGTTGGATAAGGTGGTTGCAAACCTGTGGAATGTAGAACCAGGGAGTCGCCAGCATGGCTACATCAAGCAGGAATTAACCCAGTGGTTAAACCAGTAGCAGCGAGTAGCTGCTACTGGGCATAGATTTACCTCCCGTAAGACACTTCAGCCGTTGAAATGCACATTACGTACCCTGCGGGAACGCCAAGGGCGAACGCAATGACAAAATATGTTTTTACACATTTGGGATGCTCCCAATAGTATTGTTGTTGGGGGTCTCATTGCCGACCCCCAAACCCCCGCTAGGATGTTTACAAAAGGTAATTTTAAGAATATGAATAACGAGCGGTACAGGCTGGGAAGCCGATGACCGTTGTTGAATGCGTCCACCTTTGTGGAATGTGGCATTATCCATCACCACAACCTGTCCGGGTTCAAGGGTCGGAAGCAAACAAGTCTCTTTCCCTCGTTTCAAACACTGTTCGATTACACGCTCCTTCAACAGTAAAAGGAGCTATCAAGTTTTGGTTACACAGTGCGGCAATCATGTTTACCCAACCTTCATGCCGTCCTGATTTGAGTGCATGGAAGCGCTGCCCTTAGTCTAAACTTCAGTTATAAATATTTAGGTAGAACCTTCGTATACGACTTTTGAATTAACAGATGCGATGCTACTTTTAAGAAGAAAGTAGCGGTGCTATGTAGAAGATGTAGCTTGCATCAACACTTAACTCTTTAACTGGAATCTTGGATATTTACCCTCATTTATTGAGTTGATACGCAGGCGTCACGTCTTCAATTAACACCTGATCGCGGGGCACTCGGAAAACTTTGAGGGTTGAGAGTGTTCCCCCTACTTTTGTAATATCGCTGACTGCCTTTAATGTACAAGTCAAAGCTTTTGATGTCACTTCAACCAAATTGTATCCGTGGGTTGCGGAGTTAAAATATTGGATATGTGCATTACTAGCTGTAAGCACTTGAGTAATCACGTTGATTGGTGCTAGGGGAACTCCCAAAGAGCTAGGACCAGTTTCCTCAGCAAAATTGGAGGATGTGGTTGAGCCAACTACAAACTCTACCCCTATCGGTACATCAAGTGGGTCATCAAAATTCACTTTTTGATACCCAGTAACAAATGAGTGGAGGTCACCAGTGATTGTCACAAAGTTTTTAATTCCAGCCTTTTTGAAAGTTTGAAACAGTAGAGCGCGTTCAGCAGGAAAGCCATCCCACTGATCTAACGCCACGAACAAATCCGGGGTCGGTTTTCCCAGGAATTGTGTTGCGAATGCTGACAATACCTTGAATTGCATGGTCATCACTTCATTACCCCAAATCTTCCAGATACAGGAAGATTTGCAAATTTGATTAATGAACCACTCACGTTGTCTGGAACCTAGCATAGTTCGGTTTGGATTGCTTCGGCTGGGACAGTCTGGGGTGATATATCGCTTTGCTGTGAGATAATGCTGCTGTTGCGCTTTAAGGTTGTCGCAGGGAGGCCCATTGCGATAAAGGCGCTCGTCCGTCATTACTAGTTCTAGTAAGTTGCCAAATTTAAATGTGCGATAGATTTGCAAAGAAGCCAGCGGATTCTTATTACTCAGGAAAGGAATACTGGTTGGGGTGTATTCTGCCCATGCTTGATTTGCTAACTGACGAAGCTCTGGTTTAAGAAATGGAACTTGGTCAGGAGCATTCACCTCAAAGCAATCGTTGGCAAACTCGTGATCATCCCAAATGGTGATAAAGGCAAAGCGCTCCCGTAGCTTTTGCAAATCTGAATCTCCATTGCAAGTCTGATAAAGGAATCGATAATCTTCAAGCGTGGTAGCAGCAGGTTGACCACTAGGTAGCCGGAGGGGACGAATGCCATTCTGAAAACTTGTGTCTCCCACTGTTTCATAGATGTAATCACCCAAAAATACAACAAAATCTATCTCTTCTTCTGCAAGGAAGCGATAAGCGTTGTAGTAGCCGTTAGTGTAGTCCTGACAGTTAATGTATGCAAAGCGAACTTGGTTGACCTCTGATTCACAAGCAGGCAGTGTCTTGAAGCGACCGGTTCTGCTGGCTGTTCCTTTATAGATAAATCGATAGTAATAGGTGGTAGCAGGTTGGAGCTGCCAGGAATTCAGGCGAACTTTGAGGGTGTAGTCCTTAAACGCATCTGTTTGTGCGACACCACGCAAGACGAATGTGCTAAATTTAGAATCTGTGGAAATCTCAAAGGCAGCTTGAACCAGACCAGGTTGAGGTGGAACAACACGAGTCCACAGAGTAATCCCGCGCGGTTGCGGATCTCCAGACGCTACACTCTGCGGAAAAATGGGTGTGGTAGCATTGGCAGATTCTATAGCAAACAATTCTTGGACTAGATCTTTGGTCATTCCTGCTATCTTGGGGAGTTTCTCACCCACCCAGATAACAACGCCTGTTGCCAGTGAGTACTTCAGAAATCTTCGCCTATCCATTTGCTTACTTAATTAGGTATAGTCAGTGTATAACAGTAGCTTCAGCTAAATATATATGGGCAGTATCCATATTATTACTAAATGATTGTCATTTTATACCAAGAACCACCACTACTCTCATTTTTTGCAATGGTGTCAAATTACAAGTCTGAGCTACTTGGTTATTTTATGGTGTTTTAGTTGATTTGGGTGATGCTGTTGCCGATGAATTATCTTTACCTTTTGACCGCATTTCTTTGGAAATGATTTATCGAGGTTTATATCATTTCAGCGTTGCTTAAATGTTGCTTAAATATTGACCCCTGGACGAGTCGCTCAGGCTATGGGAGGAGTTTTAGCGTTGATTGGTACTCCTACCCGTCCACCCAAACCTCGTGGAAAGTCTCTAGGCTGGACTCTAGGAAAAAATCGCCTACGCAAAAACCGCTATCCAATCGTCAAAAAAACAGCAACAGCACCTCGTAAAGAACCATCTGTTGCAGTTTAATATCAAAGATTGTTCATACTTTCGGTTAGTCTCTGATTAACTCAGCCCTGCTGGGTAGTTTCGCATCGCGAACTAGTCTAAACTCCAGTAAAGTAATCTAAAATTCTATCGGCTTGCCGTTAAAATGCTTGTAGATTCTATGCGGGTTAAACCACTCAGGAATTCCCCTTCATGCTCTAACAATTCATTACCTGCATCATCAAACAACCCCCGCACCACCTTCACCCTTGCTAGGGGGGTTTTGCCATTGGCGGAGAATTTCTGTATCAGGATGGTTCCAGATTCCCGCTGCTCTTTGGTTCCTTCAGGATAGCTGCTATTCGTATCGTTATGCGTTACCCCAATAACATACGATTGCGCTTTCCTGGTATCTTTTAAATGCCGTCGGTAAAACCTCTCTGACGGCTCGCCCACTTCCGATTTGAGCGCCGTATATTCATCCACAATTATCTGTTCGGGTGCAATATCTGTCTTTTCTTCCCGTTCATTCTTTCCCTCAATTCTGAGCTTCCAGTTAGCAACAATAGAATCAAATAGATTGCCCATTGCATCAATATCTGACGTGACGGTTTGCGCGTCCAGATACTTCCAAATCTGCCCGTTTACCCCCCTGGCATGTTCATCAATAAGATAACGCACAGGGATGGCAAGGCAGTATTTACGGATTAAAGCAAAGCTACATGCTGTCCATGTTTTGGATGACCCCTGCCGTCCAATCAGCCAAAGCGGGGTCTGGTTATCTATGATCCTCCAGAGCCAGCCTCCCTCATGGGATTTAAGGGCATCCACCATTTTGATTACCAGCACTTTATCCGTAACCCCTTCAGCGTCGCGTGTTTCGCTGCTAGTAGTGCTTTGCAGCTTCGTCATCTCCTTTTCTGCTTTCGTTCTATCCAATTGGTTCTGGGCGATCGCTTTTTGCGCCTCCGATTGCTGAAGGTTAAGGTTCAAAAGGTGCGTTTTGAATTCCTCCTCCTGGAATAACGCCTGCTTCACCTGGCGGTTCTGGATCGCTTCACGGCTGATTAATCCCGCTACTTCCTCCTTGATATCCCAGGTCTGGTTATCCATCTCGCGGTTATACTGACGACTCCGGTTGCCATTATTGGCAGTGAGAATAACATCATTTTCTATCTGTTTAATTTTGCCAAAAACATTTCTGGAAAAAGCGTCATAATGCTTCTTCTGGTAGCCATATCCCGTCCCAACCAGCACGATAGAAAGTAAGTAAAAACCAACATCCTGCCCTTTTTCTGCATTCACTACCGTTTTAGTCACCAAGGCTGAAGGACTGACCGATAAATCAATAGCGGATTGCTTCTCCTCCCAGTAACTCTTCAGCATGACATGACCCTGGCGGCAATAGGTCTGATAAAGATAGCCTTGCGCTTTATCCTGCGGAGTAAAATCCTTCTCCTTGATGTCCCGCCCCTGCCGCTTCATCGCTGCGATCGCTTCTGACGTGTTGGAGGTTTCGGGGCAGAAACGGACATTGACCATATCAAAAGGCTGGGGCTTAAACTTTGGATAAGCCCCAGCTATCAAGCCGCTACCCATCAGCAGCAAAGGCAAAAGCTTCATGGTTTAAGACATTAATCCCTGTTTTTTACCGCTTGCGAACCCATTAACACCAGAAACGTAATGCCCGCGCCGACCGCAACGGCAATGAGTTGGCTGTTGTTTTTAATAAATGGCGCGTGGAATTCCTCAATCTTGCTGGATAAGGCGTTATACGCGTCATTGGACGCTTTCACCAGACCTAGATAATCCCCCACGGTGGAATAGGCGAATACCGCGCAGCCAATCAGGGAAAATACAACCTTCAGCAACTTATTCATGGAATGTACTTTCAGCCCTTCACTATACTGAATATCATCGGACGTGAAAAAATCACGGTTATCCGCCATAAAGCAAACAAACAGCATCACAAAGCAGAAATACACGCCGATTCCCCCGCCGCAGAGTAAAAGCACCCGTGATACCGCATAAATACTGGCTTTGAGGGTGATGCTCTCCGCCACCTCCTTCACTGCCTTCGTTTTCGCCAAATCGTGGAGTAATTCGCCCTTCAAACGCTCCACTTCCTGCAATTCGGTAGGTGTCAGGGAAGCGTCTTCTTTTAATGGGTAATTAGCAGTATTACCCCCCCGTGTTTCCCCTTCCTCTGAAAACATGATGCGGTATTTCCTAATACTAAAATGTAGAAGGAATAAGATATAGGCTTATCCCCTTTGACCTGTTTTTTCTAATTAAATATTCCCCTCACTTCCTGCCAGAATCTCTTTATGGGATTAGTAATATAGTGTTTCTCAGGGATAAGAGAAGTATTGCTTTCTGAGCCATGCTGAAGCCAGTGCAGCATTCTTTGTTTGGAGAGTTCCCTATCGGCTTGTAATTGCTTCAGGTAAGGAGCATTACTGATAGATTCCTGTGCGGCTATGGCATCCACTTCCCGCACGTGGGCATCCACCCAGGCTTTAAGCTCAATTACATCCATCGCTTAATTGCTGGCTAATAGTATAGTTTTTTACTGCAACACGTTCCGTCACCCGCTCCAGCATGGAACTCACCTGGCTTGCTTCCTGTGAATGCTGGTAATCTATATAGGCAATCAGCGCATTTTCTATCTCTGCAAGCGTTTGAGAAAAACTATTCCCGCTCGCGTCAATCTGGCTGGCAATCCCATCAATCTGGCTCTGTGCAAGCGGTATGCCCATTGCCCCCGCCTTCAAACCCACCATGCCTCTGATTTCAGGGTTTACGGTCAGAGCGTTTTCCTGGGCGGCAGCGTCTGAAAGGGTCAGACAATCTTCTAAAAGCCCAGAGATACTATCTTCCTGTGCAATGTTATCAATACCCCTTGGATCATTATCAGTAGCAGCAAGCGCATTTTCCCTCTCCTCTGCTTCACTTAAAAAATAGTATTTTACCGCTTCTATTTGCTCGCTATTGGGGTTATTTACATCCATATTCTGCTGCTCCATATATTCCTTAATTTGCTTTCTGGGAATATTCACTTTGCGCTGCAAAGAGGATTGAATTCTCTTGATATAGTCCGTCATGGCTTATCTTATCGCTCGTCGTAAAGGGTTCCTGCACTGTTATTTTTCACGCGGATTGAAGGGGGAGCATCCGAAATGTGCAAAAATAAAGAAAGGAAAATTATTCGCGATGAATACTCGCGAATAAATCGCTCTTTTCACCCTCTTTTTGCAAAATTGGGATGCTCCCCAAAAATATGTCTTTCCCCTGATGAAAAGTTGAAGAACCATCAGCATAAAAATTGAGACAGCCGCTTCCTAATATATCTTTAGCAGAATTAACATATCTTGCTGTATATGAATAATAAAGTCTTATTGATTTTTCATTTACCACTAAATTTATATCATCTGTAATAGCGTTAAAATATTGCCCTCTTGACAAAGCACAAAAAGAAACAAATGAAACACTTTACCCTGTTTACTTTTCTGTATCTAGTAGCGGGAGTTTGCTTAATGGCGATCGCACTTGGGCATCCTGACATCACTCCAAACCATAAAATAACCCTGCTAATTAATGGTGGACTGTTATACCTTGTCGCTGTCCTTAGTACCTTTCGATTTTGGCGACAACGCTTAATACACCACCAAGAGAGACTGCGCGATAAACCTGCTTGGGATCGGAATTTTTTCATGATCCCACTTTTACTCATCATTGGATTTACGCTTTTTACAGCGATCCCTGACTTGGTGAATCACAACTGGGCAATAGAGGTGATCGCCAGAGTATCTGTCGCGCCACTGGTCATCCTGGCAAGTACAGAACAACTCTTAATTAGAAGCCAAAATCGGTAATAATCATGATTACAGGTATTTTCTTTATTAGTGACCAGAAGAGTACAACAAAAGTGGGAGACAAGGTGACAGTAGCAGAGATTGATTAAATGGTTGTTCCCTTGTCTCCTTGCTCTCTTCGATGACTACTACTCAGATAGACGTTGCTCGTAGTAGTTAACTATTTGTGCCGTGACTTCAGACACGTCCAAGCCATCGGTTTGAATTTCAATCGCATCCGCTGCTTTTTGTAAAGGAGAAACTTTGCGTGTACTATCTTTCCAGTCACGTTCGGCAATATCCCGTTCTAGCTGCTCTAAACTGACTTCGGGTTGACCTTGTTTGTTAAAGTCTTGCTGGCGACGACGGGCGCGTTCACTCACAGAAGCGGTTAAGAAAATTTTCACTTCGGCATCGGGGAACACATGAGTACCAATGTCCCGACCTTCAGCGACTAAACCACCTCTTTTACCCCAGTTTTGCTGTTGTTTAACCAGCGCTTGACGGACAGCGCTTTGTGCAGCGATCGCCGATACTTGAGATGTTACCTCAATCGTGCGAATTGCCTGGGTAACATCAGTACCGTTAATCCAAACCCGCACCGGAGATTGTAAATCCTGGGTGGGAGTCAGTTCAATTTTATACTGGTTAGCTAATTCGGCGATCGCACACTCATCATCAATAGCAATCCCCTTTTCTAGTACTAACCAAGTGACAGCACGGTACATTGCTCCTGAATCTAAATAGACTAAATTCAGGCTTGCTGCCACTTGACGCGCCACTGTAGATTTTCCAGCACCAGCTGGGCCATCAATGGCGATGATGGGTTGGCGATCGCGCAATATCGTATTGTCAATCAAACGTGTAGAACCAAGACGAGCTGCGATCGCCAACATTCCTTCCTCCTGAACTTTTTCTAAAGACATCAACGTAGTCGGTTCAACCAATTCAATATATTCCACTAAAACCGTGCTGACCATTGCCACTTCTTGCTGTACCACTGCTATCAACTTGTTGCTATTGCGTTCCCCAGCACGAAACGCAGCTTCAGCTTGTCGCAAGCCACGATATAACACCGCTACCTGTTCTTTTGCCGTTGCAGTCAAATATTGATTACGAGAACTGATGGCAAGACCCGACGCTTCCCGCACTGTTGGACAACCAACAATCTCCACCGGCAAATTTAAGTCAGCTACTAAGCGTTTAATAATTGCCAGTTGCTGACCATCCTTTTGACCAAAGTAGGCACGGTCAGGCTGTACCAAGTTAAAAAGTTTGGTCACAATCGTAGCGACACCCTGAAAGTGACCTTGCCGAGAACGACCACACAAGCCAGTTATCATAGCAGATGGGGGGATAACTTGTGTAACCTTTGATTCTTGTATACTCTTCTGAGGAACTGCCATTTCTTCCGGAGTCGGCGCAAAAATTGCATCTACCCCAACTTGTTCGCAAAGTTGTTGGTCTTGCTCTAAAGTGCGGGGGTAGCGTTGATAATCCTCGTTGGGAGCAAATTGCAGGGGATTGATGAAAATACTAACAATCACCGTAGAATTTTCTTGCCGCGCCCGTTGGATCAAGCTTAAATGACCTTGATGTAAATTCCCCATCGTTGGCACCAGACCGACAGCCGTCTGATACCACCCAGTCATCTCATCTAATCTCAGATCCTCAGTAACTCCAATCAGCTGGTTTTCTGAGCAGCGTTTAGTTAAATAGCAGCGTAAAGCTGCGACTGTTGTTAGCAGGCGCACAAAAATACCCCTAGTTCTTATCGATCCCTCCCCCGTTAGTTTATATCTGAAATAGAGGGAAGAGATGATTGAACTAGGGATTGGGTATTGGGTATTGGGGATTGAGTATTAGGGATTGGGCACTGGGCATTGAGAAAGCTTTTCCCTACTCCCCAGTTCCCAGTCCCTAGTCCCCAGTCTCTAGTTTATTTCTCTAAGACTTCAATATGCACTGGTGCCACGCCACTACCGATCATTCCCAAAATTCGAGCTGCGCCAGCTGACAGGTCTATGACTCGACCCCGAACGAATGGGCCTCGGTCATTAATCCGCACTACCACACAACGACCATTGCGGGTGTTAGTTACACGGACTTGCGTACCAAAGGGTAAACTACGATGGGCGGCAGTCATTTCTTCTGGATTGAACCTTTGACCGCTAGCAGTTCGATTACCAGAACCGTCATAGCCGTAATAGGAAGCCATGCCTCCGAAAGAGATTCGCACTGGGCCGACGGCAATCTCTTTTGGCAATTTGGGTATTGATACTGGTAAACGCACTGGTAAATTCGCAATTTCTTTTAAGGGAGATGCATTGCCTAGTAGCCTCCGTAGGCGATTGGTTGCTTGCAATGCATCTTCCGCCAGATTGTTGGTAGTACCTGCTAATCGCGTATCTTCGTTGATTTCGACCAATTCTTCGTCATTAATTTTGATTACATAGCGATCGCCATTTTGCTGGACAGGGACGCTTTTGTTTTGCGCTTGATTAGCAACTGTAGATTCACCCCCTGCTTTCCAACTTACGGTAATCTTACTCCCATCCACATTTTCCCGGTTCAACTGGTTGATCTTAGCTGCTATTACACCAGCTATCTCAACCGGGTCATTGTCAACAGAGCTAATCTGGTTACCCACCCCCGTTACGTTCCCAATACTCACTGCCTTTGGTGAATTGCTAGTAAGAAGGGCGTACGATTGTACGCCCTCTGTATCTCCAATTGCACCAACTTTTTTAGTTTCTAGACTCGTATCTGCTACAGAACTCAAAAAGGTGAGAACGGGAATATTTTTGATAAAAAGGGTTGCCGCCTTACGTCCCCCAATGTTGTGAGGATGAATTTCTGTAATCACAGCATCCAAGGTTTGTTTCCCTGCTGTTGATTGGAACTCTCCTACCTTCACCACATCAGTGGCAGGTGATTTTTGGGAAGCTAGCGCATTTCCCTTGGTGGTTTGAGTGCAACCGACTGTGGGTAAACCCAAAACAGTCACAAACAGGGTGACAATAGTCCAGAAATGTCTTTGATTCATGCGTCCGTTTTTTAAGCGACTGTAGAAATTAAGTTTTATGATTTCCGGGATTTTTCACTTTCGGAAAGTGACTTCCCTCCGGAAAAACTCGAACTCGTTCCGTTTTCACTTTTTCTTTATAACTGCAACAGACTAGCATGAACCTTTTGGCTTGGGGATCAGGGTTTTAGCGTAATTCTTGGCAACTTTCTCAAATTCCGATTTCAATTTCAAGGGTCAAAGCTTTCCCAAATGAGGACTTTGGCTATGTAACGCTTTTTAATCTAAGTCAAAAATTTCTTAAAAAAACGTTAACCTTATTGCACGCCAAAGTGACGATACCCTATTCACATCGGTTCTAAAGGTTCGCAACTAGGCGTGTATTCTAGATAACATCTATTTTGGCTATTTGCTCTCAGAAGATAATATAACTTTAATTAAATGGCATCGGCACAAATACTCAAAAGAACTTATTTAATGAAATATTTAGATTTACCTATGAATAAGTCGTCATCCGCATTACATCTGAAATAATTATCCAAATCAGTTTGAGTTTAATATCTTTTTTGAAAGTTTTTTCTCCCTACGTTAATCATGACTTTGATTCCCCATGACTAGACTAAAAATAGTGATATATGTAACCTCATGTAACTGTATTACTGAGTATAAAAAAAAGGACGATACTCAACCTAATATTTATCCGGATTAATGATGAAAAAATTAATAAATCTTCGCGATCGCTTGAATAAAAATTTTTAGTCGTATTAAAAAGTACAAGAGCTATTTTGCCCTAAGTAGTTGGTCAAGTATGATTTTTGAGAGCAAGCCGTCTTTTCAAAAATCTTTGCGGCTGTAGAGATGTACATCTGCACCCATACTATATATATAGTAGGTATTTCGGGAAATGTTATCGGCCTGATGACAGAGCAAGCACATCAAGGAGATTTAGAAATAGAGCCATCGCCATTATTAGCTGTTCTCAACCAGTTGCATTCCCAGTACAAGTCACTGCAAGAAGGTGCAGTGGCGAAATACATTCCGGAACTGGCAAAGGCAAACCCGGACTTGTTCAGCATTTGCATTGTGACAGTAGATGGTCAGGTTTACAAAGTTGGGGACTATGAGCAACTCTTTACCATTCAATCAATTTCCAAAGTATTCGCTTATGGACTTGCCTTAGAAGATCATGGACTGGATTATGTTTTGACTAGAGTTGGCGTGGAACCGACGGGGGATGCATTCAATGCGATTATTTTAGATGAGCAATCGAAGCGACCTTATAATCCAATGGTAAATGCTGGAGCGATCGCCACCACCAGTTTAATCAAAGGTTTCGGGCCAACCGAACGCCTCAACCGAATGCTGGATATGTTTCGGGGATATATTGGCCGCGACGTGTTCGTTGACATTTCAGTTTTTACCTCAGAACGGAGTACAGGGCATCGCAACCGTGCAATGGCGCATCTGATGCTCAACTTTGGCATGATTGACCGGAATATTGAAGAAGCTTTGGATCTTTATTTCCAGCAGTGTGCTGTGATGGTGAATTGCCAAGACTTAGCGGTGATGGCGGCTACCCTTGCTAACAGAGGTATTAACCCGATCACCAAAGAACGGGCGGTAGATAAGCATTACATCAAAGATATTCTGAGTGTTATGTATACCTGTGGAATGTACAACTTTGCAGGTGAGTGGGCTTATAAAATTGGGATTCCGGCGAAAAGCGGTATTAGTGGTGGGATTATCGCCGTTGTACCCAAGAAGATGGGCATTGGAGTTTTTTCGCCACTGCTGGATGTGCGTGGTAACAGTGTGCGGGGGGTAAAGGTGTGTGAAGAACTTTCTCAACGGTTAAGTTTACATCTATTTGATTGTTCAGGTGAAGAGGCAAAATTTGATTGAAGGAGGCAGGAGGGCAGGGGGCTAATTGAAGCCATGTATTAGTGTTTGCAGATATTTTATGGAAGCAGCTTCGGCTTGAGAGTGGATAATTAACTCTGGCATTGTTAATGTAGCGCCAAGCTGGCAGTAAAAGTGAATGGTATAGTTGAAGCGATCGCGGCAGTCAAAGGGATTAGTTTAAACGCCAATTTTATCTATCTTTAGATAGTTAGCCAGGTTTTCAGTAGCATATAAAATACCTTTGGAATATCCTCTAAAAAGAGGATGTTTTAAAAGGGTCTTTTGCTTTCAGAGTTAGCACAGTAAAGTATCTCAGTACATGGCTAAAACCTTGATTTATCTTCAAAGTTAATCCAAGTGGGAACAGCAAAATTATACCTTCTGGGACTTTTAAAACATCCTCTTATACTAGTGAATTCTTCACTAACTGTTATAGATAGGCGAGACAGCTTCTATTTTATAGTTCTTTTAAGGCAATAGCCGGAATTAAGATTATGCGTGAAGTTTCAAAGCAGACTGTAGAGACAACATACAAACATGCTCAACAATCAATTGAGTCTACCAAAGATATACAACAGTTGAGTAAGAGTTTAGAAACAAATGACCAAATCGAGGAGGAACAAAAAGAACGTATAGAAGCCCATGCAGAAACCATGCAGAAGCACGCGCAGAAATTTCAAGAGTTGGCGCACAGACTAATAGAAGATCCTTCAATAGATGTGTTTTCAGAAGCAGTAGAGCAGCATATAAAGGTAAATGAAGCCTATATCAAAGCAAATAAGGAATTTCAAAAAAAGATACAGCCGCCAGCTTAAATGAGATATAGCAATCCGAATTGAAACGTAACTCATCCCCCGGCTTCAAGCCGGGGGATTTCGAGTCATTAGTCATTAGTTATTAGTCATTAGTAATTTTATTTAATTTCTCGTGTTCAGTAATACTAATGACTAATGACCAAGACGACAAGGCGATAATTTCCCCCATCCCTAAAAGGAATGGGCTTCCTTGTTGTCTTTCGGTGAGAAAATACAGAGATTAAAAGTACGTATTTATAAGCTTTTCAGCGATTTTATGTCATAAATGATTTAGGATTGCTATATTAATTGGATATTAAATTTATCTGCTAGATAATGTGTTTGTCCGTCACTCAAACGGATGTCTTGATTACAGGTCAGAACTTTATTGGTATCAGGCGAGCAGAAAAAAGCGATCGCCCTGACTGCTTACGCCAGGGAGATAAATCAGCAACGGGCACTAAAAGCAGATTTCCATAACCACATCTCTTAGCCAATAGAGCCAAGGACGTTAGTACAAGCAATCTCTAGCCTGGTTCGGTCTACTTAGCTCTAACTTGAGACTTGATGCTTCTCGGATCACATCAACTATCTCCTGCCAAGAGTTCGATGTTGCTTTCCAGGTAATTTACAATTCTTCTGCTTGGGGAAGCGGGAAGATTTCACCAGCCAAGTAAGCTTGAAAGTGCTTTTGGAAGTACAACCAGGAAGTCATATCTTCGCCATCTGTCAATGCTTTTGGGGCTTGTTTATATAGAGGAATACGGTTATTAATTTCGTCTTGCAGTATTAGAGGCAGTTCTGTTAAACCATTGACCTTGCTGCCAACAGCACTGTAGATCAGATGACCAGGGCGATCGCCCATTTTCATCCAGGGAAGCCATTGACCAATCCTATCCCAACTCAGTTTTAGTTGAGAAACTGAGGAGAGGGCTGTGTTGAATAAATCTGCGGTTGGCACAGTTAATTTAAACAATTCCGCTGCCTGATAAATTGGATTTGGGCTGTATTCGGCAAATTTTGGATCGTCTGCTAGGGGATTGGGGTAATAGGGAAATATATCAAAAACGAAGGTTGTGCTGTCACCATCTACTTGTGCAGGAAAATTTCCATCGAATTTACCCTGGACTGGATTATTGGCAACGTGAATTACCGGAACTGTCTCGCCTGTCCAAGGATTCTCCCATTTTGGTAAGACTTCATCTGTTTTGGGGTTGAGGTAGTAAGTCAGTTCCCTAGAAGTAAAATCCCAGCTACCTTCTGCTGTGGGAATACATCTGCTAACGCTCAATCCCAGGATCTTGAACAGAAGTTGTCTTTTCTCACCGGGGATAAAGGCGTAAATTTTACCTTTCCAAATCAGGAAAGTGGATTCGCTAGGGTCAAGGGAAGAACGAGTTTTAACCCAGTGTTGAGCTTCAAGTTCTTGGATTTGGGCAACCATCTAAAGCATCCTTAGTATTTGAAAGGGACTGGGGACTGGGGACTGGGGATTAGGAATTGGGTTTCCAAACCTTAAAGACCTCTGTTTGTAAATTGCATGGCAATCAGTAGCTAATGTCAGCTACTAATTTACACTCACATATTTTTGTTGTCTTAATTAAATTCTGGTGAAAACTCTTCTGTACAGTATTTCAATTGTTGGAAGAACAGCTTGAGCTTCTTTTCATCTAATTTGCCATTGCTGCGAACCGCACTACACAAATCAAGTCCGAAAGGAGCAACTTGCCCAACTGCAAGAGCGACATTCTCAGGTTTGAGTCCTCCAGCTAAGAAAATTGGCACGTTTACTTGCTCACGGATTTTGGCGCTCAAATTCCAGTCGTGTAAGCGTCCTGTGCCGCCCAACTCTTTAATCAGCAGTGATTGATTGCCGGAGTCCAGTAGAATTGCATCTACATAGGGCGCCACGCTAATTGCCTCGTCTATAGATTTTTCTGTAATCACGTGAATGACTTGGACAATGGAGATCCCAGGTAAGGCTACTCTTATATCTTGGTAGCTTCCTGATTCTAGGCGATCGCAGATTTGCACAGTATTTGTCCCACAGCGCCTTACCTGTTGAATAATCCCGTGAGCATCTTGGCTTGAAGTAAGTAAAAAAGTGGCGATCGGGGGTGGTACACAAGCCACAATTTTTACAATTAATTCTTCAGAGATGACACCGGGGCCACTCGGCATATGAGAAACCAAACCGAGGGCAGATGCACCGCAACGGATGGCAATCCATGCTTCTTCTATGCTGCTGATACAGCAAATTTTGACTCTTGGGCTTGCTGTTCTTTCCATTCTTTCCCGACTCCTAAAGTGCCAGTCCTCTAAAAGTAGTTGACAAAAACGGCAACATCTAAATTTAGAATAAGCCCTGAAGCTGACAGTTTAAAAGAAAAGAGGCAGAGAGGTAGGTGGTTAGAAACGCAAAAGAGATATATTTTAAAATTCGGGTAAAGGGTAAAGGGTGAATTAAAACCTTTTCCCTTTCCCCTTGAACCAGAAGTATTGCCCTGTCCCTTGCTCTCTGCCCAATGCCTTCATCAATTAAACTGGTTTTGAAAGTTGCTCATCTAGACGGCGAAACAAAAACACCCAAAGTGGTAGGGAACTATTAATTGCAATTAGTCGCACTAAATGACCAGTTGTGACAATTTCAACATTATGATTCAATGCCAGGGAAACTAGGATCATTTCTGCTGATCCTCCTGGTGCTGTGACTAAAAGACAGGTTAACCAGTCCCAAGAGGTTAATTGCATGGCAAGTCTAGCAGCGATCGCTCCGCATCCGAGGGTCATTCCCACAGACATCAAGGCATAGCCGACAGTCCCCTTCCTAAAGTTGGGTTTATCTCCCCAATACTCACCAATAGTAATTCCCAGGAGCATTTGGCCCAATAAGTTAATTAAAGGCGGTGGACTAAAGCTAATATCACCCACGAAAGGCAGCCAATGTAGCAAAGGATTAAACCCGATACCAATCAACAATGCACCAAAGAAATCGCCAGCAGGAATTTTAAATAATATAGCTGGATAAACTACTAATCCAGTGATTAGCAGTACTAATAAAAGTAATCCTAGTTGAGATGGATCAATATTGAGCCAAGCAGCGTTGCTTGGGAGTGTTTGGGGATAGTAATTACTAGCCGATGTCTTAGCGATGAAGGGAATTAGAACAACTACTAAGGTGACACGAATCGCCTGAACTAGGGCAACCAAGGTAACATTTTTATTGTAATCGGCGGCGATCGCTGCCATAATTCCGACACCGCCAGGAACTGTAGCCAGCATTGCTGTCATTAGGTTGGTTTTGCTGACGCGGGAGTAAATATAACCAATACAGCTTCCACTCAGCAGCAGAAACAAGGTAAGAAAAATAAATATCGGAATATCAGAAACAACACTAGCTAGATTACCGTGGGCATTGGAAGCGCCGACAGTTAAGCCTACAAGCGCCATTCCCACTTTTCTAGCAGTGCGGTTAGGTTGGGGGGAATATTCATAAAAAATTCGACACCCTTGAAGAACCACTGTACCAGCGGCAATCCCGCCAAATATCCAGGCAATCCTGCCAATTTGCAACTTTGCCAAGATTAAACCCAGAGGTAATGCCAGAACCATTTCCAAGACAAGGACAATTAGTTGCTTCCTAAATAGCTGTTGTTTGGTAGCAACAGGATTTTCATGAGTGTGTTGTTCCAGACTGGGAGCAACACTTACGCTTTGATTCATCGATACAAGCTTTCTTATTAATTTAACTTATGTACTCAAGCTAATGCGTAGGCGTAGCCAGCCGCAGGCATCGCCCAAAATAACCAGTAGTGGCGTCAGTTTGCCTACCTTTAACCAGTTGCTCTGTGGCCCAAGTCTTGTTTGAGATGGTAGCTGGATTTACGCGCCCGCTCTACTAGTAGATCACGGCGTAAATAAACATACCATACCCTCCGGGAAGCCGCTTTGCGTTTACAAAATGGGGCAAAAGCCCAGAATAGAACTCTTTTGACTTTTGACTTCCGCGCAGCGGTACTAAGTCTCAATTTACCGCGTGTTCCATTCAAACAAAAATGCCTATAGACAGAGGATAGGGGCACAACGATTATTGTGCCCCTACAAATAATTTGTATTCCTTTCAATGGTTTAGCTGTTTAATCTTCGTCAAGGGCTGGGAAAGCTTCTTCAAGCTCCCACAACCTATCTTTATTTTCAATGAACCAAATACGAGTCTCTGGAGTTAATTTACTCCAAATGACTTCAACAGGGATGTGAGGAGATGCATATTGGTACTGCTGACCAAGTGATTTGAGATTGTCTGCTACATCATGGGGAATTCCAAATTGTTCCCAGTCAACTTTGATATTTTTTCCCGAAACTCCTGCTGTGGGGTCAAAAATCAATTGTGCTGATCTGACTAAATCAGCAAAGTGTTTCGGTTTGAGTTTGGTAATCTCCTGAATTTGGAGTGATTCATTATACTCTTGAGACATGATCGCCGCAGTGGTAAAGATTAATGGTGTATTGAACTTACTGCTAGAGATTTTTATCCCAATATTTTTACTTTAGCGCAGAGCCGCTAACTTGATTATGACTAAGATTATAGATTAAGGATTAAGTGTTGGGGAGAATTCCGATTCCAGTCCCCAATCCCTAATCTTCAGTCTCTATTTTAATGACGAGTGTAGGAACGCTGAAAGTGAGTTTTGAGTTTATGAGCCATAGCGGACATTACAACTGCTGCTATAGAAAGCGATATTGCTGCTATTCGGATTCTAGAATCATCTGCAACTATCGCTACAGCCGCTAGAGCGATCGCTACTCCTACACAACTTTGTTTGACCCTATTTGTAACTTGATAAGCTTGATTGCAGGAATGACAAATAAGTGTGTGTTGCGAGAATCGGTCTAATGTGATCAACTTTTGCTCACACTCGCTACTACCGGCATTTTTTGAGGTGGAATAACCTTGATAAAACGGCAAAGATGACCCAAATTTATCTAGCCATTTGCGATACTCAACTACAAGAGGATCAGATGTTTTCAGCGGTAAATACACTTCTTTAAGATTTTGTCCCAAACGCTCAATTTGAGCCTTTTGTTCAACGACTAATTGCAAATCACCTTCTAAAACTATGTTTCGGATCAAGATGTGTTCTAACCAGGGAGGCATCAGCTTGATTTTTTGGCTAAAAAAGTTGCCATAATTTCTAACCAGAATCCGACATCTATCTTTACTTAGTGGAATTGAATACAAGGCTGTGCCCGCAAACTTACCTTGCTGTTCATCATGAAAGTTGTAGAGAATCAAATTAGGAGCAATGAAATCTAATGACGTCCAAGGCAGATTGGCTGTCTGTGTTCGCCGCCACCTTCCCTTAATTCCCTGAATGTTGCTCTCAATAACTTCTATTTCCAACGGTTGGGCATCTTTTCGATCTCCCATGATGCCATCATGGCTGATTGGAATATGAGCCGGGTCAATAACGTTTTCAATAAAATAGCTTTGGTCGTAAGGTAGGTCACGTACATAGTCTAAATTGAAGCAATCCTGCTTTTCCCAATCAGGTAGAAATGGAATTAGCTCATCAATAGCTGTTTCGGCTTCCCCTGCCCACATCCAAATGATCCCTTGACGTTCCAAGACTTTAAAGGATGATATGCAAGCATTTACCGGAATTTTGGCATCGGTTGGTAACTGGGGAATGTGCAGACATTGACCATTATTGCCAAACTGCCAACCGTGATATAAGCACTCAATTTTGCCGTCAATAATTTGTCCATCAGAAAGTCTAGCTGCACGGTGGGGACAACGATCTGTTAAACAAATAAGTTGTCCATTTTGGTCTTTGAACAAAACGAAGGGTTCATCGTACAAGGAAAAGCTATAAGGGCGATTAGCTGGCAAGTCTTGCACAAAGCTAACGGCATACCAGCATTGCCTCCAGTTAAATTCTTGCTTCTTTTCAGGTGTCTCAAAGGTAGAAGTTGGTGGTGTAGCCTGTAGTGTCTCTATTTCTAATGACATACTTTTCTCCAGATTTATTTGATTTGATGCGCCGTAACCGCGTAGCATCTCAAAGTTTTTGGTGCTGGCTGTACCGATGATTTTGATGCCATCTAGCATTGCAAGTTGGATCATGGACAGCCCTGCCTCACCGGCCGCACCGTAGACGAGTACGGTCGGCATAGTTAAGCGCCGCCGATCGCGTCCAGTTCGGCAATTATTTGCGGTGGAAGTTGCAAATCTGCGGCTTTGAGATTCTCGTGCAGATGCTCAACCGACGATGTACCCGGAATCAGCAAGATGTTCGGTGAACGCTGCAACAACCACGCCAGCGCGACCTGCATCTTAGTGGCTTTGACCGACGCCGCCACCGTGTCCAGCGTCGAGGACTGAAGTGGGTTGAAGCCGCCGAGCGGAAAGAACGGCACATACGCGATGCCCTTAAGCGCCAGCTCGCCCACTAGCGCGTCGTCGTCGCGGTGAGCGAGGTTGTACTGGTTCTGCACACAAACCACCGGCGCGATCGCGAGCGCTTCCTCGACCTGCGTCGCCGTCACATTGCTAAGTCCCAGGTGCCGGATCAACCCCTGCTGCTGCATCTCGGCAAGCACGGTGAATTGCTTTGCGATCGACCCCTCGTTCGGCCCCTCCCCCCATCGGCGCAGGTTGACGACATCGATCACGTCAACGCCCAGGTTGCTCAGGTTGTCGTGCACCGCTTGGCGAAGCTCGGTCGGACTCTGCGCTGGATTCCACGATGCGTCCGCGCCGCGCACTGCGCCCACCTTGGTGACAATCGTCAGATTTTCGGGGTAGGGGTGAAGCGCCTGTCGAATGATTTGGTTGGTGATGTGCGGCCCGTAGAAGTCGCTGGTGTCGATGTGATTGATTCCGAGTGCGATCGCTTCGCGCAGAACGGCAACGGCAGCATCCACGTCGCGCGGCGGTCCCCAAACACCTGATCCAGCAAGCTGCATCGCACCATAGCCTATCCGCTTCAGAGTTACAGAAGTACCTGCGAGCGTGAAACTACCGCCAAGGTTCACTTGAGCAATCATGTTTTTGTTCCTCCTAAATGTTTATCGGTTTCTGAATAAATCAATGACTTGCAGTGGTAATGGCCGCCTTCAACTGCTCCATGTTCCAGGAATCAGTATAGCGAAATAGCGAATTCCATTAATACAGCGTTTTTAAGGTAAATTAGGTACACACGTAGGGGCACAACATTGTTGTGCCCTTACAATAATCTGTACCTCACTAAGTTGCAATCTGCTGTAAACTAAAACATCGGCATACTCCACAAGATAGCCGTTTCCCAAAGCTTTTTGATAGGTAAATAGCAGATCGTGCATCAGCCAAAATTGACCCTGTGCTGCTGCTTCCATTGATTACTCTAATTTATGATTTCAGCCTTTAACATCTTCATTTATTTATCTCAGACTCATCTCTCTGGCGTCAGTTCTTATTGCTCGTTATTGACAAGAGATTTTGATGCCATTTTTTCTGATTCATGCTTGCTCAAATCTTTTTTTTGACTAATAATGTTTGTTTTGATCACTTGACTTTTTTCTCCCCGTAATTTCTCTTTGTGACAGTTAGGGGTGCGGAAAGTAGGCTAAAAGTTTTCAATGACTACAGGTTCGACTGATTCAGCAATTTCAAAATCGAAAATTCGTGAGTAAAAGTAGAGTTCTGCTGACAAAGAACGTTTGATATTTGGGGCTTTGCGGAAGCCATGTTCTTCAGCCTCAAAAGCAAGATAAGCCACAGGTACACCTTTAGTTCGCAGTGCTGTAACCATTGCTTCAGTTTGATTGGGCGGAACTACTCGATCTTCTAATCCTTGGAAAAAAATCACTGGACAGGCTAGACGATCGCTAAAGTTAATTGGCGATCGCTGTTGATAAATCTGACGCTGTTGTGGGTAAGCGCCAACCAGACGATCCAAGTACCGTGATTCAAATTTATGTGTATCCCGCACTAAAGCTTCCAAGTCGCTGACACCATAATAGCTGGCTCCTGCTTTAAAAGTATCTCGGAAAGTCAAAGCACAAAGCGTTGTGTAACCACCTGCACTACCACCAGAAATTGCCAAGCGATCGCCGTCTACATCTCCCCGTTCCACCAAGTAACGCGCACCAAAAACACAATCATCTACATCTATAATTCCCCACTGTCCATCAAGTCGTTGCCGATACTCCCGCCCGTAACCTGTACTACCACCATAATTTACATCCAGAACCGCTATACCTCGGCTTGTCCAATACTGAACGCCAAAACTGAGGCTACTAGAAGTTGCTGCGGTGGGCCCACCGTGGCTGTTGACAATCAAAGGCGGTTTTTCGCCCGCAGGAGCAGTATAATCAAGGTTTTGAGGTGAGTAGAAAAGGGCGTGTGCTGTTTTGCCATCAGCTGTTTCGTACTCAATGGCTTCAGGGACAGAAAGATATCCAGCATCAATAGTTACATCGCTGGAACGCCGTAGTACTTCCAGCTTTTTGGTTGTCAAATCCAGACGGATAATAGCTGCCAACTCAGTTGGAGAACTTCCGCGAAAAACCACTTGTTTAGAGGTGGCGTGGAGAGAACTAATATCTGTGTAGGGCGTATTTATTGGTTCTAGTTGACCTGTTACTGTGTCAAGGCTAGCTAAATACCAAATACCTTGCTGGGTATAAGTACAAATAATCCGGTTAGCAGACTCAAAAGCATAAGTGGACATCCCAAAATTCCATTGCGGCCGACCAAACTCCGCTTTGATTTGAGTTAGCGCTTCTACATTTTCATCTTGCCAACGATATATATTCCACCAACCTGTACGGTCAGAAACAAAGTACAATTTGCCATCCGGCGACCACTCTGGCTGAAAGATAGATTCATCTAAATCGCCAGCAATTTTTTGAGTATTTCCTAAACTACCATCTGCTTTTAATTCCCCAACCCATAGTTCAGTGCTATCCCAAGGCATATTAGGATGGTTCCAAGTCAGCCAAGCTAATCGTAAACCATCGGGACTAAGGCGAGGCGAAGCATAAAAGTTATTTCCAGACACTAATACTTGGATTTTGTGTCCGTCTAGTTCCACGCCGACTAGAGTATTGATCGCCTCATTTGCAGCATCAGTGTGATCTTCGTACACGCAAATAATTCGGTTGTGTTGGCGGTCAAAAATACCATCTGCATAGCGTGTGGCTGCTGACGGGGTGATGGCTTGCGGCTGTGTATCAGTTTCCTGACGATATAGGCGTTGGTCAATAAAGTTAGAAAAGTAAACAGTGCCATCTACCACCAGAAAAGAACTGCCACCATATTCATGCACACGGGTACGCACGTTGAAGGGAGTAGGTGTGATATCATAAATTTCACCATTTGCATTCCGGCGGACTACGACATTTCTACCTTGCTCTGATGGTCGCAACTCGCTCCAGTAAATATCTTCGCCATCGAGAGCAATTTGTCCCAACCCAATTGTGCGTGCGGTAATTAAATCTGTTGTGATGGGCGATCGCCAAGATCCGTAAGATACTATCTCTGGTTTAATCACGCTCTATTCTGCTCCCTGCTTCCAAGAATTATGCATTGTGTGTAGAGGCAAAACTCAGGCACACCCACTTGTACTAATTCATAATACTAGATTGCAGCTGCCCCAAACCTTTACTACAAGCAATGGCAGGCTTGAGTGCACTTGTGAGCATAACGCCTGCAATCGGCTACCCCCACCGCAGGCGATCGCTTTTTGGTTGGTGAAATAGAAGTTCCGTAGTTGGGAGCGCCAAATATGTCAGAAAAATCTAAAAGCTAGTAATTATCACTTAATTTGCTTCATTTTTTTAAGTATAAGTAAATGTTGCAGCTTTGACCTTACAATACCTTTGCCAGAAACAAAGGTGTGCCTAACTTCTTGCCGAAACAGCCCAAGACAAGCGTATGCTTGGCTGTTAAGCAAGTTGTCACCATTTCAGGAGCTATCACCCGGAATTTAGAAGCTGTCGTTACTAAAGTCAGGATTTTTTGCTTAAAATCACAATTTATTGCTCAAAATCACGATTTATTGCTTAAAATCACGATTTTTTTCTTAAAGTCGTGAGTTTTTTCTTAAAATCATGATTTTTTTCTTAAAGTCGTGAGTTTTTTCTTAAAGTCACGATTTTTTTCTTAAAGTCGTGAGTTTTTTCTTAAAGTCACGATTTTTTGCAAGACTTGGAAGATAAAAAATATTACGCCATGTACGACTTGCTCTCAAACCTAACCCCCAACCCTACAAGGGTTGGTGAGCAAAAATCAAAGCCTCTCAGGAATGGGAAAGAGAAATAGAAGGGGAGTTCCAAGAATAAGTTGTACATCGCGTCAGGTATTGACCTCAGTTACTCATTTTCAACCAGAACTGTAACAGCAGCGATCGCAATCAACATTTCGTCATTTTTATCGTTGAGTTCGGGAATAGCCCGCCCTTGAACTATCATCCCCCCAGATTCTACAATAAGAGTTTTGCGCCCAAATGGTAGTACAGCGAGTACCTCTTCTTCTCTAACTTGTTCTGGATATGGCACTGCTACCTGAACTTCTATAATCATTTCATTGGGGTGACTTAAACCAGCAACTTCCCAAACACCAGGTAAGGCATTGTGAGCGATCGCATTCCGTACCGCCCTAGATGCTGCTACTGTCGGTTCTTGTCCATGTTGATCTATTCCCATCCCCATCTCGATAATCAACCGTTTACGCGCCATTGCTACCTCCGATAAATCCTGCACCTTTGACTTTATCTTTCTGAGGACTAGCCTTTTCAAGGTGACTTGTAAAATCCTTTTTTTCTTTCAGCACCCTCTGCGCCTGGGGCGGTTTCAAAGTAATTTATTTAACCCCAGAGGCGCAGAGAACACAGAGTCAAGAGATTAAAGAGGAATTTTTTAACCAAAGTTTTTATCCACCTTGAAAGGGTTAGTCCTATAAATATTTTTTTTACTGCAATACTTCGCCAATTTACGAGTATTGATATAGAGCAAACCTAGATAAGACACTCCTGTTTTTGCCGCTTGTTGCAACCCAACAAAACCTCGTTTTTTCCTGATGATTCCGATTAGTGAATTGGTGTTCTAGGGAGTTGCCACAACTTCAAAGCGTCGCATCATATCGAAGTCTTCGTGTTCTAAGATGTGACAGTGCCAGAGATAATACCCAGGTTTGTCGAAGGTGGCAATAATGCGAATAACTTCACCTGGGTTAACAACTACAGTGTCTTTCCAACCTTTCTCATAAAGTGGTGGAGGTTCAGGATTGCCGATTAGACCAGCATTTTGTAGAAATAGCTTAGTTTTACGAGGGTCTTTGATAATTGGGACTGCACTGCCAGCAAAATTCTGTCGATTTAGAATTAGGAAGGAAACCAAGTGCAAGTGAATTGGGTGTGGCTCTTGTGTCGTGTTGTATAATTCCCAAACTTCAGTTGTGCCAAGTTTTGGTTTCTCAGTAGTTGGCTCGTCATAGCGCAATGAGCCGTCTGCCAATGTACCTTGCTCTAGAAGCTTGCGACCGTATTCATCCCTATTCTCAAAAAGAACCAGTTGCCGAGTCAGTCCGGTTTGAGCAGGAGGTATAATCTTGTTAGGTAGCAACCGTGTTGTCAGTCCATCACTTTCATTAGTATTGACCGTCGCATTTGGAATATTTGAAAGGGGTTGCTCAACCGCAATCTTGATTATCTGACCTGTCAGATCCAAATCAGCTTTATCATCGAAGTTCCTGATGATGAACTCTTTTCCTGCATCGCCAGTGAAGTCAACAACTACATCAGCGCGTTCACCGGGAGCAAGAACTAAATTTTCCAACGCGACTGGTTTTTCTAATAAACCTTGCTCAGTGCCGATTTCATAAAACTTTTCCTTTGAGTCGTTAAAATTCAGGTTGTAGAAGCGCGAATTTGAACCGTTTGCCAAGCGTAAACGGTACTTTCTGGGTTCGACCGCCAACTTTGGCCAAGCCATGCCATTTACTAAGATGAAATCACCGTAGAAATTTGGCACTACACTTGGATATGAAGTATCTGGATAATTTGAACCAGGTGGGTAGTAAAGCTGACCCTTCGCAGTGAAATCCCGATCCTGGATGATGAGTTCTTTCTCGTAGTCACCACTAGGCAAAATGTTGCGATTGATTAGATTAATTTCGTTATTATCCCTTAGCAAATAGAAGCCTGCAAGACCAGCGTATACACTTAAACGATTGTTACTGAGAATGTGGTCGTGATATAAAAGTGTCGCTGCCCGCTTATTGTCATTTGCATAACTATAGTTCTTTTTAACCCAACTGGGCCCGGTTTGGAAAAAATCTTGGGTAAACCAAGCTTCGGAATATCCGTCGCTAGTCCACTCAGTATGACCACCATGCACATGCGTCACTGTAGGTACAAGCCCTTTGGAAAGAGCGTTTTCAACCGATTTTGTAATGATGCTCTTGTCTACTGGGAAAATATGTCCAGTTTTTGGTAGTTTGTTGTCCCACAGCACTTCAATCGGTACGTCTTTTCGTGTCACGAATGTGGAACCTGGGAAAGTAACAGCCTTTTGCCCTCTTAAGCCATACCCCCAAACTGTTGTATTCAAGCGTGCATCATCCTTTGTACCATATATGCCATCTGCACCAGGACTGCTATATAGTCCAAGCCATTGCTTAGTTTCTCCCATCTCTACATCGAAGTGACCACCCTTTGTAGCATCTATCCTTCCTAGAGACGGCAGCGAATTGATGAACTTTGGTTGAATTCTTGGATCTAACCGCGAATCAGCAGCCATAGTTAAACTCAATTTGGAAAAGATGATTCCAGCCAGTAGTGTTACAATAAAGACAAAGGGGAGATACAGTTTGAAGTTTCGCCTCCACTTACTTAGCAACAACTTGCTAGTCATAATTAATCTACTCCTTCAAAAATTATTATTGATAGTAAGCTGGTGGAGATCCAATTACAAAATGCTGCTTATGTCTAGTTTTTTACTAGGAATAATTTTCAGTGTACTTAAATAAAATTCCGTAAATTACACCTAAAACATACATAACTTATTTAGAACTCAAAAAAAATGATTTATTTTTTGCAATAGTTGACTTTTTCTTAGAGAATGTTCTTCTAATTAAACGAAATCTTTGGATAGGTAATAAGCGAACCCAGAGAAGTATACTACTTTGTGTTGATTAACTCTCAATCTCCGCAAAATTGCTGTTTAGTCCTCTAATCGCCTAAAAGCGTTGCAGCTAAATGCAAGGTATGCCGATTTGAAGCTACTGCCCTATCGCCGCCAAATCAATAGATTATGGCAGGAGCCTTTTCTTGGAAAAGGTAAAATGGCATATTTTGGTTTTTATGCCATCTTCTATAATTGATAAAACCTGCACACCTAATTCTAGGCATGAGACTGTGACCGAATCAGGAAGTTACAAAGATACTGTAAACCTACCCAAGACTAACTTTGAGATGCGGGCAAACGCCATCAAGCGTGAGCCTGAAATCCAAAAATTTTGGGAAGAAAATAAAATTTACGATCGCCTCTCCGAAAACAACCCCGGCGAATTATTTATACTGCACGATGGGCCTCCCTACGCTAATGGCTCACTCCATATTGGTCATGCCTTAAATAAAATTCTTAAAGATATTATTAACCGCTATCAACTGCTACAAGGGCGTAAAGTTCGCTACGTCCCTGGTTGGGATTGTCACGGTTTACCGATTGAGTTGAAAGTTTTGCAGAACATGAAGTCAGCAGAACGGCAAAATTTAACGTCTTTACAACTGCGGCAAAAAGCGAAAGAATTTGCCCTAGCTACAGTAGATGACCAGCGCCAAAATTTTAAACGCTACGGTATTTGGGGTGATTGGGACAACCCTTATCTAACTCTGAAGCCGGAATATGAAGCGGCTCAAATTGGTGTGTTTGGTCAGATGTTCTTAAAAGGCTACATCTATCGCGGTTTAAAGCCGGTTCACTGGAGTCCGAGTTCTCAAACCGCTTTGGCTGAAGCTGAGTTGGAATATCCGGAAGGTCACACTTCCCGGAGTATCTATGCAGCTTTTCCAGTTACAAGTTTGGCGGAAACTGTAAAACCACTGTTGGCGGAATATCAGTCAGATTTAGGTGTGGCTATCTGGACAACTACACCTTGGACAATTCCGGGGAATTTGGCTGTGGCGGTGAATGCGGATTTGAACTATGCAGTGGTGGAAGTTTCTCATCCAGAAACCGAGACGCAAAGTAATTTCAAATATTTAATCGTTGCTGCTGATTTAGTAGAACGTTTATCTTCGACGTTGGGAGTTGAGTTAACTGTAAAAGCCACGTTTAAGGGGAATGATCTAGAACATACTACTTACCGTCATCCTCTATTTGACCGTGAAAGTCCGATTGTAGTCGGTGGTGATTACATCACTACTGAATCGGGTACTGGGTTAGTACACACAGCCCCCGGTCATGGTCAAGAAGACTACATTGTTGGTCAGCGCTACGGTTTACCCATCCTTGCACCAGTGGATGACAATGGCAATTTTACCGAAGAAGCAGGAGAATTTGCGGGGTTAAATGTGCTGGGTGATGGGAATCAGGCGGTAATTGATGCCTTAAGGTTGGCTGGTTCCTTGTTGAAGGAAGAAGCATACGCCCACAAATATCCCTATGATTGGCGGACGAAGAAGCCAACGATTTTTCGCGCTACTGAACAATGGTTTGCTTCCGTGGAGGGATTTCGGGAAGAAGCACTAAAAGCGATCGCCACAGTAAAATGGATTCCAGCCCAAGGTGAAAATCGGATCACGCCAATGGTGGCGGAACGTCCCGATTGGTGTATCTCTCGTCAGCGAAGTTGGGGTGTACCAATTCCTGTTTTCT
Organism: Nostoc sp.; assembly: GCF_036916575.1. Classification (GTDB taxonomy): domain Bacteria; phylum Cyanobacteriota; class Cyanobacteriia; order Cyanobacteriales; family Nostocaceae; genus Nostoc. The sequence goes on from NZ_JBALGC010000010.1 coordinate 28,819, forward strand.
ATGATGAAGCCACGGGAGAACCACTGCTGAATGAAGAAATTATCAACCACGTTCAAGGAATCATCGCAGAAATTGGGTCTGATGCTTGGTGGGAATTATCAGTTGAGGAATTATTACCCCAATCCTATCGCCAAAATGGCAAGTCTTACCGCAGGGGTACAGACACAATGGATGTATGGTTTGATTCTGGCTCATCTTGGGCGGCTGTCGTCCAACAGCGTCCAGAGTTACGCTATCCTGCTGATATATATTTAGAAGGTTCTGACCAACATCGCGGTTGGTTTCAATCCAGCTTGCTTACCAGCGTAGCAGTAAATGACATTGCGCCTTACAAAACTGTACTAACTCACGGCTTCACTTTGGACGAACAAGGCCGAAAGATGAGTAAGTCAGAAGGAAATACGATTGATCCAAATACAATCATTGAAGGCGGGAAAAATCAAAAAACAGAACCAGCCTACGGTGCAGATGTATTGCGATTGTGGGTGTCTTCGGTTGACTACTCCGGCGATGTTCGCATTGGCAAAAACATCATTAAGCAAATGAATGATGTTAGAGGCAAAATTCGCAATACGGCGCGGTTTTTGCTGGGTAGCTTGGATGATTTTGACCCAGAAAAAGATGCAGTTCCTTTCGAGGAATTGCCAGAACTTGACCGTTATATGCTACACCGCATCACCGAAGTGTTTGAGGAAGTCACCGAAGCCTTTGAGAGTTTCCAATTCTTCCGCTTTTTCCAAACTGTGCAGAATTTTTGTGTGGTGGATTTATCCAACTTTTATTTAGATATTGCCAAAGATAGATTGTACATCAGTGCAACCGATGCTTTCCGCCGTCGCAGTTGTCAAACAGTGCTGAAGATAGCAATAGATAATTTAGCACGAGCGATCGCTCCTGTGTTATGCCACACCGCCGAAGATATCTGGCAATATCTCCCCTATAAAACACCTTACAAATCGGTGTTTGAAGCGGGTTGGGTGCAGGTAGACCAAAAATGGCGTAATCCGAAATTAGCGGAATTTTGGGAAGTGCTGCGAAAAATTCGTACTGATGTCAATGTAAGTTTAGAGAGTCTTCGAGTAGAGAAAGAAATCGGGTCTTCTTTGGAAGCTAAGGTTTTGTTATATGTCTCAGATTTGGAACAGCGTAAACAGTTCCAATCACTTAACCCCGATTCTATTGACCAAAGTAATGGGGTAGATGAGTTGCGTTATCTGTTTTTAGTATCTCAAGTTGAACTAGTAGATTCCCCTCTTAAAGAGTCAGAAGATAGGATAAAACTAGGTAAATTGTTTGGTGCTGAGAAAATAACAACTAATGATGTTGTAAAAGCAGATGGGCAAAAATGCGATCGCTGCTGGAACTACTCCACTCATGTGGGAGAATCAGCAGAGCATCCCCTAATTTGCGAACGGTGTGTTGCAGCCTTAGCCGGAAAGTTCTAAAAGCAAAAATCCCACAGCGTTAACAGACTATAGCAGTCCTAAATCACTCGTGAAAATTTAGATCCCCGACAACTTTTACAAAGTTGGGGATCTGGACACTGCGAATTTGAACGAAATCAAATAGGATTGCTATAAAAGTCATTAATACCATTTCTTTGTGAGGCTGCGCTTAATTTTCTTTCTTTCTTTGTGTCCTTTGCGCCCTTCGCGGTTCGTTTCTTATATAGTTTTGGCGCATCTTCATACAGAATTGGTATAACTCACAAACAAAGCCGTAGCTTAGTAGGCTAAATGCCTTTTTAGCTTCATGAAGTCCATCCTTGTGTAACCAAGTCAGAGCAAAGGCGCTATTTACTACTCCACCTACAGCAGATTGCAACTTCTCTACCTTGGGCTACGCCAAGGTAAGGTACAGATAATCGTAGGGAACATGGCTGTGCCCCTACTCGTGTACTTCATTTACCTGAAATACGCTGTATGTGGGAGAATCAGTAGAACATCTGCTAATTTGCGATCTCAAAACGCAATTTTACTAAAATATTTTGTCTATATTGAAATGTCAAACTAATCCTTGAAAAGTTTGATTGAGATAAATCTCAGATTTTTTCGAGTGGTTGTGTTTCTAAATAGTATAGGACTTATATCATGTCCGCCTGATTAGTTGTCATTGAGTACTCTTTTGGAGAACCTGTTCGCCTTGGTCTTTGCCAAAACAAGGGTACGAAGTGTTCTCCGTTCATAAGTGATTTGTCGAACATAATATAACACACAAAACAGTAAATATACGATTAAATCAGGTTGCAGTCAGCGCTTGAAATAGATATTTTGCATGATACACATTATACCAATTTCCCAAAGTTAGTATTGTTTGGAATCTAAGCCATGCTGGACTAGTACGTCGGGCGCGTAAATAGCGCAAAGTCTCTTGTGTACTAGCTTTAAAGCAAATAATACTATGTATCACAACTTGATATTATAGTCATTTTGTACAGTGCGTAAGTCTAAGGGTAATATACTTGTGAACAAAAGAAATGGGTATTATTACTGGATTAAGATACGTGTTATTACTGAAAAAGCTCGAGATAATAAACCAATTTTGGAGATTATTAAGAAAATATAAAGGTATGGAATAATACGTAAATTTTAGAATAAAACATCCATTAAATCAAATTTCAAGAAATACAGAGATATGTCAAATAGAGTTGCTAAAGAGTTGGCAGATTTTTTGCTGCAAATAGAACAGCGATCGCAGTTTCATGCAGGCTATCCATATAATTTAAGTTGTGATTACAGTGTGATCGCAAAATTTTTCAATTTTCTGTTAAATAATGCTGGAGATCCATATATTGAGCCAGATTTTGGTCTCCATTCTCGTATGTTTGAGCAAGAAGTATTATCTTTTTTTGCTCATCTCTATAAGATTCCAGAAAATCAGTTTTGGGGTTATGTTACTGCTGGTGGAACTGAAGGTAATTTATATGGAATGTTTTTAGCAAGAGAGATATACCCTAGTGGTATTCTTTACTCATCACAAGATTCTCATTACTCAATTTCCAAAGCAGCAAAATTATTCTGCATCAAACATAATGTTGTTAATTCGCAAATTAATGGAGAGATAAATTATGAACATTTTGAACAACTAATTAACAAGAATCGTAATTATCCAGCAATCATAAATTTAAATATTGGGACTACTGTCAAAGGTGCGATTGATAACTTAGACAAAGTTCTCGAAATTTTAGAGCGTAATCAGGTTAAAGATTACTACCTTCATTGTGATGCTGCACTTTCAGGATTAATATTACCGTTTTTAGATGGCGCTCCGCAAGTTCACTTTCAAAAACCCATCGATAGTATAGCTATCTCTGCTAAATTCATTGGTTCTCCATTGCCTTGTGGTGTAGTTTTAACTAAGAAAAAATGGGTAGAAAAAGTTGAAACAGCAATTGAATATATTGGTTCAACAGATACAACGATTCTGGGTTCTAGAAACGGTCATACCCCTCTGATTCTCTGGTATGCACTGCAAACAAGAGGTTATGATGGATTAGCTAGAGAAGCAAAGACCTGTATTCATAATGCCCAATATCTTTTCCAACAACTGAAAATTAGAGAATATCCATGTATGCTCAATAATTTTTCCAACACTGTAGTGTTTCAAAAACCTTCTCAAAAACTAATTAAGAAATGGCAGTTAGCAATTTTTGAAAATTGGGCACATATTATAGTCATGCAAAATATTGAGCGTGAGAAAATCGATACTTTTATTAATGAACTTTTGTTACATCAAGGGTTAGTTAATAATTCAGAGGATTTCCAGCTACAGCCATTAGTACACTAATATAGATTATCAAGTGAAATTAATCGCCCAATTTTACAAGGTGTTTTTCTAAACAGAATTTGCTCCCAATATTTTATCTTTTTAAAAAGTTTTTGCCGCACAAGTTTGCAGCGAATAGTATTTCTACCTCTGCACTTTCCATAGGTGGTAAGAAAAAATATCCTTGTCCATAATCACATTGTAAAGCCTTTAACTGTGCTAATTGCTCTACAGTTTCTATCCCCTCAGCTGTTACAGACATATTTAAATTATGAGCTAATGTCACAATCGCTCGAATAATTTCTAAATTTTCTCCTTGACTACCTATATTGTTGACGAAAGAGCGGTCAATTTTAAGGGTTTTGATTGGTAGGCGGTGCAGATAACTCAAAGATGAATACCCAGTACCAAAATCATCCATGTGCAACTCGACATTCAGCGCTGTTAACTGGGAAAGCACGGTGGTAGCTAATTCAAAATTATCCATCAACAAGGTTTCGGTAATTTCCAATTTCAAACTGCATGGCTTGAGTCCAGTTGACTGCAAAATATGTTTAACCTGTTTAAACACATCAGGTTGCATAATCTGTTTACCAGAAAAATTCACGCTAATTGTCAGAGGTAGTGAAGTGGGAAATTGTTTATGCCATATGTGCATTTGGTGACACGCTTTATAAAGCACCCATTGCCCGATAGTAACAATCATTCCAGTTTCCTCGGCCAGGGGAATAAAATCTTGAGGGGAAATAAGTCCTCGTTTTGGATGATGCCAACGTATGAGTGCCTCAAATCCAATAATTTTGCCAGTTGTCAGTGAAATAATTGGCTGGTAATCAAGGCGAAATTCTTCTTGCTTGAGCAGCGCATTTCGTAAAGCAGTTTCTAACTCTAAGAGCGAAGATGCACCCTCGTACATCTTTTGGTCAAATACCTGATAACATGCCTTACCAAGTGCTTTGGCACAGTACATTGCCACATCAGCATCCCGTAGAATCTGCGCTGCTTGATCATAATCTGCTTTACTTAAGGCAATGCCAATACTAGCATTAGTAAACACCCTATGCTCATTTAATTGAAATGGCAAAGCTAGCACCTTTTTAATTCGCTCGGCTATTTGTATGGCGGTGCTGATATCCTCAATTTTCTCAATTAAAATTGTGAACTCGTCTCCGCCAAAACGGGCAACTGTATCTCCAACTCGCAGAACTGACTTTAGCCGACGAGAAATTGCAATTAAAAGTTGATTTCCTATTAGATGTCCAAGGCTGTCATTAACAACTTTAAAGCGGTCTAGGTCTAACAAGAGTACGGCAAATAAATAATTATTTTGCTGTTTAGCGCTTTCTATTGTCCGCTGCACTCGCTGCATAAATAATCGCTGGTTAGGTAATCCAGTTAGTCCATCATGAAGACTATTGTGTAGTAATTTCTCTTGTGTTTGTTGACGCTTGATAATGTCTTGTTCAAGTTGTTGATTAACTTTAATAAGTTCAATGGTTCGTTCTAGCACCATCTGCTCAAGCTGATAACGATACTGGATTAATTCTTCCTCTACTAACTTACGCTTAGTGATGTCACGTACAATAACAACATACTCTCGTAGCTGGGAATTAAATGGCTGTGAAATAGTCGATTCAACAATTCGTAGACCTTGGTTTATTTTTAAGGTTTGCTCACTTATAATAGACCATTGCTCCGGTTTGCCGCGATAGCATATTAAGAGTTGATTCAACTTTTGCCCAAGCAACTGCTGAACAGTTATTTGAAATAATTCTTCGGCAGCGGCATTTGTCTGACAAATTATACCGTTTTCATCTAAGACTAAAACAGTATCTGGAACGGTATTGAGAGTAGTGATAAATAAGTTTTTTGCTTGTTTACGTGCCTCATCAATAGCAACAATTTGTGGTAGAGTTGTCCAACAAGCGATCGCTACCCCTGTAAAAGAAAGCGTCACTAATAGAATAGCTAGTAAAGAGTTTTGAAGATTATTAGGAATTTTGTCTAATAAATCGCGGAGAACCCAACTGCTTATGGCAGTAATACAAATTAATAATACTAAGATAATTACTTGTAGTACTACAAAGTCTGGGTTGTTTTGACTAAACTTAGTATCGTAACGCTGTGTCCACCATTCCGGGTGTAATGGCGCAAATCTTAAGCGACGTAGCGCTACATCTGCTATGATCAGAACAATGGGTAATAATAATCCCATTGAAAAATCTTTCCAATTCCAAGCTAAACCTCCCACTATTAGAACTACCGCTTCTACAAAGAAAAAACCAAGTGACCACCAAGGCCATAACACTTGCGATTTGTCCCGACACAGCCATAATCCCAGATGTAGTCCCATAATGGACATGAGATAACAAGTGCCTGCTACTGTGACAAGTTGAGGTATATTTCCCAAATTTAGACAAAGCAAACTGAGTAGAAAAGTAACTAGGATAGCAGGTCCAAGGACACCTTGACGGGAAACTACTGCAAATATCGGAGAAAGCTGTCTGTCTAAGGCAAGTTGGTATAATATCCTAGGAGAGTTGGAAACTGCCGTAGCAGAACTTAGAAGGCAGGATACAGTAATCAGAAGTGTTACTAGAAAAGGGGCATGTTCACCCCAAAAAGGCTTAGAAGCCGCTACCAGAATTAAGAACGCATCGTCACCTATTGTGGGATTTTGAACCGAACACATTAATACCCAAGAACCACCTAAAAACACTGGAGGAATTAGCCAAGCAGCTACGCTTAAGAACCTTAAAGTTTTATATGGGTGGCGGCTATCAGCAACAAAAGAAGAAGTGGTTTCACAAGCATAAATTGAATAGCTAGCCAGAAAAAACCACTTTGCCCATTCTTCAAAGCTCAGGCTATCTGTGCTAGTTAAGATAAATTTAAAACTAGCAGTTGAGGAGGCTAACCATATTACACCTTGAGTACAAAACAAAAGCAGTAATAAAATCGCTGGGAATACAAAAAATAAATGCAGGAGCGCTAAAGCACGGCTGCCACTGAATGCCACAATAAAAGGAATCGCTGTAAATGCAATTTTTAATAAAATTTCTGGGCAAGAAATACCTAATTGATCAAAATTGCCTTTAATTAAGTTTGTAAGAATAATCGCATACAGTGCCGGTGCTGCTGCCCAGCTAAAAAAGTATCCTAAGGCTACGTAACGACCTAAGCCAGGAAAGTTTTTTAATAGCCTTGTGGTATAGTTTGGTGTTCCTCCAGCGACATCTGGCCAATGTCTACCTAGACTTTGTACCTGCAAGTTAAGTATAAAGGAAATGATCGTGCCAAAAAACCAAACTAAGATCGCTTTAGACCCTAATGCTGCATGAATAATCGGGGCAGTACCAATCCATCCCACATGACCCGTTAAGCCAAAGCCCCAGGTTTCGAGATAACTCAGAGTCCGTGGTAGGCGTATTAGCAAGTGCTGATTTTTATCTGACTGTAGAGAATTGTTAGTAAGCATTGTTTCTTAGTGAAATTTACTGCCCTTTTCACTCAATAGCTGAATTTCAATGCACATTGCTTGCGTATAAATACTGTATTTTGGAAAAAGATAACTTACTTATTACTACCTTTGATTTTTCCACACAATTAAATAGCTAGGATTTACGCATCATACATATGTACTATACCAAACTTGGGCTTTTGAGCCATGTCTAACACCTAAAACAGTAAATATGCGATCAAATCAGAGTTGCAGTCAGCACCGGAAATGTACATTTTGTATAATGCATATTATGGTCGATTTGTACAGTGCGTAAGTTCTAATAGCAACTCTAATTGATTTGGGAAAATCGGAAGTTTCAGATTTCCGACTTATTTAATAAATCGGAAATCGTGTTATTTACAAATGGTTTAGCTTTGCTATAGCTTTTGCAACAACTCCTGAGTTAACTGTAAGAAAGCTTTTGAACCAGCTGATTGGGGAGCATTTAAAACAGCTGGCATAAAACTATCAACAGCCTTAGCAACATTGACATCAACTGGGATTTGTACCTTACAAATTTTTTCTACACCGAAATCTTCAACAACGCGGTGCATCACTTGTTTATAGTATCTGCCAGTGAGAATGTTAGTGCTGCACATGCTGAATACAATTCCCAGCATTGTTATATTTATTTTGGTTTCATGTCCGTGACTGTCTTTTAATTGGGCAATCCGTCTTTCCAGCAGTTGAATACCCACTATAGATAAGGGTTCTGGTTTAGCAGGAAGGATGTAGAAATCGCTGGCGGCTAAAGCGCTACGAGTTAATAGATTATAACCAGGGGCACAATCGAGAAGGATAAAATCATATTCTTGACGTACTGATTTTAAAATGTTATTAATCAGAACTCTTTCAAAACGATTCCAAATAGTTTCAAAGTCCTGTTCCCCTAAAGCGGTTGCTTGTTGATGCAGCATTTCTGACACAACAAATTCATCATACAAGTCGATATCTCCTGGTAACAAATCTAATCCTGGCAGATTACAAACCTGAGATTGAACGATATCCTGAATTGTCAGTTTTGCTTGTGGGTCTGGATTGATAACTTCGTCTATCAAATACCTAAATGTTTTACTTTGTTTACGACGCTTGGCAAAATCTAAAGGCGACATCAAACTGAGTGTGGCGCTAATTTGGCTATCTAAATCCAGGACAAGCACTCGCTTGCCATGATTTTTAGCTAAACAGGTAGCTAAGTTGACAGTGAGGGTGGTTTTACCTACACCACCTTTCATATTTGCAGTAGCAATTATATATCCCATTGGTTGAGTCCTCTGTTGACGCATTCCCATCTAGGTAGCGTACACCTCTCTGAATATATTAAATCTTCCATTAAATTTAATATTTTTGGAAACTCTTTTCAGTGAGATTGCCTCAATTGTATGTGTTGAGGTAGGTGACACGATTTAATCTCAGCCGTCGTACTGTTTTTTGATGAAATAGGCTAGTACGCAAGGCGGAAGTCACTCATTCAAAAGTCACTCATTCAAAAGAATTATATTCCTTGCTCTTGCGCCATTTTGTAGACGCAAAGCGGCTTCCCGGAGGGTATGGTTGGTCGTCTTGCAAAGTGACGCTCCTCTGTTACAAAGTTCTGATGCCTACGGCGGGCTACGCCAACCGATAGCGCAGCCTCTTCTCTACGAGAGGCTACGCCAACGGCAAGAACCGCCGCTCAACGCCAGTTCCTTTAAGTGGGGGAACCCCACCAACGGACTGGCTCGACTTTGCGCTATTTACGTGCCCGCTGTACTAGTTAAATTGCTGTCACTTTGGTTGAAAGCTAGATAACATTAGATTCGGCGTGTTTACTGTTCGGGAGTGCCAAAATGTCTAAACAGCTGGGTCAAAAAATCGCACCGACACCTATATCAAATGATATCAATGTGGTGGATTTGATTGATCAATACTTCACCGCTTACAACTCGGCACGTTTGCGGGAAATCTGCCAACTTCTGAGTCGTGATGTGCTAACGGCAGGTGTCACGGTGGGAGTTAGCCTTTCCGGTGCAATGACGCCAGCAGGATTCGGGGTTTCAGCACTTGCACCTTTAATTTGCAACGGCTTTATTGACTGGATGATTAGCACTGGTGCAAATCTTTACCACGATATGCACTACGGTTTGGGTTTTGAACTCTTTGCTGGTAATCCGTTTTTGGATGATGTGAAACTGCGTCAGGAAGGCACTATTCGCATTTATGACATTATCTTTGGTTACGATGTGCTGCTGGAAACTGATGCGTTCATCCGCAAGATTCTGCAAGGGGAAGCATTTCAGAAGCGGATGGGAACTGCTGAGTTTCACTATTTACTGGGTAAGTATCTTCGGGAAGTAGAAAAGCAACTGGGTGTGCAGCATTCTTGCTTGCTTGCTACAGCTTATGAGTATGGCGTACCGATTTATACGTCTTCTCCAGGAGATAGCTCAATTGGGATGAACGTGGCGGCTTTAGCTTTGGAAGGTTCACAGTTGGTGTTAGATCCATCAATTGATGTAAATGAGACGGCTGCGATCACATATAATGCCCGTGAATCAGGAGGTAAAAGTGCGGCTGTAATTCTCGGTGGCGGTAGTCCGAAAAACTTTTTGCTACAAACCCAACCGCAACTTCACGAAGTATTGGGACTTGAAGAACGAGGACACGATTACTTTGTGCAGTTTACCGATGCGCGTCCAGATACAGGTGGTTTGTCTGGAGCAACCCCATCGGAAGCTGTCAGCTGGGGTAAGATTGACCCGGAAGAGTTACCTAACACAATTGTTTGTTATACCGATAGCACGATCGGTCTACCATTGGTGACAGCGTATATTCTTAACAAGTGCCAGCCTCGTCCCCTGAAGCGTGTGTACGACAGGCGAGAAGCTATTTTGGAGAAACTGCAAAAAGACTATCTAGCAGCCAAAACCCAACCATCTGATCAGGTTCCAGCAGCAGTGGCCCAAAGTGCCCAAAAGCAAACAGCGACTTATCCCTGTGGTCGGCTAATTCCGAATGCTAATTAGGGAGTAGGGAATTTTAATATAGCGCTTCTGTGTTGAGTCCAATAGAGACCTAACCCTAACCCCTTCCCTACCTCTCCCTAACCCTCTCCTACGAGGAGAGGGAAGCGGAAAAACTTTTGTTGCTGGAAGGGGAGTAAGATTCAAAGCCTCTGACGCCACTTGCTTTATGCCGGGGAACCCGTCCACCGCAGTGGCTCCTCCTTTTAGGCTACGGTGTACACACAAGTCGGAAAAACTTCATCCATCAAAGATTTGCGGTTCAGCAGCGCTCTTGGTAGGGTTGACAACGCCAGATGCTCTACTTGGGGAGACCTCAAGACCGCACTGGCTCCTCCGCAGGCGACTGCTGTTAGCGCAGCCTCTTTGACGCAGGAGCGTCACCCGTACCCCTACTCTTAAGCAAGCTACGCGTAGCGTCTTTGATAGGAGAAGGGTGCGTTACGCTGGCGTGACAAAGTTAAATTGTTGCAATCATGGTGATGCCTGCGGTTCTTGCTAGCTAACTCATTTGTTATTTCGACGAACTCATTTGTTATTTCGGCGAACCCATTTGTTATTTCGGCGTCTCCATAACGCAATATAGTTCAGTTACAGCAGTTTTCATGTATTTAAACCACATCTGTCGTAGGGGCACAGCATTGCTCATTGGTGTCAACTTAAGAAAAAATCTGCTTTGAGAGGACGTTTTGCCCTCATCCCCTAACCC
>NZ_JBALGC010000011.1:0-133367 GCF_036916575.1 Nostoc sp.
AAAGCTAGGATTCAGTAAAAGCCGTTCTTGTAGTTCATGTAACTTGAAGCTTAGTTGCTGAGAAGTTCCTAAGATATCACGACTCAGACGTGCCAACTGTTGTTGTTGATAGAACTTTAATGCTGCTCCCCGCAACATTTGGAGTGTTGCCTCTTCGCCATAAATTCCCGGCATGACTCGCAAGCGTAATAATAAGCGGTTTTTTTGATATACGTATTCTCTCTCTACCTGTTTTGGTTGTGCAACCGTGGTGACAGGCAGGGAAGCAAACCGCTTTAATTCATTCAGTACTCCTTGGAAAACTGACAGCGGCAGTTTATCTAATACAGACTGCAAGACTCCATTGTCACTCCACAGTATCCTGCCTTCGTAAGCTTGTCTTTCTAAGTACAGCCGACTAATTCCCCCAGCCAGAATTCGCCCTAGTAATTCTTCTAGTAATTTCTTGGGTGGTAGTCTTGGCAACACCTCAATAGGACTAAATAGTTCGGGTTGCGTGGGCAAAATAGATAAATTATCCGCTGGTGCTGCTTCGGAAGTCTCGCCCTCTTGACCTCTGGAAATAGGGGTCAAGAACGTCGTAGGTTGGAATGATTGGTCTAGCTCTGGGATAGGAGGCAAGTCTACTCGCTGCCCAGAATGTTGATGCTTTTGTGTCTGAAACACCATCAATATTGGTTGCTGATTTGATTTTGAGTCGGCATCTAAAGAGGGAGTAGGTGTGTCAGCAATGGTAGCTGGGCTGTTTGTTGGAGGAGAGTCTGCTGTTGGCTGATGCACAAGTTTTGCATCTAGCTGAGATGTATTCTTATGGTTGAGGTAAGCTGACAGTATTCTGCGGTGAGCATCGGCTGCGATCACTTCAATCACCATTGTGCAATTGATACAAGACAAAATGCGACCAACATAATCTAGTGCCTCGCCCTCTTGTGGATGAACCATACCTAGCAAGAGGTTTTTGTCTTCTAATTCAAAAGGCAAAATCTGGTGGTAGAGGCAAGCTTCAAAGGACAAAAGACTATCAATCAGGTGGAATATTTGCTCGCGATCGCCTTCTTGTTCCCACTTAGCTTGAGCGGCAGTTAGCATTTGCTGTCCATTTGTTGCGGTATCATTTAGTTCGCCCTCTGAAGACAACATAGATTTGATTCGCTGGTGTTTACTTATATAATATTTTGCCTCTAAATTAGTAGGTAGTTAATAAAGATACTTTGTTGGATTGTTAAAATTTCAATTATATATACCTAAGTAGACGTAAGTAGAAGATGAATTTTAGATTGGGGATTGGGGATCATACTGAGTTTTGACAAGGACAAGGAGGCAATTTTCTCCCTTGTCTCCTTTGTCTGCCGCCGCCTGAATTGATTAACTAGATGCCTCACAGCCTACTCTTGGGTTCTTAAAGCTTGAGCAGTAAGATAAACTTTTGTCCATTCGCCTAGCACTTGATGAGTTTTGAATTTTAAATGTTGGGCTATTGCTTCTATTGAGTTACCCGCTCTCCGTAAATCTAGGATTTGCCGCCCCAGAGGAGTCAGTTTTTCATCAAGTTGCTGCCATTGATTTTGTGTTAATCCCAAGTTATGTTCTTGCAAGGAAATTGAGAGCCAGCTGTCTACGAGTTCTGGTTTACCTTTGAGGGCAAAGACGCGCACGGCGTGGTAACTAATTTTTTCTCGCAGACGGTATACTTCTTTAGTCTGCTTATTCAGTTTCTGTGCGATCTCTTCCTGGGACTTACCTTGCAAATACAGTCGTAGCCACTCCACTGCATCTACCCCCAGATTTTCCTGTAAATAAATTTCAAATTCTTTTTGTACTGACTGACGCAGTACTTGTTGTTCCTCTAGTTGTTGTGCTTCTTGATATTCTGCGATCGCCTGACTATCCACTAAGTTAACTCGATTCTCACTGTCATCTGTAAGAACTTCTTCCGACACCAGTCTAATCAAGTCACGGCCTGGCACTTGGGTTAAGCCACCGCGCTGAGTGCGACGCAAGTAATTTACAAATCGGTAAGTTAATAGGGGTTGATTGCGTACTGGCCGCAGACAATATTCTTCTACACTGGCAAATAGCAGAGCATCCCTCAATCGTTGATCGGTTGTATATTTGGCAATATCAACCATTTGCTGTTGCATGTGGCTATCGCTTTGCAATAATTCTTGGAGTACTTCTTGCAACACATCTATGACGCTGCGCTGGCGATCGCGGCTGAGGGAAATCCAAGTCTGAATCTTATTCCGTAATGTTACTAAACTCCCCAATCGCGTTATCAAGTTGCGATAAGCACGTTCTCGCCCTAGCCCCAAGTAGCGTTGACGTAAAATTCTCCAGCGATATTCCATCGCTTGTTTGGCAATATCGAGTTCCTTAGGGTTAAATAGATCAAACCGTTTTGAGTCAGATCCAAATAGCCAGAGAATAATACTTTGCCTAGCAGCTTCATTTTGGTCTGGACATTCCGCAACCAAGCGCTTTCGCCAATCTAGACCTAGTTGTTGCATATCCTTTGTCATAGTGAGATTGCGTTCCTCGAAACTTAATTTTGAAGTTTGCATCACAACCCCCATTCGTCCCACCTAATTGTTTAACTGGTAGCTTCCCCGGATTTCATGAGTCTCATGAAAATAGCTTAGTGATTCCACTTTTATTACGTCTTAATTCCCTAAAATTATGCAAAAATTTCTACATTGAGGTTTTGCTTGGAATCTCAAAATGCCACAAACCCATGCCTATAAGCCGTTTGGTCTAATTGTGCTAATTCTAACTTTTTGTAAAGTTATGTTTTTAACTGAGAACACAAATCTGCCTGGAGTGGTAAGGGTACATCTTTGCACGAGATAGATCAGGGAAATCTGACATTTTGTAATAGATATGAGAAACGAATATAATAGGACTTACGCATTGACAGAAAGATAATTATGTGATTTAGCTGTAACCTTCTTGATCACATCCTTCTTTGACTGCGATATTTCCTATTTGTCTCACAACCAAAAGAATAAGTTCAAACCAGCTTCTAAGGCATCGTCATCAGCGGAAACTAAATTTCCAACTTTGGAATTAGGAGCGAGGGAAAACTTCTAGGACTTAGGCACTGTACATAAGTAATATACGTAATTTGGTATTTCAGCCATGTTTAGCATCTAGTGCTGGCAAAAGAAGCGAGTAAATCAAGGTGATATGAAGCGCCTGAAACGACCAAATCTCATAATTCATATTATGGTTAATTTGTACAGTGCGTAAGTCTATATAATTTAACTGAATATCAGACGTGATTTTGAATGTATAATTTTTAATATTCTCTAACCTATCAGCGAGTCAAATACTTAGTTCAAACTTTTACATTATAAAAAAGGAATAGTCAACAGTCAATATTAATTTTGACTATTGACTATGACTGTTGCTTTCCCTCTGCTTCAAAATTCAACTTAAGCAAAATCTAAAAACAGAAAGAATGCAACCTTCAAAAGCTTTAATGGTCAAAAGCCTTACAAGAGACTTCTGTTTAAATTCATTTATGGAGATTCTTTGTTTTGAATTCCCCCGCAGCGGGTTGACTCTATCGACCGTTGGATGATCTACTAACAATGGGACTTTCTACAGATTCTCGATACTGTTGGACTTGTTCTGTGTAAGCAATTGGCAGAACAGCTTCAACGTTTTCATGAGGACGAGGAATAATCACCCAAGATTCCAGTGTACCGCCATAAACATTTTCTGCGGCTTCAATCCCAGCAGCCATAGCTGTCTTTACTTCAGAAACATCGCCACGAATATTAACTGTAAAGCGGGCACTACCTACTCTGATATAACCAACCAGGGTGACTCGACCAGCTTTTAACATAGCATCTGCTGCTGCTAGCACCGCAGGAAAACCTTTAGTTTCGAGTGCTCCAACTGCCTGTAATGACATTATTAATCTCCTGTATGAATATAACGATATGGGGGCTACAAGTTAATTGTACGAAGCTTCGCTACAGATTTTAATAGCAAAATTGCTTAGAACATGCGGAAAGGTTCTGATTCTTCAGTGAAATGAATTGGTAATATGGTTTCGACATTTTTCGGAGGATTGGGAACGATGTAGTAGGTAATTACTGCACCAACCTTGACTTGCTCTCCAGCTGCGATTCCGGCTTCAACAGCTCTTTTTACCTCAGCAATGTGTCCCCGGACGGCGACTAACAAACGAGCGCTTTCAGCTTGACCATAGTACACAATTGTGACTTCGCCAGCTTTAACCATTGCATCTGCCGCTGCTAAGACACTAGGAAAACCTAAAGTTTCAATTACGCCAACCGCCATTGGCATGGCATTAGCTCCTGGATTAAGGGATAGGCGATTTTAATTGTACGTGGCTTTAGTCCAAATTTTAACATTTTAGAAAACTTTTTTTGATACCAGGAATTCTGAGGGGGTAGAAATTTGCCGATTTACCACTCATTACTCCCTGTTCTAAGGGTAGTCTGTAGTTTATGGACTAAAATCTAAAATATTGATGTATGTTTCCGAATTTTCTTCCTACAGCTGTTGGGCAACTGACAGAATCAGCCTCGATCGCACTAGCTCAGAGTATTCAAACAACTGCGATCGCTACTCCTTTAACTAATCAAACAGTTACCACAACCTATGTCAAGCAAGGAAGTGGTGGAACTCCTATTTTATTAATTCACGGCTTTGACAGTTCCGTATTAGAATTTCGTCGGCTTTTGCCACTGCTGTCTGGAGATAATGAAACTTGGGCAGTGGATTTGTTGGGTTTTGGGTTTACAGATAGACTCTCAGGAATTGCTTATAGCCCAACTGCGATTAAAACTCATCTTTATTATTTCTGGAAAAGCCTGATTAACCAACCTGTAATTTTAGTGGGCGCTTCAATGGGGGGTGCAACGGCAATTGATTTTACGCTAACTTACCCGGAAGTGGTAAAAAAGCTGGTGTTAATTGATAGTGCTGGCTTGACAGGTGGTTCACCATTAAGTAAATTAATGTTTCCGCCGTTGGATTATTTAGCAACTCAATTTTTGAGTAATCTTAAAGTGCGCGATCGCGTTTCGCGCATAGGATATAAAAATCAAAGTCTTGCCTCTATCGATGCGCTATGCTGTGGCGCATTACACCTACAAATGCCAAGTTGGCATCAAGCTCTGATTGCTTTCACTAAAAGTGGTGGTTACAGTGCTTTTAGATTTGAAATACTATTACAAATTGTGCAACAAACACTAATTGTGTGGGGCGATTCCGATAAAATTTTAGGTACTGGGGATGCCACAAAGTTTAAAAGGGCAATTCCACACAGTACTCTCACCTGGATTCAAGATTGTGGTCATCTCCCACACTTGGAACAACCAAAAATCACCGCGCAGCATATTTTAGACTTTCGAGAATTGTAGTTTCAACCCAAGAAATCTGATCCATCTATTGCAACTTATTGGGTGTATTTGGGCAGAACGTGTCAAGGCAACACAATATGAAATTCGGCCAATAATTCAGAATTAATCAAAATAATAAAAATAAAGGTTTCTATTTTTTATTTGATGAGAGTAATAGAAGAGGTTAATCATCTACCGATCGCAACTTGATATCAATGTAGGTGAGGTGAAATTTTAAATCAAGTCCTAACGCCCTGATAGAGCAATCCTAAATGATTTGTAAGAAAATTCACCCCCCTACCTTTCGGCGTCCCCTCTTGGTAAGGGGGGACTACAGGGGGGTTACGACTAGCTCAAATTCTCACGAATGATTTAGGACTGTTATAGAGCATTCAAGATAAGTTAAGGCGAAGTTTGTGTTGTCAACAGTAATTAGGCGATAAATCGACTTGATTATCAAGTATCAAATTTTATTTAATAAACTCGCAACTTGGGTTAGTAGTTACTATGAAAACTTAATATATATTTAATTTATATTTTTCAGCAAATTCAACTAAAGTACGGCTTACCCTGGTATTATTATTTAAATTCTGAAAGAAGGCAGAGGGCAGGAGCCTTTTAGTGGAGATATCTTATGGTAAGTAAGTTACAGACCCACTATAATTGAACAACACTAAATCTATGATTTTGTGGGGTTTAAAAGCCAGTTATATACACAGTAAAAAGGCATAGATTAAAATTTTTCTTCCCTCTGCCTTCTGCCTGACTCTAAGGGCAAATAATATTTAAAATAATCAGAGTAACTTATGTTGATGTTGCATTTCGCCAAGATAAGTCGATTGTCTCGATTAGTAAATTTTGCTGTTTGTGGCATCCTCTTGAGTACAGCTTCCATCAAGACGGAAAATTCTTCAGTTTTAGCGCAAGAAATTAAATTCCCTGCCACTCCTTTACTGATATCACAAACACGGAAACTCAGAGCAGAGTCGGGGCCGGATAACCAAGGTCGCTGGCGATTCTACAAACCTGATGATGTCTCATCGGACGCAATGCGATCGCAAGGTTGCACTGACGTTGGCAGTGGTGGTGCGAGTGATGCGAATTGGCGCTGTCCTCACAAGTCCATTAGAGTAGATGTAGATAATGATTCTCGTTACGATGATTCTCGTTACAATGATTCTCGTGATCGCTATTTTAACTACGGAAACTCTACACGGGAACTCAGAGCACAGTCAGGACCCGATAACCAAGGTCGTTGGCGATTTTACAAACCTGATGATGTCTCATTGGATGCCATGCGATCGCAAGGTTGCACTGACGTTGGCAGTGGTGGTGTGAGTGATGCGAATTGGCGCTGTCCTCGCAAGTCCATTAGAGTAGATGTAGATAATGATTCTGGTTACGATGATTCTCGCCGTCGTAATTTTAACTACGGAAACTCTACACGGGAACTCAGAGCACAGTCAGGGCCCGATAACCAAGGTCGTTGGCGATTTTACAAACCTGATGATGTCTCATTGGATGCCATGCGATTGCAAGGTTGCACTGACGTTGGCAGTGGTGGTGTGAGTGATGCGAATTGGCGCTGTCCTCGCAAGTCCATTAGAGTAGATGTGGATAATGATTCTGGTTACGATGATTCTCGCCGTCGTAATTTTAACTACGGAAACTTTACACGGGAACTCAGAGCAGAGTCAGGACCCGATAACCAAGGTCGTTGGCGATTTTACAAACCTGATGATGTCTCATTGGATGCCATGCGATTGCAAGGTTGCACTGACGTTGGTAGTAGTGGTACGAGTGATGCGAATTGGCGCTGTCCTCGCAAGTCCATTAGGGTGGAAGTGGATAACAGACGTTAAATTAAGGGTTTGCAATCCCTGACGCAGCAAAAGTAGCGAAGATACTGTTGGCAAATATAGTACATATATATAGATACAAGTATTACATAAGCTCAAACCTTCAATCTGTCGTTGCAGCTTTTAGTTGTAATACTTTTGTATCGGCGTTTGTAACACTTTTGCCAACAGCTATGAACTGCCACGCATAAAAACGTTATTCAGAAGGAGTTTTAGGAAAAATTTTCAACTTTTATCTTAAAAATGAGATTTTGATCAACTGGATACGCACTTAAAGGTGTACCATTAAAACCTCACGGAATTTTGCAGCCTGAAACCCTTGTGGCTACGTTACCAAATGCTGTATTAAATAACTTAACCTGAGTTTGGATTAAAGATATTCTTTGTCTCCTTGCCCCTAATCTCCAGAGGGGGCCCAAGTTCCCCGCTTGCAAGGAGGGGATTAAGGGGTAGAGTTATGCAAAAATGGCAGATGAATGAAGCAGTACTATAGATTTTGAAGTACTGCCATTAATCTTTATCTAACTGATGAACTGACTCTAGTCAAGTAACCACATTTCATTAGAACTATCAGGATACTCATCTGGTTGATTTTGAGGTTGATTTTGAGCTAGTGTTTCCGATGAACGATGTGATTTTTTGTAGCTAAGTGGATTGTAGTATTCTTTAACTGGTCTTATAGCACTAGTTTGTTTGACAACAAGTTTAGATTTATCTTCTACTGGTTGTTTTAAAGCATTAATTTCTACTATAAGCTGGGAATTTGCTTCTGCAAGTTGCAGTGCTGTTTTTTTTGTTTCGTCAAGTTCTTTTGTTAGCTGTTGTATTAACGATTGTTGTTCCGATACAAATGTTTTTTGCTTAGTTAATTTTGATTGCAAATCAGCAATTTCTTGTCCAAGAGATGCTTCCTTTTTGTGGCTTGTTTCTAGATTACTTGTCAACTCTTTAACAGTTGCTTCTAAATCAGCCTTGGTAGGACTTGTGCGTTTAGTAGATGTTGATTCAGGTGTCTGTGCTGAAGATTCTTCAACAGACGAAGCCTGTTCTTCAGCAATTTTTTCTGCTGTGACTTCGAGCGCAGATTCATCTTCTGGGGATGTAAATTTTTGTGCCTCTTCTTGTAATAAGTCAGAGAGACTTTGTTTCCTAGCCATTATTATTTTCTCCAATCACGCTGTAATTCATCAGCTGCACGGCGGTAGTCTAACTCCGCCTCCCGTGCATTACTTCCTCGCCATTGACTAATCGCTACACCCTCAAGTGCTGCTCGTTCATGAGCCTTATAGGCACGGATAAAGGTATTACAAGCAGGAATACCTAATCGAGTGAGAGTGTTTTTTGCTTCAAGTGCTTCCCCGATACTGCGCGTATCAACTTTGGTAAGTAGTACCCGATGGGGAGTACCCAAGGGGATGACGGCTTCTTTGACTGTTTCCACCAGGATAGCTAAATCCATTGCAGCTGGGGGTGTAGGCAAAACTAGATAATCTGCGATCGCAACTACCGCCACTAATGCTTCAGAGCGCAGCGCGGGAGGCGTATCCACCACTACTAAATCGTACCCTGTTATCTTTCCTAAATCACCTAAAAGTGTAGGATCGGTTTCTTGAGATAAATCAAATCCCATTCCCTGCTGACTGCGCCCAAACCACCAACTGGCAGAACCTTGAATATCTGCGTCAATCAGCAGCACCTTTTTTTTCTTCGCAAAGTTTGCAGCCAGATTGACTGCGGTAGTCGTTTTACCGACTCCTCCTTTACCGTTGAGAATAGCGATGATTTTTGGCACTGCTTGCTTCCGATGCGGCCTTATACCATTTTAGTTTTTGGATTATGCAAAGAGCTAGTGGTAATCCCTTTGGGCGCTCCATTTGTCTAAATCATTTTTTTAATTGCTATTACAAGAATATACCGTTTTATGTGACCCTCAAGAACATGAAAACTCGTAACAATAAAATTCAGAAGCCATTAATTCCCCAAAATTCTATGACAGCAACTTACAATTTGCCTGATGGGCCTCAAATGCCGCACTGGCTAAGTATGATTAAGTTTATTGGTCAGCCAGTAAAATATGTGGATGATCTTGCCAAAATCTATGGTGACACCTTTACTATCAGGAGTAGTCGCGGGGATAACCATCTTGTGTACTTTAGTCAACCCCAAGCACTTGAACAGATTTTTACTGCTGATTCTAGCCATTTTGAGGTTGGCAGGGGGAATATAGGACTAAAATTTTTACTTGGTGATCACTCCCTTATCTTATCAGATGGCGATCGCCACCAGCGGCAACGGCAACTATTAGCTCCTCCTTTTCATGGCGAAAGGATGCGGGCTTATGGTCAGGATATCCGTAAAATAACCCGACAGGTAAGTCATGAATGGCAAATTGGCAAGCCTTTCAATATCCGTGAGTCGATGCAAGAAATTACCTTGCGTGTTATGCTGCGGGTTGTATTTGGTTTAAATGAAGGACAGCTTTTTGAAGAATTGAGGCGATCGCTAAGTGATTTACTAGACTTCATCAGTTCGCCCGTGATGTCCAGCGCCTTCTTTTTCCGGTTCATGCAAAAAGATTTCGGTACGTGGAGTCCGTGGGGTTGGATTCTGCAACAACGGCAAAAAATTGATCAACTTATTTATGCTTTGCTTCGAGAACGTCGGGCCCAAGCTGCTCAAAATCGCCAAGATATCCTGAGTTTGATGATGGCTGCTCGTTATAACGATGGTCAAAGGATGTCAGATGAAGAATTACACGACGAGTTAATGACGCTGCTTGTTGCAGGACATGAAACTACTGCTTCCGCATTGACATGGGCTTTTTACTGGATTGACTATTTACCAGAGGTGCGTGAGAAGTTGCTACATGAACTCAACACCATTGGAGTTAACCCCGATTTGAGTAGTGTGACTAAATTGCCCTATTTGACAGCAGTTTGCCAAGAAACATTACGAATTTACCCAATTGTCATGACTGCTTTCGTGCGGATTGTGAAGACCCCAATTAAAATTATGGGCTACGAACTGCGAGAGGGAACGGTAATAGTCCCCAGTAGTTATTTAGCCCATCATCGGGAAGAAGTTTACCCACAATCCAAGCAGTTCAAACCAGAACGCTTTTTAGAAAGACAATATTCACCATACGAATATTTACCCTTTGGTGGCGGTAATCGTCGCTGTATTGGGATGGCATTTGCCCAGTATGAAATGAAAATCGTCTTAGCAACTGTTCTGTCGGAATTTCAAGTATCGCTAGTGAACAAGCGTCCTGTGCGTCCTGTGCGCCGTGGGTTAACTATAGCTGCACCCGCAGGAATGCAGATGATTGCAACGCCTCAAGTTAAGCGTGCGAATATACCAGCGTTAGTTTAGGCAAGTAGGGTGAGTAATTCACTCCCCACCCTACTATGGGGTAATAATTACGAATTACGTACGTAGCTTGCTTTTCGCCGTTCGCGTAACGTCTCGTAGAGAAGACGAGTATTACGAATTATCCTGAATCTCTTGCTTGTTGGCGAGTTGTTCATAATGTTCTTTGTCGCGGTATTTAATTGTTCTCATCGGTTGATTCCCAACAATTGCTAAAGGTTGAACGTTGGCAGTTACAACTGTACCAGCTGCCACAATAGCACCATCTCCAATAGAAACTCCCGGAACAATTAGGACATTTCCGCCAATCCAAACATTGCGGCCGATGAGAACAGGTTTATGAATGTAGACATTATGTTCATAGGGCAAATCATTACTTTGATAGTCGTGATTTGCAGAGAGGATAACCACGTTAAATCCAAGTGTTGTGTTATCGCCAATTGTGATTCCACCACGTCCATCTAATAAGACATCCGGGCCAATGTAGACTTTATTTCCTAGAGATACATTTTGCGGATGGTCAATTTTAATATCTCGCTTAAATCTTAGATCTGAGCCACAAAATTTTAATTGACTCTTCAGTTCTTGATGCTTGTATCGCCTAATTTTTGTTTCTAAGTATTCTCCCCACCGTACCAGACGAGGTACTAACCATTGTTCCAATAGTCGCTCTAATTTATTCGTAATTTTATTTTTGATCTCTTTCATAAAACCTCATATAAGTCTAGGAACTCTCTGGCTTTCAACCAAGGAGGAAAAAAGACACGGGTAGTTTGTACCCTTCACATTAGTTAGGTTTCCCTGATTAGAGTATTTTCTCCCGTGTGAATACCGTTTTTGTAAAAGTGGGTTGTGGAATAGACACAATAACTTCGCAATTTGCTAAGATTATCTAGTATTCGACCAAAAAATATTCTTATGAAAAAATACTCTTCATTACAACAAATAGCCTTAATTACAAATTTATGCATATTATCAGTCGTGCAAGACTTTCTGAGTTCTGGGAAAAGCACTCTAATTCACAAACTAGCTCGCGGCTATGGTATAAAATAACATCTTTGGCTGAATGGTCAAACTTTGTAGAGTTACGAGGAACTTTTCCCGCAGCAGATCAAGTAGGTAATTTCACAATTTTTAACATAAGTGGTAACAATTATCGACTTATGACTTTGGTGGATTACAAATTCCAAAAAGTTTTTATTCGCCATATACTGACACATGCCGAATATGACAAAGGAGAATGGAAAAATGATCATTGGTTCGCTTAATACTAACCATTATTTTGGGGTAACAATTTTAAAAATCCTTCTTAAGGATTGAAACTATTAGATATATAGATAGTAATATGAGCATAATTCCTAAGTTATAATTAATTCAAGTCCACTATTAGCGATTGAAACCCTCAGATATCTAGATAATAATATGAGCAGAAGTTTTTGTGTTCCAATTAATCAAAATCCCTATTAGGGATTGAAACAATCAGGAATCTAGCAAAATGACCCCTGGAACACCTATTATTAAAACGTATATAGAATTACTCAAATCTTTTCCTCCTCGTCCCATCACTTCTGAGGAAGAATTACTGGCTACGCAAGAAGTAATCGATTCCTTAATTGATAAAGGTGAATTAACAGCAGATGAACAAGACTATCTCAATGTTTTAGGTACTCTGGTTTACGAGTACGAACAAAAACATCATTCTATATTAGATATTCATGGCGTAGAATTACTTCAAGCGTTGATAGCTGAATTTGGTTTGCGGCAAAAAGACTTAATTCCTATCTTTAAAACCGAGTCTATTATATCTGAAGTCTTGAGTGAACAGCGCAAGCTGACAGTTAACCATATCGCTCGCCTCGCGGAGTTTTTTCATATTTCGCCTGCTGCTTTTTTTGAGTTATAAGAGGGAAACTTTACAGATACTCATCGCGTGTAGACTTGACAGCAAGCCAACTGATGTAGCAAGATGCATTACAGAAAATTAGATACTCATCGCGGGATTATAGCCTAGCATAGAAGATGTTTGCTAAAGCTGTAACGTAAGAAGAAGCATTTCAAATTAGAGAACAAGTAATCAGTTTTAAAATTTTACAATTTTAAGTGTCTCGTCTCGTGTTTCTTCAGGTGATTTCCCTTTTGTATAAACAATGAACTTTGCTAAATCATAATTTGAATGATGCTTAACAAAATGTTCGTTCAAATCAAATCTATTAGTGACAATCCCACCATTGCGTTCGTTAAGTATTTGGATAGATTCTTCTAAATCTGGAGAGGGAAGAATCAACACAACATTTATATATGGCTCTAAAACTTGTTGCACCCGCTTGAAAAGTTTGTCATCTTCATAAACAGAATGACCAGCACCAAAATCAATGACACAATTTTTATGTTCAGACAGTAGTCTTTCAACCGCGTAGGCTTCAAAGGGTTTCCAATGACGATAAATACCTTGAAATCCTTCTTTTTCTCTTATTTGCTTTGCCAGTTCCTCATCATAATTTATTTCCTTATAATAATTAAATCGTACATCGTCCATAGAACACTGCGGAATCCCTAGCTTCTGAGCAAGGAGTTTTCCAAGGGTGCTTTTACCTGTACTAATTGGACCAATGAGAATAATATCTGAAATCTTACGACTCATTTTAAAAAGCCTGAAGATTAGAAACAACTCTGCTATACAAATAAATTCGGCCTGCACCTACTACTAAACTTTAAGGCTTATATAGTCATGACTTCAATTCTTCACTCATCCTCTGTTCCAACACTTCCAATAACCCATCCACATCTTTCCCAGCTTGCTCAAAACAAATCGGCGGTGCTGGTTCCGGTGCAAACTGAATTAATTTAATTTCACCCTTCCCAATCCCAATCATCACAACTTCCACTTCCGGCTGATGATTCTCGACAATTCCCAAAATTTCTTGAAGCCGATTCTCAACTTTAATATTTAAATTCTCTATCTGCTCTTTTGGACAATAAACAAAATGCGGTGTTGGTTGCAAATCAATACCAACAGTACCCTGACTGTCGCCATTTGCTAACCACAATCCCCAAAACAGCGCCGCCAATTCCTGCTGATTTGCTTTCACAAACTTATCCAACTGGCGACGCCACTTGTTATCACTTGAGTCTGGTTGACTATTACCAAAAAACATAAATAATTCGTAATGAAGACACAAACAATGCGCGAAAGTTATCTCAAACCTGACTGTACACGCCAGAGACTAGAATAAATCCCATCTTTCTCCAGCAATTGCTCATGGGTTCCCGACTCTATTAATTTTCCATGTTCCATGACATAAATGCAATCGGCATTGCGGATGGTGGAAAGACGATGAGCGATCGCCAGATTGCCGCTTCTGTTTCATTATCCACCGCCGAGGTAGCTTCGTATAAAACCAAAACGGGCGGATTCTTCAAGGCTGCACCAATGGTTCATCCCACCACATTTGGTTAGCAGCAACAACCGTGTGTAGTTGCTTCAACCATTCTATGGCGTATTTATAAGTTTGATTGTCGGCTCCTAGTTCAGCAATTCTTGTGTGAGTTTTGTGAGTTGGTGAATAGTTCCAGCTTGAAAGTTCTAAGACTGCATAATTATCAGATTGCTCAAAGATAGCTTTGACCCTTTGAACTGAAGAGGCAACTATCTTAGACTGATATTTCCAATTCCCCACGGTTGATGTTCCGTCTCTGGCAAGAATAACAATATTGGCGTTTTGCCCAACCGATGCACTTTGTAAGGCTTCTGCTGCTTGAGAAAGCGGAAGTTGGGTTAATTTGTCAGATATCTGAGATAGCGCTGTTATCTCTGAATTGCGGCGTTTGTCCTTTGTGTAATAGGCGGCTTTACTTGACATCGAATAATTCTCTTGTGCGATCAGTAATCAAACTCTCAAAGACTTGTCTTTCTCTACTCTTTAATTCATGTAAATTAAAAGCCACTTCCTCAAAAGATAGAGGCTTTTCTACCCAGACTTGAGAAATGTCCAAATCAAGTATAAATACAACTTCTCCAGGTTGCGGTTCGGAATCCGATAAAGTTATTGCTAGTCTAGCTGGAATATCTTCATAAATTAATTCAGTTTGCGTCACAAATCCTGAGATGTGACTTGGAACGCTATCCGGAAACTGAGGATATATATTGACATAATCACTAAGGTCAATTGCCTCATCGGGAGATGAAATAACTATTCGATTTATGTAGCGAAGAGAAATACGGGTTATGCCAACAGGTTTAGCAACTTTTAAATACAATTGAAGTGCCTGCTCGATTCTCTTACTAAATTTATCCCAGCCTTCATAAGGGCGAAGGCTATGGATGCTCAGTAGATTGGGTCCAACGCCTACTAATTTTGTGCCATCGGCGGAAGGAAACAAAAACTTGGGCAAGTCTTGTGTTACCGTAACTTCAGGGTTTACAGGCTGCATCCGCGAAAATTTGAATTCCGTTGCTATTGAGTTTTGTTCGCGTGGCTCACCTGTGTATAAATCTCTTGCTTTTTCATAGAACAAACCTGGCACTGTAAAATTCCATGCTTGTCCAGGAGCAAAGCGAAACTCACAGACCGCCTCTTCTATTGGTGGATTACAATACTGACGGCGTGTCATAAATTACTCAAGTGCAGTATAACCTCACGTTTTAGTAAGCTACAAATTTAAAACGAAAAAAACGATTCCTGTTTACTAATCTTAAGATATCTAAGTCTGTCCTTATAAAAAGTTTTTCACGCTCCTCAATCCCCAATGCCCAATTGTTAGAGTGAAGGAACAGATTGAACAGATTCCTTGGCAATCCAACGTTGTGCTGCAAGTTATGAAGGGGTAAAGCTATGAACCATATCAAGCGAACAATAGCCCTCTTGGGAATAATGAGTGTACTGAGTATAATCCCTGCTGTTTATGCACAAGAAGCACAAATACCTCTGAAGGCGGCAAACTTTCAAGATTACTATAACCAAGGGGTGCAAAAGCTTGAGCAAGGCAACTTCAAAGGAGCAATTGCAGATTTTGATTCTGTAGTACGGCTGAATCCACGATTTTATGAGGGTTTTTGCCTTCGAGGTTTGGCTAAATCTCAATTAAAAGACTTCAGTGCAGCAATCACTGACTTTAACCTAGCGTTGCGTTTAAATCCTAAGCATACAGATGCTTATAATGGTCGGGGAATCTCTTATGTAGAACTAGGAGATTTTCAGAAAGCCATTGCCGACTTTAATCAGACAGTGACAATTGATCCAACCTCACAAGATGGTTATTACAATCTAGGACTAGCCCATTTTAGACAGGGAAATCATCAACAAGCAATTGCAAACTTTAACCAAGCACTAAAAATCAATCCCAACCTAGCTGATGCCTACGGTAATCGAGGACTGGCAAAATATGCTTTAGGAGATAGTAAGAGTGCTGTCACAGACCTTCAGTCAGCTGCAAGATTATTTCTTAAAAAAGGCGATACCCAAGCTTATCAACAAACACAAACTCTGATTCAGCAAGTTCAGCGTTAGTAATTTGTTCAAGGTAATATAGAAGCGTTAAGAAACCCGCTTTCCTTGCGAATCTGGTTCAGAGAAATTTAAATGCTCAGAGTGATTTAGATTTAACTGAGTAACAAGATTATTTTTTTCGTTTCATACCAAATAATATTCGCGTCAAAATCAAAAATGGGATCGCAAATATTCGACCTCTACCATTGCCAAAACAACAGTTGCGATCGCTGACTGTAATATTAGGCTGAATGACTTTAAGATCAACAAAAATAAGCATTATGAGCATTATCAGCTTCGGCAGCATAAATATAGACTTGGTTGCAACAGCACCCCGGTTGCCAGTCGCAGGAGAAACGTTGCTGGGAGAAGACTTTTTTCAAGTTTCGGGAGGTAAAGGAGCTAATCAAGCCGTAGCATTAGCAAGATTGGGAATTCCTACCCAAATGGTGGGGCGTGTAGGTGCAGACGGTTTTGGTGTAGAACTTGTCAACAATTTGCAAGCATCTGGTGTACAGATTGACAATATTTTCGTGGATGAGACTGTTAGTTCTGGAGTTGCCATCATCGCCGTAAATCATGCTGGTGAAAATCAAATTATTGTAATTCCTGGTGCAAATGGGTGTGTCAATCAAGAAGATGTAGAACGATTGTCCCATTTATTACCAGAAGCTACAGCACTGCTTTTACAATTAGAAATTCCGATTCCTGCCGTGATTGCAGCAGCTAAAGCCGCAAAAGAAACCAAAATAACTGTAATTCTCGACCCCGCACCCGCACAATCTGATTTCCCCGGTGAACTTTACCCGTTAGTGGACATTATCACACCGAATGAAGTTGAAGCAGCGCAGTTAGTGGGTTTTCCTGTGGATGGAGAAGAACTTGCAGCCAAAGCAGCTGGAGTTTTATTACAACGGGGTGTGAAATGTGTGATCGTTAAACTGGGTGCTAAAGGTGTTTTTTGTGCCACAGCTGAGGAAAAGTTTTTTGTACCAGCGTTTCCAGTTCATACGGTTGACACAGTAGCTGCTGGCGATGCTTTTAATGGCGGCTTAACGGCAGCACTTTTTGCAGGACTTTCTTTACATCAGGCAGTTGTTTGGGGTGCAGCAGCAGGTGCTTTGGCCACGACAAAACCAGGCGCACAAACTTCGCTACCGGATAGGTTTACATTTGATGCGTTTCTTAGGGAAAGGGCAGTGGGGAGTAGGGAAGATGAAGGAGATGCATCTGTGAGAGTTTAGAATAAAGCGCCTTTTGTCAATCAATTAAAATACTCAAAATATTATTAATAATAAGGTGTACCAATCAATGCTAATAAAAAGCCCTCAAGGCAAGATGAGGGCAAGGCATTTTTTTGCTAGATATCGGCTCAATTCCTTCTATCCACGAGCAAGCGTAATCTGACTAGCGTCAAAGTCTTGTACCCGAGTCATGTTTCCAGTGTTCTTATCTATGCTATACACAGCATTAGGTGCCTCATACCTCATAGCTCCAAAGGCGAGGAGTTGACCTGTTGCAGAGCAAACTAAGCTTTGTAAGCCATTATTCCATGCTCGACCATTAAGTTTCAATTGTGCCAGTCTGATCGGATTTTTTTGTGAATCTAGCTGCACCAGAGTTGTGTCACCATTTGATGCAACTAAAGAGGTATAGAGTTTTCCATCTGGGCACTCAGCTAGATTGCTGACCCGCTCATCGCTCAGGAATTTAACCTTACTAATAAAACTGATCTCTCCTGTTTGAATGTTAATATCTACCAATCTGATGGGCGGTGTACCGTTCTTCTTACCTACTAGACCGATGAGTCGCCCATCATTAGTACCTAGCAAGCTCCCAAGCTGTTGATTCTGTTTAAGTCCTGAAACTATCAAAGTTTTTACAGGTGTACTCAAAAATGTAATGCGAGTAGATGTCGCCTCTGTTTTACTAGTGGTAACAGGAGTAACGGCTACGACAAGTGTGCCATCTTTTAAACAAGTGAAGCCACTCAATATCTCGTTAGACTTTACTAAAGGTTTAACGCGATTGGCATCGGGAGCAACGCTAGAAGGAGTAAGGTCAAGGTCATTCAATATCTGGTTAGGATCTATTAAATTTGTAATGCTATCGGCATCTGTGTCATCGCTAGAAGAAGTAAAGTCATTCAATATCTTGTTAGGATCTGTTAAAGCTGTAATGCGATCGGCAAGTGTGCCATTGCTTAAAGGATTGAAGACACTCAATGCCTGATTAGAATCTACTAAAGCT
Source organism: Nostoc sp. (assembly GCF_036916575.1). Taxonomy (GTDB): domain Bacteria; phylum Cyanobacteriota; class Cyanobacteriia; order Cyanobacteriales; family Nostocaceae; genus Nostoc. The sequence continues at coordinate 18,340 of NZ_JBALGC010000011.1, forward strand.
GCACCGTACTCAGCAAGTATCTGAGAGATTAGTGGGCTTATAACCTGAACCTTTCCTGTATTTAAGGATTGCGAAACAAAGGATTGCAAAACAAGTCCTAGTCCTACAGGTTTAAAATCTGTGAGTACACTGTTTGAGGTAGTGCTGTCTGATTCAGTAGTGTTTACCTCTGGAATAGCCGTTTGGTCAGTGTTGATGATAGAGCCAGAACTTATACCTATAATTTTAAAACTTGGTGTTTGCGCCAAAGCTTTGTTGCCTAGATAACTAAGCCCAGATACTACAGCTCCAGCAACTGCCAACTGGCCAAACTTTCGACGTGATAGCTTGTGACTCATATTTCCACTCCTAGAAATAATGACTTTTATTAGGTAAAGTGCAATGGATTATACTTCTTGCATAAATGCTTAAATTGTCATGTTGAGCGGAGCGAAACATCTAGTGAGATTCTTCTCTCCACTGCGTTCCGCTCAGAATGACATTCCTAATTTTTTGACTTTTGCAAAAAATTTATTGAACATAAACGCGTAAGGCTAAGATAATTTCACCCAGGTTGCTACTGATGGTGTTCCATTGTTATCAGTAATAAAAAGCATGTACCAGCTTGGTGGCGCTATGTCTCGATTCTTTGTTACGGTAACATTGAGAGAAGTAGCATTCCTAGAATTAATCGGTACATCCACTAACCGTTGTTCTGTATCGCAAGAATGGGTGTTTGCCGTTGGTTTAATCAGACTAACCCATTTAATATTCGCAGCCTGAGGTGTTTGAATCGTAAATTGCAGCCCGTAGCTCAATATTCTAACAAAGCTCTGAATGATTGGTCGTGACCGCGACATATACGCAGGACTGTAAATTTCTAATCGCAGTTCATTGACAGTCCGTCCCGGGTTACCCCCAGCTGTGGCTACCCTACCATCTGGCAAGAGCAAGGCCACCGAGTGATATACGCGGGGGATATTTTGTTTAGCTACTACTGTCCAGGTATTTGTAGCTGGATTGTAGATTTCTGCTGGCAGCATTGATTGTGTTATGTCCTCACTCATTTTGCTACCATTGCAAACAAACACTGTGCGATCAGGTAACAAAACTGCGTTGAGATGCTTCCGGGCATAGTTTAGAGACTTTGCTGCTACGTAAGTTGGGTTACTAGCTTTTAAATCTACAATATTGACTCTGTTTGTTGTTGTATTAGTAGCAGCATCACCCCCACCGAGAATCATGACTTTTTGGTCTTGTGCAGGTGGTAAAAGTACACTGGTACCTTGATCACCGAAAGTAGGGTCTTGCAGCCCTGGTACCGCTTTTCCTATAATGGATTGCGTAAATGTCCCTGGCAGGGTTAGTATAGTTGGCACTGATTGATAGTTGCCGCCCATCTGAGCACCTGAATAAAAAATTTTTCCACCATCTAGTAGAAACAGCTGTGCGTATGGCGGGAAATAACCAGTTATTGGAAAAGCGTTCCAACCATTTGCAAATGAAAAAGAATAAATTTCTGGTTGTCTGTTAAGGTTGCCATCTTTATCTAGTCCAGATAACGCAAAGATACGACCGCTGCCCAGTGTTAACACAGTAGGATACCAGCGCCCATTATTCATTGATGGCTTGCTCACCCATTGCTCGGTAATGGGATCAAACATAAAAGCATAGGGTGAACCATAAAATGGATCATAGCGCAGAGTTCCACCCGCAACCATTAATAGACCATTAGAGCGGAAGGAGTGACCAGCGCAAAAAAGGTCAATAGGTTGATTATTACTATCCAATGGAGGCGCTTGACGGGAAAAGGTTCCCTTGTTAACATCCCAGACTACACTGTCATCGGGAGTATTTAACTTAGCGGGATCATTAGCTGAGCCACAGAAAAACAATACTTTACCAGTAAGAAGTAAAGCGGCATGTATAGGTAGGATTGGAGCTTTATACGATAATACTTCCCATTTGTCTGTGGTAGTAGCCTGAGCTACAAAAGTCCCTAAATCCGTTTCCTCTTGAAGGTTAGTCCTGTTATTAGATTGAGTCACTTGATTTACAATCATTCCTACGTAAATTTTATGTTTTTGTTCTTGCTTTCTGTAACTTCTTCCTAAATTTATATTTATACTTTTTTAGGCTTACTTAATGTTAAGATGTGATGTGTTTTATAAAAAGGTAATATAAAATTAGTTTTGTCAATAGTAATTACGCTGTTAATTATTTATGTTGTTGAGTATCTAATTAAGCCTTGTACTAGGTCTTTTTGGTTAGGATGAACGGTGCTTTTAAATATGATGCTTTTAAATATGATGCGTAGACGAAAAGAGAAGTTTGAGGATCAGTTTCCTTTGCTCATAACTTTGAAAGCAGCTTGCCATCGGGCATCGGGGCTTAAAAATTGTGTTTTTGACCTCGATTTTTGACTAGGTTTTAAACACTATTACTTATTAACAAATGGTTGATAGCTTTAACTTGCCACAAAAAGTGTGAGGTTACAAATATTACATAGGCACAAAAATGCAATTTGAATGAAGATTAGTTTAAAGTTTAAATATTTTTCCGAATGAGCATGATACAAAATACAGGCAAAGCGTAGTAAAGTAAAGTAGTAAAACTCAAAGTGGGTTGTAAGCATGGAAACCTACTTAGTAGAAATGTGAACGCCAGATACAGTGGTAACGTCAATCGCTCTGAAAGCAAGACCGTCGCGATGAGCAACTCAACTCCAATAGATGACGATAAAAATCTTCCAAAGAAGAAGGGTAGGAAACTCCCTCCCAAGCTAATCATCTGGCTGGGAAAGTATATCTGGACGACTATGTGGCAGATTATGATGTCAAAGCTTGCTCCTAGCAATCAGTTGGGAGCGTATATTCGTCCTAATAGCCAGTTTCGGAAGTTCATTGGCACAGAGTCAGGGAATCCGTACTCACCAGCAGCAGGGCGCTACAAACTCTATGTTGGGCTGGGCTGTCCTTGGGCGCACCGAACCCTGGTTGTGCGATCGCTCAAAAAACTCGAAGCGGTAATATCAGTGTGTATCGTCTCTCCTTCTCCCATTGAAGGCGGTTGGATATTCAACCAAGAAGAACAGGGTTGCCGCACACTAGCTGAATTTTATCAGCTGGCAGAACCTGGCTACAGCGGACGCGTCACAGTGCCCATTTTATGGGATAACCAAACAAAAACTATCGTCAATAATGAGAGTTCAGAGATTATCGTGATGCTGAACTCTCAGTTTAACGAGTTCGCCAACAATCCCACACTTAATCTCTACCCAGAAGAACTCAAAGAGAAAGTTGATTGGTGGAATGAAAAGATTTATCACGCGGTAAATAACGGTGTATATCGCTGCGGCTTTGCCCAAAGCCAAGAAGCATACAATCAAGCCTGTAATGAACTGTTCGCAACTCTCGATGAGATTGAGATTGCATTGCAGACTAGTCGATATCTGTGTGGAGACAACCTCACACTCGCAGATGTGCGTTTATTCACGACGTTATTTCGATTTGATAGTGCCTACTACGGGTTGTTTAAGTGCAATAGGCGGCGAATTCGAGACTATCAGAATTTAGGAAGTTATTTACGTGACCTATATCAGCTTCCAGGTGTAGCTGACACCTGCGATGTAGAAACTGTGAAGCGGGACTACTACGGAAACCTATTCCCACTCAATCCCGGCGGGATTATTCCCGATGGCCCTGATATGTCTTATCTTTATCAACCACATGGTCGCGATCGCATCGGCAAAGTGAATGCTTCATAAGGTACATTGAGAACTGATATCTCGATGGCTGCATTCCGGAGTTGGTGTAATCGTGAACCAGATTAATCGAGTTGCAATTCTCGGTGGAACTCATGGCAATGAGTTTACGGGGGCCTACCTGATCCAAAAATTTGCCCAGTTTCCCCATTTAATTACTAGACCAAATTTTGAGACAGTTACTCTATTAGCAAATCCTAACGCTTTTGCGGCGGGGAGGCGATATGTAGAGAAGGATTTAAATCGCTGTTTTCTCAAACAGGATTTACTAGATCCGACTCTGAACAGTTACGAAGAATTGCAAGCTAAATCAATTCAGGACACCCTAGCATCAAATGGGGATAAACAAGCAGATTTCATCTTAGACTTGCACAGCACTACAGCTAATATGGGTCTGACAATTATTTTGGTAAACAGTCATCCCTTAAACTTGAAATTGGCCGCTTATCTGAGCCATGTCAGTCCTTTGGTGAGGGTTTATCGCTGCTCTTTTAAATCAATTGCAGAAAACCCATTTGTAAATTCCCTGTGCGAATTAGGCTTTGCAATTGAGGTTGGCCCTATTGCCCAAGGTGTATTAAAAGCGACATTATTCCAACAAACAGAGAAAGTTGTTCATGCGGTTCTGGACTATTTGGAACAATTTAACCAGGGTGAAATTCCATCAACTAAGGAAACATTGATTCTTTATGACCACTTATCTGTTGTAGACTACCCAAAAAAACAGGATGGTACAATCTTTGGGATGATTCATCCAGAGCTTCAAGATAAGGATTATCAAGCCTTGAATCCAGGAGATCCAATTTTTATAACTTTTGATGATAAAACAATTTTTTATCAGGGAACATCTACCGTTTGGCCTATTTTTATTAATGAGGCAGCTTACTATGAAAAGGGAATTGCAATGTGTTTGACTCACAAGCAGCAAATCAATATTTAGTACTCTGTGGCGTTAGTTTGCCTACCTTTAACAAGGGGCTTAAGAATTGGTTAAGCCCCTTGTTAATTGAGATGGTAGGTGGATTTACGCGCCTGCTGTACTAGGATGTTGAGAAAATTTTTGTATAATCGCTTCTTTTGGAAGTGTTCATAGAAATTGAGCATAAAAATCATTAATAATTTATATGAGTAAATGGGCGTGAATAATCAAAGGTTTGTAGTAAGCGACAGCCCTGAAAATCGGGCTGGAGCCGCTTATTAAGAGCCAATTTAATTTATTTAATATTGGGTAACATAGTTTAATTTATTCTTGCCCACTTACTTATGTGGCGTGAAGCTAGGACTTCCTTATAACATATGTTTAAATGCGTCTTGGTTATAATATATTGATGACCAGTAATTAAGTATCAGGGTTAAAAGTTGTTTGAAGGGCTGATAAAGTTGAGAGCAAAGGAGCACTGAAAACTCATTATCTAATTGAGCCAAAATATCTTTTAGACAAACAGAATCTGTTTACAAATATGGGACACTTATCAGTGTTCAATCTAGGCAATATCTCTGACGGATGAGCTATGCCTATGCAATGCTGCTTTGAAAGTTACTCTTTATTTGAAAAGAATGAACTGCAAACCTTCTGGCTGGAGATTTCCGCTAAAACCAGCCCTGAGTTGAACTACGAAACTTGACTGATAAAGCCCAAACCTAAAACTATAATTTACGCTTAATAATTGTCCAAATAGCTGAACTAATAATGAAAAACAAGCGACCAGGAAACAGAACAATAGCCAGCCTTTCTTTAGATTTGGATAATATTTGGTCTTTTCTAAAAAATCAGGGCGCTCCGGGTTGGGAGACTTTCCCCTCTTACCTAGATATCGCAGTACCTCGTTTCTTAGATATTCTCCAGCAATGGGATTTGAAAATCACAGTATTCATTGTGGGTCAGGATGCAGCGCTGGAAAAGAACACTAAGGCATTACAAGCGATCGCTAGCGCTGGTCACGAAATAGGCAATCACTCATTCTACCATGATCCTTGGCTACATCTGTATTCAGAAGATGAAATTGAACAAGAGGTGGCGCTGGCCGAACAACATATCAAGCGCGTCACTCATCAACATCCTATCGGCTTCCGGGGGCCTGGATACAGTTTTTCTCCTGCGGTATTGAAAGTCTTAGCACGACGGGGATATGAATATGATGCTTCGACTTTTCCTACATTTTTGGGACCCATAGCACGAGCGTATTATTTGATGACCTGTAAACTGAGCAAGGAAGAACGCAAGAAACGGGAAGCCTTATTTGGCGGTTTCAAAGACGGTTTGCAGCCTCTGAAACCTTACCAGTGGCACATGGGTAAGGATAAACTTACTGAGATTCCCGTTACCACCATGCCAATTTTCAAGGTGCCAATTCACTTCAGTTACATAATGTATCTGAGTACATTTTCTTCGGAAGTGGCGTTACTCTACCTCCGAATAGCCCTGTGGCTGTGTAAACTTACGCGTGTCCAGCCTTCTTTGCTATTCCATCCTACAGACTTTTTAAGTCAAGAGGATGTGCCAGAACTATCATTCTTCCCTGGAATGAGTGTTCCCACCTACAAAAAGCTAGCAATAGTGAACAAAAGTTTGGAACTTATATCCAGTCAGTTCAATGTTTTGACTGTTGGACAACACGCCAAATTCATAACCGGCGTCCGTCAACTGCCTGTATTAGTGCCTCAAAAGAGGTAAAAATATCATCTATGCGATTTATCAGTCCAATTTGTATCCTTAATTACAAGCAAAATTAACTTTGACCTGTCTTTAAGAAAGAGGAAATAGTGTTGGCAAAAAGATAAATTTGTTTTTATAATAGTCCCCTATTCCAATGTCTTTATTAAAAACTTCTGGTGATATCCCTTCTCCAGAGGTTATTTTTTTAAGATGCGATGTCCAATCAGATTTTTTAATACTTGTCTGAGTTTTAAATAGCCGCCAATTCTCTTGAAACCAGCTGACATTTGCTAGCAAGAATGTGTATAGTAATTTAGAGTCAATCACTACTAATATTTGACACATCTATCTATGGTTAGAAAAACGCAACGTCTTTTGCTGCTAGTTGTTTGCTGTAGTATAACTGGTGTAATTTTAGGAGGTACTGCCGGTTGGGCAGAAAGTAGTCTCTGCTTGGAAAGCAACAAAGTTACAAGTGAGTGTCTAACCCAAGATCCAATCCAAAAAACTATCCAGGGGATGAGTACCGGATTGTTAGCTGGGGCTGGGGCGGCTTGCGGTGCGGCATGGCAGTTACGGCGTGAAGATTGAGTTTACAGCATGAGTTAGGAGTTAAGAGTTTGGAGTTTGGAGTAAAACAGTCTTCATATCTGGCTTTGAAGTCTAGGTTCTGTACCTCACGCTTGTTGCAAACTGCTGTAAATTTAAATCCGATGATTGATGCCTGAAGACAAACCGCCTCTCTACAAGATGCTTTGCGTAGCTTGCTGATCGCAGGAGTACGCCTTTGGGTGCATTTGCATTCTTGGTGGCTTATAGAGAATAATCACAAATAAAGCAGCTTTGGCATCTTCGTGCGAGAGAATAAATATAAAATATGGCGATCGCAATCGATTTTGGTACTAGCAACACAGTCATTGCTCGTTGGAACCCTGTAACCCAGCAGCCAGAAACCCTGAATCTCCCAGGTTTATCAATTAAACAAAGTCTCAACCCACCACTGATTCCCAGCTTGATTTATGTTGAAAACGCAACCCAAAATCAAGTCTTAATAGGGCAACAAGTACGCGATCGCGGTCTTGACCTGAAGGGCGAAACGCGATTTTTCCGCAGCTTCAAACGCGGTATTGGTGCAGATATCCAAGGTTTCTTACCCGAACTAGATGGGCAAATTGTCACCTTTGAACAAGTAGGGCAATGGTTCCTCACCCAGGTGATTGAACAACTAGTACCCCTAGAAGGGGGCTTAGATTCTCTAGTGTTAACCGTGCCGGTAGACAGTTTTGAAGCCTATCGTCACTGGTTGGGGAAAGTTTGTCAAGCCCTTCCCGTTGAACAGGTGCGGATGCTGGATGAACCCACAGCCGCCGCCTTGGGTTATGGCTTGGCAGATCAAGAAATTCTCTTGGTGATTGACTTTGGTGGTGGCACTTTGGATTTGTCCCTTGTTCAGTTGGATCAAGGCGTACAAGCAACCACAAAGCCGCTGGGATTTCTCCTCAAGTGGGGTAATAAGTCCTTGGCTGAAGATTCAAAACAAAAAGTTAAAACTGCCCGTGTCTTGGCGAAAGCTGGGCAAAATTTGGGCGGTACTGATATTGATAATTGGTTAGTAGATTACTTTGCCAAAACTCAAGAACTGACGATAAGTCCCTTGATAACACGATTGGCAGAACGGGTGAAAATTCAGCTATCAACTCAAAACCAAGCAAGTGAAGTTTATTTTGACGATGAGACATTTGAAAGCTATGAACTGGAACTAAACCGCGACACTTTTGAAAATATCCTCAAAGAACATGCATTTTTTGAGTTATTGGATGAGTCGATGACGACACTGTTGCAGCAAGCAAGACGCCAAGGGATAGAACTTCCAGATATTAATGCAGTTTTGTTAGTTGGTGGCACCGTGCAATTGCCGGCAGTGCAGACATGGATAAAACAGTATTTTGAACCAGAAAAAATCCGTTGCGAACGTCCTTTTGAAGCGATCGCTCAAGGTGCATTACAGCTAGCTCAAGGCGTGCAAATCAAAGACTTTCTTTACCATAGTTATGGTATCCGCTACTGGGATCGCCGCAATCAGCGTCACAAGTGGCATTCTTTAATTAAAGCTGGACAGGCATATCCAATGACTCAGCCAGTAGAATTAGTCTTAGGGGCTTCTATGGAAAATCAGCCTAGTATTGAATTAATTATTGGAGAATTGGGAGCAGATACAGGCAATACCGAAGTTTATTTTGATGGCGATCGCCTAATTACTCGCCGTCTTGACATTAGCGAAACCAGCGTCAAACCTCTCAACGATCAAGAAGGCGCCAGGACAATTGCCCAACTGACACCAGCTGGATATCCAGGAAGCGATCGCATTAAAATCCTCTTTCAAGTTGATGAGCAACGCTTTTTGCGAATCACTGTTGAAGACTTGTTAATGAATGATACGCTGTTGGAAAATCAACTTGTGGCACAATTGAGTTAGACTAATGCGCGTTTAACTATTTAAATAAAAGGATTTAAAAGTGGGATACCGCAGCCATCAAAATCGCGGATGTTGCGCGTTACTAAGGTCAACTGATGAATTTGAGCAGTAGCAGCAATCATCATATCTGCTTGGGTGCGTGTTTTCCCACTTAATCTTAGTTGACCTCGCAATTCACCAGAGCGCTTGGTAATTTCAATAGTGATGGGCAATACTTCACAATTATTTTCCAAAAAGCTCTCGAACCATATTTGAATTCTAGAGTTGGGCTTGAATGTCAGTCCGTAAAATATTTCTTCAACGGTGATTGCACTTAAAACTATTGCAGGAGCTAATGCCGCCCATTTTAGTACACCAGAGTTAGGTTGGAGTCTTACTAATTCGCTGATAATGTTAGTGTCACACAGAAAAGTCATCAATGGCATCAGCGAAAGGGTTAGGACGGTCTTGGCGGGAGGGTACTTCGAGAATATAGTCTTCTTCAGCAGCTATCTGACGTAGTTCTTTGAAGGCATCAGCTAAAGAAATCTTTTCGCGCTGCTTGCGCCACGTCAAGAATTCTTCAAACATCTCAGCTTCAACAACAACAGCTACCAGTTGATTTCGGTTGTAGATGAGTTGCGGTTCTTTAGTCACAGCATGAATTAGTTCGGAGAACCTCTGTTTCGCTTCTGCAATTCTCCAGTTCATTCTCCTACCTCTTTTATTCATAATCATGTCTATTATAGACATAATTTATGTCTATAATTTGGTTTCCGCCAGAGAGCAATGTCTACGACGCTCACTGAGCCTCTTGCCTTGAGCGTTCAGCGTCTCGTAGAGAAGCCGAAAGGTGTGGAAGTGCGGGCTATTCGGCGCACCTTCTCATTCCAGGCGAGTTATTTTTAGCCGCCCATTTTTAACCATCCAAAAACTTGATTGACGGTTAGTGCAAGTTCAATTTCTGGTAATACAGGCAAAAAATCTTCTCCTTGGAGTAGCACTGGCTGTTGCTCTGGTAGAAATACCAAGATACTCAGGTCATCAGGGTCAAGAAACCATCCCAGGCGGCTACCATACTTTAGACAGTGAAGAATGTTTCCAATTACTTTGTTGGGTTTTTGTTCTGGCGAAAGAATCTCAATCGTCCAGTCTGGTGGAAGTTCAAAATTATCAGGTACTTCATCATCAACGGTGAACGGTATGCGTCCCCACTGAAATACAGCCACATCGGGTACTATTGAGCGTTCTCCAAAAGTACACCGTAATTCGGGAAACGCATAGGCAATCTTCTGATTTTCCGTGACTTGATTAACAACAGCACAAAGTTTACCTTGTAAGCGGCTGTGTCTCCCTTTCGGCATTGACTTAGGAATAATCTTACCGTTAATATACTCGTTCGCAGGCTTTGTTTCTGGAAGCTTCAGAAACTCTTCCAGGGTAAGTCGTTGAGTAATTGTGGCGCTCATAGCTCCTGAATTTATCGAAAATGTGTTTTTACGCAGTATATATGGACAGGCGTTTTCACGCAGTGTAACGCACCTGTCCATACATCAAGGTAAGAATTGCAATTATTTCCGCACGACTACTAAAGTTCCCATTGAAGCCCAGTTGTAAAGATTGCGAGCTTGCTTAACAGGTAAATTTACGCAACCGTGGCTGACTGGAGTCCCAAAACGGTTATGCCAGTAAGCACCGTGGATGGCATAGCCTCTGTAGAAATACATTGTGTAAGGAACGTCAGGAATGTTGTAGCCCCTGCCCCGCATTCGGTGAGTGCGATACTTAGAATTAATCCGAAATCTACCTATGGGTGTGGGGGTCGATCGCTTACCTCCAGAAATGCGGTATGAATAGACAAGTCTATTACCTTCCCATGCACGTAACCGTTGCTCTGAGAGGTCAATTTCAATCCAGCGAGGTTGGGATGTATTAAATAGAGCGATGCTGTTTTCATCGACTGACGTGGCTGTTGCTGTAGTCGAGTTGGGTGTACCTGCTAACGGTGATGACCAAGAAAATAAAGTCACCATCATCAGCGCCACGCCTGTACAAAAAGTTCCTGAAGAACGAATCCCACCACTGCGAATCCAGGTTTGCATTATGCTTCATCTTCTAAACTACGCAAAAATCATGAAGTGAAGTAGTTTTCTGGAAAACTACAAATTTCCAGAGTGACTTCTAGCTTCCTGTAGAGGATTTACGCAATTCATCCGCTAATGTTGCACATTTGTGATTTGTCGTTTGTTCTTTATTAATCACCAATGATTAATGACTAATTACAAAGGACAAACTTTACCAAAAATCTGTCATTTAAATGCCTAAATGCAAACTTTGCCGGAATTCATATTTGCATTTGTAATTTCACACAGTAATTGTCAGGATTTACGCTTATTTCTTTGGGCAAATTGTGGAATGCCCTTTTATATATTTTATTTCAAATTCAATAATTATAACTCCGAAGATTCCCAGCATAAAATATTGCTGGGAATCACTCAATTGTCTTGATTTGTTGTTATTTATGATTTGTCCTAAATTGCCTTTTGGCTGCTTCACCTACTATTTCTGGATGACTATTGGTGTCCCTACCGATGCCCATTCAAATAGCCATTTTGCATGTTTAGGTGCGATATTCACACAGCCGTGGGTCACTGGAGTGCCAAATCTCTTATGCCAGTAAGCTCCGTGAATAGCGTAATTACCTTGGTAAAACATCGCATAAGGGACGTTGGGAACATTGTAGTCTTCTCCCTGCATCCGCGTAGTTTTGAACTTGGATTGAATCTTAAAAGTACCAACAAGAGTAGGAGTGGCTTTTTTGCCAGAGGAGATAGCACTTCCATAAACCACTCTGTCACCTTCCCAAGCTATTAATCGTTGCTTTGAAAGATTAATTTGAATCCAGCGCTGATCCGATTGTTGTAATGTCTGGATTGTTTGTGCAATAACTTGCTCTTTGGAATTCGCCCAAACTTCACTCATTCCAGTAGTAGTAAAAACACTTAAGGACAGTGCTGTACCAGTCAGGAGTATTTGTAAGCGACGCACCCAGTCAGGAGAAATCAGTCTTTTCATTTTAGATACACTCACACTCAAATCACGGGGTCTTGGGAAACTTATCAGTTTTCACCTTTATTTCCATATCTATTACTTTAATAGACGTGAATTTTTGATGATTTGATTCTAAGTTAAGCTAACTGTCGCATCAGCTTTCTTGCCCCAGATGCGATCGCCTGCCAATTTCCCTCTGTGACAAGCTTTTTGGGAAATAATTCACCGCTCAAACCGACAGCGATCGCTCCCGCTTGTAAAAATTCTTTGGCATTTTCCAGAGTGACGCCGCCAGTAGGAATTAAGGGAATCTGACCGAGTGGCCCTTGCAAACTTTTGATATAATCAGCTCCTCCCACTGCTTGCACGGGAAACACTTTTACACAACTAGCGCCCTGACTCCAGGCGGTAACAATTTCTGTAGGAGTCAGCGCTCCTGGGATGATAGGCACATCTTTTTCTTGTGCTGCTTGAATCATTGCAGCGTCAAAGTGAGGCGTAAAGAGGAATTGCGCCCCAGATGCGATCGCTTCTTGTAGCTGTTGCACATTGAATAGCGTACCAGTCCCAATGGTACAGGCTGGTAATTCTGAGCGTAGTTGAGTGATTAATTCCCCAGCGCGATCGCTATTCCAGGTAATCTCAATTAACTGCATTCCCCCAGATGCTACAGCCATTGCCATTTGCTGTCCCACTTCGATTTTAGGGGCGCGGATAACTGCGATCACTCGATGTTTTTGCAACTGTGATAACCAAATTTGATTAGGCATTTTGATTGGAGACTGGGGAACTCGGGGCCCCTCGAGGGGATAAGGAGTAATGGGGAATAGTTTTTCACTCTAGTAAATACCTAATTTTCAATAATAATACCCAGTACCTAATGCTCAATGCCCTTAAAGCTTGCTTCTTGCATCAAGCTATGAGATATTGCATATAAATAACACTAAATCTATCGAATTACCGTATTTTAAAATTAACTGTCCAGTCTTTAAGTCTAAAGGAGTAATTAAAATGACAATTGCACGACAAAATACAGCAGGATCCTTACCAATCACCATTCACGATTCCGAAAGCGTGGATATAGGCAGCCTGTGGAAGCTTGTGCGACTAGGTGCATTACAACTAAAGGGATTTTGGTGGCATATTAAGGCATATGGAACAATTCTAGGTGTCATGTTGCTGGCCTTGGTAAGTCTGATTTTCCTAAGTATGCATTGGTCTTACCGCAGACTGTTTCCATCTATTAGCCATCGAGTCATTAACAGTGATCATGGGATAAGCAAGTGAACTACCCATCGTCTTAATCGCCTGATTTTGGTTCCTTTACATTACTTTAGAAACAGTCTTTGAAAACTCAGCTTAATTCTTCTAGTAGAGGAGAGAGCTAATTAAAAATGCATATACTGCTTTTACCAAGCAATAATTTGATCAGCTCCTAGTTAAAGACCTACTAGGAGCTTTTTTTTAATTGATTATCTACCTCAATGGGGGCATATATCAAAAAACCCAGTTGCAATTAAACTATTCCTTATGGATATTCATAATTAATTCTGATGATAGATGTGGTCAAAAGATTAAGATTGCTAATATGTATCTGTGAGTAAAAAACGTTTACCGAATTAAAAACAATGAATATTCTTGCTTGGATTGTTTTAGGTCTAATTGCTGGTGCGATCGCTAAGGCTATCTACCCCGGTCATCAAGGTGGCGGAATTATAGGAACAATATTACTAGGAATCATCGGTGCTTTTGTTGGTGGTAGTTTAGGTGTATTCTTCAGTACAGGAGTGTTAACTCTAGTACCTTCTACTCCTTTTAGCATTGCTGGGATTGCGGTAGCAGTTCTTGGTGCAATTATTGCAATTTTCCTGTGGAATTTATTAACCAACCGCAGTGCTGTATAAAAATAAAATTGCGGACAATGATCTAGAAAAATTTAGGGAATTCATTTAACTATTTTTATCTGTGAATTAAATCAAAAAAATCGCGCCAGCCTAATGACAGGCTAGCGCGATTTTTTTAATTATTGATAAATAAAATAATAATTGGTGTAATCTAATGCCGTGTGATCGCTGTTAAGGAACTTTCAATTAAAAAAATATCTATTAATCGTAGGGTGTGTTAGCGATAGCGTAACGCACCGCGACAGTTCAAGATGATGCATGGTAGTCAATTATGAATTTTCTTAAAAGTCTTAATTAGCTCTAAGAATTCCTATAGCAGCTTCTCTTTCAATGTAATCTGCTAAGTTGATAAAATCTTCACGCGGGTAGCATCTTCCGCCAACCAGATCAAACGCTAATTTACTAGGAGGATTTTCTCGATTTTCGAGTATATGTATACCCCAGTAGTAAAGTAAGTCACTAGTCCGAATACAAACTTCTTCTGGATCTATACAATGAAACTTAAATTTTTTGCCTTCGTCAGAATCTAAAAAGTTAGCAAACTTTAAAAGCTGCGGCGTTGTTACGTTAGCTTTCAGCCATTTAACCTGAACAACACCAACTAGGTTTCCTTTTTTGACCACTAGATTATAGCCAGGTTGATTGGTCTTTGCAGTTTCAACTGTCCAATCTGTTTTATGGAGTAGTTTTGCTACGTGCTGCTCAAAGTGGATAAAATCCTCGCTGAATGATTGGTCTGATGGTAATGACATAAACAGCTTTAAGTGTTTTGGTTCAATGCAGTAGTATGTAACACACTATACTCGATAAAAATCAACCCTGACCATATAGTTGATTGATATACGTAACATGAATTACTATCCCCCCTCTTTCAGAGAAATGCACCATACTCTGAGATAAATTAACAGCAAACTTACGTCTGATTTAAATAAGCATAAATACACTCAAATCTACAGGTTCCATGAAATTTTCAAGAAGTTGCACTGGTCGCTATACACAAACCGACAATGTTCAGTTAAGCTGTAAGCGCTACGATTGAGCTTTATTAAACGTCTTATGCATTGGTTGTTATCTGGGCCGTTGAGTATAGAGAAATTGACGGTTAACATTGCAGGTTTGCCTGCATCGTTACAAGGTAAGAAGCTGGTGCAGTTGTCAGATTTTCATTACGATGGTTTGCGGCTATCGGAAGACATGTTAGAAAAAGTGATCGCAGTTACTAACGAAGCTGAACCAGATTTAATTCTATTAACTGGTGACTACGTAACAGACGATCCGACGCCGATTCACCAACTAGGACTTCGACTCAAACATCTGCAAAGTCGCAGTGGTATCTATGCTGTTCTTGGCAATCACGATATATATTACAGACACGCAAAAGCAGAAGTTACACAAGCGTTAACTAGCATTGGAATTCACGTCCTTTGGAACGATATTGCCTATCCACTAGGAAAAGAATTGCCACTTGTTGGACTGGCGGATAGTTGGTCACGAGAATTCCATCCCGCACGAGTCATGAATCAACTAAACCCCGACACACCCTGCATCGTTTTATCCCACAACCCAGATACTGCGGAGATACTGCAAGCATGGCGAGTTGATTTACAATTATCTGGTCATACTCACGGTGGTCAAATCGTGATTCCCGGAATTGGCCCTGCGGCGTTGCTTTACGAAAAGCTTGTAAAAAAAATACCTAAAAAAGTGCGTCGTCGAGTCCCATTTTTGCGAGTAAATGTTTCTGTAGTTAGCCATTGGGAATGGGTACAAGGTTTCCATCGGCTAGGAAAAAATCAGCTATATGTCAATCGTGGTTTGGGAACTTACCTCCCAGGACGCTTATTTTGCCGCCCAGAAGTTACTATAATCACCCTACAACGTGAATGATTAGCGGGACTTAAACATTTTTGGGGTATAAACAAGCCTCAAACCTATACAGGGTAAGGAAAATACACCAAAGGCTCAAAAATGCTTAAAACCCAGATATATCAAGAAACTAGGCAAATCGATGTCAAAGTCTTTCTGTATATACATTTGAGACTTTTTTCTGGCTACTTTTTGTCTAAGTCCCATTAGGCAGGAGGTGGTCACTGAGCGGCTGGTGAGCGCAGCGATGCACTGAGCTTGTCGAAGTGTCGAACCATGCCGTACCACTTCCCTACGGGACGCTCCGCGTAGCTTTTTTCCACAAAGTGGTACGTGGAAGCAAGCTAGCAAGAGTGTCTCGTAGAGAAGTCCAGAAGGAAAACCCTATAATTAAATTCAGGATTTCAAATAAATTAATTAGTTAATTGTATCTGGTTAGTTAATTGTATCTGGAGTATCTGATATAAATTCTTGCAGTTTCTCAAGTTACATTTTGATTTTTGGTAAGCTGTAAGCGCTGGTATGAGGAGTATCGGTTGTCTTATGCATTGGTTGTTTACAGGACATTTAAGAGTAGATAAAATAACGGTTAAGATTGCGGAACTTCCAGCATCTTTACAAGGTACAACACTAGTGCAGTTGTCAGATTTTCACTACGATGGTTTGCGGCTGTCGGAAGATATGTTAGAAAAAGCGATCGCACTTACTAACGAAGCTGAACCGGATTTAATTCTATTAACTGGTGACTACGTAACTGACGATCCAACACCAATTCACCAACTGGTACTTCGACTCAAACATCTGCAAAGTCACTGTGGTATCTACGCCGTACTTGGTAATCACGATATCTATTACAGCCACTCAAAAGCAGAAGTTACACAGGCGTTAACTAGTATCGGGGTGCATGTGCTTTGGAATGAAATCGCCTATCCATTAGGAAAAGAATTACCATTGGTAGGACTAGCTGATTATTGGTCACGGGAATTTCACCCTGCACCAGTCATGAATCAACTAGACTCCGTTACACCCCGCATCGTTTTATCCCATAACCCAGATACAGCCAAGATATTGCAACAATGGCGCGTAGATTTGCAACTATCTGGTCATACCCACGGCGGTCACATCGTAATTCCGGGCATTGGTCCTGTAGTATTTTATTATAAAAAACTACTCAAACAAATTCCTAAAAAATTACGCCGTTGGGTAACATTTTTCCTAGGAGACTGTTCTAAAGTAGTGCGATATTGGGAGTGGGCGCAAGGGTTTCACAAAGTGGAAGAAAATCAACTATATGTCAATCGGGGTTTAGGAACTTATAAACCAGGACGTTTATTTTGTCCGCCAGAAGTGACTGTAATTACCTTAATTACTGATTAACAAATCTGAACTTTTTAGCTAACTCAAAGCAGAAACCGCCTGAAGCTACGATGGATAAATATCAGCAGCTTGGGGCGGTTTCTTGAAGATTAGAGAATTCAGAAGTGACTAACTTAAACTTTGGTGGACAGTATTGGCGTAGGCGTAGCCCGTCGTAGACATCACTTTACTCAGAATTGCACATCCTTATATTCCAACTAGGCAGGCATTTTCTGACTGTGCGTTTTAAAACCTCCAAAACAACTCATTGAACTTAAGGGGAAAACACATTCAATGGATGCCACAACTTCAGAGCGATCGCAAGAATATTAGAGCAGGAGGCACAGGCTCTAACTTGAAACTCTAACTTGAAAGTTTTTGTTTAACTTTTAACCTGTTTGTACCTTGCTCTTAATCTAGCATTCTGTTTGTTCAGCTACACCACATGTTTACTAAACTTGAATACCATTAATTTATCGCAACAATTCAGAAATATTGCTTAAAAATTGTCCCACTTGTTAGATGTTGGTGTTAATGCCAGCATTATCAAGTGGGCTGAAAGTTCAGAAGCTGTTATTGAGCAGAACCACCTCTAGTAGTATCATCTGCAGTAGAAGAACCGCTATTAGATGTACTGTTTGACTGGTCTACTCCTTGAGGTGGAGTGGTTTTAGAGGTATCACTTTTCGTACTTGGAGTGACGGTATTAGTAGAAGTACCGCCCTCGTTCTGCGAAGTCGGAGTATTACTAGTTGGACTCGTCGGGTTTGGTGTCGCTTTAGGGGTTGGCTGGGTTACAGAAGGCACTTTTTGTGCCGCAGGCTGCTGGGGTGGAATAGTAATGTTAATATCCGGTTGGCGAGGTGCAGATGGAGGTATAACCTGCTGTTGTGGAACAGGAACAGGAACAGCAACAGGAACAGGTACTTCCCTAGTTCTTTCGATTATCCTCGTTTGTGGTCGAGGAGAAGCACTGGGGGTTGGACTACTCTTACTCGGTACAGGAACCACGACCGGCACAGTATTGTTAACGGCTGCGTTATTTTGCTGGTTGAAGTACCAGACCCCACCTATAACCAAACCAAGCAGGGAAGTAATGATAATACCCAACAGCAAACCACCACTAGCATTTTTATTGTCACGCTCGGCTAAATCAGCTTGCTGATTGCTACGCTCAGTATTTCGACCTTGTACGTAACCGTTAGCATAAGAGTTGAGATTAGCTGTGCTGTTCTTGACTGTTTCAGTGGTTTGTGTCAGGTGGGTGTGAGTATTGCCATTAGTATCAGTGTAAGATTCTTGCTTGATTTCACTGTTTTTGCTTTCAGGTTCATTGGGAATAGACATAGCTGTTGATTTAACTCCTCAGATACGATATTGACAAACTAAAGCTTTGTAAGAACAAGAGGTTTTTATGAGTTGAAAAATGTATGTTGCTGATAAATATTGAGTTTTATTTGCTACCCAAATGCTGGTAATTCTCAGGATAACCTCTGTGATCAGCAAGTGGCTCTATCTCTAGGGAGTTAATACTCAATCAAAAGAAAGAGTACCTCCAAAGATGGATGTTATTATGGTGTCAGTTGATGAATTGATAAAAATTATATGAAAAAGTATTGTAACGATAGAATAACTATCTCAAAAACGGACTTCATTCTTAGGTAAATTCAATTATTAAGCTGAAATACGTGCAAAACAGGAGTGAATAAGAATGCGGTTTTTTATAAAAGGTTATTTAGTGAGTATGTTGGCTGGAGTTATAAGCTTAGTGGCAAACCAAGCTTTGGCAGTAACGGGACCAGGAGCTACTATGAAGAATTCCTATTCCCAAGACAATTCCTGTTTAAACACTATCAATTATGGGGGAATTATTAATAATTGTGCTTACAGTGTTCAAGTCGTAGGAACCCTGCAACTGTCACCAGGTAATCACCCTACGTCAATCAGAATTAATGGAAATAATAGCTGGTGTCAAACACTTTCGATTAATGGTGTTGGAAACGCTGCCTTTGTTGGTCCTCAAGTTTACACTAGTTCAGGGCCAAAAAATTGGCAAACCCTGAATCTCGGTACTCTTTCTGTACATGATGGGCCTGATGGGAATAGCGAAACAGGTACACTCTTTAGGTGTTCGCTCGAAGCTGGTGGGGTTATAGGCAATTTCACAGCAAAGTAAGGTTTCTGAAGGTATACATTGAGAGTTTTTGCCTACATAATATACGCATAATTGAAGGCTGTTGGGCAGTGGCAGTAGTAGCAGACATGATGTACATTAAAGAATTGTTGTCCAGTTTAAAGAGCTAGTTGTCATTGACTCAAATCCTTTCTCAAATAGGGTTTGAGAGGCAAACATTAATTTTTTCAACTGGACATTATTATTTAATGCACAAGTTGTAAAAACCCAGTTGAGATCAGTTAGGGTGTGTACACATTTCTACGGTGAAGGTTGAGATTGTGGTTCAGGTAATGGTGTTGGTGGTTTTGGCGGTGGCGATGTAGGTTTGGGTGGTGCTTTTTTCTGTTTCAGTTCCAGTTCTACGGCATTTTTCAAATCTGACTTGGCTCTATTTTCATATCCTAGTTTCGAGCAAGCAATCCCTCGGTATTTATAAGCTTCAAAGTAGTTAGGGTTGAGACAAATTGCTTGAGTAAAGTCTTCTATTGCTTCAGCGTATTTTCCTCTTTAAGCTTTCTCTATACCCAGTTTGTAGAAACTTTCAGCATTGGATAGAGTGAAATCAATTTTGGTCGAAGTGGAAGCAAATTGATTTATCTCATTTGGCTGATAAGACTTTAACCTTGCATAAGCTTAATTAATTTCTTTGATTTTTTCTTCCGCTTCTAGCTTTTGCTGCGGTTCGAGAAAACAATCTGGATGCCAAGTCTTAGCCATCTGGCGGTAAGCTTGCTTGACCTCATTAACAGATGCACCTGGTTTCAACCCCAGGATATCGTAAACATAATTTATATCGAGGCGATCGCTCATACTCGGAATACTAAGAAATCAGCAGCAAATCAAACTATACTTAGTATTCCCAAGTATAAGTATTATCTAACTCAAGATATGCTGTCGCCGTTTGAAGCAACACGCACTCTTGGGCACAGCATTGCTGTGCCCCTACGAATGATATGTATTTTGCTTGTTATCTCTAACGTCGATTTAGCCGCAGTAAACTTTTTATCCTCTGACAAAATCTTTCTACCAGAGGTTTAGGTTTAGATCCAGGTCTAGCTGATCGTGAACTACGTGCAGCGTCCGGATTTCTTAACTCTTGTTCTATTTGTGCAGCTTTATTTAAATCTGAAGCCGCTCTATATTCGTATCCTAGTTGAGAGCAAACTAGCCCACGATATTTATATGCGTCAATATAGTGAGGATTGAGGCGAATTGCATGGGTAAAATCTGCGATCGCCTCCTCATATCTTCCTTCTGTAGCATTCTCTACTCCCCAAGTATAGAATGTTTCTGCATCCCAACGATTGACAGATATTTTTGTGGGATTTGTAGGCGAAGATGAAGATGGATTTTCACTAATGAGAGGCTCGGATAGACTTTCAGATTTGAGCTTGTTGTAAGCTGCATTGATTGATTTAATTTTTTCTTCAGCTTCCTGTTTTTGCTCTTGATCAACAAAGCGATCGGGATGCCAAATTTTCACCAGTTGACGGTAAGCTCGCTTCACCTGTGCTGGCGATGCACCGGGTTCCAACCCAAGAATTTCATAAGCATGATTGAGATCAAGGTGATCGCGCATACTGAAAAATAGGCAACTATGTAAATCTATGTTAACTATTCCGCTAAATCTCCTTCAATCAACCCAAACTCCCCATTCTGGTTATCACTGGGATGGTAGTAGTCGTCGCTTCTTTGAAGGCTGGTATTACCGCGTCACTTTGCCGGAAATTGGGCAAACATTCGCCTTTATGTATTCCATTGAAGACCCCATCGGTGGTAAACCCTATAGCGGCGGTGCAGCCCAAATCCTTGGCCCGGATGACGAGTATTTATGCCGTACTTTTCCTGATGTCAAGAAATTTTGGGGTAGTCGAGATGTCCTGGGTTTAGGTCATTGGGGTAAAACGGATTTGCAAGTTTCTCCCCTATACCTCCTGCCAGCAGAGTTTGAGCATCATGTTCAAGAAGGATATCAAGCCACAGCCACCTTGAATCAGGGAATCATTAGCGAACGCGCTACCAATAATTATTGCCGTTGGCAGTATGAAATTCAACCAGTATACGGTTGGGGCAATCAAAATAGCATTCAGCAATCAACCGCAGGCTGGCTATCGTTCTTGCAGATTTTTGAACCGGGATGGCAAATTTTGATGGCTCACGGTTTAGCCAGTGGGAAGATTGACTGGAATGGCAAAATCTACGAATTCACCAACGCCCCAGCCTACGGCGAGAAAAATTGGGGTGGTGCTTTTCCTCAAAAATGGTTTTGGATAAATTGTGATTCCTTCGAGGGCGAACCCGATTTAGCATTAACTGCTGGCGGTGGACGGCGGGGTGTGCTGTGGTGGATGGAATCTGTAGCGATGATTGGCTTGCACTATCAAGGCAAGTTTTATGAATTTGTTCCCTGGAATTCACAAGTAAATTGGGAAATTCAGCCTTGGGGTAGATGGCAAATGAAAGCCAGTAATTCCAATTACGAAATTGAATTAACAGGAACTACGCATCTACCTGGTACACCTCTACGTGCGCCCACAGCAGAAGGTTTAAGATACTGTTGCCGAGACACCATGCAAGGAAAGTTAAATTTAGAGTTACGAGAACTAAGTGGCAGAAAATCTCAAATAATCCTGAAAGCAGAAAGTTTTCTTTGTGGTTTAGAAGTAGGCGGCTCTTGGGATAATTGTTGGCAGTCTCGCTAAAAATACTGCTATGATTATATATGCTTCATAGTTGGGGCTTCATAGTTGGGGTTGTAGCTCAGTTGGATAGAGCGGACGCCTCCTAAGCGTCAGGTCGTGCGTTCAAGTCGCACCAGTCCCGTAATCAAAAAATCCCTAAGACCTTGACTAATAGCAGGTCATAGGGATTTTATTTTTTACTGTAGTCGCCAGAAAAGAGTAAAAGTATCCTAGATTTGAACCACAATCCCCGCTAGGGGCACACAGCTAGCTGTTTGTTCGTCCTGACAGTATGGTTTAATTACCTAAAAATTGCTGTAACAGAACTCTATATTCAAAAACACTCGAAAATTGTACCTAATAGTACCTTTTTTTGGATTAGATATTTTTATGATTGATAAGATAAACTTATTTTGTATCCGAAATTTTTGGAAGTATTACTTAATAGTAGTATTTCTGCTTATTTAAAATAAAATATCAGGATTGCCTTGTGCTAGATGAAACCTAGATATGAACAATTATCCGAAATACTGCTAATTTAGTTAGTATTTTGAGTGAGATGTATTTAAATTAAGGCAGAAATTTCCTAAAACCAATATATTTATTCAGTAGATTTTGTCATCCCCATTCCTGAGTGAACTCGATTAGTTATGCTCCTAGATTTAGAAAGATTTTATCAGGCTTGCAATCCGAGCAGACCTCTAATCATAGGAAATGCCAGCGATCGCCGATACTATATCGATTTTGCTGCGGTGCGGGGTGGCAAAATCATCGAAGCTTTGCAGCGCACGATCGCTCGAATCTCGCCGGATGCACCAACTTGTCAGCTATTTACAGGACATCTCGGCTGTGGAAAATCAACGGAGTTGTTGCGCCTCAAAGCTGAGTTAGAGGAGCAGCAATTTCATGTAGTTTACTTTGAGTCTACCCATGTCTTAGAAATGGCAGATGTGGATGTGACTGATATTTTGTTGGCGATCGCCGGTCAGGTGAGTGAAAGCCTAGAAGCGATGAAAATTAGGCTCAAACCTACCTACTTTACCAAGTTGTTTAATGAACTTGTCGATTTCTTGCAAACGCCAATTGACCTTGGGGTAGAAGCAGAGTTGTCTGTGGGAATTGCCAAAATTACAGCTAAAACTAAAGAAAGCCCCCAATTGCGGCGGCGGTTAAGAGATTATTTAGAACCGCGAACAGCAAATATTTTACAGTCAATTAATCAAGAATTGCTAGAACGTGCCAACAAGGAACTGAAAGCTAGGGGTAAAAAAGGACTGGTAGTGATTGTTGATAATTTGGATAGAGTTGCGATTCGACCTTTACCATCGGGGCGATCGCTGCCAGAATATTTATTTATTCAGCGCGGTGAACAGTTACGCAAACTGAATTGTCATGTAGTCTACACTATTCCCTTAGCCCTGACTTTCTCCAACGATAGCGCCGAACTTCAACATCGTTTGGGGGGAGGAGTCGCACCAAAAGTGTTACCGATGATACCTGTGCGTCTGCGCTCTGGGGAGATTTTCCCACAAGGGCTAACAATGTTGCGGCAAATGGTGCTAGCTAGAGCTTTTCCAGACATTTTGGCCAGTGATCGGTTAGGCTTAATTACAGAAGTGTTTGATAGTCTGGAAACCTTAGATCGATTGTGCTTGATTAGTGGTGGTCATGTGCGCGACTTGCTAGGGTTGCTATTTGACTGTTTGCGAGAACAAGATCCACCCTTTGAGCGGGAGTGTGTCGAACTAGTGATTCAAAGACAGCGGGATTACCGAACTAACGCCATCGACCCCCATGAGTGGGAATTAATCTTTCAGGTAGTGCAACAGCAGAGGGTCAGAGGTGATATAGAATACTACACTCTCTTGCGAAGTTTATTTGTATTTGAATACCGTGATCATCAGGGAGCTTGGTTTGCCGTCAACCCAGTTTTAGCAGAGACAGAAAAATTTAAATCATGGTTGAACGACACCCACAAGCAGATATAACAGCAACTAACGAGCGGGCTTTGCGGAGTTTGGGGAGAGCAATTGCCCTTTCTAGCGGTCAATTCTCCCTGGTTTTAGTGTGCTGCAATTATCGAGTTTTGCAAGAGCTAATGCTGCAACAACTCGAAGAACTCTCTTCAGGAGTACACCAAATTCAAAAGGTAGTTCTGCCGCATAATGCTAGAAGCCTTTATACAAGTATTCATTTACAACTACTAACCAAAAATAATCCGCCATCGGCTTTGATGATCTTGGGTTTAGAGTCAGTAGATGGACTCGATGATCTACTTAGGTCTATCAATCATATTCGCGATGAATTTCGCAAACGCCACCCATTTCCAATGATTTTGTGGGTGAATGAAGAAGTGTTGCAAAAGGTGGTGCGTTTAGCACCAGATTTCGCTAGTTGGGCGGCTACACCGATTCAGTTTGAAATGACAACTCAATCGCTGCTGCAATTTCTGCAACAGGAAACTGACTCTTTATTTGCCACGGTGTTACCAACCAATGCTGCACAACACCAACCTCCAGAAGTTGTAAAGCATTATTCCACTGTAGAGCAAGTCTGGAAACATAGCTATGAACTCCACTTTGCCATTAGAGAGTTGCACAATCGTGGTATTACCTTAGAGCCAGAATTGCACGCTAGTTTAGAATTTGTTTTTGGTTTAGATAATTATATTAGCGATCGGATCAATACAGCTTTAAGCCATTTTCAGCAAAGCTTGCAAGTTTGGCAAAAGTTGGTGGAGACAGGGGATGGGGGAGCAGGGGGAGCAGGGGGGGATGAAGAAGTATTTTCTTCCTCATCTCCTCCATCTCGCCCATCTCCCCTACTTCTGCGACAGGGAATTTTACTGTTTTATATTGGGCTGTGTTATTGCCGTTTTGCAGAGCAAAATCAAACAGAAAACCGCCGCCATTGGTACACAGCTAAATCTTATTTTCAGCAGTGCTTGAATGTTTTGCAGGTGGCTGGGCGTTCAGATATAGTTGCTGGATTTATTGGTCAACTCGCAGAAGTTTTACAATATCTGCAAGAGTGGGAAGAGTTGCAAACGGTTGCTCAAAAGTCTCTGGAGTTACATCAAACTTATGGTAGTCAAATCCAATTAGCTTGTGACTACGGTTTTCTGGCGCAAGTGGCTGTGCAGCAGTCGCGGTGGGTACAGGCGAGTATATTAGCACACGTATCATTGCTGAAATTAGGTGAAGCGCAAAAGCACAACGACCCTTATAACTGCTTCTTTCCATTATTAATGGGGCAAATTTACTATTTAGTTTTAGCGAAAGCACAGCGAAAGTTAGGTGAGCTAGAAGTAGCTCGTGAATACCTAGACAAGGCGACAAAAGAACTGCCGGCAGCCTTAGAAAGTAGTGCCCATCAATACGATGCCCATCGTTATATTCGCCTATTGCGGAGACTGCGATCGCTGTACTTTGAAGAAGGGCGCTATTTGGAAGCCTATTACATTCGACAGAAACGGCGTTCTGTTGAGCAGCAGTACGGTTTTCGGGCTTTTATCGGTGCAGGGCGTTTGCAACCGCAAAGACAGGCGACAAACCCAGCATTGATGTCATCTTCTGGGAGTAGCAGCGTTGCTTTAGAAATTGCTGCTTCTGGTCGGGAGCGTGATATTAATAACTTAATTGGCAGAATTAGCCGCGCCGATCAAAAGTTGACGGTGATTCATGGTCAGTCAGGGGTAGGTAAGAGTTCTACTGTAACTGCGGGTTTAGTTCCAGCACTGCAAAATCGAGCCATTGGCGATCAAATAGCCGTGCCTGTGGTGCTGCAAGTTTACACCGATTGGGCACGGGAATTAGGAAAATCTTTAAGTGAGGCGATGTCTAGTGACGCATCCCTTGCTATTTACGCTGACATCATACCAGAAGTAGCCATTGAACCGGAAGCTTTGCCCTACTCTGCCACACCTATTACCATCGTCAGAATTTTACAACAACTCCAAGAAAATGCTGATAACCATCTGATCACAGTTTTAATTTTTGACCAATTTGAAGAATTTTTCTTTGGTTATAGCAATCGCAATCAAAAGCAAGAATTTGATAAATTTATTAGTGACTGCCTCAAAATCCCCTTTGTCAAAGTTATCCTTTCCTTGCGAGAAGATTATTTACATCGCTTATTAGACTTTAAACATCTTTCGGCACTGGAAGCAATTAACAACAATATTCTCGACAAGCATATTCGCTACCAGTTAAATAATTTTTCCCCAGAATATGCGAAAGCTATAATCCGAAAGTTGACGGAGCGATCGCAGTTTAATTTAGAACCTGCTTTAATTGATGCCTTAATCGAAGATTTATCAACAGAATTTGGAGAAGTCCGCCCCATTGAATTGCAAGTTGTAGGAGCACAAATCCAAGATGAGCGCATTACTACATTAGAAGAATATCAGCCATATAGACCCAACAAACTGATTGAGCGATATATTAAGGAACTAATCAAAGACTGCGGGCCAGAAAATGAACGAGCCGCTTTACTGGTCTTATACTTATTAACAGATGAAAGTAATAACCGACCTTTTAAAACTCGTGCTGAATTAACGGCGCAGCTAGCAGAGTTAGAAGATGCTGGCAAATTAGAGTTAGTATTAGATATTTTAGTACGCTCTGGGTTAGTGGTTCTGTTTCCTGATGTACCAGAACGCTATCAACTGATTCACGATTATTTAGTGAATTTAATTCGCTACCTACAACAACAAGAATCGAGCTTACAGGTACAACTAAATCAGCTGCGCTACAAAGTAGAACAGAGTCAAGCTGAGATTGAGCGCCTTAAGAGCGAACTTAGCCAAAAAAAGCAGCGTTCAAAATTGGTAGATTCTCATCCTCAACCGGGATTGGACTTATTAACAGAATTGCGGGAGTTACAGAAACGCGAAGAATTGAGTCAGTTAGAAATTGAGCAATTGCGAGCTGAACTCAAAGAGAAAGAACTAACAGCTAAACTCGCAGAAAGCCAAAAAAAACAAAGGCTTAGTGAAGCTCAATTAAATCGTTCGCTAAAAATGGCACTGACTGCTTCTGTTCTCGCCATATTAGGATTAAGTGTTTCCATAGTGACAGCAGTAGATAGCGAAATTAAAACCCTGAGTGCATCCAGTGATGCCCTCTTTGCCTCGCAAAAAGGTATTGATGCTTTAAAAGAAGGTTTAAAAGCGGCGAGAAAATTACAACAAACAGTCTGGGTAGATTCCTATACAAGAGAGGAAGTACAGACGGCACTCTATCAAGCAGTTTCTGGGGTAAGAGAGTATAACCGCTTAGAAGGGCATATATCTGGGGTAAATAGTGTTACATATAGCCCTGATCGCTCTTTAATTGCCTCAGCCAGTGCGGATACTACAATCAAACTTTGGCGTCCTGATGGTAGCTTGGTCAAAACCTTGTCAGGACATGAAGATGTAGTTAATAGCGTCAGTTTCAGCCCAGATGGTCAAATCCTTGCTTCCGCCAGTCAAGACAAGACGGTGAAACTTTGGAGTCGAGAAGGTCAATTGCTTGCTACTCTATTAGGGCATCAAGGTGTGGTGAATAGTGTCAGTTTTAGCCCTGATGGTCAGATTATTGCCTCGGCGAGTAGCGACAAGACAGTGAAACTTTGGAGTCGGGATAACAAGCTGCTGAAAACCTTGCTCTTACATGATGGTGCAGTTTTAAGTGTCGCTTGGTCACCTGATGGTCAGACCATTGCTTCCGGGAGTGCTGACAAGACGGTGAAATTGTGGAATCGAGATGGCAAGTTGCTCAAAACCTTGCAGGGACATGATGATGCAGTCAAAAGTGTAGCTTGGTCACCCGATGGTAAAACTATTGCTTCTGCTAGTTTAGACCAGACAATCAAACTGTGGAATCTGGAGGGTAAGCTACTGCGAACCTTATCGGGGCATAGTGCTGGAGTCACCAGCATCAGTTTTAGCCGTGATGGTAAGACGATCGCTTCCGCAAGTACCGATGAGACAATCAAACTGTGGAGTTCTGAAGGTGTGTTGCTTGGCACACTGAAGGGACATAATAATTGGGTTAACAGTGTCAATTTCAGCCCAGACGGTCGCACCCTTGCTTCTGCTAGTCGGGACAAAACTATTAAACTCTGGCATTGGGACGATGTGCTGCTGCGAAAGCCCAAAGCTGATAATGATGATTGGGTAACTAGCATCAGTTTTAGCCCAGACGATCGCACCTTGGCAGCAGCAAGTCGAGACAAAACTATAAAACTTTTCAGTCGAGATGGGAAACTACTCCGTATATTCACCGGGCATCAAGGTCAAGTTTGGGGAGTTAGTTTCAGCCCTGATGGGAAAGCGATCGCTTCGGCTAGTAAAGATAAAACGGTGAAGCTTTGGAGTCGGGACGGTAAACTACTCAACACTTTACAGGGTCATAATGATGCCGTTTTGGGTGTTGCTTGGTCACCTAATGGTAAAGTAATTGCCTCAGCTAGTAAAGATAAAACGGTGAAGCTTTGGAGTCGGGACGGTAAACTGCTCAACACGTTGCAGGGACATCAAGATGCGGTGAATTGGGTGAGCTTTAGCCCAGATGGCAAGTTGCTAGCCTCAGCCAGTGATGACAAAACCGTTAAAATCTGGAGTGTGGATGGTAAATTGCTATACACATTAACTGGTCATAGCCGCCGCGTAAATGGGGTTGCTTGGTCACCTGATAGTCAGGCGCTCGCCTCAGTTAGTATTGATAGCACGGTGAAGATTTGGAGTCGGGATGGTGATTTGCTAAATACTTTCACAGGAGATGGTGATAGTTTTATCAGTGTGAGTTTTAGCCCCGATGGCAAGACTTTAGCAGCTAACAGTGATGACAAAGTGAGGATTTGGAACCGAGAAGGGACATTGCTGATTGCTTTGAAAGGTGATAAGCAAGAGTTAACCAGCGTCAGTTTCAGTCATGATGGCAAAACTCTGGCTGCGGGTAGTGGTAATGGCACAGTAATTTTCCAAAATTTGGCAGATATCCAACTCGAAAAGTTACTGGCACGGGGTTGCTATTTGCTACACGATTATTTGCAAACTAACCAGAAAGTGATGAATAGCGATCGTGCCTTGTGTTCTGGTAGGTGATGGAGATTTTGTCCCCATTCAAATCGTTAATTTAAAATGAACGTCAAGCTTTGGAAGTGTAAGGGAGATGCTGCAAACACTTGCAGGTCTTGATGCTGGGGTTAAAAGCCTGAGTTTTAACCCGGATGGACAAGTTTTAGCTTCCTCAGACTCCGTGAGCAAAATCTATATGACCAGGGTTGAAGGAGAAAATATCCGTTTACGTTATTACTTAGCACGCTTACATCACAAAACATTATGCTATTCTGAATCAGTAGATATGCTTAAGTACTCAATTCGCTTATTACTTCACTATTTAAAGTATAGGGAAATACCCGTGTTTAACTGATTCATCCTGCATTTATGCAACGCCCACTGCGAAATAACTAGCAATACTGCTGTTCAACAGCAGTATTGCTATTGATTATCGGTGGCAGTACTGCTGGACTTTTAGTAGCGTGGGTGCTGGTAGACCACTTCGATTAAATGACCATTATTTGCGATTGCCTTTGTTCTTAATTCCAATTGTCTCTAAGTCGGATAGTATAATAGTGCTACAGAGAGACAAAGACACTTTCTTAGAATAATTAATTTTAAACAAAATAATCACTTCTGTAGTCAGTAAGTATGATGACAATTAAACAAATTGAAAAACTTAAAACTCCTAAATTTATCCAACAAATCGAATCGACCCTAAAACCATTGGAGTTTTTGGATCGTTGTGCCAAAAATTATGGAGAACTTTTTTTTACTAATTCTTTTGGCAATTTAGAAACTTTAGTTGTTAGTCATCCCCAGGATCTTCAAGAGTTATTTAATCCCACAAATAAAATTCTTGATGCTCCAGGTGCTGCAAATGAAATCTTCAAACCTCAACTTGGAGAAAACTCATTAATTGTACAAGATGGAGAACGCCATCAGCGTCAGCGAAAGCTAATCATGCCTCCGTTTCATGGGGAACAGATGCTCAATTATGGGCAACAGATTTGTGAGATTACCCAACAAGTGGTACAACACCTCAAACCAGGTGAAACCTTTATTGCTCGTCATCTCAGTGAAGAGATTACCATGACGATTATCTTAAAAGTAGTCTTTGGTATTGATCAGGGATTAAGATTTGAAAAACTGAAAAATTTAATGGCAACTTGGCTGGGTTTGACTAGTTCACCACTCAGTGCCAGTGTTTTATTACTTCCGTCTTTACAGAAGGATTTAGGTGCTTGGAGTCCTTGGGGAAGATATCTGCGTTTACGACGACAGATTGATGAAAAACTGATGGTGGAAATATTGGAGCATCGCCAACAAGCGCAAACAAGTCGTTTTGATATTCTGAGTTTGCTAATAAAAGCAAAATATGAAAATGGAGAGAGCATGAGTGATGCCGAATTAAGAGATAACCTCTTAACTTTACTCAATGCTGGTCACGAAACCACTGCTACTGCAATCGCTTGGGCTTTGTACTGGATTCATCAACAACCAGAAGTCTATCAAAAAGTGTTGCATGAGTTACAAGGTTTAAATACTCCCGATCCGCTCCTCATTGCTCAACTTCCTTATCTGACAGCAGTTTGTCAAGAAACTTTGCGGATTTACCCTGTAGTTCTTTTCACTTTTCCTAGAATTACTCTACGCTCTGTGAATTTAAGGGGATATGACGTTGCTTCTGGAACATATGTGACACCTTGTATTTACTTGACTCATCGTCGAGAAGATTTATATCCCCAACCAGAGAAATTTCAACCAGAAAGGTTTATTAATCGGAAATACTCATCTTATGAATTTTGGCCCTTTGGAGGAGGTTCTCGTCAATGTCTAGGTCAAATATTTGCTTTGTTTGAAATGAAATTAATTCTGGCGACGATTCTGTTAAATTATCAGTTGAAATTAGAGGAGAAAGCCCCTGTTACTCCAGCACGTCGAGGTTTTTTATTAGCCCCTCAAGGTGGAGTAAAAATGAGTCTTGTGGTGGATACTATTTAAACTACTTATGCCCTTTTCCGTATTTTCTCACCAATGATTTCGGATTGCTATAGGTGTCATTATTTGTCCTCTGGAACGTGCAGAAGTAGAAATTGAATGTATTGTCGATACAGGATTTGAAGGGTTTTAACCTTGCCACCTATAGTAGTCACTAAACCTTAAAGCGCAGCATTAGCGAGGACCGAGCGTCGATACGAGCGTCACTCTGAGAGCTTGCCACAGGCTACCGCAGAGGCGCAGCGAAAAGTCGGAGCGGCGGGAACCGCCGATCTTAACTTTTCAAGACAAGAACATCACTTTTAAGACAGAGGAAACAGAGAGAAGAAAAAAATGCTTAACCCAAGCGTATTGGATAAGAAGCGAATATCTATTTGTAATCTACAACCCCATTGAGTATAAAATTATCCGGTCATGCAGATGATCGGGCAAAATATGCTTCAGCACAGCTCCAATTTTGGCATCTTGTCCAACGAGATAGCGTGTCTTGGGTTGCTTTGCAGTCAGCGCATGGACAACAGCTTGAGCGACAATATCCGCAGAAATTCCCCCAGATGCGATAATCTGCATTTTCTTGCGGACAATATTCATCGCCTGACCGTAGAGATTTTGTGCCGATTGTAGTAAATCCTGCTGTGCTATTTCAGATTGACTTAGAGACTTTTCCCAGATTGGAGTAGCGATCGCACCAGGTTCGATAATGGAAACGGAGATTCCCCAAGGACGTAATTCCATCCGCATCACATCATTGAGTGCAACGAACGCAAATTTTGAGGCATTGTAAGCTCCCAGGAACGGCGTCGGACTTCTACCTGCAATCGAACCCATATTGACAATTCGACCCCGACTTTGGCGTAATAGACCAAGAAATGCTTGTGTCACTGCTAATTGTCCGCTGACATTAACCTGCATCTGGTGTTGAAATTCTGCGATCGGTAATAATTCTAAGGGGCCTGGGACAGCAATTCCGGCATTATTTACTAAACCTAAAATTCCCCCATCACCGACTGCATTTGTTACCTTATCAACCGCAGATGCGATCGATTCAACGTCAGTAACATCTAAAA
Source organism: Nostoc sp. (assembly GCF_036916575.1). Classification (GTDB taxonomy): domain Bacteria; phylum Cyanobacteriota; class Cyanobacteriia; order Cyanobacteriales; family Nostocaceae; genus Nostoc. Next base: position 50,340 of record NZ_JBALGC010000011.1, read on the forward strand.
AAATCGGAATCAGCCTTTGTGATCCTTTCTGTTTAAGTGTTTGAGCATCAATATCTTGACGCACGCCAGCAAAAACAGAGAAGCCCAACTGGTCTAAAAGCAAAGCACACGCCTGACCAATTCCTGTTGACGCTCCTGTAACCACTACTGTACGTTGATTTCCTGCTACCATTAACTCTCTCCGTACTATAATGAAATTGCTGTAATTACGAATTAAAAATTACGAATTTAGTATCAATCTCTGCAAGTACCAGCGCGAAGGCAATCTTCAGTTTGGTCATCTCTAGCCGATATTTGCCACGGAAAGTCTGACTGAGTATTTGTGCTATAAACGATTAGAGCAGTTATTTTGGAAAGCTGGTTTTCGACAATTGACACGTCACTACTATAAGTATTGCCCAGTTCAGCATTGTATAAATAAATAGGCAATGCCATTAGTCCAATGCAAATTGTCCGATTCATAAAACCTCAGCTAAAAATTTCCGATTGCGCTATACATAGATGCCACCTTGATGAACCGGATTTTCAAAACTGAGTATTATATGTTGATGTTGTGTCAATTTACTCAGCGCTAGTAGCCGCAGAGACGTGATTTCTAAATTATCGGTTCCACCCTTTTTTAGGTTAGGCATTGCCTACAAGATGGCTTCCTACTAACTTATGCAGATGCAACCCCAAAAAACAGGACAAAAAACCCACAGCACCCAAAAACATATCTTGGTAGCTGCATTCCCCGGATAAAATAATGAAGAGTGCTGAGTCACCGAAATAGACGATGACCGACAAACAAAAGGATACAAGCCCATAAATAAATGATGCTGTTGGTCAATTAATTCTAAGTCTGACCCTTCACCACTAAACTTGGGGATTTGGAAGAAATATTTGCTCAAATTTTCTCCCCCTGCCTCCCTTGCCCTTGGTGTAACCCCCGATTAATTCGCCAACAACATCATAAATTTAGGGGATTGTTAATTTTGAATTTTGCGGAAAGTCTGAGCGGAGGTTTCCGACACTCGCGGACTCGCTCTAAGCGTTGGCGCAGCCTCTCGAAGAGAAGCTATGCCGTTGGCGTTCGCGAACAGCGTGTCGCAGCCCGCCGTAGGCATCAAAACTTTCCAAGACGAATGCATGAATTTTGAATTCGGAGCGAAGCGACGTGACGCCTTCACAAGACGTAGATACTGTAAACGTTCCCAACATCGATCCAGAAGGATATGGCAACTCAGACACTGATCCTCTTGATGAGTTGCCAGGTGAAGTCGAAATGTCCCTTTTCGACCACCTAGAAGAGTTGCGACAGCGGATTTTCTATTCGCTAATTGCCGTAGCGGTGGGTATTATTGGCTGTTTCTTTGCCGTTAAGCCGATTGTTCAGCTACTTGAGATTCCAGCACAAGGAGTAAAATTTCTCCAACTTGCACCTGGAGAATATTTCTTTGTCTCTCTCAAAGTTGCAGCCTATACTGGCTTCGTACTCACTAGTCCTTTCATTCTTTATCAGATTATCCAGTTTGTGCTTCCAGGATTGACTCGCCGCGAACGCCGTTTACTGGGGCCTGTGGTTTTAGGTTCAAGTGTGCTGTTTGCGGCGGGATTAGTATTTGCCTATTTACTCCTTATCCCCGCAGCTTTGAAATTTTTCATCAGCTACGGAGCAGATGTAGTCGAACAACTTTGGTCAATTGATAAATATTTTGAATTTGTGCTGCTACTGTTATTCAGCACTGGTTTAGCATTTCAAATTCCCATTATCCAACTGTTGCTTGGTAATTTGAACATTGTCTCGTCTGAACGCATGGTTTCTGGTTGGCGTTACGTGATTATGGGAGCAGTGGTTTTAGGAGCCGTCCTTACACCTTCTACTGACCCTCTGACTCAAAGTCTCTTAGCGGGAGCAGTTTTAGGGCTTTACTTCGGTGGTGTTGGACTGGTGAAGCTCACAGGTAAATGACGATCGCATTACTTCAATTCTAAATTCCAAAAAATCTCAACTCAGGTAATGAGTGCAGTTAGTAGGATCCTAACCACTATTTCCAACTCTTCTGTGAATCGATAAAGGTTGATTGCTTGCTCAATGTGCTGTGTCTGTCGATACAATCTGCTTCCTCAATTCGCTGCTTGAGGTCACCAAGTCGGTCTAATGTGCCAGAATATTGTGGTAAATCAATAAATTTCCGCTCAAACGAATAGCCAAATTCAGCAAATAAATCGTCAACCGTAAACCCTAACTCAAAGTAATTACTAAAAGTATACGAACGATTTGGGTCTAGCAATGGTTGGCGACTCATTTGAGTGTCAATGCGTTTTACTGTATAAAAAATACTGTGATTACTTAGAAATTTATTAATGTTAATGCAATAACGGGTCATAATATCCATTCCGAAGATCGCCCACCCAAATCTAAAGGAATGCTAACAGCTTTGCCGAGCCGGGGGCGATCGCGTGTTTGGGCAATAAATTTTTGTACCTGTGTTGACCCACCCAAGGCATGAAGATAGTTAGCAATGCTATCAAGATGCTCTTGGTACTCTGCCTCGCTCAAGGGAAAAGAAGCTTGCTCCAGATATTTCCACATTACTTGCAAAAATATCTTTCCCTGTGTCCGCCGCAACTGGACATCGTAAGAGTATCCCCACTTATCAAGCAACATCTGATGTAATTCATGTCCTGTCATAGCTTTTCTCAATCAGATTTTACATTTAGTTATGATGTTAAGTTCCGTGACTCCAGTATGATAAGGATATAAAGAAATGTAATGCTAACAAAAAAGATGCTTGATATATCTTGGAACAGAGAAGTATGGCATCGTTGTGAGCGCTAGCATTTCGACTTAGACAAGAGTTGCTCAAGTACTAGTACTTTTGTCAAAATGCTTAACAAAATACATAAAGAGCGCGTAGATTATGGCTCAATTTTCTGAATCAGCAGACGTGCCCGATATGGGGCGTCGTCAGTTCATGAATCTGCTAACTTTTGGGACTGTCACTGGAGTGGCTCTCGGTGTATTGTATCCCGTTGTCAAGTACTTTATTCCACCCGCAACTGGTGGTGCTGGTGGTGGTGTAACGGCAAAAGACGAGCTAGGTAACGATGTTAGCGTCGCTAAATTTCTAGAAAACCGGAATGCAGGCGATCGCAACCTAGTCCAAGGACTAAAGGGAGATCCCACCTATATTGTGGTAGATAGCAAAGAAGCGATCAAAGATTATGGCATTAACGCCATTTGCACCCACTTAGGTTGTGTCGTCCCCTGGAACGTTGCTGAAAACAAATTTAAGTGTCCTTGTCATGGTTCCCAGTATGACGAAACTGGTAAGGTTGTTCGGGGACCTGCACCGCTGTCTTTGGCTTTGGCCCATACCAATGTAAATGACGACAAAATTGTCTTAACCCCTTGGACTGAAACCGACTTCCGCACAGATGATGCACCTTGGTGGGCTTAATAATTTTGTCCTTAGTCCTTAGTCATTTGTCCTCTCTTACAAAGTTCTGTTCGCCGGAAGCCGGCGCACCCTGCGGGAAGCCGCAGAAGCGTCTACAGACTTTGCGCTTTGTTCAGGGCTTAATGACTAATGACTAATGACCAATGACTAATGACTAATTCAATCGTTGTCCTTATAGAGATGAGAAATGTTTTCATAACAGCGAGGTTAACTCGCAGTGCTAGAGCGATTGTAAAAACATTGCTCATAGCGATCGCTACCGTGACATTCTACTTCACCAGCGATCTAGCCCTTCCTCAATCAGCTGCTGCCTATCCCTTTTGGGCACAGGAAACCTATCCTGAAACCCCCCGCGAACCAACCGGGCGGATTGTTTGTGCCAACTGTCACCTAGCCGCCAAGGTTACAGAAGTGGAAGTTCCCCAATCAGTGCTACCTGACACTGTATTCAAAGCTGTGGTGAAAATCCCCTACGATACCAGCGCCCAGCAAGTTGGTGCCGATGGTTCCAAGGTTGGCTTGAACGTTGGTGCTGTACTGATGCTGCCTGAAGGCTTTAAGATTGCTCCTGAAGACCGTATTTCCGAGGAACTTAAAGAAGAAGTTGGCGATACTTTCTTCCAACCCTACAGCGAAGACAAAGAAAATGTCGTCATCGTCGGGCCTTTACCTGGTGAACAGTATCAGGAAATCGTCTTCCCAGTTCTTTCTCCCAACCCCGCAACTGACAAAAATATCCACTTCGGTAAATATTCAGTTCACGTAGGTGGTAATCGGGGACGCGGACAAGTTTTTCCCACTGGTGAAAAGAGCAACAACAATGTTTACAATGCTTCCGCTACTGGCACAATTACCAAGATTGCCAAAGAGGAAGATGGAGACGGTAATGTCAAATATCTAGTAAACATCCAACCTGAATCGGGTGATGTTGTCGTTGATACGATTCCTTTAGGGCCAGACCTGCTTGTTTCCGAAGGGCAAGCAGTTAAGACTGGTGAAGCTTTGACCAGTAACCCGAATGTTGGTGGATTCGGTCAACATGATACAGAAATCGTCTTGCAAGACGCCTCTAGAGTCAAAGGGTTGATTGCGTTCATCGCTCTTGTAATGTTGGCTCAAGTTATGCTTGTGCTGAAGAAGAAGCAGGTTGAGAAAGTTCAAGCTGCTGAGATGAATTTCTAAATTCTTTGTTTGCTAAATCATTACTTATGAGACAGGCAATAAGCCTGTCTTTTTTAACGTTAGTTACATGAAGCCTATAAATTTGGGACTTAACTGCTAGTATTTGAGCGTAAATGTTTTAAAAGCATAAACAAAATACACCTTTTTTAAAAAGGATTTATGAAAGAATCTGTCGAGTGTTAATTTGAGGTTATTGGTATTATTGTTTAGCGGTATGTCTAAAATCAATCTCGAAACCTTTGACTTAACCCAACTTCCAATTGCAGAGGATGATAATTTTGAATTCAAGTCAAGCGAGACTTCACACAATGAACTCAAAAAGAAACTAGGCTGTGCAGTGTCAGGCTTTGCGAATTCTGGAGGCGCTTGCTTTGTTGGTGGTGTTGACGGTAATGGTAATGCGGATAAGGGGTTGCTTCTGAAGATTGGAAGGCAGGATTTACGCGATTGGGTTGATCAAATAAGATGAAGAACTCTGAAAAACTTTTTCCGCTAAAACTATCTCTCATTGATCGCCACAATCCTTTCTTCTTTGATGTAGCAACTTTTTTTCAAGCAGAAGAGCGATTTGGAAAAGATATTCGTCTTGAAGTAGAGTATTACGATCTTTCTGCAAATCGTTATATTTATGAAACAGCAATTGAAGTTGTTGGCTCACTTCTACCAATTACCATCGGAAACGATAATCCTGAAAAAATGCTACGGACACTCGAAAAAATCGAGAAGACGCTTTCAGGGTTAAAAGTTTCGCGTGAGAGTGTCGTTAAGCCCAGCCTTCTGTTGCCTAAACAATCAGACAGCGTATTATCGCCCGTTGAAAAACTAATTCCAGAGCTTCTAGCAGATATGAAAAATGACTTGTCTGAGTATCCGTTTATCCCTGAATTTGTCATTTTAAGCAATAAATAGGTTTACAATCCAGACCCTAATAACATGGTTCTAGCGTACTATTTTGAAGATCACTCTCATTTGAGAAATAAATTACGAATTCTAGAGAATTACGGACTGATTTACGAAATTACTTATAATAATGTTGCTCGTTTTGTTATTTCAAAAGAGCTTGCTGTATATTTGACAAGCGACAGTCAACACAATAATCTCAAAGCTCTCTATTAATCTTACGCCTAATGATTTCTATCTGGGCTTGCATATCAGCTTCTGTCACAGGCATAGGATACTTTGGAGAATTAGGGTCGCGTTTGCTCATCAAAAAACGTAGAGCTTCAATATCTTCACGGTTTTCCACGACATAAGCTCTCAATTCTGTAAAACTCATTAGCTCATAATTCGGGTTCATTGACAAACTCTCATTCGCCATTGGGATAAACAATAATTTGCAGTTCATCCACAGATAGGATGTAAACTTCTCCGGTTTTATCGTCAAATCGAAATAAGCGGATGTCTTTGTAAAGATTTGACCGCATTTGACAAACCCTTACACAGGCTAAGGCTTGCTCTGTTGTTGGTAAAATAAACGCTCCTCACTACTAATATAAGGTGGGTATTGCCCACCCTACTGCTGTTGATTATTTTGTGTGAGACTATAGCGGACGGTAGACGCGATAGTTGATTTCGGGGAAGATATTATCCATTAACTCGACTTTTTCTAGCCAACCGCTGTCAACTTTGCCGATTTTCACGTCTTCATAGAGCTTATTGAACCGCATCAGGTGCGATCGCGTCCGTCTGACTGCATAGGGTACCATAGTTCCCGTCCGCATAATAAATGCCCAGTCAGAAGATTGTGCCAATAACAATTCCCGTGCTGCTTGGTTCAATGCTCTCCACTGCAATTCATCCTCTGGTTCCAGGTGCGAGATTTCAATCATCCGTTCAGTGGCTTTGTGCAAATGCGGATAAATCCACGCATTCGTTTCGTTTAACCAATACTCGTGGAAACCCTTGAAACCCCAACTTGATTGCGAGGGACGACAGACTTGCTGCGTCGGTTGATCCCGCAAATAGTCTGCTAAATGGGTCATTGCATAGGTTCCTTGGTCATACCATGACTTGCGGAATAGGTAATCGATGAACCAGGGACCTTCATACCACCAATGTCCAAATAACTCTGCATCGTATGGCGAAACTATAATTGGCGGGCGCTGCATCATCCCATAGAGATGCTCAGATTGCTGCTCTCGGTTATACATAAAGTTAGCAGCATGTTCTGCTGCCTTTTCCCGTGCCCAATACGGATCGTAGAGTGCCTTATCTGAAAGTCCTAAGCCACGTCCAGTAATTTTGTGATACTTAATGCCCGTATTTTTTCGCTGACCATTGGGCATAATGTAGGGCTTGATGTACTCATATTCTGCTTCCCAGCCCAAATCTTTGTAAAATTCTCGATATTCCGCCGCCCCAGGATAGCCTACCTCAGAAGACCATACCTGTTGGGATGATTCATGATCTCGACCAAAGACAGCAACACCAGTTTCTGTATAAATTGGGGCATAAGTGCCAAAGCGCGGACGGGGACGGGCGTAAAGGATGCCATGCCCATCGGTAAGGAAGTAGCGTAACCCAGCATCGGCTAGCATCCGCTCTAAACCTTCATAGTAGGCGCATTCAGGCAACCAAATGCCTCTGGGTGCTTGTCCAAAGGTTTGCTCATAATGTTCACAGGCTACCTGAATTTGCGCCCACACTGCTTCTGGATACATTTTCATCAACGGCAAATAACCGTGAGTAGCACCGCAAGTGATGATTTCCAGGTTGTTACTGTCTTGGAACTGCTTAAAAGCTGTCACCAAATCACCCTTGTAGCTTTCCCATAGCTGACGCGCTTCCTTAAACTCAGTAGCGTAATGTTCGGCTAAATAACGAAGATGCCCGTTATTGATATTATGTTCTACTTCTAGTTGTATAAGTTCTTCTAGTTGGGCTAAGTGTGCGTCATAGCGTTCTTGAAGCAGAGGATCACGAAGCATCGACACTAGAGGTGGTGTCATACTCATCGTGATTTTAAAGTCGATACCGTCTCGCTTTAAGCCTTCAAATACTTTCAATAAGGGGATGTAGGTTTCTGTGATGGCTTCATAGAGCCATTCTTCCTCCAGCACGTAGTCACTTTCCGGGTGACGAACGAAGGGCAGATGTGCGTGGAGTACAAGCGCGACGTAGCCGATAGCCATAGTGATTTTGGGGTGATACTTGTAAGTTGAAGGTCGAGAGGTTTGGCAGAAATCAACAATATTTTAAGACTTTATGGGGATCGTAAGAATAGTTTTCAATTGAGTTAAATACAGTGTTTATGGGGGTACAACAATGTTGTGCCCCCACCGCATGTTGTTGTTAACTAGTTTTGAATCTCTGTAAAACCTGCCTATTTGTTTATTGTATAATCCTGTAATTAAAATATTTACTCAGGTTCAATGCCTGCGGCTCGTAAGCGTTCTACCAATTTTTCAGCCCGTTGGCGTTCCTGTTCTAGTTGTTGGTTCGCTTGCTGTAACTGTTTTTTCTTCTTATGGCAACATTACTCAATGCCCATCTAGGGTAAAAAAGCGTAATTTATCAAACAAGATAGTTTTTCTGTTTGTATCTATCCATGCTATCGTGACAAACCTTTGCATAGAAGTGCGTAGGCGCAGCCCGTCGTAGACATCACACTTCTTATTCCTCATCCCGGTATAACTCCTGCAAGTCCTGTAATTGAGTCTTCCGGGAAATCCGGCGATATTTTTTACTTTCTAGCTTAGGTTCATATTGACTCTGCCCTTTGCCTTTGCTTTTTAACTTCATAGTAGATTCAGGATCAGCTTGTTGGTGCAGCTGAGTTTGACGGGCGATCGCAGCATCCAAAAATTCTAAATAATGTTCATATCGTTCCCAGTCTCCCCGCACTGCACACTCAGGCTCGTCTCGATGCAGACAATCACTAAACCGACAGCTAGCAACTGCTAACCGCTTTCTGGCTTCTGGGAAATAATGGATTAATTCTTCTGGGATACAATCCATGTCAGGCTGATTAAAGCCGGGGGTATCTGCAAGCATTCCACCGCTAGGCAACTCAAATAATTCTATATGGCGAGTAGTATGACGACCACGAGCTAGTTTGCCAGAAACTTCTCCCACTCGCAACTCAAGAGAGTTAATTAGCGTATTAATCAGGCTGGATTTCCCAACGCCGGAAGGCCCAGCAATTACAGTAATTTTATTGCTCAAATATCTGGCTGCTTGGTCGGTATTTATACCATTTTTGACGCTAATAAATATCGGTTGATAGCCCCAACCAATAAGGCGATCGCTAATTTGTTGCTGTTCTCGCTGTGAAATTAAATCACTTTTATTCAAACATAAAAGCACATCCAAGCCAGTAGACTCAGCTTTAATTAAAAACCGACTCAGTTGATAAGGTTCCAAAGGTGGATCAGCTACGGCAAATACCAATAGAATTTGGTTGACATTGGCGATCGCTGGACGATCTAACTGACTTTGGCGGGGTAAGACATCAGTGATCGCTCCCCGTCCCCCAGCCCAATCTGGCTCTTCTACTACAACGCGATCGCCTACCATCACCTGTTGTCCGATTTTTTTCAGGCGTGTTCTGCGAGTACAGAGGAGAAGGGGGGGATGAAGAAGATGAGGAGGATGAGGAGGATTTTGCTCCCTCATCTTTCCATCCTCTTGATCCAGCTGTACTCGGTAAAAATTAGCCTGTACAGCAAGCACCGTACCTAATAACTGTCCAGTTGCGGCAAAATTTTCCCCTGTCATTGGCCAGCAAATGGACGGCGCACTAACAGGGAAAAATAACTACTACAGTCTGTAATTTGTTCCACCTGATAACCTGCCATTGTCAGACTATCAGGAACCTGCTCAATCGGCTCACCCGGGTCTAGCCAGACTTCTAGCAAACCTCCCAATGGCATTTTCTCCAGACGTAGTTTTGTCCGCACGAAATTAATTGGGCAAGGGGTGCCGCGTAAATCTAGTTGAGCATCGGGAGTTGAAAGAGAAGAGGGCTTCATTACTTAAATAGATTTCCCAAGAATCCTTCTAGACCACCTTTACCAGTGCGATCTCCCTTAATTTTAGCCAGCTTCTCCAACAGTTCCCTCTCCTCTGGGGTAACTTTGTTGGGAATATCAATTAATACGTTCAGCATATGATCCCCACGACTTACGGGATTACCCAAGCGGGGTACGCCGCGATTTTCCAACTTCATCACCGTATTAGGCTGGGTTCCAGCTGGAATGATCAGTTCCACTGGCCCATCTACTGTATCTACCTCTAACCGACAACCTAAAATTGCTTGCAGGTAGCTAACTTTAATTTCCGAAAGAATATTAATGCCATCCCGTTGGAATTCCTCGTCCTCATTCACGAACAAGTAAACGTACAAATCCCCAGAAGGGCCATTACGTTGACCAGCATCTCCTTCACTAGAAATCCGCAAGCGTGTGCCATTATCCACCCCAGCTGGAATGGTAATTTTGAGTTTCTTCGTGACTTGATTTGCGCCCTTACCATCACAGGCATCACACTTATCTTCAATTACCATCCCTGTCCCATTACAAGTGGGGCAAGTTGAGACTTGAGTGAAACTGCCAAAGGGTGTTCTGGTGACACGGCGTACTTGACCCGATCCGCTACAAGTAGAACAAGTCCGAGGGCGGGTTCCAGGTTTAGCACCAGAACCGCTACAAACTTCACAATTTTCTAGATGCGAAATGCGAATTTCTTTTTCACCGCCAAATACCGCTTCCCGAAAATCTAACTTCAGGTCTAGTCGCAAGTCATCACCCCTGGCTGGCCCGTTGCGCCGTCTTTGTTGCGTGGGACTACCCATACCGCCAGCAAAGCCACTAAAAATGCTTTCAAAGATATCGGCAAAACCGCTCATATCGCCAACATCTTGGAAGCCTCCCCCAGCAGCACCTGAGACACCCTCTGGGCCAAAGCGATCATAACGAGCGCGGGTTTCTGGCTCTGAGAGTACCTCATAAGCGCGGTTAATTTCTTTAAAGCGATCCTCCGCCCCCGGTTCTTTGTTCACATCTGGGTGATACTTCCGGGCTAAACGGCGATAGGCTTGTTTGATTTCTTCTTTGTCGGTGTCACGAGAGACACCCAGGATTTCATAATAGTCGCGGGCCATATAGCAAAGGTAAAAGTTAGAAGGAAGAAAGCAGAGGTCAGTAGAACGTCACGGTCACTTGCTACCTTACGGAAAAGCGTTTTGTCTACAGAAATGGAAGAGCAACACAGTATCCGTTTAAAAGGCGGCTTGCCGGAGGTCAGGCAGAAGATAAAATTAATTTTTGTTAATAACTGATTTTACCCTTTACCTTTTACAAAAATCACCGACAAATCTTGAGCAACAGCTGCTTTCCTCGTGGGAGACGACAAAAGCTATAGAAGTTAGGAGCTGGTTGTAAGCCTCTGCTCAGACTTCTCACTGCCGAGTCGGCTGTCTCTTTTACAATTGTGCTACGTAGGAGAGGAAAACCCCGCCCATCAACCAGAGGGGCTAGCCGCACCATTAGGTGTGGAAAACCACCCATATGCAATGAAAGTGTATCTGAACTGGCACACTGCCTAGCTCAAAGTAATTTGCTTCTACAATCTAGCAAACCGCTGAGGTCTTGTGAAACTTCGCTAAATTTATAATCAATATATTTAGATATATTAAAGTGTCTTAATAAAAATCTGCAACTCAGGGATTGGGGATTGGGGATTGGGTACTGGGCACGGGGTTTGAAGAGTTACAGGTGTAGCGAAAGGGTTCACAGGGGAGGAATTTTCGCTTTGCTTCTCTGCTTCTTGCCCAATCCCTGGTACCCAGTCCCCAGTCCCCAACCCCTAATCTATCGCCTCATAATCAGCCTGTGCGGTACTTTCTTCGTCAAAATCAAAGTTGAATTGTGGTATTAGTGTGCCATTCATTGGTGAGTCTATTTCTGAGGTAAAAAGACTAGCTGAAGCCTCCTCAATCTCATCACTTTGGCTGTTAGCTCGATTGTAGACATCAGCACCAATTGCAAGCAGGGTTTGTTGGAAGTCGTCTAAGCGCTGCTTAAATTCCACTGTAGAGATGCTGGAGTCAATCAATGCAGCTTGGAGTTGTGAAACTTTTTCACTGGCCAAGGTTTTCATCTGCTCGCCGATAAAGTTGCCATTATCCTTGATGGTGGATTCGTAACTGAACAATAGATTATCTGCTTGGTTTTTGAGTTCAACCAGTTCTTTACGTTTTCTATCTTCTTCGGCAAACAGTTCAGCCTCTTGGCGCATCCGTTCGACTTCGTTGTTACTCAAGCCACCTGTATTGGTAATCCGAATACTCTGTTCTCTACCTGTACCTTTGTCTTGGGCAGAAACCTTCAGGATGCCGTTGACATCGATTTCAAAAGATACTTCAATTTGCGGTACACCACGGGGAGATGGGGGAATTCCTGCTAGCAGAAACTTGCCGAGACTCTTGTTATCTCGTGACATTGCCCGTTCACCTTGGAGGATGTGAATTTCTACCGAGGTTTGCCCATCAACTGCTGTGGAAAAAACTTGTGACTTACTAGTAGGAATTGTGGTGTTGCGTTCAATGATTTTGGTGAACACTTCACCCAAGGTTTCAATTCCCAAGGATAGAGGGGTGACATCCAATAGTAAGAGATTATCGACTTCCCCACCCAACACACCTGCTTGGATAGCCGCTCCCAATGCTACCGCTTCGTCAGGGTTGATAGAGCGATCAGGAGCTTTGCCATTGAAAAATTTAATCAGCGCGTTTTGGACTGCAGGAATGCGGGTAGAACCACCTACCAAAATAATCCGATCTATGGCTTGTGGTTTGAGATCCGCATCTTTGAGCGCTTGGCTCATCGGTTCGATGGTCGCTTCAATTAAATTAAGTGCGAGTTCTTCAAATTTAGAGCGGCTAAGTTCCATCTCCAGATGCTTTGGGCCAGTCTCATCAGCCGTGATAAACGGCAAGTTGATAGAGGTATTCACCATGCTGGAGAGTTCAATTTTTGCCTTTTCTGCTGCTTCCCGCAGGCGTTGCAGTGCCATCTTATCTTGGGAAAGGTTGATTTTTTCCTCTTGCTGGAAGCGTTGAATCATCCAAAGCACGATCGCATTATCAAAGTCGTCTCCACCTAGTTGATTGTTACCACTAGTCGCCTTAACTTCAAAAACGCCATCCCCTAGTTGCAGGATCGATACGTCGAAGGTGCCGCCTCCTAAGTCGAATACTAAAATTAGCTGCTCTTGGTCTTGCTTTTCCAATCCGAAAGCTAAAGCCGCAGCTGTTGGTTCATTGATGATTCGCAGAACTTCTAGTCCAGCAATAGTACCAGCATCTTTAGTTGCTTGTCTTTGGGCATCTGTAAAATATGCTGGTACGGTGATCACTGCCTGAGTGACCTCCTCACCCAAGAAGTTTTCCGCATCCTGCTTGAGTTTTTGCAGGATCATCGCGGATAGTTCTTGTGGCGTGTAGTTTTTTGAGCGAATTTGGACATCAACGGTATCGTCTCGACCTTTGACACAGTTGTAGGGTACGCGATCGCGTTCTGTTTCAGTGTCTTCCCAACGCCGCCCGATGAATCGTTTAATACTGTAAATTGTATTTTCAGCATTGGTTACGGCTTGGCGCTTTGCCAATTGACCAACCAAGCGATCGCCACTCTTCCCAAATCCCACAATACTTGGAGTAGTTCGTCCACCTTCAGAGTTGGAGATCACAAGTGGTTGACCGCCCTCCAAAACTGCGACGCAACTGTTAGTAGTGCCTAAGTCGATCCCAATAACCTTTCCCATATTTACCAGTATTTTTACTGAGTCTTTCTGCTGTAATATGTTGCGGACTAACTTTTTTGCTAAGAACAAAGGCTAGTGGATAACATCTGTGGAACCCCTGTTGCTGGTAGCAAGAAAGAAGTTGAAATACAGAGATTTATCCAAAGCCTTGTTTTTGTTTAGGTACGCGGTGCTCGTCCTTGCTATAACCCAGGCACTTGAGGTCAGCGAGGCAAGCAATTACAGCTTAACTGTTGGCTGAACTCGACTGATCTTCTGGTGCAAAAGGTGTATCTTCCTTGGGAGCAGCTACTTTGACCATTGCATGGCGTAGCACGCGATCGCCCAAGTAATATCCGCGCACTAACTCTTCTAACACTGTTCCTTCAGGATGTTCATCCGTAGGTTCCCGCATTACTGCTTCGTGCAGGTTAGGATCGAATTGTTGACCTTCGGGACGCATTGGTGATACACCCAAGCGCTTCAAGCTATCTACTAATTGTTTGTAAACGCCTTGGTAACTTTTGTGCATAGTCATTTCGCCATCAGATTGCGGTTTGAGGTGCGATCGCGCCCGCTCAAAATTATCGACCACTGGCAGCAATTCCAAAATCGTATTCCGCTTCACCTGCAACTCTAGGTCTTCTTTTTCTTTGCTAGTGCGTTTGCGGTAATTCTCAAAATCAGCGGCAATCCGCATATATTGAGTACTACGCTCTTCCAGTTGCGTTTTGAGAGATTCAATTTGTTGAGTCAGTTCTGCTGAAGCTGCCGTTTCCACTTCAGTTTTCTGGGTTGCAGCGACGTAATTTTCTGGATTGAGAGTAGCCGTATCCCCCGGTACATTGGTTTGGGCTGCCACTTGCTCTGTAACCTCGCTGTCAGATTCATTGAAATTAACTTGGGCTGGGGAGTCACTCTTCATTGCTTGCTTTACCTCTGTTGGTTCACCTAATTGCTGGCTTAGATTGTTTATCTGTTTATTTTCATCCATCATTGTCTACTCATTCCAGATGCTTTTTATGGCAGTGTATCTCCACAGCTTGCAACCGTCGTCATCCACGACTTGCCACTGAGGCTGATTTTATTGCCGACAGGTTCCTGAAAGTGATGTAACTGTCCTCTTATTGTGACAAATGGTGAACACGTTAGCCCAGACGCCATTAAGGCGGTAACCCGAACGAGTAGTCTACATCTAGGAGTAAGTAATTTGGAAGAGTGGCGCTGAATATAATTCGCCCCTCATCTTATTCATAAGTCAGTTTTTTAATGAATTACTACTTAAAATTTAACCATTTCTCAAAAATTGTCATTCCTTCAAAAGTGCTAAGTGTTGTTAGCGGTAGCGGGGCGTTTAGCCCGTGCTGAGTCAAATTTTTTGAATCTTGACTTTTTAGCTCATGTGGAAAAACTTGACAATTAGCTGAGATTTATAACTACAACAGCGATACAATTGCTGAAGCTGAATACTGACTGGGTTGGCTATCATTCTTTGTTAAAGTAAGAATTGCCTGCTAAGACTTGCCCTTTTTGTCTTTTAGCATCCAAACACTCAAGATAAGCGATTTATCGGCTTTAGCATCAATGCGTGTCCAGCCTGCTTGTTTAAATTGGGCTTCATAATGAGAAGCAAGGGCTTGACTATCTAGCTCAGTTTTCAACGTCGCCTTTGAAATCAAACTATCATTACCAACTCTAGACCCATAGGGGCTTACGCTTATGCTGGTTTTAGGTGGAGCGCTTAATAAAGGCATTGGTGCTATATCAAATCTTTCGGCTGCATTAAGGTTCAGTTGCCGGAATTTATCAGAACATGGGTTGTTTGCATTGTTGTAACTATGACCAGCACTTAAAATAAGAAAACTTTGAGCACGCACAACTTCATAATATTCCTACTATAGATAATAAAGCAATCGCCAAACACTTAGAGGCTTTATTAAGCACAGCAATTTTGGTTTAACAAAATTATTATAAACAGTTAGGATTACGAAATAGGATTCTGAATTTATCGTTAATGGTGGCAGCAGTATTAAGTTTATTGATTGAGCGAGTCTTTTTCACTGAGCATTTAGCAAGAACTTTCAGCGGCGGCTTGGGTGACTCAGAAGTTGGGTGACTCACGACTTTTTTAGTAAATGAGAATTCTGTCTCACAGTAGGGGAATACTTTAAGCAGAGGTTTCCCCTACTCAATTGCTCATTTATGACTTACTCGTCAGCACAACGGCGCAGTACCGCTCTAACTACCAGAACAGAGTTTTCGCCCTTCGGCAACAAGCTAGTGCAATCTGGCTATGTCAATACCGAACAGATGAGGCAGGCGCTAATTGAAAGCCGCAAATCTGGCAGACCCTTAACAGAAGTATTAGAGTCAATCACTGGTCAACAACTATCACCTGAGTTGCTCAGGCAATATAAAAAACAGCAGCTATTTGAACTGAAAATACTATACGGAGTTGAATTCCTCGATCCAGAAGTCAATTCCGTTGGCAACACGATGATGGGGAACCTGATTGAAACCCTTATCCCAGTGGATATCTGTCGTCGCCACCGCTTAGTACCACTATCGAAACACGAAGACCAAACCCCGCCCTCAGTTTTAGTGGCGATGGTTGCTCCAGATAATCTAGAGGCTTCTGATGACCTGAACCGCATCTTGCGCCCCCAAGGCTTGGCGTTACAGCGCATGGTTATTACACAGGAAGACTACCAGCAGCTAATCAACCAATACCTGGATGAAATGGCTGTTCGGCAAAAACACCTAGAACGAGAAAACTCTACAGATATTAGTCAAGATTTAGAAAATCTTGGAAATCTCGATCTTGCGGATGCTCCTGAAGAAATGGAGGCCGATCTAGGGGCAGCGATGAAGGGCGCAGAAGATGCCCCAGTTATCAATCTAGTTAATAGAATCCTAGCTAAAGCCTTACATGAAGGCGTTTCTGACATTCATATCGAACCGCAAGAGGAAAACTTACGCATTCGCTTTCGCAAAGATGGCGTACTGCGTGAAGCTTTCCCCCTAATGCCGAAAAAAATCATCCCGGCGGTGACAGCCCGATTTAAAATCATTTCCAATCTAGACATTGCTGAACGCCGTCTACCCCAAGATGGACGTATCCGTCGGCTGTTTGAGGGACGTAAAGTGGACTTCCGGGTGAATACCTTACCCAGTCGCTACGGGGAAAAGGTGGTGCTGCGGATTTTGGATAACTCCTCCACCCAACTGGGATTAGATAAGTTAATTACCGATCCAGAGACTTTGGATATTGTCAAAGATATGGTTAGCCGTCCCTTTGGGCTAATTTTGGTAACTGGGCCAACTGGTTCTGGGAAAACAACCTCGCTGTATTCTGCACTCTCAGAAAAGAACGATCCCGGAATTAATATCAGTACTGTGGAAGACCCAATTGAGTACAGTCTTCCAGGGATTACTCAAGTACAGGTGATTCGGGAAAAAGGGTTAGATTTTGCTACCGCATTGCGGGCTTTCTTGCGGCAAGATCCAGATGTGCTACTGGTGGGTGAAACACGGGATAAGGAAACGGCAAAAACAGCAATTGAGGCTGCCTTGACCGGTCACTTAGTATTAACTACTTTACACACCAATGATGCCCCAGGTGCGATCGCTCGTTTGGGGGAAATGGGGATTGAGCCTTTCATGGTTTCTAGTTCCTTAATTGGTGTTTTAGCTCAACGTTTGGTGCGGCGTGTATGTTCTGAATGTCGCATTGCCTACACTCCCACAACTGAGGAACTGGCTCGTTATGGTCTATCAGCTTCCTCTAATGTCGGAGTCACCTTCTATAAAGCTAACACCTTAACATTAGATGCGATCGCAGATGCCAAAACCAAAAATCAGCTTTGCCCAAAATGTAATGGGGTCGGCTACAAAGGGCGTTGTGGTGTTTATGAAGTCATGCGAGTCACCGAAAACTTGCAAACTCTGATCAACGAAGATGCACCCACGGAACGCATCAAGGAAGTGGCAATAGAAGAGGGGATGAAAACCTTGCTGGCTTATAGTTTGGACTTAGTGCGTGAAGGTTCCACCACTTTAGAAGAAGTAGAACGAGTGACGTTTACTGATACTGGCTTGGAAGCAGAGTTAAAAGCCAAACGCAAGACTGGTCTTACCTGTCGGAGTTGCGATGCCACATTGAAACAAGAATGGCTGGATTGTCCTTACTGTATGACACCTCGGTTTTAAGACTAGTCATTGGTCATTAGTCATTGGTCATTGGTCATTGGTCATTGGTCATTAGTTGATGCTTAGTAACTTTAAACGAATGACAAAGGACAAATGATAAATAACAAAATTAAAAGGAAGCAGAACTATGGAAATGATGATTGAAGATTTGATGGAGCAGTTGATTGAAATGGGTGGCTCGGATATGCATTTATCCGCAGGTTTGCCTCCCTACTTCCGCATTAGTGGCAAACTCACCCCCATAGGTGAGCATGTATTGACATCTGATCAATGTCAAAGGCTGATTTTTAGTATGCTCAACAATACCCAACGTAAAACCCTAGAGCAAACCTGGGAGTTGGATTGTTCTTATGGTGTCAAAGGTTTGGCTCGTTTTCGGGTCAATGTCTATAAAGAGCGTGGTGCTTATGCTGCTTGCTTACGAGCATTAAGTTCTAAGATTCCTAACTTTGAAAAATTGGGTCTGCCAGATATCGTGCGAGAAATGTGCGATAAGCCTAGAGGACTTATTCTGGTGACAGGCCCTACAGGTTCGGGGAAGACAACTACTCTAGCGGCAATGATTGACTTAATTAACCGCACCAAGGCAGAGCATATTTTAACGGTGGAAGACCCGATTGAATTTGTCTACGAACCAATTAAAAGCTTGGTTCACCAACGGCAACTGGGTGAAGATACCAAGAGCTTTGCTAATGCCTTGAAAGCAGCTTTGCGGGAAGATCCAGATATTATTCTGGTGGGGGAAATGCGCGATTTGGAAACGATTTCTTTGGCAATTTCCGCAGCGGAAACAGGACATTTAGTATTTGGTACGCTACACACCAGTTCCGCCGCCCAAACTGTTGACCGGATTATTGACGTTTTCCCCCATGAAAGACAAACCCAAGTGCGGGTGCAATTGTCTAACTCATTAGTAGGGGTATTTAGCCAAACCTTGGTGTCCAAGAAAAACCCTAAACCCGGTGAATATGGTCGGGTGATGGCTCAAGAAATTCTGATTGTCACTCCCGCTATTTCCAACTTGATTCGAGAAGGCAAAACATCTCAAATTTACTCAGCTATTCAAACTGGCGGCAAATTGGGGATGCAAACTCTGGAGAAGGTTTTAGCCGATTTTTACAAAGCAGGAACGATCTCCTTTGAAGCCGCGATGTCTAAGACTTCTAAGCCAGATGAAATTCAACGTCTCATCGGTGCTGCGACACCGCAGGCAGCAGGTGCAAAACCCGGTGCGGCTGCCAAAGCGCATTAAAAAAAAGGGTTAAGGGAGATGAAAGGGATGAAAAATCCTTGACAATTTTGAATTTTGAATTTTGAATTTATTTATGCCAACCTATATTGCCCGTGTTCGCGACTCCCAAGGAAAATCTCGAACAGAAAAAATTGTTGCCGAATCCTTAGTACAAGCTCGTACTAATCTTAGAGAGCAAGGTTTTGTAGTCCAAGAACTCAAACAATCTCAAGGATTTCAACCAAATTTTGACTTAAAAAAATTCCAGAATTCCTTAGTTAAGGTTTCTGTGAAAGACAAAGCCGTTTTTTCCCGTCAATTTGCCGTTTTGATGAATGCGGGAGTTGCGATCGTTAGAAGTCTGGGTGTACTTTCTGAACAGTGTAGTAACCCTAAACTGAAACAAGCTCTTGTGGAGATTAGCATCGATGTTCAAAGCGGAATGAATCTTTCAGAGTCAATGCGGAAGCATCCTGAGTGCTTTGATGGCTTATATGTGAGTATGATTCAAGCTGGCGAAGTTGGTGGTGTTCTAGACGAAGTATTGAATCGTTTAGCTAAGTTGTTAGAAGATGTTGCCCGCTTACAAAACCAAATTAAATCAGCATTGTCTTATCCAACGGTGGTGGGTTTTATAGCAGTTACTATCTTTCTCGGCATGACCATTTTTCTTATTCCCATTTTTGCCACGATTTTTATACAAATTGGAACTACATTACCACCTCTAACGCAATTTTTGATGGATACTAGTCTATTTTTGAGAAGTCCGAAGGCTTTCATCCTTATCGCTATTCTCGTAGGACTGAAAATTGCCTATACACGGTACTCTAAAACTCCTGTTGGTCGCATAACAATTGATCGTCTTTCCCTGAAGATGCCTTTGTTTGGTGACTTAATTCAAAAATCGTCGGTTGCCCGCTTTAGCAGGACTTTTGGGTCTTTGACTCGTTCAGGTGTACCCATTTTAACTTGCTTAGAAATTGTCCGAGATACATCAGGAAACCAAATAATTGCCAATGCCATAGATGCAGCCCGCTTAGAGATTCAACAAGGAGGTATGATTAGCATTGCTTTACAAAAAGATGCTGTTTTTCCGGCTATGGCAATTCAGATGATTAGTATCGGCGAAGAAACTGGAGAATTAGATGCAATGTTGATGAAAGTTGCCGATTTCTATGAAGATGAAGTTGAGCAGGCAGTAAAAGCAATGACCAGTATTTTGGAACCAGTGATGATTGTCGTTTTGGGGGGGATGGTTGGAACTATTTTGCTAGCGATGTATCTGCCTATGTTTAAGGTATTTGAAACATTGGGATAGGGGATTAAGAGTTAGGAGTTAGGAGTTTAAACTTTTTATTCCTAACTAATGAATTTTATCCTGAACTCCTTACTATTTAAGAAACGGAGTTAGGAGTTAGGAGATTAAACTTTTTATTCCTAACTAATGAATTTTATTCTGAACTGCTTACTCCTAACTCCTAACTAATTTATAAACTATGACTGTGCAAAAATCTCACTACGAAGCGAGTTTGGCAGAGTACAGCAATCATCTAGCTGCGATCGCCTTACTAAAACAACATCGGCCATACTTGGAGATGATTCCCAGTCTGCGCCGTCCAGATGAAAGTGTCATCACTATACCCTTGCCAATTGTCCGTCTTCGCAATACTGCTACAACAGCCCCACAAACGATTTGCTTACCTTGTGATGTGGCAATTTTGATGTGCGATCCAGAGTGGAAAATCAAAACTGGAGCAGAGATTTTGCTTTTTATTCATCGTCCCCATGAAGACTTTTCTGATTTGTTAGGACGTTGGCGACAAACCCAAGTTTGGTTAGACAATGATTATGAGTGGTTGATGCCTCTGTGCCACAGTCATATTTTGAGTGAGGGAGCTAATACTATATTTCCTCTGTTTGTCGTTTTTAGTGAGACTTTAGAACGCATCCAAAGAGGCCTTGTGGGAGCCGAACTCCCATTTATTATGCAAACACCAGATTTGCTCCTTGAGGAGAATTTAACAGATATTTTCTCTCCAGAAATTCCACCAGCTTAAAAAAGTTAGGAGTTAAAAAAGAGGAGTAAATAAGTTAGGAGTTAAAAGTGAGGAGTTAAGAGTTTAAAATTGCAAATTCTGAATAAAGTCAGAGATTTTTAAGTCTCAAGTTTAGGTTTTTAACTCTTAACTCCAAACTCCAAACTCCTAACTCCTAACTATTACCTGACAAATTGGGGCATAATTTCAGCAGCGGTGAATATTCCATAAATGCCGCGTTGGTACAATTGCCTACCAGCTTTGAGATAGCCAAAGGCAGGGCCGCAAACATTGGCTGCCATACTGGTTTCATCTCCCAGAGTAAAGGTATGGGTGGAAATCTTCCCTTCAAAGGTGCGCCCTGTTACCTTAACGTTGGTGCTGAGGGGCTTTTTGGGATTGCGAGTATCGACTACACCACCAACAGTAACGCGATCGCGCCCCACTATTCCCGCTACCTCTAGCATCACATCATCAGCGTGTTCCATATTCGTCAAGGTAAGCACGCCATTAGTTTTATCTAGTAGTGCTTCTACTTGTGCATCAGTCATCGCCCTGGCGGTTTCCACTGTGTAACCAGGCATATGTCCAATGTCTTCCCGAACAGTGGCGCGGTAAGCTTCCCAGTTAGCAATTCCCACCCCAAAGGTGATTTCGACTTGATGAATTTCGGCGTAGCTTTGGGCAGCTAAAGCTGCTGCGGCGGTTAACAGTCCTGGTGTAGCACCACATCCTGTCATATAAGTAATCCCGGCTGCTTCCAGTTCTTCTTTCATCGCCAGTAGTTGTTCTACAGCAGTGGTGCGCTTAATCGCATCCACTAGCACCCCACGCCAACCAGATTTGATAAACTGCTTGGCTACAGAAGGAATAAAGTCATTTGGCAAGTTGGGTAAAGCTAGAAAATACCCATCTACAGATTGAGCTATTTCAATTACATCCTGAATACTTTGATTTGTTAACGTACCAACTGGCTCTAAATGACCTACTGAATCTTGGGACTGGTAGGTGGCGATGCATTCTTGAGTATTTAAACCATCAGGAGCGTAAGCGTAGCCTTTATGATCTGCTGCTGCGACTAAAATCATTTCCTGTTTAGCAGCAAGTACCTTGGCGGCTGCTTGTCCGAGTCCGCCAAAACCTAGTACTCCTATGCGTATCGCTGGCGAAATATTTAGAGAATTTTTGACTTTTTCAGAATTCATAGTCAATTGGTTAAGTTGAATTAAAAGCCTTTAGCATTCGGCATCTCAGCTTCCGGCTTGTAACTGGTGGCTGATGGCTGATCGTTCAAAGCTATAAAGGTTAATTATGATTCATTATCCCGGGTTCTTTGGCTGACTGATGTTTTTTTATATAAGCTACTTGTACAATATCAAAAATTAATTTTCATCAACAAGCTGTAAAACCTGTTGTATAAAGGTTCAGCTACCCAGAATCCTGCTTGGTTAATTAAAGCATCTAACAGAGGTTTCACAGCAGAAATTAGCTTTTGACTTTTAGCTTCAACCAAGATTCCTAAAATCCCTGTGTAGCTGAGATTTACCCTAGCCGCAACCATGCAACCACGACGTTCATCAATCAAAACTTGATCTGCTTTCATTTCCAGTGCTAGAGCAATTGCTTCAGCTTCACCAATATCCAGTTCATTGCTGAATGCTTCAACCAGTATACGATTTTGAACTGGACGAGTTTGAATCCAGATAAAAGTTTGTACTTCAGTTGCACCTGCAACTGGAAAGTTGGGATCAGTTAGTTCTCGGTAGACAGCTTCAGGAATTAGGACTGTTCCATAAAGCTGTTGTAGTAAATGAAGATGGTTAATGGCGGCGAGGTTATTGATGGGGGAAGTATCACGACAACGATCACAGTCTACGCATCGTCCGCAAGTTTTCTATATCTTGTTCAAAATCCTCTATACCGTAATGTACTGAAATTTGACGGCTTGCGAGTAGATGCTGAAATGCTATACGATTCATTTCTGCAAACCGGCTGGCTTGAGCAAGGGTTAACTTTTCTTTTTGAAAGAGCATCACCGCAATTTCCTGCTTCATTTCGCCTTCAGTCATCCGAGTTGCGGCTAGTATTTCATTAGGAATGACGACGTTCATAATTACAATTCTCTCTATGTCTGGGTTGGACTACGAACATAGAATTTAACGCGATCGCCTGCTCATAGGTTGGCTTCATGCAAGAAAACCCAAAATTTGCTTATATTTAAACGTTTTTTAGATTCTGGCGATCGCAGTCTAAAAATCCGTTTACACCCTATCCCAAGTCAATTTACTTCTGCGTATACCCCACCATATTGCTGTAGGCTGACACCGCGCTACATACAATCTACCTGGAAAACCTTAAGAGAATAAGGTAAATCTAACGGTAATGATAAAGTTTTTCAATAAAATTTATATTTTTGTAAATTGCCTTGCTGGCTATATTACCTCTAATGCTTATCTTGAGGACTTTTGCCGCTTACTTGGCAAACTCAGTTATTACCTTGACTAATTGATGAGGTTAAGAGAAACTAACTAAATACTGATGTGTCTACTTATAAAATTAATAATTTTTGTAAAGATTTTGAGATATATATGTTGAAAGATGGAACATTATTTAACAAATGGCAAGTTTGTATCTAAAGTAAAAATGTTCCTACGGCTATATTTATAGCCTTCTGCTAAGGCAGTATAATTCAAGCGTACTTATCGTGGTTGGCCAAGAGCATGGAAACATTAGAGTTCATAATCTATCCAGACGGTCGGGTACAAGAAAAAGTCACTGGCATTGTGGGTAATTCTTGCGCTGAAGTTACAGCAGCAATAGAGGCCCAGCTGGGGCAAGTACTTAATCATGAGCCAACCTCAGAATTTTTCGCCGCTAAGGTGCAGCAATCTAATGTGGCGAATACACACACCACTTACAGCGATTGGTAAGTTTTCACAGTAGTTTAGTGTTATTAATTCAGAACCACCATGTCACACTTTAGCCAAATTAAGACTCAAATCCGTAACCTTGATTCTTTGAAAGATGCTCTGACTGAATTGGGCATAGACTGGAAACCCGGGCCACGAGAAGTACGCGGCTATCGCGGTCAAACCCATCCTGCGGAAGTTAGTATTGAGCAGGAAAATGGCTACGACATCGGCTTTAGATGGAATGGCAAAGAATATGAACTGGTGGCTGACTTGCAATATTGGCAGCAGAACCTGTCTGTAGACGGATTCTTGCGCCAGGTAACACAGCGCTATGCTTATCAAACGGTTATGAAAGAAACTGCTCGTGTTGGTTTTCAAGTCTCTGAACAACAAAAAAATGAAGATGGTTCAATTCGCCTGGTAGTACAGCGCTGGAGTGCGTAATGGCTGATTTTCTACCGTCGCCGGAAGAACAAGAAGACAACCGTTCCGGTTTGGAACCAGAATTAGGGGGTTTTTTACGAGATGCCCCAGAACGTTCTGGTTTAGAGCCGGAATTAGGCGGTATGCTACGCCAAAATGGTGTTTATGTTGACGAAATCACCTGTATTGGTTGCAAGCACTGCGCTCATGTAGCGCGTAACACCTTTTACATTGAACCAGATTACGGGCGATCGCGCGTGGTTCGGCAAGATGGGGACAATGAGGAAATTATCCAAGAAGCAATTGACACTTGTCCGGTTGATTGTATTCACTGGGTTGATTACACTCAATTGAAAAAGTTAGAACAAGAGCGCAAATATCAGGTAATTCCTGTAGTGGGTTATCCGGTAGAACATGCAGTTGTTGCTAGCGAACGTCGGCGTAAAAAGCAAAAGTTAAAGACGAAAAAATCCCGTTATTAAGATAAAAACGTTAAATCAATATAACAAAGGACTGGTATATCCAGTCCTTTCGTTTTTTGTCATATGATTAATTTATGATGTGTAGATTCTGACTTTTCACGGCATGTGGAAAAGGTTATTTTGAGGGTTTCTCAAGCCCTGATTTTTACGTTAGCTATTTTCATTAACTTATAACTATTGAGAATTAGGCTGTGGAAAAAGCCATGCTGTTTCGTGGTTTGAGGACTTACCGGGAAAAGTCAGGTGTAGATCACATCAAATGGGAAAAGGTAGTATTGTTTGATATTTCTGAAACGGCTTTTTCGTAAAGCCTTTTAATTCAAAATTGGCAATTGAAAATCCAAAATTGGTATGACTGCCTTCATTTTAAAATTAGAGGATCGTGTTGTAAAAGTAATTTTTCTACTTTCGCCTCGTCTAACCTAGCAGTTAATCTTCTAGTTTCGTGCAAGTCTCTAGTAGTTTTCGCCAAAGTAAAAGTTGAGCCAACAGAAAAAGCTAAACCCATACCCATAAACCCTTTCACCCAGCTATCCACAGGCAAATGTAGAATGCCAAAGGTGGTCATAGAAATAGAAAGCATAAAAGCTGCCCAAGTTTGAATAATCCAAGCTGCACTGTCTTTTTGAGTACCAATTGTTTGCATATTTCCTACCTTCGATATGGATAATTTATACCAATTCATCATGACGCTCGAACCCGAACAGCGTGTCGCAAACAAGACTCACTAACGTAATTCGTAATTAACAGGCGTCAGATTTCATCTCGGTTTCCAGACTTGTATCTGTAGTTTGATTTTGGAGAATTGGTGTTAACAGTGATTGTATTGATTGGTAGGTTTACTGGTATCAATAGTAAGACCAGTTTGGTAACTGGACTCCAAAAGGCAAGCTCAAGAGCAATTGGAGTAAATAGAAACTGGCACAAGGTTTGTACCAGTTTTACAAGTGGCATCAAACGGACTAGTTCATTTATTGATCTGGAAAAGTCTGTACCTTGCCATCAGGACTGAGAACAACTCGAATTCTGACATCTTGTCCGCGTGTATTAGCGGAAACAAAAGGTTTACCAACTTCAGGCATCCCAGCATTATCAATGAATTCTCTTGCTGCCTTATTAAGGGGAAAAATTCGTTCAATTGTGCCGTCAACACTAACTATCAAACTGTACTCTAATGTTTGTGCTAGTCCAGCGGGTGGTTGCCAACGCTTTCTTAGATATTCTCTAGCTTGTGCTACTTGAGGTGTATCAAATAATGTGCCAGTAGCCACTTCTGTGGATGTAGGGGTTTTGCGTCCATCCCCTAATTGATCGATAAAAGGATTATTTTCCGCAGTTCTAGAGGAGGGAAGTTGTGAAGCAGGTTTGTCTCCAGGAGAAGATTGCTGTAGGGAATTGATTCTTTGCTCTAGCTGTTGTGAGGTTAATGGGGAGGGTTGGGTAAGGTTGCCACCAGTATTATTGGGTATAGTGCCAAGAGAGGGGGAGACTGGTGAGATATTAGTTGGTAAGTTGCTTGCGTTAGAAGATAGCCTGGGTGGCAAATTCCGCAGCTGAGGGAGAGTACCAGCTTGGGGACTTAACCCTGTAGGGTTCTGTCCAAGGTTTGGTAATATGGCAATTTTCTGGCCTGGGATTTTGCTAGATGGTGCGTTAGCGTAGCTCGCCGGAGGCATCGCTCGATTGGTGGGAAGGGTTGAAGTCTTGCCCTGAGGCATTGTCAGTGCATTATTTGGAAATAGAGGTGGCGGTGTAGAGAAACTAGAACTAGGGGCTATTAGGGGTGCTTGGGGCAAAGCGGATGTAGGAAGTGGAGGAGTGGAACCTAGCAAATTATCTGATCGAGTGGTGAGTCCGGGTTGAGGCGTGGGAAAGTTTAGTGAGGATGAAGGTTCTAAAGCAGTCTTTACCGCTGCTGGATCGGCTGTTTTAGCTGTCTGCTGTTGCTTTTCTCTAATATTATTAGCATATTGCCAAGTCACTGGTAAAAAACCTACACCTATTACTAATACTGCGGCAACAGGCGCCCAAGCAGGAAACCTCAGACTCGAACTCGTGTTGTTGAGAGTTGGGAGTGCCATGACATCAGTTGAGTATTCATCTAAAGCACTTGCCAAATCAAATAGTTGCAGCAGACTGAGTTGAATTACGGGACCAGATGAGTGGTTGGCGAGAGAACCGAGAAATAAGTTGTGAGTTAAATAGCTGCTTGGTTCTAAGTATATATTTGCCCCTAGAAACCGGGTACTAAAGGAATTTAATGTTTTTGTTGAGGACTTTAACTCCGGCTCATCCAGTGCTGTGCTTGACTGCTGGGTAGCAAAGAAACTGACTCTAAAGCTTTCTGGAGACTGTTGGAGGAATTGCTGTATGTAGCTGCTGACTGCATCACATAAAGCTTCGAGTTGTTCGCGATCGCCCCGAATTGGAACTCTATTTTCTTCTGGTAGTCGGGGATCATCAAAATGTAGCTCAAAGCTTAGGTGCTTGAGGACAGTTTTCCCCATCCAACGAGACAGAGGTGAGCTTTGCGCGAATACTTCTAGTGTGCAAGTCGGGGGTGTGTAGCGACGAATGACAGAATTTGATAGAGGCATGGCAGGAACTGCGAGGAAGACTATTTGGGATTTTGCAAAAAGTTGAACCAGTTGCTTGCAAAGAAGAGTTGGAAGGGCGGATTCCTCCACTTAGACCTTTGTCAGGTTATTTCCGGGATGAAAACTGGTGTCTAAGGAAGAAGCAGTGCTGATAGTGCATCGCCCAAGAGCTAACGACCATTAAAAGGGTTTTCTGATCGAGCAAACTTTTATGAGCGAATTTTGGTTGAGGAATTTCAAATCTAAAATCTAAAATTTTGTCGAACGGTCTATAAGTGCTAGCCAGAGACGGCGATGCCCACCAGGGGCACTGTAAAAAAGTAAATCTACAAGCAGTTTTAGTGCCAGGTTGGTAAGTAAATCCGTTGAGATTTGCTCGTCCTCTTCCATCCGCTCTTGGTAAGTGTTGCAAAAAGCATCAATATAATCTCCAAGTAAGGCAGCCTGGTGAGGTTCCCGGTTATTTTCTGCCATTTGTTCCAACAGTCCGACAGCGCGGCGAATCAATTCCTGGTGCTGTTTGGCTAGGTAGCAGATGATCAAAACAAGCGATCGCGCTTCTTCGACATCTAGCTTTTTTCGCCCTCCTTGACCTTTGCGTAGGGGATTTGATTGGCGCAGTCGCCATAAAGCTACGCGGTCTGGCACTCTTGATTCTAAATTCAGATCAGTTGCCGCCGAAAGCATTGCCTCTGAACCAATCCCAGTTAAGGTTTCTAGCGCCAACAGCACCAAGTCTAATTGGGTTTTGATATTGTCCCATTGAACTGTGTTTGGGGCTGGAAGCTTGATTAAATCCTCCCACTGGGAATTTGGAGTGGCTGAGTTGGCGGCCGAGTGCATAACTTTTAGCATAGGTGATCAAGCTGATAGAGGATGTTGCTGTTACCCATTTTGAAACCAGACTCTCAAGCATCAAGCTTGGTTTCCCATTGCTATGAGCCAAAGGCTTCAGCTAGATTTTTATGTGGTAAACAGTAGGTATCTTTGTCCTACTCTAGATGAAAATTTATTTTGGACAAAGGAGAAAAGTATCAATTCTAGTTAAGGTTTACCCGACTTTCGCTGCTAGCTCCGTACAAGAGTATAAATAAACTATTGTTTTGAATGTTAACCGCTAATTATCGCTAAGTAATTATTTAGAATACCTCCTAATTTATTTGCAGTTTTAAATTTTGAAATTTCTTGATATTTATTACTTAGTTTTAATTCATACATATTTACTATATAAATCTTTTGCCTGTTTACTAAAGGTGCTTCTTACTGCTTTCCATCATCCCACCCCAGTTTCGTTTGTGTGCAGCCTGTTATTTCAGGACAGGCTGGGCAACATCAGGACGATTGATGCCTTCATGAAACAGATCACAAACTTAAAAATTTTATAAAGTCAGGATTTGAAGATATTGTCCAATTGATTTTTTCCAACTTGGTTGGTACTATAGCTCTAACCGCAAACCATGTACATATCAGAACTAATTTATAAACTTCATGGGTAGAGGTAATAGTTTAGACATTTACGAAAACCCATGCTTAAGTATGGGTTACAGATATTTCACTTAGTAGTAATAGCAACGCAATAATATAACAACTATGAAAAAGCATTTTTTTGCCTTTTCACTGATAGCTTGTGCTGTCGGTGTCACTCTACCAACTCAGGCATTCGCGGTTAAGCTATACGCTGCTGGTAGTTTGCGGGATAGCCTCACAGAAGTAGGTAAATCTTTTAATCAGAAATATGGGATTCCAGTAGAAACGCGATTTGGCCCGTCTGGTTTAACACGAGAATTTATAGAACAAGAATTCTCCAAAACCGGAAAATCCGCAGATGTTTTTGCCAGTGCAGATATTGATAACCCTCAAACACTGTTTGAAGAAGGTTTAAGTGAACCTGTAGTGAACTTCACTAGCAACCGCATGACTGCTGTTGTCAGATCAGGACTTGGTATCACATCAGATAATTTGTTGGACTTTTTGCTAAAACCCGAAATCAAGTTGGGAACTTCGACGCCTGTGGCAGATCCATCTGGTACCTATGCATGGCAGATATTTGACAAGGCCGATCAGGTTACACCTGGTAGCTCTCAAATTCTGAAGGATAAAGCTTTGCAGTTAGTAGGCGGTAATCCTAATGCTCCTATAGTTCCTAATGGCAAAAATAATTTAGTCTATTTTCTCGAAGAAACAAAACAAGCAGATATCTTTTTAGCTTATTACACCAGTGGGAAGACTGCCCAAGCAACAGAAGGTGGTGACAATCTGCAAATAATAGAGTTACCTGACTATTTAGCAACGAAAGCTAATTATGGATTGACTACATTGAAAAACGCCGATCCTGATGGTGAAAAATTAGCTGAATATATCCTCTCACAAAAAGGGCAAGAAATTTTGGCAAAGTATGGATTTAGCGCACCCTCTACCTCTGTTCCCGAACATCAGGGTGCAGGTGGAATTTTACTGGCTGTAGGTGTAGCTTTAATCCTGAATAAAAAACAAGCATTGGTCAAAAAGCAATTAGTAAAACTAGACCACCACAGGTAAAAAACTTATAAAAGTCAAAAGGGGAAATGCACAAGAAGTAGCCAGTCGTAGACAGTAATGTACCAACTTTTTAATAAGGAAACTTGCAAATAGTAAATGTTGGTGGTATTCTCTCTAAAGATTTTGAAGATTACCATTTGCAAGTAAACTTTATAAGGACAAATGGGACGAACTAGTACAGCGGGCGCGTAA
Source organism: Nostoc sp. (assembly GCF_036916575.1). Taxonomy (GTDB): domain Bacteria; phylum Cyanobacteriota; class Cyanobacteriia; order Cyanobacteriales; family Nostocaceae; genus Nostoc. The sequence continues at coordinate 80,327 of NZ_JBALGC010000011.1, forward strand.
ATTCAGCTACATCTCAATTAACTAGACAATTGCTTGAGCAACTTGTTAAAGGTAGGCAAACTTTCGCCACGGTGTACTAGCAGCCTTAACATTTATTGCCCCTTTATTTTATGTGAGCGACGGTAACACCACTGCCGCCATCTGCTTGTTCTGCTGGTTCGTAGTTGTTCACTCTAGAATGCTGTTGCAAAAAGGCGTGAACTCCTTGTCGCAGCTTACCAGTGCCGTGTCCGTGAATAATCCAGACTGGGCCTGTCGTTTCCGAGATGGCTTTATCTAAAATGTATTCGGCATCAGCCACCCGTTTACCACGCAAATCTATGGTATTTTGGGAAGTCCGAATCTCTGGAACACTTTGCGGTGGTGGCGTTACTACTGCTGGAGCTGGTTTGGGTTTGACGACTGGTTCGGGTTTTTGACCATCTAAAGATTCTACGTCTTGCAACTTCACAGTCATCTTCATTAGTCCAAAGCGAACACTTAACTCGCCATCTTGATCCGGGGCGGTTATGACATCTGCTGTCTGTCCCAGTTTGGGAACACGGATGCGATCGCCTATTTTGGGCATAAACCCAACTTTTGGTTTTGCTGGCGTTACTGGCTGATATTGTTGACCAATCTGATTTAAAGCATTGGTTGCTTGCTGCGCTTCTTGGGCTGTGGGCGTACCTTTCTGTAAACGGTGGATAACTTGGGCAATTTCACCTTTTGCTTGGGCGATCGCTTGCTGCACTGCTACTTCCTGTGAAACCCGCAAACTGCTTTCCCTCTCCTCCAAACTTGCGGCTTTTGCGGATACTTCTTTGTATAAACGTTCCGCTTGCTGCAACAAATTTTGTGCTTCCGCAGCTTTGGTTTCCTGACGGCGGCGTTGCGCTTCTAACCCAGCAATTACCTGGTTGACTTCATCTGTGGCTTCTCCCACTTGAGTTTTCGCCTCTTCTACCACTTCTGGTTTCAATCCCAAGCGCAAGGCAATGGTTAAGGCGTTAGAACGTCCGGGTATGCCCCACAGCAGACGGTAAGTAGGCGAGAGAGTACTTTCATCAAATTCTACAGAGGCATTTTCAAACCGCTCATCTTCGTATTTCAGGGCTTTTAGTTCGCCAAAGTGAGTGGTAGCAATAGTTAGCTGGGCATGGTTGGCTAGATATTGCAACAAAGCGATCGCTAAGGCGCTACCTTCCACTGGATCAGTACCTGCGCCAACTTCATCAAGTAAAACAAGTGCTGAGTTAGAAATAGGAAGTTCCCCCTCTGCTTCTCCACTCCCCAATGCTTCTAAAATCCGACTAATCCGGCGGATGTGCCCAGAGAATGTGGATAAACTTTGCTGTAAGGATTGTTCATCGCCAATATCTGCCAGCACTTTATCAAACCAAGGTATTTCTACTGGTTCGCGGGCGGGGACAAATAAACCCACTTTGGCCATCAATGCTGCTAACCCCAAAGTTTTTAAGGTTACAGTTTTACCGCCAGTATTTGGCCCAGTAATCGTCACTACCCGAATTTGCGGACTAATCAGTAAATCTACAGGAATTACTGGTTGCCCTTGTTCATGCTGTTGCTGCCACACTAACAGAGGATGTCGTAACTTCCGCAAGGTAATGATTTCACGTTCTTGACGCTGGATAAATCGCGGGGGATTTGCTCCTAGCCAGTAACTATATCGTGATCTAGCGGTTGCCAGATCCAAAGTGGTAGCGATCGCTAACAATCTCTCTAAATCTGGTTTGACTGCGGCTACTTGTTCTGTCAAGGCACGGCGAATCGCTTCTTCTTCCGCTTGCTCTCTGCGGATGATCTGCCGCAGTTGGTTGCCTAGAGGCACTACTGAATTTGGTTCTACGTACAGCGTGGCACCGCTGGTAGAGGTATCGTGGACAATGCCGGGGATGGCATCTTTTTGGGGTGCTTTTACGGGGATGACAAAGCGATCGCTCCGTTGCGTAATCAGCTGTTCTTGAACTGCCCCAGATTTTGCCTGTAAGATATTTTGCAGCTTTTGAGTGATTTGGCTGCGTAATCGCCGCAAGTCTGTGCGAATTTCTCCCAGTTTTTGACTGGCGCGGTCAGTTACCTGGGCCCGTTCATCAATACAGCGGTGAATTTCCTGTTCTAGTTCTGGATAAGTCCGCAAATCGGCAACCAAATCAGTCAGTATCGGCAAACCTTCCTGATTGTCAATGACACGGCGCAAATTTCTGGCACCAGCGAGGGTGGTGGCGATCGCTAATAGTTCATCCCCTGTCAAAATTCCACTGCGTTCTGCTCGTTCTAAGGAATCGCCAATATCTTGAATTCCCTCAAATGACAGTCCCGTGGTGAGGCGACTTTCCAGTTGGTAGACTTCTTTGGTTTGCTCTAACAACTGTTCGCTTTGGGACTGAGAATCGGGTATTTTTAGATGACGCGCAGCTGTCGCCCCCAGCTTAGTTGCCGCAAAGGTGGCAAGGTGCTGGCAGAGGCGATGCCATTCTAATAGTTCTAAGGTTTCAGATTGGATCAAGGTTTCAACATCTAATCTGAAATTATCGTAACAATTCTAGCTCCTAGATGGATAAATCTTAAGGGGGAAAATTTTGCTTTAGTCAATTGTTGAGAGCTATTTTGCCCTTCATCTGCTTAAATTATTATGTATTCTTTGATACCTTTATCTCATTTTAGTTTTTTTCTTCAAAAAAAGTTAAACATTTTTGTTGACTCCATATAACCATATAATGCGGCTATATCTCTGAAAAAATAGAGATTTTTAGTAATAACTGATACAACAAACTATATGTCCTTAGAAACTATCTCAACACCAACTATCATCGAAAACAATACAGAAACTGATTAAGCAGCGACTATTTCCTGTACTAGAACGTAAGGCTGAACGATGAGGGTATGAAATCGCTTGTCGCGATCGCCATTCCATTCTCCCACCTGTACTGTCGTGGGTTTAGTAATCAATTGCTCATCAATCCACTGTTGCACCGATGGAATGTTATCACTGGCGATCGCTACTCCAACATCCAGCAAGTTTAGCTCAAGTGCCACCAAAATTACTGCATCTCGTTGTACATGAGGAATTAGCCACTCCCACTCTGCCTCATCCAAAATTTCTGTTAATTCTGCTCTTAAATCCGACATCATTTCCCAATTTGTCTTGGCTAACAACCTATTTTACATTAATTACAGACGCGATTAATCGCGTCTCTACTCCTAACTTTTGTACAGACGCGATTAATCGCGTCTCTAAACTTCTGATTTCATTTCATCAATTTCAAATAAAGACACAATTACTCCGGCGATTGGAATAGATATAAAAACACCTAATAATCCTGCTACTCTAGCGCCTAATAGTAAAGCAAAGAATACTACTACAGGATTAAGATTCAGCGCACCTTGCATAATTCGAGGCGCAATCAAGTTGTCTTGTATTTGCTGAAGGACAATACAAGCTATCAAGACTTTCAATGCTAACCAAACACCTTGAGACAACACAAATAAAGTTACTGTGCTTACTGCTAATGTTGCTCCTATGCCAGGAATTATATCAACAATTCCGATGATTACTGACAATATCAAAGCAAAAGGTACTTTTAATAATAAAAAAACTAAGAAAGTCGTAATTGTGAGAAATGCACTTAATAACAACTGACCTCTAAAAAATCCGAGAAATGAGCGTTTGATTATATTTGTAAATCTATTGCGGCGCTTTTCTGGTACTATTTTTATGATAAAATTCCACAGCTTGTCTCCATCTAGTAACATAAAAAAAGCCACAACGGCAATCAATATAAAGGTAAGAAAATTCGTCATAAATCCTTGTAAAACAGCCAAGCTAGTAACAAGACTAGATACAGCTTGGTTTCGTAATTGTTCTTGTATAAAACTCAAATCTATCTGCAAATTACGGTTTTGCAAAAACCCTTCTAGTCGCTCTAATAGAGGTATCAAAGAATTTACAAAGTTAGTTATACTGTCAATTAATTGTTGTCCTTGAGATAAAACCGTTAAGCCTACGGTAATGATCAGACTGCTAATAATTACAATACTGAGTAAGAAAATGACACCAACAGCTACACTGTGGGGCAAAAAACGCCGCAGCCATTGTACAGGATAGCTGAGTAAAAAAGCCAAAATTGCAGCAAATGTAAAAATAACAATGACCGCTTCAAAGTAAGCTAAAAGTTGTACAATTGCCCAGCCAGAAGCAACTAAAAGCAAAAAGCGGACTAACGCCAAATTATTTAATCGCTCCCAAAAATTCTTGGCTTCAAAACCGCTCATATGCTGTTTAAGGTGAAATTGATGGTAGATTTGCCTAGCAACTGCATTTAAGCATAAAGTCTGACTTCATTGCTAGAGCGCATTGACCTTAAACATGCAGAGGCTAAGAGGCGTAGTTTACCGCCGTAGGCATCGCTACTTCCCTAAAGCGTATATCTAAGCTTGTCTGATTCATCGTCCTAAATCATGCATCTCGTTAATTACCGTGGCACACTTTTGTGTCAATGCTTCCAATTCCTCTTTATTAGTGGAACTAGGAGCATCAATCAAGTTACCAATTCTCACAGTGATGGGAACTGCGCGAGGTAGGGACGATCCTTTTTGTAAAATCCCCTCAGTACCCCAAACACTCACTGGCAATATTGGGGCTTTTGCTTTCGCCGCCAGCAGTAGTGCGCCTCTCTTGGGGTCTGTAATTCGACCATCTGGGGTGCGGGTGCCTTGCAAGAAAACACCGACAGCCCAACCGTTATCGAGATATTGTAGGGCAAAACGGATAGCATTGCGATCGGTATTTCCCCGACTCACCGGGTAAGCACCGTATAATTTAATCGCTTGCGCCAAAATGGGGATATTAAATAACTCTTCCTTAGCCATGTATGCCACTGGACGACGTACACAGTTGGAGACAATTGGCGGGTCAAAGTAACTAGCGTGATTACTCACTACCACCAACGGCCCTGATTGGGGGACATTCTCCGCACCATAAATCTGGCCTTGAAAGTAAGCGTGAAGCATGGGGCTGACGACCGACCATTTAAAGGCGTAGTAAAGTGCCAGACTAATAAACGGTTCGCGGTTTCTGTCCACAGAAGATAATGCAAATCAAACTGAATTTAGCATAAGCGATCGCAAGACCCAGAGCAAACGCAAAAAAGCTGTAGATGTAAATTGCTTCACGCATCTGGGAACACTAAATCTGGAAATCTTTAGGATTTAGCAGTATGGTTAGCACTACAGTCAATATTCATGGATATCGCATCAGTGAAGAACTGTACAATGGTTCGAGAACCCTAGTTTATCAGGGGTATCGAGAAACTGACTCCTTAAAAGTAGTGATTAAACTACTGAAAAATCCTTATCCCAGTTTCAACGAATTAGTGCAGTTTCGCAATCAGTACACCATTGCCAAAAATCTTAACTCACCCCTAATCATCCAAACTTACAGCCTAGAACCTTACCAAAATGGCTATATGTTAGTGATGGAAGACTTTGGGGGAATTTCCTTAAAGGAATGGAGAGTTACCAAAAGCGTAGAATCTTTAATGGAGTTTTTACAGATAGCGATCACACTATGCAACATCTTAAATATACTATACCGCGAGCGGATTATTCATAAAGACATTAAACCCAGCAATATTTTAATTAATCCCGAAACAAAACAAGTTAAATTAATTGACTTTAGTATCTCATCTCTATTACCACGAGAAACTCAAACGCTGCTCAGTCACAATGTGTTAGAAGGGACACTTGCTTATATTTCTCCAGAACAAACTGGAAGGATGAATCGGGGGATTGACTACCGCACAGATTTTTATTCTTTAGGTATAACTTTTTATGAGTTACTAACAGGTGAGTTACCGTTTAAATCAAATGATGTGATGGAGATGGTACATTGTCATATTGCTAAAAAAGCCACTCCTTTAGAGCAATTTAAAATTCCGCTAGTGATTTCAGATATCGTCATGAAATTGATGGCAAAAAATGCTGAAGACCGCTATCAAAGTGCATTAGGAGTTAAATTTGATTTAGAAAATTGTTTACATCAGCTAAAAGAAACTGGCATAATTGAGAGTTTTCCAATTGCACAACGAGATGTGTGCGATCGCTTTATTATCCCGGATAAACTTTATGGACGAGAAACAGAAGTAGAAATTCTACTGCAAGCATTTGAGCGAGTCAGCCTCGGCGCAACAGAAATGATGCTGGTTGCGGGTTTTTCTGGTATTGGTAAAACCGTTGTAGTTAACGAAGTTCATAAACCGATTGTGCGTCAACGGGGTTATTTTATCAAAGGGAAATTTGACCAATTTCAGAAAAATATTCCTTTTTCGGCATTTGTACAAGCGTTTCGGAATTTGATGGGGCAATTGTTAACTCTAAGCGATGTAGAAATTCAACAATGGAAAACCAAGATTTTAGAGGCTGTAGGTGATAACGGACAAGTAATTCTTGAAGTAATTCCAGAATTATCAAGAATTATTGGTCAACAATTACCTGCTCCAGAATTATCAGGAAGTGCAGCACAAAATAGATTTAATTTATTGTTCCAAAAGTTTACCCAAGTTTTTACAAGTAAAGAACATCCATTAGTGATATTTTTGGATGATTTGCAATGGGCAGATTCGGCATCGCTGAAATTGCTACAATTGTTGATGGAACAGACAGGACATTTATTAATCTTGGGTGCGTATCGGGATAATGAAGTATCACCGACTCACCCATTCATCCTAAGCGTAGATGAGATCCTTAAAACTGGGGCAGTGGTGAATACCATTACGCTGCAATCATTAAGTCTGGTTGATATGAATCAGTTGGTGGCGGATACGTTGAATTGCGATCGCTCCCTGGCTCAACCGTTGACCGAACTGGTATATCAAAAAACCAAGGGTAATCCCTTTTTTGCAACTCAGTTTCTCAAGGCGCTCTATGAAGAGGAACAAATTACTTTTGACTGGGAAGTACGGCATTGGCAGTGTGATATTGCCCAAGTCAGAGCTTTAGCGATCACCAATGATATCGTCGAGTTTATGGCATTGCAATTGCAGAAGTTGCCGACACAAACTCAGGATGTATTGAAGTTGGCAGCTTGTATTGGAGCAGAGTTTGATTTGGCGACATTGGCAATCGTGTTCCAGCAGTTTCCTGAAGATACGGCTGCTGCACTGTGGAAAGCATTACAAGAAGGTTTAATTATTCCGAATACGGAAATCTATAAGTTTTTTATTCAGTCTGACAGTGCGTTAGTTTCTGATGCAGCAGCTAATCCAACTTATCGCTTTTTGCACGATCGCGTTCAGCAAGCGGCGTATTCCCTGATTCCAGAAGAGCAAAAGCAAATCACCCACCTCAATATTGGACGTTTGCTGCAACAAGCAACCAGTGGGAGTGAACAGGATAAGCAGATTTTTGCGATCGTTAACCACCTTAACAAAGGGATATCTCTGATTGAGGATGAGACCGAGCAACAGGAACTCGTACAGTTAAATCTGATGGCTGGACAGAAAGCTAAGGGTGCAACGGCTTATGGGGCGGCTTTAAACTATTTCAACACGGGCATTTCTTTGTTGAGGGGCAATTGTTGGCAGACCCACTACACTCTGGCCCTGGTTTTGTATGAAGGTGCAGCTAATTGTGCTTACCTCAATGCTAACTTTGAACAAATGGAGGAGTTCGCTGAGGTTGTACTTACTCATGCTCGCTCTTGGCTTGATCGGATTAATGTTTATAACACGAAGATTCGGGCTTGCATGGCTCAAAACCAGCTTTTAGAAGCGTTGCAGTTGGCACGATTCGTGCTGGAACCCCTGGGGGTGCATTTGCCAGAACAGCCTACCCCAGCAGACATCAAGCAGGCACTCCAGCACACCCAAATCCAACTGAGCAACAGATCGATGGAATCTTTGCTGCATTTACCCAAAATGACTGCACCGGACAAAAAAGCCGCAATAATGATTCTATCCACCATCATGTCGCCTGCCTATCAAGCTGCCCCAAACCTGATGCCCCTGGTGGTCTTTGCCCAGTTTGATCTATCGGTGCAGTACGGAAATGCACCTGAATCGATTCATGGCTACGGTCTGTATGGGTTAATGTTGATTGCCATATTGGGTGATATTGAAGCGGGCTATTGCTTTGGGCAACTGGGGATAAACCTCCTGCAACACCTTCACTCACCTAGGCTTATTGCTGATGCCTTTTTTGACTTTAACTGCTTCTTCAAACACTGGAAAGAACCTGCAAAAACCTCCCTGGCAGGACTACTACAAGCTTATGCCAGTGGATTAGAAGTTGGTAATCTTAATCTTGCAGCACTTAGCCTGCTGGTGTATGACCATAATGCTTATTTTACTGGTTACGAACTGTCTTCCCTGAAGCTAGTGATGGATGAACATCGCAAGGTGATGCAGCAACTGCGCCAGCGTACCTATCTCCACACGCAAAGTCTCTACCATCAGGTAGTCGTAAATCTTTTAGGGGCGGTGACAGAGCCAGCTCGGTTGGTTGGCGAATACTGCGATGAGCGTGAAATAATTCAGCTTTACCAGAAAACGGGTGAAGTAACCGCACTGCACCAAGTTTATTTCAATAAACTGATACTTTGCTACCTGTTCCAAGACTATGAACAAGCGTTGGAAAACGCCAATAAAGCAGCCCAGTATTTGCATGGAATGGCAGGACTGATGAGTGTTCCGCTTTTCCACTTCTACGATGCGCTAGTACAATTAGCGCTTTATCTAGATGCCAGCGAAACAGACCAATCAAGCATTATAGAACGGGTTGCTACTAATCTGGAAAAACTCAATGGGTGGGCAGTTTATGCACCGAGTAATCAGGCTCACCGTTGCGCCTTGATTGTCGCAGAACGGTGTCGGATATTGGGGGCTAGAGCCGAAGCAATAGAAAACTACGATCGCGCGATCGCCCTTGCCAAGGAACACGAATACCTCAACGAAGAAGCTCTCGCCAACGAACTCGCCACCAAATTCTATCTCGAATGGGGCAAAGAACGCATTGCCAAAGATTATTTGATTGAAGCCTACTATGCTTATTCCCGGTGGGGAGCAAAAGCCAAAATTACCGATCTAGAACAACGCTATCCCCAATTACTTCAAGTCATCCTGCAACAGCAACGACTCAACCTCAACCCCCAAGAAACTCTTGCCTTTCATGGGATCTCATCTACCTGCACCAATACCACTGGCAGCACCAATATTTCCGACGTTTTAGATTTTACCTCTGCCTTGAAAGCGGCTCAAGCTATTTCCAGTTCTCTGGAATTAGATACACTCATTGCCAGTCTCACCCGGATTATCTTAGAAAACTCTGGCGCTAAAAAAGCTGTACTGCTGCTTCCTCAAGAAAACACTTGGCAAGTCCGAGCAATTACCTTGATTCATCATCAGAAAATCCAAACCATACTTGACCCACAATTACTAGATACTTGTCAAGATATTCCCATAAAAATTATCAATTATGTCAAACATACTCAAGAAACCATTGTTATAAATAATTGCCAAACAGATATTCCTGGGGTGATTGAGGAATATATGCTAGAGTATCAACCTAAAAGTATTTTATGCACACCAATTATTAATCAAGGGTATTTAGTGGGGATTCTTTACTTAGAAAATAAACTTACAAGCGAGGTATTTACTAACGAACGTCTGCAAGTTATCAATCTACTTTCTTCCCAAACTGCAATATCCTTAGAGAATGCTCGACTTTATCAACAAGCTGGGCAAGCATTACAAGATTTACAACAGGCACAATTACAAATCGTCCAGAGTGAGAAAATGTCAGCACTGGGTAACTTAGTAGCAGGGGTAGCACATGAAATGAATAATCCTTTGGGGTTTATTTATGCCAGTCTTCAACAAGCTAAACCCAGCTTTACGGATATTGTTGAACACTTGAAACTCTATCAATCAAGTCTTCCCAATCCCGGTAATGAAATTCTCGACCATGCCCAAAAAATCGACTTGGATTATAGCTTAGAAGATTTACCCAAGATGATTGATTCTATGACAATGGCGTGCGATCGCCTTCACAACATTAGCACTAGTTTAAGAACATTCTCCCGCGCTGATAAAGATTATAAAGTGCAGTTTAATATCCACGAAGGTATTGACAGTACGATTTTAATTCTCAAACATCGTCTGAAAGCAAACGAACAACGTCCAGCAATTGAAGTGATAACTGATTATGCGAGTTTGCCCCAGGTTGAATGTTTTCCTGGACAATTGAATCAAGTATTTATGAACATCCTAGCAAATGCTATTGATGCGCTGGATGAATCAAATACGGGACGGAGTTTTAAGGAAATTAAGTTAAATCCCAACCGAATTACAATTAAAACCTCCCTAGAAAATGAAGGCGTGAAAATTGCTATTGCTGATAATGGGAAGGGGATGAATGAATTAGTAAAGCAAAAGCTTTTTGACCACTTATTTACTACAAAAGCTGTGGGTAAAGGGACGGGATTAGGATTAGCGATCGCCAAGTCTATCGTCGAAGAAACCCATAGTGGCAAATTGAGTTTTAACTCTGTTATCGGTGAGGGTACAGAATTTGTAATTGAAATTCCACTATAAACTTTTACTCTTGTTGGTAAACAACTGCATATATCCGGGAACAATAAAGAAAGGAAGTCTTGAAGATTTAACAGTATGGTTACCACTCTAGTTACTATTCCCGGATATCAAGTTAACGAACAACTTTACAATGGTTCGAGAACCCTAGTTTATCGCGGTTATCGAGAAACTGACTCCTTAAGAGTAGTGATTAAACTGCTGAAAAATCCATATCCGGGTTTTAGCGAATTGGTGCAGTTTCGCAATCAGTATACCATTGCCAAAAATCTCAACTCACCTCTAATTATCCAAACCTACAGCCTAGAACCTTACCAAAATGGTTATGTGTTGGTGATGGAAGACTTCGGGGGAATTTCTCTTAAAAAATGGGGAACAAGGTCAAGTCTAAGAAATCTTACGGAGTTTTTACAGATAGCGATCGCCCTGTGCAATATTTTAGATATACTTTACCACGAGCGCATTATTCATAAAGATATTAAGCCAGCCAATATTTTAATTAATCCAGAAACAAAACAAATAAAATTAATTGACTTTAGTATTGCATCTCTACTACCACGGGAAATTCAAACACTAATCAGTCCCAATGTGTTAGAAGGAACACTCGCTTATATTTCCCCAGAACAAACAGGAAGAATGAATCAGGGGATTGACTACCGGACTGATTTTTATTCTTTGGGTGTAACTTTTTATGAATTACTCACAAAAGAGTTACCCTTTAAGTCCAAGGATATGATGGAGTTGGTGCATTGTCATATTGCAAAACTTCCTGCTCCTTTGGAGGCATTCAAAATTCCTAAATCGATTTCAGATATTGTCATGAAATTGATGGCGAAGAATCCCGAAGACCGCTATCAAAGTGCATTAGGACTGAAATATGATTTAGAAAATTGTTTAATTCAACTTCAGTCAACTGGCAAAATTGAGAGTTTTCCAATTGCACAAACAGATGTGTGCGATCGCTTTATTATCCCTGATAAACTCTATGGAAGACAAACAGAAGTAGAAATTCTACTCCAAGCATTTGAGCGAGTTAGCCTGGGTGCAACTGAAATGATTCTGGTAGCTGGTTTTTCGGGTATTGGTAAAACTGCGGTTGTTAACGAAGTTCATAAACCTATTGTTCGTCAACGTGGTTATTTTATCAAAGGGAAATATGATCAATTTCAGCGAAATATTCCCTTCAGTGGATTTGTGCAAGCATTCCGAGATTTAATGGGGCAATTGCTCACAGAAAGCGATACTCAAATCCAGGAATGGAAAAGTAAGCTTTTAAAAGCTGTCGGGGAAAATGGACAGGTAATTATTGAAGTAATTCCGGAATTAAAAAGAATTATTGGTATCCAACCACCAGCACCAGAATTATCAGGAACTGCGGCACAAAATCGCTTTAATTTATTGTTCCAAAAGTTCACTCAAGTCTTTACTATTGCCGAACATCCATTAGTAATATTTTTAGATGATTTGCAATGGGCAGATTCAGCATCGTTAAAGTTAATGCAGCTATTAATGACTGATACAGGGCATCTTTTGATCATTGGTGCGTATCGTGATCATGAGGTCAATCCAGTACATCCGTTAATGTTGACCTTGAATGAAATCGAAAAAGCACTCTTCACGATTAATACGATTACTTTAGCACCACTGAGTCAAGTACAAATAAATTACTTAGTTGCTGACACACTTAAGTGTTCAGAAAATTTAGCTCTGCCTCTTTCTTTATTAGTATCTCAAAAAACTCAAGGTAATCCGTTTTTCGCTACACAATTTCTTAAAGCATTGCATCAAGATGAACTGATTGAGTTCAGCTTTGAGTCAGGCTGTTGGGAATGTGATATTACACGAGTGACTCAGCAAGCGGTGACAGATGATGTTGTTGCTTTTATGGCATTTCAATTGCGAAGACTGCCGTCATCAACTCAAAATGTATTGCAGTTAGCTGCTTGTATTGGGAATCAGTTTGATTTAGAAACTTTAACTATTGTTTCAGAAAAATCAGAGATAGAAATAGCAGCTTGTTTGTGGAAAGCTTTACAAGAAGGGTTGATTTTGCCTACTGATGATATTTATAAATTTTATGTTGGTCAAGAAAGTCAAGCAGTTACTCAAGAAATTTCTCAGACTGTCAAATACAAGTTTTTGCACGATCGCGTCCAACAAGCTGCATACTCTCTTATCCCTGAAAAGCAAAAAAAAGCTACTCATCTACAAATAGGCAAACTATTACTTCAAAACACACTTGACATCAAAGAGGAAGACAAAACTTTTGAAATTGTTAATCAGTTAAACATTGCATTAATACTAATTGTTGATCCGATTGAACGAAAACAACTCGTCAAATTGAATTTGAAAGCAGGTACGAAAGCAAAATTGGCAACTGCTTATACATTAGCAGTTGAATATTTAACAATAGGTTTACAACTTTTACCTTACGAGTGTTGGCACAGCCAGTACGAGCTAACACTAGTACTATATCAATCCATTACAGAAGTACTTCGTCTCAGTGGTGACTTTGAACGCATGGAAAGCTATGCAACCGTCGTTCTACAGCAAGCAAAAACCCTCCTCGAACAAATTCCTATCTACAATGTCAAGATTCAAGCCTACATGGCGCAGGCGCAGCATAAGAAAGCTTTGCAAATCGCAGTGACTGTTCTTCAATCAATAGGAGTGGAACTGCCTCAACAAGTCAATCAAACTGATATTGAGTGTGAACTGGAGCAAACAAAACGTCTTTTGGCAGATAAAGCAGCGACAGATTTACTGGAACTGCCAAAAATGACTGATGTGACTATCCTGGCAGCAATGCAAATTTTATCGAGTATTATGTCAGCTGCCTATCAAGCAGCTCCAGCATTGTTTCGAGTAATTGTCTTTAAACAAGTTCAACTGTCAATCCTCTATGGTAATGCTCCAGAATCTACCTATGCCTATGCTAGCTATGGACTTATACTCTGCGGTGTTCTAGGAGAAATTGATACAGGATATGAATTTGGGGAAATGGCATTACTGTTGCTTAACCATTTAAATGCTTTCAAACTGAAATCAAAAACTCTATTTGCAGTGAATTGTTTTATCCGACATTGGAAATCGCCTGTTAAAGAAACTTTAAATCCTCTTTTGCAAGCCTATACGAGTGGTTTAGAAACCGGAGATATTGAATATGCTGTAATGTCTGCCTATGTTTTTGGCAGATATGCCTATTTGAGTGGTCACGGGTTACACGAATTAGCCCAAGCTATGGGAAACTATGGCACAATTATGCATCAACTTAAGCAAACCACCTATTTGAATTTCAACAGCATCTATTATCAATCAGTTTTAAATTTATTAGGAATGGCAGACAACCCTTGTTTTTTAATTGGGGAAATTTATGATGAAGTCACAATGTTACCTCTGCATCATGCTGGCAATCAAATTAGTATTATTTGTCAGCTTCATTTTTGTAAATTACTTTTGTGTTATCTTTTTGGTAAATATAAAGAAGCACGAGAAAATGCAGGCATTGTAGAGCAATATTTAACCAGTGTGACTGGATTAGTGCTAATTCCAACATTTTATTTTTATGAATCTCTGACTAATTTAGCCTTATATAAAGACTGCTCGATGGTCGAGCAGAAATTAATTATTGAACGAGTAACTGAAACTAATAAAAAGCTAAAACAATGTGCACAGAATGCACCGAAGAATTATGCTCACAAATCCAACTTGGTAGAAGCTGAAAGCTTTCGGATATCAGGACAGAAAACTGAAGCAATAGAATTGTATGATCGTGCCATTTCTCTTGCTAAAGAAAACGGCTACATCCAAGAAGAAGGACTGAGCAACGAACTCGCAGCCAAATTCTACCTCGACTGGGGTAAAGAAAAAGTTGCCCAAGTATATATGCAAGAAGCATACTACTGCTATGCTCGCTGGGGAGCAAAAGCCAAAACCAATGATTTAGAACAACGCTATCCCCAATTGCTGCAACCCATACTGCAACAGCAAAGAATTAACCTCAACCCCCTAGAAACTATTGCCTTTCGTGGGACTTTTTCATCTACTGACACTTCTAGCACTAGTAGCACCAATATTTCCAATGTTCTAGATTTTACCTCTGTCCTTAAAGCCTCTCAAGCTATCTCCAGTTCTCTGGAAATAGATCAACTTATTACCAGTCTCACCCGCATTATCCTAGAAAACTCTGGCGCGAAAAAATCTGCACTAATTCTTCCTCAAGGAGAGGACACTGCTGTGCGGGGGTTCCCCCCGTTGAAGCAAGTGTCCGGTGATACTTGGCAAGTTAAGGCAATTACCTTTATTAATCATGGATCAAATTCTCATATTGAGATACAAACTATTCTTAATTCACAATTACTAGATACTTGTGAAGATATACCCACAACAATTATCAATTACGTCAAAAATACCCAACAAACAGTTGTGATCGATAACTTGCAAACAGATATTCCTGGTGTAATTGGGGAATATATGTACCGAACAAAACCCCAGAGTGTATTATGTACCCCAATTATTAATCAAGGACATTTGGTAGGTATTATTTACTTAGAAAATAAACTGACTCCAGGAGTGTTTACCAGCGATCGCCTTAGCGTGATTAACTTACTTTGTACTCAAGCTGCAATATCCCTGGAAAATGCTCAATTGTACACTGATCTACAGGGCAGTCAAGCTCGTTTCCATCACCTAGCGGAGAATGCTCCCGGGATGATTTATCAATTCCAGCTCTCACCAGATGGTATATCCAGATTCAACTACGTTAGTACTGGTTGTCATGAAATTTATGAAATCCCACCAGAGCAAGTGGTGGCTGATGCTAGCAGCTTAATATCTGCGGTTCCCCCAGAGGACATGGCACATTATCAAGAGTCTGTTATCATTTCGGCTCAAACTTTAGAGCCTTGGCGATATGAAGGACGAATTATCACCCCTTCCGGTAAAGTAAAATGGATTCAAGCTGTATCCCGTCCAATTAAACAAGCTGATGGCACAATTATTTGGGATGGCTTGTTGTTAGATGTCACAGAACGCAAACAAGCTGAAGCTGCTGTTTTTCAAAAATCCCAAGAATTGAAAGAAGCTTTAGAAGAATTACAACAGGCACAACTGCAAATTGTTCAAAGTGAGAAAATGTCGGCACTGGGTAATTTAGTTGCCGGGGTAGCTCATGAAATGAATAATCCTTTGGGGTTTATTTATGCTAGCCTCCAACAAGCTAAACCTAGCCTTGCAGATGTTATTGAACACTTGAAACTCTATCAATCAAGTCTCCCAAATCCAGGTGATGAAATTATAGACCATGCCGAAGAAATCGACTTGAATTATAGCTTAGAAGACTTACCCAAGATGATTGATTCAATGGTGATGGCATGCGATCGCCTCAAAAATATCAGCACCAGTCTCCGCACTTTTTCCCGTGCTGATAAAGATTACAAAGTGCCGTTTAATATCCACGAAGGTATCGATAGTACGATTTTAATTCTCAAACATCGTCTGAAAGCAAATGAACAACGTCCAGCAATTGAAGTGATAACTGATTATGGTAAATTGCCCCAAGTTGAATGTTTTCCTGGGCAATTAAATCAGGTATTTATGAACATCCTAGCAAATGCCATTGATGCGCTGGATGAATCAAATACCGAACGGACTTTTGAGGAAATTAAGACCAATCCTAACCTAATTACAATTAAAACCTCTTTGGAAAATGAAGGCGTTAAAATTGCTATTGCTGATAATGGGAAGGGGATGAATGAATCAGTAAAGCAAAAGATTTTTGACCACTTATTTACTACAAAAGGTGTGGGTAAAGGGACGGGATTAGGATTAGCGATCGCCAAGTCTATTGTTGAAGAAACTCACAATGGTAAATTGAGTTTTAACTCTGTTTTGGGTGAGGGTACAGAATTTTTCATTGAAATGAAGTTCTAAAAGGATGTTTAAAAAGTATTTTTGTTTTTGGTAATGTCAGAGCTTCTCTGCCTGTGGGAGAGAGGTTTGGAGAGGGGTTTATAGTGTTATTTGCGACTTTTCAAACATCTTCTCAAAAAATTAAATAGGTAAATCAGCAGCACTCTGAATGTTTTCTAATATTAAGTCAGGGCTACTACGTTTAATCAAGCCAGTTAGGACTTTACCAGGGCCAATTTCCACTACTCGCTGGATACCGTTGGCTGGTAATTGCAGAGAAATTTCCCGCCATCTTACAGAACCAGTCATTTGTTTGTTGAGGCGCTGCTTTAAAATCTCGGCATCAATAGACGGAATTGGTTCTACATTAGACAACACTGGCACAGTAGCCGACTGAAATTCCACAGATTCTAGAATGTCTTGGAATTGGGCAGCCGCTGGTGCTATTAAATGTGAGTGAAATGCTCCAGAAACTTTTAGAGGAATAGCACGCTTTGCTTTAACTTCAGACATCACTGCTTGTACAGCCTCAGTCGTACCTGAAATTACCACCTGAGCCGAACTATTGTCATTTGCTAGCACCACATCAGGCGTTTGGGCAATGACTTTTTCTAACTGTTCGCGGTCAAAGTTCATCAAAGCCGCCATCATACCACCGACGGCGCTATCCATGAGTTCTGCACGACGCTTTACTAGATATAAACCAGCCGACCACTCAAAAACACCCGCTATGTAAAGGGCAGTATATTCTCCTAAACTGTGTCCAGCAACTAAATCTGGCTGGTGTCCTCGTTCCCGGAGAAGGTCAGCAAGAATGCTTTCTACCACATAAAGAATTGGCTGAGTGTATAGCGTATGTGATAACTTTTCTTCTTCGTTTTGACAGATTTCGGTTACAGACCAGCCCAAAATTTCCTTGGCTTGGACAAATTTGTTTTTAGCGGCAGGTATATCTAATAAGTCTATTCCCATTCCCAGTGCTTGCGAACCTTGCCCGGGAAACACCCATGCAGTTTTAGTCATTGGTCAATTGTCATTGGTCAGTGGTCATTGGTCAATTGTCATTGGTCAATTGTCATTGGTCAATTGTCATTGGTCATTAACAAAGGACAAATGACTAATGACATAGACGCGCCAGCGGTGAAGCAGCGCGGTCTTGGGGGTTTCCCCCATGAGCGACTGCTGTTAGCGCAGCGTTAGCGTTCGCGCAGCGTCTCGTAGAGAGGAACGAGCGTCACCCGAAGGGCTTCCTGCAGGGTAGGACAAAATATTTACCTTCCCCATTGAAAAATTGCCGCACCCCAGGTAAGACCGGCACCAAAGCCGGATGTAGCAACGATGTCATTGGGTTTAATCTTATCTTGCCGCACTGCTTCATCCAAAGCTAAGGGAATGGAAGCAGCAGAGGTATTGCCGTATTGAGCGAGATTGCTGATAACTTTATGTTCTGGGACATTCAAGCGTTGGGCAACAGCATCGATAATCCGCTGATTGGCTTGATGTAACAGCAGCCAATCTATTTGGTCAACACTGAGGTTGGCTTGAAACAAGGCTTTATCGATGATTTCTGGGACTTTTTGAACAGCAAAGCGGTAGACTTCTTTGCCGTTCATAGTAATAGGTTGGTAAGTGCCTTTAGTGATATTTACATCGGGGAGCAGTTCTTGAGAAGCGCCTGCATAGGCAAGGTTGAGGTGATGGTTTTGAGTGCCATCACTTTTGAGTGCAAATCCCAATAAGCGATCGCTTTTGTCAGCCTGCAAAACTACTGCCCCGGCACCATCACCGAACAATACACAAGTACGCCGATCTTCCCAATCTACCCAGCGAGAGAGGATATCTGCCCCTATCAAAAGTACATTTTGGTAGACGCCTGTTCTAATATATTGAGCTGCCGTAACCAGACCAAACACAAAGCCGGAACAGGCAGCGGTCAAGTCAAAGGCTACTGCATTGGTGGCTCCCAATTGAGCCTGTATTTGACAAGCACTACCAAATAAATCATCAGGGGTGGAAGTCGCTAGCAAAATCAGGTCTAGGTCTTCTGGTTTGATTCCCGAAGCTGCGATCGCCTGACTGCTGGCGGCAGTAGCGAGTACACTCAAAGACTCAGATGGCAGCGCTAATCGCCGTTGACGAATTCCCGTTCTTGTGGTTATCCACTCGTCTGATGTTTCAACTAGTTCACTCAATTTCTGGTTGTGTAAGAAAGTTGCTGGTACTGCCGAGCCACTTCCGGTAATTGCTACACCTAAATTTTGCACACCTAATCTCCCGAGCTAACAGCTTTTTGTCCTCTCTTACAAAGTTCTGATCCAAGGAAGCCTTGGCTCAGACTTTGCACCTTGTCCTTTGTCCTTTGCAAATGACCAATGACTAATGACTAACCGCTCTTGCGCTCTAGGATATATTGGGACTGAATTCGTTGTAGCACCTGGTTGTCAACGGCTTCTTTGGCCATGCGAATTGCATTAAAAATTGAAGGTGCTTGTGAACTACCGTGACCGATAAAACAGACTCCTGCCACGCCTAGCAGCAAGGCACCACCATGTTCTGCGTGATCCATTCGCTGCTTAACCCGCTTCAGGTTTGGTTTTAAGAATGCTGAACCAATTTGACCGTGCAATCCTTGGGGTAATTCTTCCCGCAGAATTTGCAAAATCACTTCTCCAACGGCTTCAGCAAATTTTAACAATACATTGCCAACAAAGCCATCGCAGACAATCACATCAAAGCGACCAGAAAGCACATCACGCCCTTCGGCATTGCCAATAAAATTAATTTGGGAATTTTCACGGAGCAATTGGTGGGCGCGGACGGTTGCATCATTGCCCTTAGAGTCTTCTTCACCGATATTCAACAAACCCACCTTAGGTTCGGTTGTACCCAAGACATACTGACTGTAAGCTGAACCCATGACGCCAAACTGCTCTAAAAACTTCGGACGGCAATCTACATTCGCGCCGACATCAAGTACCAGCACTGGCTTCCCAGCTATAATCGTGGGAAAAACTGTGCCAATTGCTGGGCGGTCAATTCCCGGCAATCGTCCTAAGCGGAGTAAAGCTGATGCCATAGCTGCCCCAGAGTGACCGGCAGAAAATACGGCATCTGCCTGCTGCTGCTTGACTAAATCCATTGCCACATTGATAGAAGCCTTGCGTTTACGTCTAACTGCGTTTAAAGGCTCCTCATCCATAGCGATCGCTTCCTCAGCAGTTACGATCTCTACCTGCCCTAAATTCGTTTTTGGCGGCAAGGCAGCTTTTATTTGTTGGGGATCACCAACTAACAATACATCTACACCCAATTCTTCCCGTGCTCGCAGTGCGCCAGCAACAATTTCACCGGGTGCGTGATCCCCTCCCATTGCGTCAATTGCGATCCTTACACGAGTCGATCCCATTGCTCAGAGCTTTTAGAAACCTTACAAATTTTACCAGATGGCTTTGCCGAAAAAGCTTAACTTTCAACAGAGCCAAATTACTTCTGTTACTATTGCAACAATTTTTGCTGGCAAGCTCAAGATAGCACGAATTGTTTGGGGATTAGGGATTGCGGATTGGGCACTTGTACTGAGCAGCGTCGTAAGGCCTGCGGCATAGCTTCTCTACCAGACGCTCTTGCGTTCGCTTAAGGCGCAGCCCAAGGTAGAGAAGTATTGGGCATTGGTATTAGTTATTTCCCCCCCTGCCCTCTTGTCCCTCTGTCTCCCTTACTACCTACTCCCCAGTACCCAGTACCCAGTTAACTAGCGTCCGAACGCCGTAGCCAGTTGCCCCCGCGCCGTTGTAGCCATTTTCTTTATCTGTCCACACTGGACCGGCAATATCTAAGTGCGCCCAAGGGGTTTCTTTGACGAATTGTTTGAGGAAAAGGGCAGCAGTAATTGCACCACCCGGACGCGGCCCTGTATTTTTCATGTCCGCGATACCAGACTTTAGCCCTTCAAAATATTTTTCTTCCATTGGCATCCGCCAAATCTTTTCCCCAGAAGTTTGGGCAGCTTTCTCTAGCTGGGAAGCTACACCATCATCGGGAGTATACAAACCAGCAATATCGTCACCCAAAGCAATGACGTTGGCACCAGTCAGGGTGGCTAAATCGACGATCGCATCTAATCCCAATTTTTCGGCATACACCAAGGCATCTGCTAGGGTTAAACGTCCTTCAGCGTCGGTGTTGTTCACTTCGATTGTTTTGCCGTTTGATGCTGTGAGAATGTCTCCAGGGTGCATGGCGCGACCGCTAATCATGTTTTCAGCTACCGCCGAGATAAAGTGAACCTCAACATCTGGCTTTAGTTGAGCAATTGCTTTTGCCGCACCCAAGGTAGCAGCTGCACCGCCCATATCCATTTTCATGGTTTCGATGCCGCTACCAGCACCTTTAATATTGAGTCCGCCGGAATCGAAGGTTACACCTTTGCCAATAATTGCTAGTTTCTTTTGGGGTGTACCTTCTGGCTTGTAAGTCAGGTGAATGAATTTAGGTGGTAACTCGGAAGCTTGGGCTACTCCCAAAAAAGCACCCATACCCAACTTTTCACAGTCTTCTCGTTCCAGAATTTCCACTTGTAAACCGTACTCGTTAGCGATCGCTTGAGCAGTTTCTGCCAAAGTAAGCGGTGTTACCGCGTTAGCTGGTGCTGCTACTAACTGCCGTGCCAAATTTACCCCTGACACAATTTGATTGGCGCGGCTGATGGCTGTTTCTTGCCCACCGAATCCTAGTAAATCTACAGTTTCTATTTGTGATCCTTTCTCTTCTGGTTCTGATTTAAAGCGAATATCTTCGTAAAGCGCCAGTTCCACACCTTCTGCGATCGCTTGGGCGCTGGCTGCTGGATCGTTATTCCACAATGGAAAACTAAATCCCAGAATTTTGCTTTTTTGCTTTTTTCCTACCCTGGCTACAGCAGCAGCAGCGCGGCGTAAAGTGTCGAGGTTTAGTGCATCTGGTTTACCCAAACCTACCAGAATCAATTTACGCACTGGGCTAGCAGCATTCACACGGGTAAAGATGGTACTGTTGGCTTTAGCTTTAAATTCCTCTTCAGCAATTAGTTCTTTTAAGACCCCGGAAAACTTTTGATCTAAAGTTGCCAATTCTCCGGTTAACTCTACTGCATCTTCAAATAATCCAATTGCCAAACTATCACCTGCCCACTCTAGCAAAGGCTTATCACTAGGTTGAATTCTCATTTTGGGATTTTGTGTAAATATTCCTTCTTGTACCAGTATTGCTCAAAATTCTTGTTTCAGACCAAGGGGAGTAGGGATGGGGCATTGGCATTGGGGGAGCAGGGGTTATACCAATTTTCTATGAAGTTGCACTTAATAACGAGGTGATGATATAATCCCATCCACAAATAGAAGCGTAGTTTACCGCCGTAGGCATCACTTCTGCTGAGATGGAACCCTTGAACCTGTTTTAACTGCCGCCTTAATTCATCTTTAGGCCTCTTGCTTGTTTACCATCAAATTTTCTTAGCACCTTGGTATCAAGAAATGGAAAAGTATTTAGTCACTAAAGAAGAGATTGAGTCTTATGAAGGACTAGAAAAAACACATTTTCTCAACTCCAATGCTCGCAGACTGAATAAGTCTTTAGGAGATTTGACAGGTTTAAAAAATATCGGTTTTCACATCATTGAAGTACAGCCTGGACGTGAATCAACGGAGCTTCATATGCACTATCACGAAGAAGAGTGCGTATACGTTCTTGAGGGAGAAGCTGAGGCAACAATTGGAGAAAGCGTTTATCCAGTTAAAGCAGGAGATTTTATTGGATATCGCGCTGGTGGTAAGCCGCACAAGCTGAAAAACACGGGCAATTCTATATTCAAATGTATAGTAGTTGGTCAAAGGCTAGACCATGATATCGGTGACTATCCAAATTTGCAAAAGCGTGTATATAGGAGCAAAGGCTTAAAGTGGAATCTAGTCGATATGGAAAATATAACTGAACCAGTAGCAGGTAAGAAAGCATAACAGGTAGAATGCATTTCCTTAATCGAAACTTCGATTACCCGCGCCTCACCATCTCACAAAGTTGAGTAATGTAAAAATTGTTCTGCTGAATTAAGCAGATATTTAGCTAATTAGTATAAATATCACTCATTAACGAGGCTTTGATACTCATTAATCCACCTCAAAACTTCATTAATGAGTCTTTGATACTCATTAATCCACCTCAGAACTCCATTAATGAGTCTTTGATACTCATTAATCCACCTCAGAACTCCATTAATGAGTCTTTGATACTCGTTAATCCACCTCAGAACTCCATTAATGAGTCTTTGATACTCGTTAATCCACCTCAGAACTCCATTAATGAGTCTTTGATACTCATTAATCCACCTCAGAACTCCATTAATGAGTCTTTGATACTCGTTAATCAAGCTAGGAACTCCACTCTTTTACCTCCTCTGCCCCATGCCCAATGCCCCAATTGCATTTGTATCAATGTCAAATTTCTTAGCGATCGCTGTGATTATATGTTGCTCAACTGGTGTAATCTGATTGTCAAGCTGGGCAATTTTGTAACACTGAGCCAGCAAGGGGATGGCAAAATCACGATTTAGCTGATTGAGCAGTATATCAAAAGACTTAAGTGATTTGATATTTTGGGCAATGGTATCCAACGAGTTATGACTGAGGTTTACAGCTTGTAATTCTGGCAAAATTTCTTTCAAAGTCTTGTCTGGATGGCTAGCTAAGATCATGTGAACTAAGATTTGATCCATGACGGCTTCTTGAGTGATCGCACTTTGGAGATACTTTTCACTTTCGGCTTTTAACGTTGCCAATGTCTGTGGCGATGCCAAAGAAGTTGATTCATCCAGCTTGGCTTCGTAAAATCGACAAGCAGCATACCCCAATGAATAGATCATCGTCGCATTTGAACTAGCTGCGATCGCTGCACCCGCCAAAGGCACATTTCGCAGCAAGCCTAATCCCGCAGCTTTCAACAGACGACTTCCACCCAAAGCCAAACCAAAAATTGCCAAAACTTCACCTTTACGAGCAGGATCTTTTAAATCTAGCCCGTAGACAGATGCAATCTGATAAAGCATTTCTGACTGCAATTTGGTTGTGGCTGTTAAATCAATTGCCAACAACGCCACTGCTACTCCTGGCAAAATACTCGTGGCTAGTCCAACTGTGCCTGCTTGAGTTGCTTTTTCTATCATGATTCGGTGAGCAATCTGGCTAGGTGATTCATTTGGATACTGTTTCTTAAGCTTGTTTACCGCCACTTCTGCTTTTTCCAAATCGACAAGATCAGTATCACTAATTAGCCAATTTAGATTTAACACTCCAGATAGTTTTCTAATCAGCCAATTTTCGCTAAGGCTATTCACAACCTGACCGCTGGTTTGAGTTGTTTGCTCAATTAACTTGTGTGTTTGTTTCGCCGTTGCTTCTCCCACCCCTACTGCTGTATCTAAAACTGCTTTGCCAGTCTGAGCAACAGTTTCAACAAAAGACTCTAATACAGACGGTTTATTTTCTACTGATGATTGAGCCTGGATTTTTACTTGTGAAGTTTCTCTGGGTGAATTAACTAATTTATTCACCTCTATTTCTTGGGGTTTGTCTGCCATTACTTGACACCATCCTGTAAAGCCTCTCTCTTTAAACTTATAGCGAAGTATGAGCGGCTTGACATCTCCCAACAAGTACAAGTTGCTAGAGCCAATAGGAATTATTCTGAGACTTCACTATAAATGTGCCAAGGGTGACCAAAAAATAATTTCGATGCAAGCCTCTAAATTGATTTATAGAGAATGAAAAATATGTATTTCGAGACGCATAGCGTCAGAAATACTACGTCCATACTTCAAGCCCCATTGTTAAAAATGAGCGAACTGACAGAATCTGGCGCAAGTTCAATAATTATTGCGATTGCAGATGAAGCTATCAATGAATTTTAGGGAAGACTGAGGTTACATCCTTATTTTCCCTATTTTTCTGTACTAATTATGAATGAGCAACCGAATTCAATGCCTCCCCTGCGCCGAAGTCTCACTTCACAAGAAACTTGGGGGTTTGGTTTTAGCGGTTTGCTTTTGTGGTTAGGGACGGCTCCTGCTATACATGCTGCACTAGGCCCGCAGGCGCTCTGGGTGTGGTTGCCTGGAACCATCATTGGCATACTGCTCAACCTGCAAGTTAAGCGGTTAGGGACATATTTCCCAGAGGTCGCTGGAGGCACCCCAAACTATATGACTCGCTTGCTCCAGCGATTGCCAAACTTGGCTCGCTATGGGGCGATTGGCTACCTGCTCGGCTGGGTCTCTGTTCCGTCCATAGATGCGATTATTCTGACCGATTTAATCAAGGCGAATCTGACTCCACTGGGTATTACCTGTCCAGAGACTCTACTCAGAATCGGGTTTACACTTCTGCCCTTTATCGTTGCCTTTAGTGGAACTCGCACGCTAGGCATTTTGCACTCTTTCTTTGTATTTCCGGCGATCGGATTTCTTCTCACCTTTTGTCTCCAAGGCATTGGTTGGTTGAGTTTTGCCCCTACTAGCCCTAGGGTGCTGCCCGATCTGGGAGCAGGCATTTCCCTGATCGATTGGATGAAATGGTTCTTTATCGCTGTCTATGCGGTTTATGGTTGCGAGACGACATCTTCATTTGTGGCAGATAGCCTCCAACCCAGCGTTACTCTACGGTGTTTGCAGGTGACTGCTGGATTGATTCCGATTGTCTATCTCGGTGGATCATGGGTTTTAATGCGGTTAGCCACAGCCCCCGGATTAGGTGATAGCGCTTATCTCAATCTAGTGGCAGCAGCCCAACCCTTCTGGGGCGGATTCGCCCCCGCTCTTGTTACCTTTCTAATTACCTCAGGGTGTCTCCTTAGCTCTGCGACCGCTGTTTCTAACTGTCCCCGAATTTTGTATCAGTTAGCCAAAGATGGCTACTTACCGCCCGTATTTGCCGTGTTGTCTCGCCGGGGAGTGTTTGAACCCAGTTTAATTTGTACCCTCGGGCTGAGTCTAATTTGCTTGGGGTGGGGCGATGTAGAACGGGTTGTGATGGTGACGGGCACCGGCTATCTGACTTCGATGATGGCAATTCACTTAGGTGAGTGGGTCAGTCGGCGGCGACCAGCAGCCCGATGGCCCTGGTGGTCGCTGAGTTTCTTTGGCATTGAAGCGATTGTTTTGGTAGTGGGCGGATTGGCATGGGGCTGGCAGGACTTAGCCATTGGATTGCTCCTGCCTGGGCTGGTGAGCATAGCAGGCACTCAATTACCGCGCTTGAATGTCTCCCTGTTCCATCCCGATGGGTGGATGCAACGGTATCACCAGCAACCCCATACCAGCAAAACAGATTGGTTGGCATTTCAAGTGATGATCTTAATTGGCTTAGTGTGCAGTGCGGTGAGTATTGGCTGGTGGGTGAGGGCGGGTTTAGATCAGGTGGGTGTGGGGCAAGATGTCGCGTTGTTTAGCATTTTGTTAGTGACGGTTGCCTTCGTGGGAGTGGCGATCGCCTGTTGGACTAGTTTGCCCCAAATTGCCGCCATTACTGAAGCCCGAGAACAGGTCGAACGCACACTGCTGGATTTGCAACAAGCCCAAACGCAACTCGTGCAGGCAGAAAAAATGTCAGCATTGGGTAATTTAGTTGCTGGGGTTGCTCACGAGATGAATAATCCTTTGGGCTTTATTTCTGCTACTCTCCAACAAGCTAAACCCACGATTGCTGATATTATTGAACACTTAAAACTCTATCAAGAAAGTTTAATCAAACCGGGTGATGACATTAAAGACCATGCCGAAGAAATTGACTTGGATTATAGTTTAGAAGACTTGCCCAAAATGATTGATGGAATGGTGATGGCCTGCGAACGCCTGAAAAATGTCAGCACCAGTCTCCGCACTTTCTCGCGTGCAGATAAAGATTATAAAGTACCTTTTAATATCCATAAAGGCATTGATAGCACAATTTTAATTCTCAAACATCGTCTGAAAGCAAATGAACAACGTCCAGCCATTGAAGTGATAGCTGAGTATGGAAACTTACCTGAATTAGAGTGTTTCTCTGGGCAATTAAATCAGGTATTTATGAATATTCTAGCGAATGCTATTGACGCATTAGAAGAAGCAAATTCTGGGCGGAGTTTTATAGAAATTAAGGATAATCCCAACCAGATTATAATTACAACCTCAGTGGCAGATAACAACGTAAAAATATCAATTGCTGATAATGGTAACGGAATAAGTGAAGGAGTTAAAGAAAAAATATTTGACCATTTCTTTACTACAAAAGGAGTCAGTAAAGGTACGGGTTTAGGACTGGCGATCGCTCAGTCTATTGTGGTAGAAAAACATAACGGTTCACTGGTTGTGAATTCTACACTTGGTAAGGGAACTGAATTTATCATTACCTTACCAATTCTGACTCAGACTCAAAATTAACTGTTCAGAACCCTTGGTAGGGTCTAAATTGGCAAGCCATACTTCACCTCGCTGAACCCTCATTTCAAATCTTCTTGTCTAAGAAGTTCTGCATATTCATCTAATCCTGCTTCAGCTAGTTGAATTTATGTGTAGCACACTTTTTACCTTTTAACTCCACCTATATCAGCTTTACTTTCTAAAAAGTCGTTAGCCTTGAGAATGTCATAGAGATTAATATCTTGCTCTAACAAACAAGCGTGTCCACAATTAGGCAACACCACAATCTTGGTATTTGGTAAAATATTCGCTATCCGCTTCACCTCTGTTACAGAAGGCAAAAGGCGATCGCTAGCACCGGCAATTAGCAAAACTGGTTGAGTTAACCGACGTAACTGTTCCTCATCAATATTAAACTCTCGCAGTAAAGACAACCGCCAATGAACGGTTTCTGACGGGACAGAACGCATAGTTTTCAACAGTTCATGGCGATCACTTTGAGAAATGCGTGGCAAAGATGCTAGAAACGGCAACAACCCTAGTGCGCCAACATCATACAACCCTGATGGCACTAAGTAAGTAAGTTGGGATGCCCAATTTAACCAAGGGCGAAGATGAAAAGACGAAGCTGGGTTAATTAAGATAATTCGCTTAAATAACTCCGGTGCTTGGATCGCTACCTTCATTGCCAAGCAACCACCAAAGGACTCACCACACAAATAAACTGGCCTCTGGGAGCTTTTTTGTAATTCGGCGTGAATCAAGTCCAATACACTCTTAGCTAGCACATCCCAAGTGTTCAGATCTTTGCGTGGAAGCGCTAAACAACGGACATCAAAGCCAGTTTCTAATCCAGCGGTTTGCGATCGCAATAGTTGACCTGTTCCATCCATTCCTGGCAAATATACCAACAGGGGATACTCTGGTTGTACTCGTTTAGGAGTCAGGAAACAAGGGTTTAGCTCAACTTCTGTTATAGTCATTGGTCACTAGTCAATGGTATAAATATTTTGAAATGCTGATTGTTACTTATAAAAGCTTCGGTGTTTTTGATTCTAATAGCAACCTTGACGCAGTAAGTTGCTAATTTCGCCGTGACAGTGTTCCGTCAGTTCAGCCACAACAGTTCTCGCCTGTTTACCGTGATATTTTTTCTGCTGTTGGAGTGTAATCCAAT
Source organism: Nostoc sp. (assembly GCF_036916575.1). Taxonomy (GTDB): domain Bacteria; phylum Cyanobacteriota; class Cyanobacteriia; order Cyanobacteriales; family Nostocaceae; genus Nostoc. The sequence continues at coordinate 108,423 of NZ_JBALGC010000011.1, forward strand.
AAGGACGACCGATTAACACAGCAACCCGCCGATAAATTACTAGAGGATGCCAACCACCTTGGTTAAATAAAGGTTCTGAAGGGTCAAACACACTCAAAAGCCTTAAGGGGAAGCCATTCGTGTTTACCTCTTCTAAAGAGGCGATCGCAATCGGCAAAATAGCTAGATCCTGTACATCCGCTCGCAATGCCAAATGGGCAAATCCCCGCTGAAATTCACCCACTTGGTTTGGCTGGGTAAATTTCACCATAGGTTCAGTCCCTTCTGGAAATACTCCCACCATTTGCCTGGACTGCAACAGCATCTGCGACTGCGAAAAAAAGCTTTGCTGGCGGTTTTGAGTTTCCTCCAAAGGAAAACACCCCAATTGTCCGGTAACAATCTCCCGCATTACTGGCACTTGTCCCATATAGTGATGGCAAGCAAAGCGAATCGGACTCGATAACGCCGCCATTAAAATCAGTGCATCCATAAAGCTGCGGTGATTGCTGACTACCAATACGCTGGCATCCTGGGGAATGCGGTCTTCGTAATAGCGAAACATTTGCGTTGAAAGTGCCGCCATCAAAGCGCTAGAAATCTCCAGGGGCCTATTTAGACTCATACCTTATCAATATATTTTTCCGGTAAATATGGCAGTTTATCTAAAATTAATTTTTACATTTCTTTACTATTGCCATCACCGTCTTAAGATAGAAATGTCTAATCCACAAAACCAGCTAGATTTTCTGCGTTCTCGGTTCTGTATTCCTGATCACAAGAATCTTTAATAGTAACTATTAAAAAAAACTATGATTAGTTAATTTCCATCTTTTATACAAAAATGATCTGAATTGATGCATATTACAAAACAATTCTTGACCTGAGAAATTTGCTAATATTAAGGTAATCTTGGAAAAAATAGGAATAATATTGTATAATGTCGTGGTTTTGCCGACAAAAGCTAAGATGTGAAACGTTTTAATAAGTTGATTTTTATTCTACATGAATTTAGTGAATAAAACAGAAAAGACATTTGCACTGACAACACCGCTATATTATGTAAACGATGTCCCCCATATAGGCAGTGCTTATACAACAATCGCAGCAGATGTAATAGCGCGATTTCAAAGGCTGCTGGGGCATCAGGTATTACTGATTACAGGTACAGATGAACATGGGCAAAAAATTCAGCGATCGGCAGAAAGTTTAGGGAAAGCACCACAAGATTTTTGTGATGAAATTGTCCCTAGCTTCGTGAGTTTATGGCAGTTACTAGACATTCAATATGATCGCTTTAGTCGGACTACTGCTGCTCGTCATGAAGCGATCGTTAAAGAATTCTTTGAGCGAGTCTGGGAATCTGGTGATATCTACCAGGGACAACAACAAGGCTGGTACTGCGTATCCTGCGAAGAATTCAAAGAACAACGGGATCTGCTAGAAGGACACCGTTGCCCGATTCATACTAATAAAGAAGTTGAGTGGCGAGACGAGCAAAACTATTTTTTTTGCTTATCCAAATATCAAACTAAGCTGACAGAATTTTATCAATCTAGACCGGATTTTATTCAACCAGAAAGTCGGCGTAATGAAGTCCTCAGCTTTGTAAATCAAGGGTTGCAAGACTTTTCAATTTCGCGGGTGAATCTCGATTGGGGTTTTCCAGTACCAGTTGATCCAAAGCACACCCTTTATGTTTGGTTTGATGCGCTGCTAGGTTATGTAACGGCATTGCTAGAACCAGATGCAGAACCGACTTTAGCAAATGCTTTAGAAAGATGGTGGCCGATTAACTTGCACCTAATTGGTAAGGATATTCTGCGCTTCCATGCTGTTTATTGGCCAGCAATGCTGTTGTCGGCTGGCTTACCCTTGCCAGAGCAAGTATTTGGGCATGGCTTTTTGACTAAAGACGGGCAGAAGATGGGCAAAAGTCTGGGTAACACCCTTGATCCTGTGGCGTTAGTTCAGCGCTATGGTAGTGATGCCGTTCGTTATTACTTCCTTAAGGAAATCGAATTTGGCAAGGATGGAGATTTTAATGAAGTTAGGTTCATTAATGTTCTGAATGCAGATTTGGCGAATGATTTAGGTAATTTGCTCAATCGCACCTTGAGCATGGTGAAGAAATACTGCGCTGACAATAATGTTCCATCAATCGGCAATGAGGGAATTCCTGACGAAAATCCTTTGAAAAAAATTGGTTTACGTCTAGGGGAACATGTAAAACATGCATATAAAGAGCTAGCTTTCAGTCAAGCCTGCGAGGCCATCCTTTCACTGGCGCAAGCCAGTAATAAGTTTATTGATGAACAAGCTCCTTGGTCATTATATAAACAGGGACAGCAGGAGTCCGTGGAAAAAGTTCTCTACGCAGTTCTAGAATCAGTTAGACTAGCAGCTTATCTCCTATCCCCAATTATTCCGAACATCAGTAGCGATATTTATCAGCAGCTGGGCTTTGGAACAAACTTTAACGATCAAATACAAAGTTCAGTTACTGCTCCTTTTGCCATCCATGCGACATGGGGGATACTATCTAGTAAGCAACAGTTGGGTACACCCCAACCGATTTTTAAGCGAATAGAACCCCCGAAAAACGATTAGTCCTTATCAAACTCTGATTTTGTTCAATTTCTAATTCTCTTGTAAAAATTTATCGGGGCTTAACTTATATTAGCCCCAGAACATTATCATAAGCCGCTGTGACTAGCATGTAAAAGTTGGTAATTTGTATCAAAAATAACAAGGATAAAAATTGAGGTATGACAACAATGTTGAATAATTTGGAAAACGATTCAATATTTACGCCAGAACAAGTTTTAGAGAATCGGGGCAGAGTCGCCATATTTATTGATGGCTCAAATCTATTTTACGCTGCACTCCAACTAGGGATTGAAATCGATTACACGAAGCTGTTGTGTCGATTAACAGGAGGTTCTAGACTACTGCGGGCTTTTTTCTACACAGGTGTAGATCGGACAAATGAGAAGCAACAGGGGTTTCTGCTGTGGATGCGTCGCAATGGTTATCGAGTTATTGCGAAGGATTTGGTACAGCTACCAGATGGCTCTAAAAAAGCTAACCTGGATGTAGAAATAGCAGTAGACATGATGGCACTTGTAGATTCTTATGATACCGCAGTTTTAGTCAGCGGTGATGGGGATTTGGCATATGCGGTAAATTCAGTCAGCTATCGCGGCGTGCGGGTAGAAGTGGTCAGTTTGCGTTCGATGACCAGCGACAGCTTAATTAATGTAAGCGATCGCTACATTGACTTAGAAGCGATCAAAGAGGATATTCAAAAAACCCCTCGCCAAAGCTATCCATATCGGCCGTTATCTGGTATTGGTTTTTTGGAAGACCCAAGAACTAGTGAAGGACATATAGAAATCCAAGAATAATGGCGCATCAATTTCATAGAATGAGGAGAGAGGGGGTAAGAAAAATTCAAAATGACGCTCTCTACAAGACGCTGCGCGTAGCTTGCTTCTTTGCAGGAGTACGCGGACTCGCTAACGCTGCGCTAACAAAATTCAAAATTCAAAATTTCTCCTCTACTCCTTCCTTCCTGATTTTTCCTTTGACCTTTTTGTTGGTATTTGGTTTAGTTGCCTGTGGGGGTAAATCCCCCCTAGCTTCTCAACAAAATACTGCGGGTTCATCTGACCAAAATAGCAATTTAACTTTCTTTGATGTCACCCTAGAACAAGCAGATGAAGTGGGACGACCGATTTGGAAAGTCAGGGCTAAAACCGCAAAATACACCAAAGAAAAACAAATTGGTCAGGCTGAAAGTCCTTATGGTGAACTATACCAAGATGGTAAAGTGGTTTACCAAATCAAGGCAGATGTCGCAGATATTGAACAAGATGGGAAGCAGTTGTTTCTTAAAGGTAAGATATTTGCCACAGACCCTAGTAATGGGGTTGTGTTGCAAGGTAATGAATTAGAATGGCGTCCCAAAGAAGATTTGTTGATTATCCGTAACCAAATTAACGGTAGTCATAAACAACTACAAGCAGTGGCGCAGGAAGCACGAGTTAAAACCCGCGAACAGCGCATGGAATTTTCTGGAGGGGTAGTAGCAAATTCCACTGATCCCCAGTTAAAAGTTAGAACCGAGCATTTAATCTGGAATATTAAAGAGGAAAAACTGATTGGCGATCGCCCCATACAAATTGACCGCTACAAAAATAATAAAATTAGCGATCGCGGCAAGGGAAATTCAGCCGAAGTCAACTTAAAAACGAAAATTGCCACTATTCAACAGAATGCTCAATTAGAATTACTAGACCCACCAGTGCAAATAGCTAGTAACTCTATGATCTGGAATATGAACGCAGAAACTGTGACTACAAATTCCCCCGTGCGTATGTTCCAGCGTGTTGAAAATCTTACCGTGACTGCCAATCAAGGTGAAATGAAAATACCGCAAAAAACGGTTTATTTAACAGGTAACGTTAACGCTATTGGTCAGCGTCGCCAGTTTTTGAAATCTAATACATTAACTTGGTATTTAGACAATAAGTTAGTTGAAGCTCAGGGAAATATAGTTTATCGGCAAGTTGACCCACCGTTAAATTTTACGGGTGAAACAGCCGTTGGTAATCTGCAAACAGAAAATATTGTTGTCAAAGGTGGCAGTTCTAGCGGTAGGGTAGTAACAGAGATTATTCCCCAAGAAAAAGTCAATCGTCAGTAGAGTAGGGACTTTCACCCAGAAATTTTGGGTTGGTCGAGTACTAGGCTAGGATCTTAGTACTACAAGTCCTTTGATAACCCATGAATGGATCAAACCGATTAGGCAAGGAATCCATGCCAATATCCCAACAAGCAGAACATTCCCACCATCATGAAACAGACCACGAGCATACAGATCATACTCATGGGACTGGAGAGTCGGCTCATCCTCACGTCCATAGTGAAGAGTCTTTACGGCGAATTGTGAATCGATTATCGCGTATAGAAGGACATGTTCGTGGTATTAAGGCAATGGTGCAGCAAAGTAGCCCTTGTCCTGATGTTCTACTGCAAATTGCCGCAGTGCGGGGCGCATTGGATCGGGTAGCGCGAATTGTTTTGGATGAACATTTAACTGAGTGTATTGCTAGAGCCGCACAAGAGGGTAATATTGATGTTGAAATTAAACAGTTAAAAGCTGCTTTGGATCGATTTTTGCCTTAAGAATTAGAAAAATAAAAAATAAACTAGCACAACAAGACATTTTCAAGAGATAGGAGATTTGGTGTATTGACTCAGACAGAGGGTTCTTTATGCGAAAATTAACACAAGTGTTTCACAGTCATAGCTGATGGTTTGCGCGGCTCAAAAGCAATGCCTACGGCGGTAAGCTACGTATTTTCGTCAAAACCCTGGAGGATGAATCTCTCAACCAACCAGACTTTAATATGATATACAGCCGCGATAGTGATTAGCTAGACTATGAACCTAGAAAAATATCATTTTCACTACTTTTTAATTGGCAAATTCAACAAACCACTAATTCTTTTTCTACATGGTTTCATGGGTAACATCAATGAATTTGATGAAGCCATAAAATTACTATCTGACGATTTTGATTATTTAACACTTGACCTCCCCGGACACGGCAAAACTCAAGTTTTGGGTGAGGACGAGTACTATACAATCGCAAACACTGCTCATGCTTTAATTAACTTATTAGATGAGTTAAAAATTCCCAAATGCTTTTTAGTTGGTTACTCAATGGGTGGGAGATTGGCTTTATACCTCACCCTATATTTTCCAGAACGTTTTCATAAAGTTGTGCTAGAGTCAGCTTCCCCTGGTTTACCAACACAAGCAGAACGATTAGAACGAATTAAACTTGATAGGCAAATAGGCAAGAAGTTAACAAGAAGCCTTGAAAAAAGCGATTTTGCCCTTTTTCTATCAAATTGGTATAATCAGACTATTTTTGGTCATATAAAAAATCATCTAGAATATAACCGAATGCTAGAAAGTCGGTTACAGAATAATCCCAAGGAATTAGATAAATCACTTCGCTTCATGGGTACTGGATTCCAACCTTCTTTATGGGAAAAGCTACAAGATAATAAAATATCTATGCTTTTGCTAGTCGGTGAATATGATGATAAATTTATAGCGATTAATACAGAAATGGCTAAACTATGTGAATTTGCTAAGTTAAAAATAATTAGTAATGCTGGACATAATATTCACTTTGAAAATACCTTGGCATTTGTGGAAAATATCAAAAATTTTTTGGATGCAGCAAGTTAAAAATTAGAATAACCTTACTGCTTTTTTTTTGCTGCCTTGTTGGAAGGAGTTGGGGATGGTGTCAGATTCGGGGCTGTTGGTTGATTAGCTGCGGTTAATTCCTCTTGCAACATTTTCTGATAAACCTTAGGTAAAGAGTTACTAACAGAATTAGTTTCTATCCCATATCCTAGACTTGTCCAGATGGGAGAGAGTCGCCGCAAAACATCATTTAACTTTCCCTGACGCAACAATTGAGAAATATCAGTTCCCCAAACTTTAGAATCACTCAACCAACGGTAAACTACTATATCTTGATATTCTGCTTCAAAACTATAATTAGTCCAAAACATCATCCGCATCGGCTTTGGGTGATAACGAGGAGCTAAACGATACCAAGTAATGTTGATAATTTGATATCTGCCAGCAGCCGTAGAACAATTACCTGTGTTGGGGCCTGTGATAATTGTGACGCATATATCAGGATGTCGGCTAAGGTCGTTGACTTGCTGTCCACCATACAATAGCGAATAGGGACGATTACCACTGGCTTCACTCGCGGAGATGGTTCGCATTAAAGCGCGGATATAGGGGTCGCCCTGTTTCATCACCAAAGGCGGCTGTTTATCTTCAAAGATGGGATCGGAAGGCGATCGCAAATCTCCAATATACCATTGCAACAAATACACAAAGCCGAGAAGCGCGGCTATTGGCCCAATAAGTTTTTCAACACCTTTGAATTCAAAGCCTTTCAGAGTCCGACTCCTTCAAATTCGCTCTTTTTGCTAATAAAAATCATCGACGAACTCATTCTGACAAAGTTTGCACCTGATTGTTAATTATTAATTTCGATTTGCTGATTTTTTTAGGAATTAGGAAAAAAGGGCATAAATCAAGCGAGATACTTTCAACAATGCCAACTTAGTATAAGCTCAATCGCTTCTTGTCGCATCCTGCTGACGGCAATAAATCGCTACTTCGCTCAAATAGTGCGATTTTCGAGTCGCACTTCTAAAACTGTGACCTATATAGCAATCTAGGTGAATCATGAGAAAACCTATATTCATGTACTGGTAGCAAGTAAAAATTTTAACAATGAATTTATGAATAAAACCAACGTTTTTTTAGGAGTTCTGCACAGATGAATACGTGTATTCCAGTTAAAAATAAAACTAAGTCTTTAATTGTGTGTTTTATCACACACAAATAATTCCGGATTGCTATATATGGTTTACCACGTTGCCGCCCATTGTTCCGAATGTGAGTTGATGCACACCTTGGACATTTGATTCGGAGTTAAACAATCCGTAATTCGTAACTTGTAATTCGTAATTATGTTAAACAAGCGGGGATTTAAACCCAGACACAAAAAATTTTCCTGCCCACCTGCTTAAGTTTTTAGTCAAGGATTATTTGTTTATAATATTTATTTGGAGCAAATTTAAGGATGTTTGAAAATTCAGAATGTCACATCGATTCATCTTTTTCAACATTGGGTAATACCTCAAATTATTTAGTTAATAATTTGGTAAATCCTTTGCAAGCGGATTGGACAGGATTCAATTCCCAGAAACTTTTAACGTTAGCAGGTGAGACGCTGATTAACCTATGGCAAAACCAAACTAACCCAACCCAAGCATTGGTTCACACTGCTGCGAGTATTTTCAATCCTAATTTTGCGCCTAATGCTCAGGTTGCCTTTGGAGAAGCCTTTGATGTTAGCAAAGTACAAGCATTAGGTGCTGACATACTGGGTGGAATCTATGGTGTCTTGCCAGATGTGAAATTTCTTTCCAATTCTGAAATGAATGGTGCTTTGGGCGCGTATGCCAAAAGTACTAACACAATCTACCTTAACAGTGTTTTTCTGACGCATTCTGCGTCTAATCCAACCGCTATCGGCAAGGTTCTTGTTGAAGAAACAGAACATTTCCTAAATGTCTATGCTAGTCCTATTGACTCACCTGGCGATGAAGGTGACATCCTTGCACGGCTTACAAATAACGAAAAAATCTTTAATGAAGCATTAAAGGCATTAAACTCTGTGATTGGTAGCCGTGGAAACGATATTCTTACTGGCGACAGCTTTAATAACAGCCTCAATGCCAACAGCGGTAATGATGTTTTCGATGCCTATGGTTCTGGTCTTCTTGAGCGAGATGATTTACTGGGTGGTTTAGGAAGCGATCGCTTTATTCTTGGAGATGCTAACAATACTTATTATGCTCGAAGTGGAAGCTGTGATCTGGCTGCGATCGCTGATTTTAGAGTTGGTGAAGACACTATTCAACTCAGACGGCTTTCTAACTGTGCGATCAGTTCTAGTCAAGCTTATGGCTATCGTTTAAGCACAGTAGGAAAGAATACAGAAATTCGTTTAGACAACAATGAATTGATTGCGATCCTGAATGGTGTGACAGGTCTAGATCTCACTAGCTCTGCTTTTCAATTTGTTGGTACTGTTCCACCTCCTGACTATGCAGGAAATAGTACCAGTACAGCTTCTAACATTGGTATATTAAATACTTCTCGTAGTTTTAGTGATTGGGTAGGTGCAGCAGATACAAACGACTACTATCGCTTCTGTGTAGGATCTGAAAGTAACTTCAGTCTCAGTTTAACAGGTTTAAGTGCTGATGCTGATGTCCAGTTACTCGATGATTTAGGTAATGTCATTACCAGTTCTACTAACAATGGAAGTAGTTCCGAGTCTATTATCCGTCAGTTAAGTGCAGGTACATACTTTGCGCGGGTTTATCCTTTTAGTAGTGCCAATACTAACTACAACCTCAGTTTGACGGCAAACCCAATTCCTAACATTAGCTTTAGTTCTTTTAATGTTTTTGATGCTGCGGGTGACAGTACTATCAACAGTGTCTTCCAAGGTGGAGCCATTGAGTTAAATTATGGTTTGTCAAATGTTACATGTTTATCAAGTGTTCGCTTAGAAGCTCTAAGAAACGGTAGTACTATAAATCTAGGAACTTGGACTGGAGCTAGTTTATCCAACTCCTTAATCAACCTCGCTAACTTCTCCAGCTTAACGGGAGGTGATTATCAATTCCGTGCAGTCGCTCGCACTACCGGTGGTCAAGACTTTTTCTCTAGTTCCCAATCAATGAAAATTTTGTCTTGGAGTCAATCTAGCAATACCACTTATGGAACTTTTGCTGGTGAAACACTTAATTACTCTGGTGGATTAGGTACAGGGGCTGTTGTTGTGGGACGCGGTGGAACAGACACTTTGAATCTCTGTGGTATTTGCCGCTCTAATGTGATTGGTATTAATGGCGTCAGTCTTGGGTATTTTAATCCCTTCTATTCAACTAATCAAGCAATTTTCAGAGGCACAAGTTTTGACTATCTAACTTTAGCTGATGGTCGAGAAATCTATTTCCAAGGAATTGAAAGCCTCCGCTTTGGTGATGGCTCAACATTAGAGATGCAAGTCCGCACCAATGATACTTACTTCAATTCTCAGTGGAATCTAAGTGTATCTGATGTCGGGAGTGCGTGGCGTTTTACCCAAGGTGCAAGTAACGTATTGATATCATCTTTGGATTCAGGTGTGCTAACGGCGGCTGGCAAAAGCGGTAGTGTTGTGGATATTTCAACAAACCGCTTGATCACTGATCCAACAGATGATGATAACACCAACACTCCAGGGCATGGACATCAAGCAATCAGTATTATGTCTTCAACGGCTAACAATGGTTCTGGTATTGCTGGCATCAACTGGAATAGCAGTGTCTACGTCAATGATGTGTATCATGGCGTAGATTTACAGCAAGCAATTCGTGACACTATTGCTTATGCAAGAGCCAGGAATCAGCGCGTTGTTTTCCAAGGTGGTATTCAAGGTGAGTATTGGCTGAAAAATGGTGGTACACAAGCACAACTGGAGCAGTTAATCCGAGATAACTCTGACATTGCTATATTTGCCATAGCAGCAGGTAATGGTGGAATTGATATAGATAACTCTAATATGGATGACTATAATGTCAAACAGGGTTACAGTGGTGGTGTTGCAAGGCTTCAAACTACTTACAGTAATGTGATGTCTGTAGGGGCGCTTCAGCGTTCAGGACAATCGACTGTGAATGGTTTGGCAAATGCTACATCTGTAAATAGAGCCTCTTACTCCAACTTTGGCTCCAGCCTCACACTCATGGCAGCAACAGACTCACCAGCGATGAAACCAGATGGCAGTATAAACTTCATGTTTAGCGGAACCTCTGCTGCTAATCCCAATATGGCTGGAATTGCTTCACTGGTTTGGAGCGTTAACTCTAGCCTCAATGGGGGGCAATTGCGTCAGATTCTGATCGATACAGCAATGGATTTGGGTGCAACAGGTCGGGATAATACTTTTGGAAACGGTTTAGTTAATGCAGATGCTGCTGTACGTCGCGCATTGGCACTAAGCCGTAACAATCAACTTAGCAATCTTTATTCTGGACGATCGGAATTTGCATAAGGTTATTTAGATTAAGGTAAAAAGGGTTCATAACTGGAATTGTAGAAAGGCGATCGCCTTTCTATGATCCCAAAATAATGATCGCATTTTTTGTGATCGTGAAAAATGGGGTAGATTCACGTAAATCTAAAGCGATCGCTCTCTGGTTCACAGACAAGCGATCACTTTAGAAAGTGGAATCAAGGGGCAGTCAGCCCCAACTCTAGGAGATGCTACACGTAGCTTGCTTCTCCGTAGGAGTACGGGGAAGTCAAAAGTCACTCATTCAAAAGTCAAAATTAAGATTAAGATTAAGAACCACCAAAATAAATTTAGGCGATGCACTGAGCTTGTCCTGAGCGTAGCCGAAGTGGGCTTGTACCTTTTTCTTTCTGGTCAATTTAGATGAGGCCAGCTAATTTCCATGAAGATCTGAGCCGATCATTTTGGGCAATAGAATCCTGTGGAATATCAGCACTGTTGAAATAGCTCCTTAAAGCTTTTTGAAGCTGCTTCAGGTTTGGCAACAATTTCAACAATTTTATTGCGTGCATCTGCTTCAAGTAGCGCCTCAACAGCAACTTGGGCGACTTTTTGCCTGGGGATGCTACCGTCGAACAGTGTATCAGCACTCTGCATCACGATCGCGTCGGGGTTATCTTCATTCTTCAACCCACCAGGTCGCACAATCGTATAGGTAAGACCACTTTTTTGGATGTACTCTTCAGCTTGTTTTTTCCACACTAAAATCAGCCAAAACAAGTTTAGTGGATGAAACAACTGGGAAGTACACAAAGAAGAAACGAAGACAAAATGCTCAATTCCTTTAGCCTTAGCAGCATTAACTAAATTTTTAGTACCTTCAAAATCCACTTTATAGGGGCCAGTGGGGTCAAAGCTAGGTTTTGCCCCAGTAGCAACCAACAAAACTGTGCTATCTCCCAACGCAGCAGTTAAACTTTCTGGTTGTAACACGTCGCCTACCACCAATTCGGCTTCAGGAGACAGAATACCCCTAGCTTTCTCTATATCCCGCACCAAGGCTCGAACAGGAATATTCCGTGCTATCAACTCTTGCACAATCCGGCGACCTGTTTCACCCGTTGCCCCTGCTACAAATGCTTTCATGAGAAATGCTATCCTGGAAAACTATTGTGTGCTTGTTTAATTCTTTATTTTAGTAATTCTATGGAGTTGATGGCAGATTAATGAGGTTTCGGTCAAAATGGGATCTTAGTGCGAAATGACCCAGGCATGTGGGGAATTATTAATATAGACGAACGCCAAAGTATACAGTAATGCATTTATGCTCTCAACAAACGGCGAATATAAATCCTGGGAAATAACAGAAGCAGTTTTACCTGTAGCGTCTAGCCAAGAAGAAGCCAAGGACAGATTAACACAAGCAAATGTAGCGACGCTCACAAAATTTTACGGTCGTTATCAAGATTTTATGGAAATGCCTGCCCCAGTAGAGAAGGTTGCTGAGTATCTTAATGCTCACGCCTCATGGTTTTCTCGTTGCGCTGAACCCATGAAGGTGCAATCACTTGGGGAAAATGGCTATGCTTTAGTAATTGGTCGTTTTGGTGCTTTTGGTTATGATGTAGAACCAAAAATTGGTTTGGAATTGTTGCCTCCAGAGGAAAGTATTTACCGCATCCGTACAATCCCCATTCCTGACTACCAAGCGCCTGGTTATGAGGTAGACTATCAGGCATCTCTACAGTTAATAGAAAACGATGCTTCCACTAGCATTGGTGAGGTTACCAGAGTTGAATGGGAATTGGATTTAATGGTTGATTTGCACTTTCCCAAGTTTATTCAACGATTACCCAAGTCTATAATTCAATCTACAGGCGATCGCTTACTAAACCAAATTGTCCGCCAAGTCTCCCGCCGCTTAACTCGCAAAGTTCAGGAAGATTTTCATAAATCTTTGGAAATACCCTTTGGTGACAATTCCAAACAAAAGCGGTGAGTCAACAGTCATTTGTCAGTTGTCATAAACTAATGACAACTGACAAAAGACAAAAGACAAAGGACTACTTAACTATGCTTGAGTCAGAATTCTTTGGACAATTTGCACGCCAGTAACAGCCTGCCAAGCAAAAAGTCCCAAAAGGATAGAATTCAACACAATGTGAGTTGCACGCGCCCAATTTGCCCCTTTCTGCATATAAGGAGACAAAGCAGCAGAAAATGCAATCAAACTCATCATACCCAGCCCTGCTAGTAGGTGAGATCCGAAGAATAACTTACCATTATTGATATAAGTGACAAGCATAGCAGCGATCGCACCTGTCACCATCAAAGCTAGGAGTATAGACCCCATTTGGTAGTGTTTGACGTTATATCTACCTTTAATCAGTTCTTTCTTTTGTTCCCCCTGAGCATTTCTGGTACGCTGTACTTGTAGCCCCAAATAAGCAGCATAAATTGAGAGTGCTAATAGTGCCCACATGAGCACCGGATGAATGAAGTTCAGCCAATATTTAATTGATGGAGTAAGTTGCAGACTCATCGTGTTCTCGCCCAAGTATTAAATCTTCATAAAAATTAGCATAACTCTATTTTCTCTGCTTAAAGTTGCACAAATTATAAGAAACTAAGGGAGAGGAGACAAGAAAAGATTAAAGCCTCCCTTAGTTTAATTTATATCAATTTAATAACCAGAATGCTTGCCAAGACTGCATTTATTAATTTTGAATTTTGCGGAAAGTCTGTAGACGCTTCTGCTGCTTCCGTAGGGTGCGGAGGTTTTTTTTGCTCAGAACTTTCTAAGACGAATGAGTGAATTCTGAATTGGATAACCCTCTTGCCAAAGTGGATAAACAATCTCAGACTAAATTTTAAGCGTAGACGAACAGAACCCCCTGTGTGGGATTTCATTCATGACTGAAAACAACGATACCTTGCTGCTAAAAGCTGCTAAAAGTGGGGATATTAAGCATCTGTGTGCGCTACTAGCTGCTGGTGCCTTGGTGGACGCGTGCGATCGTCAAGGCACGACGGCGTTAATGTTTGCTGCCAATTTAGGCTACACCGAAATTGTGCGATCGCTGCTGGATGCTGGGGCAAATATCAACTTGAAAAGAAAACTCTATGGTTTGACGGCTTTGATGTTGGCAGCTAGTGCCAAACAGCTTGACATTGTGCAGCTTTTACTATCCAAAGGTGCTGATGTCAATGCCACTAATGAAGATGGCAGTACAGCTTTAATGGCAGTAGTACTCAAAGGCCATGTAGATGTAGTACGAGTCTTATTGGCTGCTGGTGCGAGAGTGAATATCACAGATAAAGATGATGATACTGCGTTGAAACTCGCCATTAAGCACGGAAAAATAGAAGTTATAGAAGCAATTCTCCAAACTGGTGCGGATGTCAATATCCAAGATCAGGAGGGTGAGACACTCTTAACATTAGCAGCAGACTTGGGACATCTGGAGATTGTGGAAGCACTCCTGGCAGCAGGGGCTGATGTGAATCTGAAAAACGCTGATGGTGGAACTGCCCTCTCGGCAGCAGCAGCAGGGGGACACAGTGCAATTGCGGCAGCTTTACTGGATCGAGGTGCCGAGATTAATCTCCAAGACCAAGATGGTGAAACTGCCTTACATCTAGCCGCTGTGGAAGGCTACATTGATATGGTGCAAATGTTACTTAACAAGGGTGGAGATGTCCAAATTAGAAACCACCTGGGTGATACGCCACTGCTTGTAGCAGCATTGCAGGGACATAGCCAAATTGTCGAGGCACTGCTGCATTCTGGAGGAGATATTAATGGGAAAAATCTTGGTGAAGTACCTTTGACGTTAGCTGCATCACAAGGACACATCAAAACAGTGAAAGTGTTGCTAGAGTATGGTGCTGATGCCAACACTCCAGGAGATGATGGCAAAACTGCTTTAATCAAAGCAACCGAACGCAAGCACACAGAGATCATACATTTGCTGCTGGCAAAGGGGGCAGATGTGAATTTTCAAGACTCAGCGAGGGCAACATCATTGATGTGGGCTGCCTCAGCAGGTTATGGCGAAATTGTGCAGTTATTACTGCAAGCTGGGGCGGATGTGAATTTGAAAAACCGGGGTGGTTATACTGCTTTGATGATTGCAGAATTTAATGGTTATAAGAATGTGGTGCAAAGTCTGCAAAATGCTGGGGCGCAAGAATAGCCAATAGCCATCTGAATTCTGAATTCTGCATCTAAAATCTTTTCACAAATATCTTGACAAATCATTAAATGAAGGTTATTAACTTAAATACCAAGGAAGTTGAAAAAACTAGATATAAACCTGAGAAATAAACAAAGCAAAACTCCGTCGTAGCTGTTGTGAACTTGCTACGGCGGAGAAAGGAAAAATTAAAACGCTAAAACGGAGCAGGCCAAATGCTTGCGTCACAAGGATAATAAAGAAAGCAAAAATGAAGAAGTAAATTTACCTTTTACTTTTTACCTTGTACCTTTTACCTTTTACCTGGTCTCCCCCTCGGCGTTTCCTACTGTGCTAGATGTGCAAAATATATAGTTTTTACTTGAACAGAAAAGTATTCTAAGGATCATTTTTTATGTATCATCCTAAAGGCTAAATACAAACAAGTCCGGAAAAAAGGTTGATGTGCGACCATTTGAGCGATCACCACGGAAATTCAAAGAAAAAATAAATAAAAAATTAAATTTACTAGAATCACTGTGGTGAATTCCCAGTCACCATAAGCTTAAGCATTGACTGATGACTTGACCAAGCAAAAATGGCTAATGACTATAAAATTTGCAGAACAACTAGTGTCATATCGTCAATGTTTTGCTTATCATCACCAATGAATTGTTGAACTTGGTCAAATAGGTAATCTACAATCTCCTGTGGGCCATTGCAGTACTTACAAGCCGTACTGAAGCCAGCGACAAAGTTTTCTTCATCAAAGCGATCGCCACCAGCAGCAGCAGCATCGGTCAAGCCATCTGTATAGTAAATAATTGTATCCCCAGGCTCTAACTGTGCCTGGGCATCTTCATATTGGCTGTTAGCATCCAAACCGATTAACATTCCTAGAGTGTCTAAACGGCTGACGGTTTTCGTGGCTGCGTGCCACCACAAGGGAGGATTGTGTGCCGCATTGCTATAAGACAAAATTCGATTATAGGGATTATATTCTGAGTAAAATAACGTTACAAAGCGGTGGGAATTTTCCAAATCCGCATACATAACTCTATTTAAATTTTGCAGAATTCCTGCTGGGGAATTACCATGTAGCACTTCTCCCCATAGCATTCCCCGCATCATCGTCATAATCAGCCCAGCGGGGACACCTTTGCCCATAACATCTCCAATAACCAAACCCCAGCGACTAGTTTCTGTGCTGCCTTTGGTCTGAGGCTGAATCTTATTGTCATTGGTAGCAATAAAGTCGTAGTAATCTCCGCCGACGCGATTAGCAGGTTTACAGCGTGCTGCTAGGACTGCACCAGGGATTGTGGGGCATTGACGTGGCAGAAGTCGTCGTTGAATTTCTGCGCCAATTTCTAATTCTTGGTCTAGGCGTTCTTTTTTTCTTAGTTCTACAGCTAGTTCATCGTTTTCGATCGCTACCGCTGTTTGATCTGCTACTAACCTAACTAACTTTTGCCTAGTCTCTGTCCAACTATATTCTGGATCGCGGCTCAAGACATAGAGCCATCCCCGTTCTGTATGCTTCACCAAAATCGCCGTACCAAAGATTTGTACATCTGGCCCCAAATAGCGATGCATCTGGTCATCCAAAATTCCTGTGGCATTCGCTAGAGGGGCAGTATTGGGCATAAACGTGATTTGACTACTGGCTATTTCTAACGCTTTGCGGATATTCTTTCGCTGGCGACTATCTTGCCAATGTAACTGCTCTAACCTGACTTGACCATTAGGTTTGTAGAGAAACAGGGCGCTGCCGTCTGCATCTGTCACTCTTGTTGCCATCAACGGGATCAGTTCCAAAAACTGATTTAAATTATTGAAACTTCTCAGGGCAAATCCTAAAGAACTCAGCAAATCTTGAATTTTGTTCTGTTCCCGGTGCAACCTTGCCACAAGTTCTTTGAGTGCCACGACTGGTGTGACATCCGTCGCGGCACTACTATTGTTGTCAGTGGGTTGAGAGGGCAGTTGAGACACAGGCACAGGTACTATTGCACTTTATATTGGGAGATTTCAGATTACTTATAAATCTTTTGGCTTTGGCATTGCTAAACCATATTTAGACAAGACTTGTCACTTTAGCAAGAGTATAAAGACGTAACAGGCGACTTTTATAAGTATTTTATTTGCTTTTTGGATTTTTGATGGAATATTAGTAATTTCAAACCATGTGTTTTTAATTAAAACCCAACCCGTAAAAATTACTAGTTTCGGTGATAGTTCAGAAAGCTTTTCATTTTTTCATAACTTGATTTCCAAAGCATATCTCTAAAGTCATAAAAATCATTTATTAAAAGAATAATTCATCAGGCTTTCAAAGTGAGTATTTGGGCAAAGGCAACTAGGAGACTAGAAGTCTTTTGAGTGAAAACCTCTATAAGCGCTCAAATCGAGCTTGGGTTTGGTAAAAAACAGACTTACACTCATTCCCAAACCTGAGAATATGTAAATAAATCTTCAAATATTTAATTCGCATACCATAATCGCTAAGATTAGGCTTTTCGATTTTGAATTTATCGTTTTGTGAATTTTGATTTGCTGAAAATGTCAAACTTAAACCTATTGAAACGGGACAAAAATGAAATAACCCAATTTTTTGAGTCAGCGATAACAAAATTAAACCATTAGCTTGTAATTGATTTTAGGGAGAAGTCATTTGGTAAGTGTAAAATATGAATATAAGAAATGACACTAAATCTCGAAAAAATATTTTTCAAGAACTTTGAGTCAAAAGCCAGGAAGAGTGTTGTCATTTAAACATCAAAATTCTAACCTTTCAATTTATTACATAAAATATTTGTGGATACTTTTGCAAGTAGGAGCTGATAATACACCTGCGAGTGTTGAACCAGCTTACTTACACTAATTCAATTTTTGAGTCCACAGTGGACGGTTCTTTGAAGTTTTGATGGTTGGAAACTGTCCTTTTCTTGAGGTGTGCTAGGCAAACAGCTGACGCTCATACCTCTACCTGAAGTAAGCTACGCGCAGCGTGCCGCCCTCTCGACTCGCTAACGCAGTTGCTTGTCCTGTCAAAGGACGCTCTTGCTAGCTTGCTTCTCCGTAGGAGTACAAGTCCCCATAGCTAACAGCAGTCACCTGTGGAAGGAAACCTTCTTGCAGTGCTGGACTCACCCGCGCTGGCTCCTCAACCACTGCTCACCGCCTAAACTGTTGTCCAATCCGACAATAGTTTTATGTGTGGGAGTGAGCGTCTTGCCTGCCCTTTAAATTGCTGCAAGATGCAAGTTTACAGGCTTTTGTATGTCACAACTAAATGCCCATGCTGCTACATTTAAAAAGCCCATTCAGGGTGTGAAAAAAGAGCATTAGCTTGAAATTTTAGCAAAAGTTACCCATTGATTGTGACAAATTCATGATTTTAGGACTTGATCTGTTTCCAGTATGTTGTTTCTAATTAGTTCAAGTGATAATACCAGATCAGTCAGCCCTAAATTTATCAGTTTGTCAAGAAAAATTTTTAACTCTAAATTTTTCATTTAGCCACTCAAGAGAGCTTCGACAAACTCATAGCTAGAAAAGGGGCGGAGGTCTTCAATTCCTTCGCCAGCACCAATAAAGCGAATGGGTAAACCTAGCTGTTGCACAACAGCTAGGGCAACGCCGCCTTTGGCGGTGCCATCTAGCTTGGTTAAGACAACGCCACTGAGTTGGGCAGCTTGGGAGAAAACTTCGGCTTGCCGCAGTCCATTTTGTCCTAAAGTGGCATCTAAAACCAACAGTGATTCTACTTTGGCATTGGGGGCTTTTTTGTCAATAATTCGCCGGATTTTGCTGAGTTCGTCCATTAAATTTTTCTTGTTTTGCAGTCGCCCAGCTGTATCTATCAGAAGTAATTCTGTTTGACGCGCTTGGGCGGCGGCGATCGCATCAAATACAACTGCTGCCGGATCTGTATTCTTTCCAGGATTGGCAATTACTTCCACACCACTTCTGCTACCCCAAACCTTCACCTGTTCCACAGCGGCAGCGCGGAAGGTGTCTGCTGCCCCAATCAAGCATTTATAACCAGATTTTTGTGCCAGGTGGGCAATTTTGCCGATGGTGGTGGTTTTACCGGCACCATTCACCCCAGTGATTAACCAAATATTTAGGGTTTCTTTTTCTGGGGTAAAGGTAGTTTTGTGGGATATCTTGCTCGGCGCATCCAGCATATCCCGGAGGATTTTTTTCAGGTAAGCGATCGCTTCTTCAGGTGCGGTGACTTCTTCTCGAAGTTTTTTCTGTAGGGCATTGATAATAAAATCTGTCGCCTCTACACCCACATCAGCTTGCAGCAGCAATGCCTCAATTTCCGTCACAGCAGCAAGGTTTAGCGGCCCTTGACCGACGATCGCCTTCAGTTGGTTAAGGATACTACGGCGAGTTTTGTCTAACCCTTGCCGGAGCTTTTTCAACCAGGTAATTTCTTCAATAGAAACGTCTTCTGGACTTCTACCTTGAGCAGCTAGGACTTTCGCCGACCAGACAAACCCATCATCAAATACTAGTCCAGGAATTTCCTCTCCTGTCTCTGAGGTTGCAGCTACTGGCTGTACTATCTCCGGTGGAACTTCAGTAGCGGTGGCTATTAGTTGTTCCAGCTTGGCTTGCCGTTCTGCCGCTGCCCGTTCTAAGAAGGATAAACTGGTTGGTGCTGTTGGCTGTGTTGCCTCTGGCGTAGCTACTGGTTCGGTAGGTGTTGGTTCAGCTTCACTTGCGGTTAGTTCTGGGCTGGAAACACCTAGCGGATCAGCAATTGCTGTTACTGAGGAATCTTCTGTAATTTCTTCCTCAGTAGCTGCTTGGATAACTTCTGGCTGTGCAGTTTCTACGGTTGTACTAGCAAGTGACTCAGTTGCTTCTGGTTCGGTGATTTGGGCAATTGCCGTTTCTGCTATTTCAGGTTGTGCTGATGGTGCTGATGTATCTACTGAATCAGGCGAGGTTTCTATTACCTCAGATTGTTGTTTTTGCTGAATATTTTTGTAAGCAGCTTTAGCAAACGCCAATAAATCTGCCGTTGTGTCTGATGCCGTTTCAACAGTTGGTGTTGGCGTTTCGGCTGGCTCTGGTTGAAGTTCTTGTACAGGAGGAGTTTCTTCCTGTTTCTTATCAGAGGAAGTGTCAGAGGAATCGTTATATTTACGACGGAACCAATTAAAAACCATTGCAGCAGTATTGGTTATATGAGTTATAAGTTATAAGTTATGAGTTTAATTTAACTTTGCACTTTTTCCTGGGGTGAAAACTTCCGGGTTATCCTCACCTTTCAACGCCAGTTTGAGGAGAATCAGTACAACAGAGGGTTACCTGCGTTCGTGCAGCGTCTCCCTTCTCCCAAAGGGAAAGGCTAGCGCCTCCCGTAGAATGCCCGTTCGCGTAGCCTCTCTTTTAGGAGAAGGGTTGCAGGCAAAAGTTCCGCTCGCAGGAAGCCGCAGAAGCGGCTACAGACTTTTCTCCACGGCAGTATAGCAATTACGAATTCCGTTGGCGAAGCGTTATAGCGAATCAGACGCTCCTACGGACGCTCGGTCCTCGCTACCGCTTCGCTAACGCTAACGCTTCGCTATCAAGCGTAATTACGAATTACGTAGCTTGCTTCTCGCCTTTAGCGAGTATTATAAATTACGAATTACACAGCGGTATTATGCTGTTTTTTTCTGCTCAGTGACTCGGCGCAAAACACCGTTAATAAACCGATGACCTTCGTCTCCACTGTAGCGTTTGGCTAACTCCACAGCTTCGTTGATGGCGATACTGTCTGGCACTCCTAAGAACTTCATTTCTGCCACAGCGATTTGCAGGATATCGCGGTCAATTTGGGCAAGGCGAGTTACTTGCCAATCTACTAAGGCAGTAGAAATGAGTTGCTCTATAATGTCTCGATTTTCGTTGACTGTAATCACAAGCTCTTTAGCGTAATTCCGGACTCCTTTGTCCTGATTGGCTAACTGAATCAATACTGGGAAATCAACTGCCGTACCTAACTGATTGATTGCTGTCTGGGTGCAGGCGATCGCTTCTTGAAGCATTGTTCTGGCAGTATTCAGGTCGGAAGCGCGAGTTTGGCTACTTAAGAGGCGATCATTACTGCGTTGCAGTTCACCTGCGGCATTATCGAGGGTATCTTGCACTTCTGAGGTCAGGGTGCGTACTGCTCCTAGCACCAATTTGGATACTAGTTGATCGTCTTCCAATTTGTCTAATTTCTTTGGGTTAACTGGCAATTGGCTAAGACTTAAAAGCGCCAATTCACGAGCAATTTGCTGGGGTTTACGAGGTTGCATAAAACTGAGGGGTGATTGTGCGAGAACTGATTAACTAGGCGGGACAAACTTACAAGTCTATCAATTTTGGCACTGCTAAACAACAACATTACGCATTTGCTTGTGACTTTGCCAGATTGATTTTAAGTTTCTTCAACGGGAATAACCTGCTGCTTGATTTCGTCGTGTTTCACTTCCAATGTGGACTGTTTGGGGAAAAGCAAGGGCGTATTGGGAGCGACAATACCACCTGATACAATTATTTTAAAGGCGTCTTCAATCGACATGGAGAGGTTCACCACCTCGTCTTCAGGAACAACTGCGTACCATCCGGTAGTCGGATTCGGAGTGGTGGGGATAAAAACACTTAGCAGGGGGCGAGACATTTGGGCTTGGATATCACTGCTGATTACACCAGTAACAAAGGCGATCGCCCAAATTCCTTTGCGAGGATACTCTACCAAAATTACACGGCGAAACTTGCCATTAGAATCTTTTAGTATTGTTTCTAAAAGCTGTTTGAGGGTCTTGTATACTTGCCCTGCTAAGGGAATTGCGTGTAATAATCGCTCACCAAAATCTAGCAACCACCGCCCAGCAATATTCCGAGCCATTAAGCCCATCAATAGTATACTTAGTAGTGGTACAGCCAATCCTACTAATAAATTCAGTAGATTTACTACAATGGGGTTTAACCCATCAAAGGGATTCAGTTGTTTGGGAATTTGGGTGAGGAAGTTGATTACCCAAGTAGCAATGGTAATTGTCAGCCAGATAGTGGTTGCTAGGGGAATTACTACTAACAAACCAGCAATCAGGTCGTTTTTTAAGTCCTGTTTTAGGCGATCAATTACCAAGCCCCGATTCTCCTGTTTTAAGCTAGAGGAACTTTTGTTATTGGTATCCATACCAGCAGATTTGTCAAATTCCGAAGACTTTAACTTTGGTAGTTTCTGCCGCAAGTAACTATCCAAAACGCTAGCAAGTTGACTGCTGCCGCAAAAACACGTACTTGTTGTTGGAAATCACCTATTTTTCTATAAGCATACACATAGACATTAACCAATCTGATGGCGACTGGTTCTCAGAGGCTGTTACTTTTCTTTGTAAGACTTGTAAATGATTGTTGCAAGTCCTTAAGTATTACTAATCTACCGCGTTCAATCAAAAGCTGCTGATGATTGTGAAAGTACCATTGGGTAAACTAAGGAATTATTTTATCTGGTCAGTCACTCACATTTAAGCAAGAGCGGCTTTTATGAAAATGCTCTGTTAAAAAAATATTAATTTATTATGGTGGTTCTTGTTTAGATGCAGTGGGGGCGCACAGCTAACTGTGTGCCCCACTTCTGAATTCTGATTTTGCGAGCGCTTACGCTAGATGGATAGGCGATCACTGCTTCTAATCTCTATAGGACTTACGCACAGACTACGATCTTACGTCATTACGAGCGTTGGCGCAGCCTCTCGTAGAGAAGCGAAGTAATCGCAAAGGCTTGGTTTTTCGTCACGAATGCGTAAGTCCTAATCCAGTTTCCTTTACGCTGCATCAGCCTGTGTAGTTTCAGAATCCGCGCATTGTACCTGTTGTGTACTCTCTTGTACCAGAATTGCTGTTGTGTCTAAATTAGGTTTTGGTAGATACTTCATTTCCCAGACTTTAAGCAAAATCAGGTATTCGTAGAATGCCTGCAATGTACACCAAGCCATTCCGGCGCGTCCATCTAAACAGCCGCCTAAGATAAAATACATATATACAAATCGTAGCAACGGTCTGGCGGGTAAACGCAAAGACAAATCTTTCAGGGCACGGCGTCTTTCGACTTCCGATTTGCCAAAAAATAAATCTTGCCAGCTAATCTTTCCTTGTTCTAGTTGATACAATGTCTCTTGAGCTTCATCTGTAGAATAACGGTTGTGCTTTTCAATCCAGCGGCTCAAGCCCTTGCTACAAGTGTAGTGGGGGTATGTTTCTTTCAAAAAGTTAGTTGCACCCTCACAAACTTCCCGTTCAGTATGACCGTAGTCTGTAAACCAGACTTTTCCGTGGCAAAAGAGGCGCATTTGGTAACGGGGATACTGTGTACTGTAGCGAATCCAACGATTCATAAAGATGACACGTTCAGCCACGTAGTAACCGATGTAATCTAGATTCTGACTTGCCTTTTGGCATTCCGCAAACAGTTCTGGTGTCATGCGCTCGTCAGCTTCGAGAATGTAAACCCATTCATGCTTCGGCGGGATAGACTCTAACATCCAGGTGCGTTGGCGTCCGTGGCTTTCAAAAGCGTGTTGGACGACGCGGATGGGATAGCGACTGGCAATTTCTACAGTGCGATCGCTACTGCATGAATCCACAACAATAATGTCATCCGATAACATTGCTGATTCGATACAAGCAGCAATATCTAGTTCTTCGTTATATGTCAGTATGTAAATTGAGAACATTACTCAAGTTTTATAGCGATTTTACTAACTGATAATTGCCTTTTTATTGTTATTAGCTATTAGGCGCATGGCAGTATGAGCCGTCAACAATTATTTGGATACGTTCTACTGCCATGTTAATAGTGGATTAGCGGGCGGTAGCTCTAGGTTGACCACCTTGTACAGCACCTCTACCTCTTAAGCCTGTCCAGCCGATGATAATGTAACCAATGGACAACAGCAAACTGCTAATCCCAATCCGCAGTCCAGACTTCCAAGCAGTATCTTTAGCTTGTGTCTCTGCTTCGTCTCTACGCTGGCGAACTTGGCTCAGTTGTTGAGTTCGCAGCGTTTGAACATCTGTTTGTTGTTCGATAGCTTTGTCAAGTACTTGGGGATCTGTTTTAGCCTTCTTGAGTAACTCTTTGATATTTGCGGGAATTTGAGAGCTTTCAAGTGCTTGCTTATATTTTTGATCATCTTTGAGGATTTCACTAAACTGAGCTTTGGTTTGGTTTCGCAGCTGCTCTAGTTGCGCTTTTCCTTGATCGGTATTCAGTTGTGCTTGCAATTGTGACAACCGAGTGTTCAGTTGATTTTCTGCCTGATCTGCTTCTTGGGCGATGCGATTGAGTGTTTGAGTCTTAGCTTGATTGACGTTATTGAGGTGCAGGGGAAAAATCAGCAAGAACATCAACCCTAAAATACTTGAGAGGATCAGGGCGGGAAATCTTAAATCAAAACCTTGGGGGCGATCGCTAACTGTATCAGCACTATCAATCCAATAGGCAGCAAACAGAAGCCCCAAACCTACTAAAGGAACAATTCCCCGATCAACTAGCTGTGTTGCCAAGTTGATTTGCCATAGCCGATCAGTAGGTTGAAAGGGTAACAATATAATCAAAAAGTCCACAAAAAAGGACAAAATGCAGATTATTCCAACTACCTTAAGTGTGAGTGCAGTACTCACGGAAGCAAAACGGTTAACCATAGTTTTTCAAACTGGCGGTGAATACGAGTGATTTTCATATTTCAAGCTACTTGAATATTGTGCCCATGACCATGACTGTTGTGTAAAAATACAAAGCAGATTCAATACTGTCAAAAATTATCTACCTCTTGGTTTTCAACTAGGCCACAGTAACATTTGTTATGTGCAGTGTCTTCAGAAAATTCCTGGTGTTTTAAGATACGACCTAATGCGGTGCTGTAGGAAAAGACTTATAAATTACCCGATTTCTGTTATTGCAGTTCTGCTCGGTCGTAATACAGGCATTTTGTAGGGGCACACAGATGTGCATTGGTGTCAACTTAAGAAAAAATCTGCTTTGAGAGGACGTTTTGCCCTCATCCCCTAACCCCTTCTCCCAACTTGGGAGAAGGAGAACTAGAG
>NZ_JBALGC010000012.1:0-14150 GCF_036916575.1 Nostoc sp.
TAGTGTCTCATATGTTACTTAATATTGAGCGGTTGTTACCTCTTGCACGTAGTTGTGGTTTTGACATCCATATTTCCAGGTGCAAGATATGAGTTGAGATTGATTTGCACAATAAGCCTGAAGGGTTTACCAAAGTATCCCCCTATGGTAAAGTTCCTGCACTAACTCATGGTAATCAGCCAGTTTGGGAGTCAGCAGTAATTAACGAGTATCTCGATGAGGTATTTCCCAATCCACCACTGTTACCCAGCAGTCCGATTGCAAAGGCACAGGCTCGCATCTGGATTGATTTTGCTAACACCAGGTTCGTTCCCGCTTTTTCTACCCTGCTGCGGAGTTCAGATCCCCAAAAACAAGAAGAAGTTAAACAGGAACTATACAAACACCTGGAATTCATCGAAAACGAAGGTTTGGCAAAGCTATCTGGGGAAGGCCCCTACTGGTTTGGTGAATCCATCAGTTTGGTCGATTTCACCTATTTCCCCTGGTTTGAGCGCTGGGCTGCACTAAAACAGTATCGCGGCTTTGGAATACCAGAGGAATTTACCCGTGTACGCCAGTGGAAACGTGCTTTGAAAGAGCGTGAATCTGTGAAGGCGATCGCTCACTCTAAGGAATTTTACATCGAGCGATATGCTAAAGTCGCTGCGCCTACTCTCGCTGCTGTTTAAATAACTTTCTTTATCCTCTCGTTCCTTGGTTGCTGCCAAGGAATGGGTTTCTGGAGGCTCCGCTTCTTTAGACTTGAGGTAGCAGCCCACATGAATGCATTCCCATGCAGAGCATGGGAACGAGTTAATTAGAAATTAGGTTGATAACTACTTTACCGAAGTGAGCCGCACTTTTGAGATAATGATAAGCTTCTCGTGCTTCAGTGAATGGAAAAACTCGATCAATAATCGGTTTGATTTGATGCTGTTGCATCGCCTGATTCATTGCCTCAAACATTTCCCGACTGCCAACTTCAATTCCCTGAACTGTTAAATTCTTAAAAAGTATTGGACTGGGGTCAATTTGATTTCCTCTACCTGATAATACGCCAATCAAACTAATACGTCCCCCAATGCGGACTGCTTGTAGTGATTTTGGCAAAGTGCCTGCACCGCCTACTTCTACTACATGATCTACACCTATGCGATTAGTCAATTGGTAAACTTGCTTTTCCCAATCTGGTGTTGTTTTATAGTTAATTGTCTCGTCAGCACCAAGTTGTCTAGCTCGTGCCAATTTATGATCACTGCTGGAAGTAATAATCGCTCTAGCACCATGTATCTTAGCAAACTGGAGAGCAAAAATCGAAACTCCCCCAGTACCGAGTAATAAAACACTATCACCTGCGCGAATATTGCCTTCTGTCACCAGTGCTTGCCAAGCGGTGACACCTGCACAGGGCAAAGTCGCCCCTTCAATGTAAGATAGATAGTCTGGTAATATCACCAAATTATTTTGGTGTAATACGACATACTCAGTCAGCATTCCATCGTTACCACTTCCGAGAGCGGATTTCATTTTCTCTCTGGTGAAAGAGCCATAAATCCAGTTTTGGAAGAAAGTACCCGCGACGCGATCGCCTATTTTCACGCGTGTAACACCTTCCCCCACTGTCACGACTTCCCCCACACCGTCACACACGGGAATTACCGGATATTTCTGTTTAGCATCGTAAGCTCCTTCGGCAATAAGTAGATCACGGTAATTTAGGGATGTTGCTTTGACTTGAATCAGAACTTGTCCCGCAGTTGGTTTTGGTTCAGGGCGATCAACTAATGCGAGGGCATCAATCCCGGCATTGCTTTGAATTTCGTAAGCTTTCATTGGCGGACTCCTTTTGCTAAAGATCATAGTGTAGAGAAATTTTGTGCTGCTTTTCTCCACCCAAATAATTACCAAAGAGAGGAAACTGACTTTTCACGGTAAGTCCTCAAACCATGAAACAGCGTGGCTTTTTCCACAGCCTAATTCTCAATAGTTATAAGTTAATGAAAATAGCTAATGTAAAAATCAGGGCTTGAGAAACCTTCAAAATGACCTTTTCCACATGCCGTGAAAAGTCAGAGAGAGGAAAAGGGTAAAGGAAAAATTTGAGTTGATATAAAAAGCAGTGGTTATATATCATATAAAACCACCGCTTTTTATTGGAATAGATAAATAGTACCTACCCTAAGTTGATAGTCATTTCGCCTTATGAGCTTGGTTGTTCATCGGGAAACATACACTTATCAGAGTCACAACCACTAGGGCCAGCCTCTGACATTTCGCCTAAATCGTAGCGGCTTAAGACTGCACAGAAATCATCTGTTTTGCGTCGTGCTTTCACCTCTTGATTCAAGCGATCATAGGTTGATTTATCTATTGGTTCAAATGGCAAACGTGGGAATGATTGCAGGTCGTCAAAACGGGCTAAAAGGGCTGCTGAAATATATCCTTCATCATTCTGGATAGCTTCATAAATCTGCTGTGCCAAAGGTTCGATTTCATCAGAGCGAAGTTCCAAAGTAGCTGATGTATTGTGAGTCACATACCAACGTTGAACCTGGAGGACAAAATCAAATTGGGCCAAGACCGAAAACTTAGAAACATCAATTTCATCAGCTGCTGGTAAATCAGCCCAAGGTACAGAAACAGGGATTTCTACTAACCACTCACTCACCCTTTGATCAAAGGGATCATTGAGCAAATTGCCTTGTTCATCTTTGTCTGATTGAGAGGGAATGACGTTGTAACCGTAGTCAATACAAGCTAAGGCTACTGGGTCATTTTTGGCGAAGGTGATGCGGCGAATAAATCTTTGCGCTTTCGGGGGATGCCATCCTGAACTAGCATTAGTTAATAAAGCCTTAGTACCACTGGGTTGAACTGTGGTACAGCGATTTGGACGTTTGAGATTGTGGCGATCGCAGTAATCCCAAACAACCCGATGTACAATATCTTTCCAGGAAGTTAGATATTTTTCTTCCTCACGCTTGAAAGCTAATCCTTGTGCAGTAGCTGGTCTTCCTTCTGCCCACCAGCGCAGCCAATCAACACCAAAAGCATGGACAAAGAAATCAAATAAACCTGTAAAAGAAACTCCCACAATCGGGTCTAATTCACGGCTGTATTGATAGCGTGGTTCCAGAAATTTGTGATTTAAAAGTGCTGCTACAGATAGCGCTCCAGCAGTGAAAGCCTCTTCTTGTTCTTTGTAGTTATATGGGTCAATTTGATTAAGGTGAACCTCAGACAAATTACAGTGGAAGTTACTGCCGATGATTTCCAAATTTGTTACCCTAGAGGCTTTTTATCCCCTAGTTCTACTGCTTGATTATTTGCAGTAGTTCCGCGTACATTTTGCAGATGTGACTTCAGATAATAAAAGTGCTTTTCACACATGCCCCCGCACTCTTGGAGAGATTATATTCTAGACACCAATTTCGGTGTAATATAGTTTCACTCTCTACGCTGTACGGTGTCAAAGACTTTTTGGTTCCTTTGATTACCACGGGATTAGCATCTCAGCTTTCCCCGTTTTTGCGAGGTTTTTAACGTGAGGCAAAATCAATTACCACACGGATTTAGCCCATAGCGAGCTAAACGATGTTCTAGCTCATTAGCATCAAGATTTGGATAACGTTCTTTTAACCACTGTTGTGCTGTTTCTTGTTCATAAGCTTGCAAAAAATTAACTTTCAGAGCCTGTGTTGACAGTAAATCAATGTTTGATCGCGCTACGGCTTCACCAGCCCATTGAATCGCTCCCTCACCGCTATAATATTGTTTGCGGACAGCATTAAGACATTCTTCTAAGGTTGGCTTGCGGTGAAAAACTCTGGTATGATTTGCCATCCTGAGTGCATCACGCTCTGGATCAATTCGCCAATTGCCACTTTCATCCTGCTGCCATAAGTTATCTTTAGCATCGGCGAACAAACTATCTTCGCTAGAACCCTGTCTCATGCCAGCTGAACGCCTAATGTTGCCGGCAACAATTGTGACAGCAGCTTGATCAATTAATAGACAACATTCAACTGAATTTAGTTGTCGTCCTAAAGCTTTATTGAGAATAGATGCACAACCCTGATAAAGTCCAGGCAATTTTACAGGATTAGCAACTCCTCCAAAGCCGTTAAGTGTTTCTCCTGCTTTGCGGACATCGCTGATATCAACTAATACTTCAACTTCTGTTGAAAATTGTTCATCAGTGGAGAGTTCCAACAGGGTTTGATATGATTCAACCCAACCTTCACGGCTATCTCCAACGTGAATAGTGACATTATTGCCTTCTATATGAGTTTCAGTATATTCACGCCGCTGTTGCACAGGAGTGCTGCCAATTTCACCTTGTACAGTGACATTGAGTTGATTACGGATGGGGGGTAACTGGTTAATAAATTGTGGTTCTAAGACGGCTCCAGTGCCACAGCCCATCATTGCCAAATCCATCATTAATCCGAAGGCACTCCAGTCTTCGAGATTGGTAGAGGTGCAATTATAAGCGCCGGAAAAGTTCTTTGGCTTGCTTATCCAGTCTGTACCACCAACCCATAGCCAGCGCCCACTGGGCATAGCTTTCAAGTTACGCTGCATCTGATCCAGGATGGCTGCTTCTTCTTGAGTTAGCTTTCCCAGCTTGATTAAGCCGAGTAGAGTGCGATCGCACACCTCATCCCATGTTTCCCTTAGTCCCGCCTTTGTCCGGCGGCTATAGGTTCTAAAAAATACGGGATTAGCAGCCGGTGCAGTTTCGGGAAACCTTGCACTCTGGCGTGTTCTTTCGAGATTCTGAACCATATATCAAGTGTCTTGCGTGCGGACAGATTATGACTATACGCCAAGTAGTTTTAGGATTAAAGATTGTCAAATTGTCCACTTTACGCTAGCTCTACGCCAGACTATTTGCAACAGGAATTTATGATGTATAATGTCCCTCACCCTTGGTAGAATCTCAATATTGAGTTTTAATTAGCACTAATTAACTTATAAGTAAATTCTCTTGATACCGATTCTTATTTAATTACTTAGCGAGGTATAAACTTTGCTTAAAATTATCCAGGTAGAGACTGACGAACATAAATCTCATATACAGAAACTGTTTTGGGAATATTTTAACGAGACTAAGTTGATATTCAGCCATCGGTTCGGCATCAATTTAGATGTTGATACATTCTTTGAGCAATATATGACTCAACTTCACGAATTTATACCCCCTTCAGGACGCTTGCTTTTGGGACAATCTGAGGCACAAATAGCCAGCTGCGCTTGCTTACGAAAAATTGGTGAAGAAGTTGGCGAAATTAAAAGGATGTATGTAAGACCAGAATTTCGCTCAAAAGGAATCGGTCTTTATTAAAAGCTATCATCAATGAAGCTGTTTACATTGGTTACTCAAGGATACGTTTAGACAGTGCCCCTTTTGCAAAGGAAGCACAGGCACTTTATCGGATATTTGGCTTTCAAGATATCGAGCCGTATTTGGAAAAAACAGAGATTCCTCTAGAACATCGAGCAAACTGGGTTTTTATGGAATTGGTTTTAAAATGACGCGAGATTCCTAACATCGTCACTCTCCCGTTCATTGCTAGCATTACCATTTCTTAAAGTAGTTGAATTTACAAGCGAGGATGTCATGACTCAATATGACTATATTGTGATTGGTGCAGGTTCGGCAGGCTGCGTTGTCGCCAACCGGATGACAGAAGACAGTAAAACAACTGTGTTATTACTCGAAGCTGGCAATCCAGATACTAAACCTGAGATTCAAATTCCGTTGGAATCCCCCAACTTACCTCGCTCGGAACTGGACTGGAAATATTTCTCCCAACCAGAACCGTACCTGAATAACCGCAAAATCTTTTGTCCCCGTGGCAAAGTCTTAGGTGGCAGCAGTTCGATTAATTCCATGATTTATATCCGGGGGAATCATCACGATTATGACCACTGGCAGTCATTGGGGAATCCTGGTTGGAGTTACCAAGATGTATTGCCCTATTTCAAGAAATCTGAGAACCAGCAACGCGGTGCCGACGCATACCACGGAGTTGATGGGGAGTTGAGCGTCACCGATATTCAACCCCCTACTGTGGCATCCCAACGATTTGTAGAAGCAGCCGTAGCAATTGGATATAACCATAATCCTGATTTTAATGGAATACAGCAAGAAGGTGCGGGAATTTATCAGTTGACGGTCAAGGATGGTAAACGTCACAGTGCTGCTGCTGCATTCTTGATGCCAATTCTCAAGCGTCCCAATTTGACAATAACAACAAAAGCGTTAGTGACTCGGTTATTGTTTGAGGGAACCCGCACCATTGGGGTGGAATATATGCACGAAGGAAGGCTGCACCAAGCCAGGGTTAACAAAGAAGTGATTTTAAGTGCTGGTGCATTCGATTCGCCCAAGCTGCTGATGCTTTCCGGCATTGGTGATGCAGAACAACTGCAAGCAATGGCGATTCCTGTCGTCGTTGATTTGCCAGGTGTCGGTCAAAATCTCCAAGACCACTCTCTCGTCCCTGTGGCACACCAGATAATTACCAATCCTGTGGCAGACGAGGTAATTGCTGGGTTAGACCCGGCAATTAGCAGTAATGGTAACGCTGAAGCCGGATTATTTTTGCATACCGAAGGTAATCTGGATGCCACGCCAGATTTACAGTTTTTCTTCGGTCCCATTCTGTGGATATCTCCTGGCAAAACTCTCTCTGGTTTGGGATTCACTGTTACAGTCAGTTTGACTCATCCCCAAAACATTGGCAGTGTCAGTTTGCTCTCGCCTGACCCCAAAGACCCACCAATTATTCGGATCAACTTTCTGCAAAGTCAATCTGATGTGCAAAAGCTAGTTGCTGGGATTAAAATAATGCGTAAATTATTTCATACAAGTGCCTTTGATCAGTTTCGAGGTGAGGAAATCAGTCCCGGTGCTGAGGTGATTAGCGATGAATCACTTGAAGCTTACATCCGGGAATTTTGCGTTACGGGGTATCATCCTGTTGGCACCTGCAAAATGGGAACTGACCCAATGGCAGTTGTCGATCCCGAACTCCGAGTACGCGGTGTTACGGGGTTGCGGGTTGTTGATGCATCGATCATGCCAACTCTGGTCGGGGGCAATACGAACGCGCCCACGATTATGATCGGTGAAAAAGGAGCCGATTTAATTAAAGCCGCTCTTAGCGTTTCATCGCAGGTAGCTTCAGCAATGGCAAACTAACTCGCTGGCGCGATCGCCTGGAAATAACATAAGACTGTATTAACTACAGCTTCACCATTCATAACCACAACTGAAGCTGTATTAACACAGCTTCAACATTTATAACCACAACCGAAGCTGTATTAACTACAGCTTCAACATTCATAACCACAACTGAAGCTGTATTAACTACCGCTTCAAGTTTACTTATAACATCATGAGTATCTATAAATAATGCTTAAGCTGTATTAACTACAGCTTAAATTTTACTTATAACATCATTAGCATTTGTAACTACAGCTTAAGTTGTATTAACTACAGCTTTCACTTTACTTATAAAAAGTTGAGTGTTCCAAATGTATTGTCTTAAAACTGGTAAGCCGATACAACGAAGTAGGGGGTATGTGCTCGTGCGATCGCTTTCAAGCAAAATAGCGATTGCAGTTACAGAAATTTTCAGTTGAGTAGACTGCAATAACCACGCCTAATCTTCAACCCCTGTAATTCAGCTACGCTGCTATTTTATCCTTATCTTTAAAATTGCGAGTTCAGTAGGTACTTAAAGAGGTCGTTGATCGCTCGATTAGCTGATATTGAACCAGATCCTTTCCAATAAAAACCCACCTGATGAACCCGGTGAAGCTGGACAACTTTTAACTTAGACCACAAGGGAAATGGCTGGAATTGCTTGATTGCTGGGTTTAAATCTTGATCGCCTACCGAATCTTCAGTGACGAGAAATAGGATATTCCCATCAATCTCACACAGCAGTTCATTTGATAAAGGATAAACAATAGCGCGTCCTCCCAAACGGATGCTTGTCTGGGGATCGAGCAATTGATTTGGTGGAATTTTTATACCAGCATCGAGGAGGATAGTTCCCGCAAAACTAGCCTTTTCTGCAAGTATAAGCTCCGTTGAGCGCAATTCGGCTACCGATAATACAACCGTGCTTAACAGATGCTGACCCATAGATGCTCTCAAGTGTGCTAAACGTGCATAGTAGTCAGCCATTAACTGTTGCTCCTCTTTAGTCTTGCCTAAGGCACGGGCAGTAAAAGCTAAGAACTCCTTCCACGGTGCAACTGGGTTGAAAGTAGCCAAAACTGTAGGTGCAATGTGGGACAACAATGGGTAAATATCCTCATGGGAGCTAAAGCCTAGAATTAAGTCTGGCTTGAGTTGTAAAAGCTTCTCCAAATTGGGAGATGGCCAGTCCACCAACTCAATGCCTCTAAGCTTGCCCACCAATCGCTGCAAGTCAGAGACAGCATCCTTTGGGGCAGCAATCGGCTTGACTCCCAAGGCAAAAGCAGGTTCTAATAAAGAGCCAAGCAAAACCACTACCCGTTGTGGATGGGCAGGAACTATCGTTTCACCCATAAAGTGTTTGACCACGCGGACATCTACTTTGGGTTGTGAAAAAGTCAAGGAATAACTATTACTGTGTAGGTGTGTCTGGTAACTGCAAGCGTATAGCAATAGACAGCAGAATAAAGCAATAAAATATAGCCGCATCTGGCGGCTGCTCCACGTAAACACCATAGTTCTCAAAAGTGCCACCCCAGCGTAAAGGTTACGGTAAATGGGTTGCCATAAAACACTGTATTTCTGCTCAAAGCTGTGTCAAAATAGGTGATGTCAAACAGATTTTGGAAGTTGAGCGCTGCATCGAGTTGTTCGCGACGATAGAAAAGGGCTGCATCGGTGCGTACATAACTGGGCAACTTAAAAGAATTAGCTAAATCCCCTTGGCGATCGCCTACATAAAACAAACCCAACCCAGCGCCTAACCCTTTGAGGTTACCTTTGGGAATGATGTAAGTCGTCCAGAGGCTAGCTTGATTTTGCGGCGCGAGGTTGATGAGGTTGCCTACGGGGGTGGAATTATCCTTGGTGACGCGGGGATCAGTATAAGCATAGGATGCAATCACATTCAAGCCTGGTAAGATTTCACCCGTGACAAACAACTCTACACCCCGACTCCTTTCCTCTCCAGTGGGAATAGAAAACCTCGTGTTGTTTGGGTCAGTAGTGAGGTTGTTGGTGAGGGTAAGATCGTACAGAGCGAAGTTGGCTGAGAGTTTATCATCAAGCAAATCAGCCTTGACACCCACTTCGTATTGCGTCCCCCGCTGCGGTTGAAATGGATTATTATTAGCACTTAGACCAGTTTGGGGAACGAAGGAACGGCTATAGCTTGCATAGAGCGATATTGGTTTGATAGGCTGATAGACTAAGCCTGCACGGGGGCTAAACGCTTGGCTTAAAAACGAAGTTGAGGTAGAAGTGGGAATTTGGCTAAAACTCGTATTCCCTGCCCAGTCATAGCGAGCGCCCAAAACCAGTTTGAGATTAGAGAATAGCTCGATCGCATCTTGAGCATACACACCCAGGTCATCAAGTCTATTTCCACCCTGAAAGTTGCCAATGGAACTGCCGAGTGGCTTCCCATAAACAGGATTGAAAATATCAATTGCGGGAGTAGAGGGAAGACTATAAGCATCCTGAATATTAATCCAAGCATATTCCGACCCCATAATGAGTTGATGTTCAAGGCTTCCGGTTTTAAAGCGCCCCGTGACTTGAGTATAAAGATCGTATGAGTTCTGAATAAAAGGTCCACGGAAAGCTAATGTAAATCGCTCAAGGGTGCGGTTATCTGGTTCTAGCCTGGTTGGTAACAAATCAGGATTGTCAGTTGTTCTAGTAAGGATTGCCTGAAAGGCATTCTCCACTGACCAGTTGTCACTGAAGCGATGCTCCAGTTTGTAGGAAAGACGAGTATATGCAGTATCTTGAGGATCTTCTATCCCTGGTTCTCCCAAAAATCGACTTGGAGGGAGTTTGCCATTAGGGTTGGGCAGCACAGTTCCTACAGCAGGCAGCCCGCGCCAATCTAAGTTTCGATTGAAATCCTCATAGCTGGAATTCAATGTCAACTTTGTATTCTTGTTAATATCCCACGAGAGTGCGCCGGCGATCTGATAGCGCTGCTGATGGTAAAAATCTACAAAGCTATCAGAAGACAGGTAGGAACCGTTAAAACGATACAAGACCGTTTTATCTGAGGTCACTGGACCACCGATATCAAACGAAGGTTGTATTGAGTTGAAACTGCCAACAGAAAAAGAAGCAGCATAGTAAGGTTCTTTTAGGGGCTGCTTTGTGATTACATTGATTATGCCGCCCAGTCCCGCTTGTCCATAAAGCACAGAGGCTGGACCTCTAAGAACCTGGATTTGCTCCACATTGCTAATATTAATGGCTTGTTCAGATCCACCAAAGTAATTCCTGAGACCGTCGGTTAAGATATTATTAGAAGAATCAAAGCCCCGAATCAGGAATCTATCTTGCAAGCTTGAAGGAAACCCGCCTTGTGATACGCCAGCATTCTTTAGCGCATCTCCAATGTATTGGTTATGCTGGTCCTTGATCACCTGTTGGGGGATGACATTAATTACCTGTGGAACGTCCCGTGTTGGTGTATTCGTTCTTGTGCCAATACTCGCGTCGGGAACGTTATAGCCTGTTTCTGGAGGAGCAGTTACTTCTAGTTCAATTGATGGTTGCTGTGACTCAGTTGGTGGTATTTTCTGTGGCGGCGTTGGCTGCTGCCCAGTAATTGCAGTAGGAGTTACGCTAAACACCAAACCCTCAGTCTGACTATCAAACAATTTCACTACTGGTACTGCTGTTTCTCCAGTCACTGTTAACCGCAGCGTATTGCCATCCACAGGTGCAAGTATTACCGATGCAATACCGATTGCTGGTTTTCGGGAGCGGAAACTTTCACCACTCGCCAATTGCAACCTAGCATTCTTGATATCTGCAACGTAAGAATTACCTTCAGTTTTAAGAGAGATAGACAATTTAACAGAATTAGGCGTAACTAAAATTACCTCTATTCCTTTATTTGTAGTATTTACTTTCACATCTGTCACCAACACTACAGGAGTTACTGCTTGGCTAAGTTCTGGGACATAGTTCTGATTGCTGGGTGTCTTCAGTAAATATGCGGCACTGGTGAAAGCAGACTGCATATCACTCAGGTTTAAAATCTCGTGACTAAGTTCAACTTGATTAACTGCTGTCTGTGGGAGTAATGGTTGTTTGTCAGTTACATTTGCCGTTTCCTTACCCAGAACAGGAAGAATAGACGTTACCATTGAGGCAGTTAATAAAAGACACTGCCAAAACAAGATAGATAGTTTTTTCAAAGCCACTATTACCCCTCACAATTCGCTATTTGCTCTCAAGTCACCACACCACAAAATATGCCAAGGATATGGGCGATCGCAGAATCAATCATCCTTTGTCTTTTAGCATTCATGTTTCTAAAACAATACCAACTCTTGGTAACAAATACCAACATTTTTGGTGATAAAATTTTGACAAATAGGACTGCGTTGAAATCAAGCAATTGAAGCAAACCAAAGGTAAAGTTTTAGTAGCCAGGATTATCCCGTTGCTCTGCCGATGCCTAAAAAGCGTCTATGTCTACATGAATAATCTTTCATCACTTGCTTGCTATTGAAGCATTTCTAAGCTGTACTGGCTGTTTTTTATCCATATATAGGAATCATAGGGACTTCCAGAAAATAAACTATTCCCTTAACAATAATGATAATTATTTTAAAGGGGATGAAGGGGCTGCCGTCGGCAGCCCCTTCATCCCCTTTTGTAGTAATTTGAATAATGATTGAGTTTTTGAGTGTGGTAACTGGTGGCTATAGTATTAACTGATTCTCTCAAAAAGTTGTTAATTCAAACTGCGTCTCAATTAAAAGGTGCAGCAAAGCGCAAATTTATGGCACAGACAGTTCAGGGCTTAGGTTTAGGAGGGCAAAGGCTTGCACAATCAGAATTAGGATGGAATCGAGACACGATTCGGAATGTTCAAGAGAATTAAAAAGCGGTATTACTTGTGTTGATAACATGAGTGGCAAAGGGCGTTATAAAGCAGAATCACACCTGCCAAATCTTTTAGAAGATATAAAAGATTTAGTTGACTTCTATAGTCAAACTGATCCGAGCTTTAAAAGTCAAAGACTATATACTAGACTCAGTGCAGCCGAAGTCAGAAAGCAATTAATCGAAAAGTATGGTTACAGCGATGAAAAGTTACATACATTCCTATTCAATTCGAGTCAAATTAAATAATTTAGGTTACAAGCTCAGAAGGGTAAAGAAAGTTCAACCCCAAAAAAAATCCCACAAACTGATGCAATCTTTGAGCAATTAGACATAATAAATCAAGATGCAGATGAAGATAAGAGTGTTTTACGTCTAAGTATGGACGGAAAAGCCCGCGTTAATATCGGCTCATTTGACCGAGGAGGTAAAAGCCGCGATGGGGCGAAAGCTGATGACCATGATTATAATCCAAAAACAACTGTAACTCCTTATGGGATATTCCTTCCAGAGCTTGATGAGGTATTTTTGGACTTCACAAAATCGAAAGTTAAAAGTGATTTTATCGTTGATGTTTTAGAAGATTTTTGGATGAGTGAAAAGCATCGTTTTTCTCAAGTTAAAACACTACTTCTCAATCAAGATAATGGGCCGCAGAACAGTTCACGGCGTACCCAATTTATGAAACGTATAGTAGAGTTTGCCTGTCAACACCAAGTAAATATACATTTAGCCTACTATCCTCCATACCACAGTAAATATAATCCCATTGAACGGACTTGGGCAGTATTAGAAAATCATTGGAATGGCAGTATTTTAGATGAAATAGAAACAGCTCTAAATTTTGCTGCCACGATGACATGGAAAGGAAAACATCCGGTAGTTAAACTGGTACATGAAACTTATGAAACGGGGGTAAAGCTTACCAAAAAAGCTATGTCTCAAATTGAGAAACAGATTGAGCGATTAACCAATTCTACCCATGAAGTTTTTTCCAATTTAGGTAATTGGTTTGTTGATATCTGTTATGAGAAAATATAGTGACTTATTTATAAGGGTAGCATTTATCAATCTATAGAACCCATTTGGGATCTTGGAAGAACGGGTAAAATGAGAAATAAATGCCGTACTCCAGCAGCTTAACCGACAAAGAGTGGGCAATCATTGAACCACTATTGCCGCAGAAAAAGCAAACCAGACCACCAAAGTGGACAAAGCGACAAATCTTAGATGGTATCTTCTATCAACTCAAGAATGGGTGTAACTGGTGTGATTTACCCTGCATATTTACCGCCCTACTCAACGGTGTTTTGGCATCTCCTTACAGTGGCGAGAAGCGGGAGTAATAGAGCAGATGATGACGACGTTGCATGGGAAGTGCGCGCAGACGCAAAAAAAAACCAAAATGGACAACCCTACTGATCATCGACTTCGGTTGCAGTCAAGAATACCTGCAATGCGGGCGTGGAGTCCAAAGGGTTCTGTCATTACAAGTGTACCAATGGCATCAAACGGCACTTGGCAGTAGATACTCTCGGTCTACCATTCTTCACCCACTGCACTAGAGCCAGTGTGAGTGATGACCTTGGCTTGATTGAACTATTGAGCCAGAACTTGGATTACTTTCGTGCCAAGCCTATGAATATTCCAAAGATTACGATTCTGCACGGGCGACGGCTACCATCCAGAGAAGATCACAGCCGCCCTGCAAACACTTTATCCTCAGATTATGACCAAGCTCAGATTCCAACTGGCACCCAAACCCACGAAAGCAGAAAAAGATGCCCTTGGTAAAACGGGGTTTGTCCCGGTTGCAACTCGTTGGGGGAAGAGAACGTTCAAATGCTTGGATGGAACGATGTAAGAGTTTGGTCAAGAACTTTGAGCGAACATTGCCTCATGCGACAATCATCGCTCAATCTATGTTTTATCAGACTCATGCTTAAGCGGTTAGCTCAGGCATAGATATCAAATCTGACTTTTCCCGTTAAGTCTTGAAATGCTTACTGGTAAAGGATTCAAGAAACAGCGCAGCATATACGGTACAGTAATTAAAATTCGGTGC
>NZ_JBALGC010000013.1:0-10179 GCF_036916575.1 Nostoc sp.
GTATCCGCAAGCAACTGGAGTACTTCCCTACCTTGCGGATGGCGATGGAACACGTCCTGAGCTTAGTGTCCTAACCAATCTGGCGATTGCTATAAATATGTTAGAACTTCCGACAGCTTGAGCACGTTGTAGAATTTTAGAATTACCATGTTGAGAAAGAGTAAATGATCAGTATCGAGGATATATTGGCTCAAGCTGACTGATTCTCCTCTAAGGAAGCTTCATAAGCAGCGACTTCTGCATCTAATTCACGTCGATTTGCAGCCATCTCTTCTACAAAATCATCAAAAAGTGGGTCATCTTTGAAAATACCATCAAACTTAACCCAAGGATTGGTGGACTCTTTAACCTGCTGTTGCTGTTGCAAGATTGGCAAACAACAAAGCCGTAATGTAACCCACCATAAGTAAGACATGATAGGGCTGTGGAACTCACTATCATTAATTAAACCGTGAGCCATGCGGTTTCTTAAATTTGAACCGGAACGTTCAATTAATAAACCTTGAAGATCAAAAAGTGTGTCTTTATCAAAAATTGAGTTTATTTGTGGATAGTTGAGGGGAAAAAGAGTAGTATTCAAATCGCGTTCATCTTCAATTCCCTTATCGAGATCAATTTTTGAGGGTAACGCACCGTGCTTTCTGAGTAAATAACGAACAGAATTTTCAATCTGAGGAATAAGAGTATGAGTGGAAGTGATGAAATCTCCAGTTAATCCGGCGTAAAGCCCTTTTGCAAACTGATGTTCTCTCCCCGATGGTACAAAGGGGTTGTTTGAAACTATTGCAAATAAGTCTTTTTCTTGTACACTATGTTCCAAATTTATTTGATATCTAGCTGGTTCAATGTAAGCTTGAGCATGAAATACTTGATAATGAACTCCATTTTTGTACATCTCAAAAAGAATTGCCGCTTCTACTTCATCTGGATTATTGGATAAAACTGACTTGGATTGACGAGCTACAACTTTACCCATCTGATTAATCATTGCAGATGGAAATAAATGAGACAGTGGATTTTCAACAGCTATTTTCAAGACTTCTTGTCGAAGGTGAGAGACTTTATGTGGTGTTCCTAGAAATGCTAGATAAAAAAGTGCATTATCAAATTCTTTACCTTTAACATGTGATCTAGCTATATTCACTTGAACACTAATATCTGTCTCATGAGAAATTGGAACTAACTCATTTAAGGATTGCTCTTGATATTGGCTAAGAAGCTTGCGAACCTCGTCAGCTTTTTCCTTTGCAGCAATAGTTTCTTGGTTATTACCTCGGACATTCATAAAAGCTTCAAAAGCTTTCTCCATAAAATTTAATGCGCGCAGGTAGCTTGGATCTGTACCCTTAAGGCTATCTTCAGCTTCTTTTACATAAGTTTCAGCCGCCCGCATTTGTGCTGTACGTTCACTATCTTCATCTTTTTCAAAACGATGCCATTTTGCTTTAATTTCCCAATAGTTTCTAGCCCTACGCCAATCATTGCATGATTCTGCTAGGGTTGCGGCTTTCTCAGCCAGAGCAGCATATTTAGTTGGATTACCGAGTTTGTATTCTTGTAAAAGCTCCATAAGCTTTACTGACAGCCACAGTGGATCTTCTCCGTTGTAGCGATTAAGAACTGCCTCTATGTGTGCGACAACTACTTCAGCTTGATAATTAATTTTGCGTGCTAGCCGAAGTGCCCGTTCAATCCTCTCGAAACACCAACTCCACTTTTCAGGATCTTCTAATTCTGTGGCAGATTGTAAGTAGGCTGTAACAGCTAACTGTGCCATTTGATAATTGCGCTTTTTGATCCAGAGAATGTCCGCAATTCGTGCTTGAAGTTCTGGATATGATATTTCAGGAGCAATTTCAGTAAGAAAATTTAAATGTTCATCAGTAAGATTTTGGAAAACATTAGCAAAAAACTCCTCTGTTGATTCTGGCTTAATAATTGCAGCACCAGTCACGAACGCCAGAATCTCAAAGACAGACTGTTCTCTGACATTTCCTGCCTCTTTGGCTTCTTGTGCCTTGTTCCAGAAGACTTTGTTGTAAGCACTACACTCTTTTCTCTCGCTGCTATTAATCACGTCCTGCCAGCGAGAGTTAATAAAATCTTCTTTAGTGAGAGGAGGGTTTATTAATGGCATAGTTTAGAATTACTCAGCTATATATCTACTATGCCAAATCTGAAATAGATCAGGCTATTGTTAGCTCTAGCTGAATAATGCAAATAAAAGCTATAAATTAACATTCCCCGGCAGAGCCAGGGAATGAGAGAATGCTAACTCGCGGCTAAATTGCCCCAACCGACGTAGGGTAATTTTGCAGCTGTTGCCCGAACTTGGTCAGCATTCGCCACCAACTGACCGCAAGCGTCCCAAGTCCCAGAAATAAATGTGCTTCTGGTACCTTCTTCGATCGCAACTGAAACAATATAATCACCAATTCGCACTTGCAAGGTTTCCAAATTCACTGTTACGGCGGCTTGAGGATTAGCAGCGACTAAATCTTGCAGTTGTTTAACAGTAACAGCATCGGCTGTCACACATGGTATCCCCATTGCTACACAGTTACCAAAAAAGATTTCTGCAAAACTTTCACCGATTAAAGCTTGGATTCCCCATTTTGCGATCGCTTGGGGTGCATGTTCTCGTGATGAACCACAGCCAAAATTTCTATTGACTATTAAAATCTTCGCGCCTTGATACTGCGGTTGGTCAAAGGGATGTTCACCTTTGAGTGCTGTCCGGTCATCAATAAATGCGCCTTCGCCTAATCCATCAAAGGTAACGGCTTTCAAATATCGCGCGGGAATAATGCGATCGGTATCTATATCATTGCCCACTAACGGTATACCGCGCCCTGAAACTGTTTTAACTTCACTCACCATAAATTTTATATAGAAAACGTAGACACGAAGTGGCTTCCCGCAGGATACCGCAAAGAACGCTAAGGACACAAAGAAAGAAAAGTTTAAGAGATTTCTCTGTGCCACGAAGTGGGGTTACAACAACTCGCGCACATCAGAGACTTCGCCTTTAATTGCAGCTGTGGCGACCATCGCCGGACTCATTAACAATGTCCGACCGGAAGATGAACCCTGTCTTCCTTTAAAGTTGCGGTTAGAAGAGGAGGCGCTGATTTGTCTGCCTTGTAGCTTATCGGGGTTCATGGCTAGGCACATGGAACATCCCGGTTCACGCCACTCAAATCCGGCTTCCTCAAAGATTTTATCCAGTCCTTCAGCTTCCGCCTCTTCCTTCACCCTTTCAGAACCAGGGACAACGAAGGCTTTGATTCCCTCTGCAACGTGGCGACCCTTGGCGATTTTCGCAGCTTCCCGTAAATCACTAATCCTGCCGTTAGTGCAACTACCAATAAAGCAGACATCTATTTTGGTTCCCTTGATGGGTTGACCAGGATATAAATCCATGTAGCGGTAAGCTTCTTCGGCAATGAATCGGTCTTCTTCAAGCAGTTCTTCCGGTTGAGGCACTGACTGGTTGACACCGATACCTTGACCGGGAGTAATTCCCCAGGTAACAGTAGGAGGAATTTCAGCAGCGTCGAATACTACTACATCGTCGTACTGGGCATCAG
Source organism: Nostoc sp. (assembly GCF_036916575.1). Taxonomy (GTDB): domain Bacteria; phylum Cyanobacteriota; class Cyanobacteriia; order Cyanobacteriales; family Nostocaceae; genus Nostoc. The sequence goes on from NZ_JBALGC010000013.1 coordinate 3,591, forward strand.
TATCACTCTTTATGGATTTCCACCAAGCCACTGCTTTATCCCAATCCGCATCTTTGGGAGCAAAATCTCTGCCTTTGAGGTAATCGTAGGTGACTTGATCGGGATTGACGTAGCCGCATCTAGCACCGCCTTCGATCGCCATATTGCAAACTGTCATCCTCTCTTCCATGTTCATTTGCTCAAATGTCGTACCTGCAAATTCGTAGCCATAGCCCACGCCACCTTTAACACCAAGGGTGCGGATGATATGCAGGATGACATCTTTGGCGAAAACTCCAGGGTTGAGAGTGCCGTTAACTTCAATTTTGCGGACTTTCAGTTTTGAGAGGGCGAGAGTTTGGGAAGCGAGAACATCCCGGACTTGGCTAGTACCGATACCAAATGCGATCGCACCAAATGCCCCATGACTGGAAGTGTGACTATCTCCACAAGCGATCGTCATTCCTGGCTGGGTGATTCCTAGTTCTGGAGCGATGACATGAACTATACCCTGACTGCCAGAACCAATATTGTAAAAAGTTATGTTATTTTCTTGACAGTTATTTTCCAGCGCCTGAATCATTTCCTCTGCCAAGCTATCGGCAAAGGGACGCGCCTGATTTTCTGTCGGCACAATATGATCGACTGTGGCGACGGTACGCTTTGGAAACAGTACTTTCAGACTTCTCTCGCGTAACATAGCAAAAGCCTGGGGACTGGTGACTTCATGAATTAGATGAAGCCCGATAAATAGTTGCGTTAGCCCTGAGGGAAGTGTACCAACGGTGTGTAAGTCCCAAACTTTATCAAACAGGGTACCTTTGCTCATACGTCAATCAATATTTAAAGAGTCCGGTCTTAAATAGTATCAAAAAAAGTATAGGTTTTTGCAGATCACTTAATATTACTTACATCTTTATTTCTCTATGCCGCGCCAGTTGCTACAACGGGGTGAACCCCCGCAACGCACTGGCTTCTCTGTGCCTCTGTGGTTTCAATCTTCCTTAACGTAGACGCGTAGCGGCTTGCCGCAGGCTACCGCAGAGGCGCTGAGAACACAGAGGAAGAGAGAAGAGAGGTAATATCACCTTTGAGGCAGCAAAAGCGAAAATTCTCCGAAATATTTAAATGCAATGATGTAAATAACTTTATCCTTTTGAACAAGGATATCTAAGACAATACGAGATAATTGCACTACCAGGATTATGCCCATAGATTTACGGGAATTTTATCAGGCTAGCGATCCCAGCAGAACTCTGTTTGTCAACAATAGCTCTGATGGCAAGTATTACATCGATTTTTCCTCAGTCCGAGGTGGTGATATTCTTGGCAAGCTGAAGCAGAAAATTACTTTCTTTAAGCCCAATGAACCCACTTGCACTTTATTTACTGGACATATTGGTTGTGGGAAATCGACAGAACTATTACGGTTACAGGCAGAACTGGAAAAGTTAGGTTTTCATGTGGTCTATTTTGAGTCCAGTGATGACTTGGAAATGACCAATGTCGATATTGCTGATGTGTTGCTGGCGATCGCTCGTCGGGTGAGTCAAAGTTTGGATAAAATTACACTGGAGTCACCCAACAAGTTTAATGAGTTGCTCCAAGGTGCTTGGAAGGTCTTAAACTCCGAGGTGACGGGGGTAAAAGTTAAGGTTCCCAATGTCGGCGATTTTGGTGTCACCTCTGAAAAAGATAAGCTTTCTCTGTCTGTGGGCATTGGTGAAATCACTACCAAGATGAAAAATGACCCAACGCTGCGAGAAAAACTCAATCAGTATTTGGCACCGCAAAAAACTAAGCTGCTGGAAGCGATTAATCAAGAATTATTGGAACCTGCCGTGGCTAAACTCAAACAGCAGGGTAAAAATGGTCTGGTGGTAATTGTTGATAATCTTGACCGCATAGATAATCGTGTCAAAGCTTGGGGTCGTCCGCAGCAGGAATATTTATTTGTCGATCAGGGTGAGTTTTTGACAAGGCTTAATTGTCATCTCCTCTACACCATGCCCTTGGCTTTGAAGTTTTCCAATGATTACGGAATGTTGACTCAGCGTTTCCCAGAAGATCCCAAGGTGTTACCAATGGTACCTGTACAAAAAACTGATGGCAGTGTTCATGTAGAGGGAATGGCACTCATGCAGCAGATGGTACTAGCTAGAGCTTTTCCTGATTTGACACCAGAGGAGCGTTTAAATAAAGTTACGGAGATTTTTGATAATGCTGCTAGTCTAGAGCGGTTATGTAAAATCAGCGGTGGTCATGTGCGCGACGTGCTGAGGCTGCTGAATACCTGGATTATGGAAGAAATGAGTCTTCCCCTAACTCGTGCAACCTTAGAGCAAGTGATTCGTTCTCGGCGGAATGAAATCATGTTACCGATTTCTGATGATGAGTGGCAATTGTTACGTCATGTCAAGGAAAGGAAAAAGGTGAGTGATGACCACGGATATCAAAAATTGATCCGCAGTCGGTTTGTGTTTGAATATCGGGATGGTGGCAAGTCTTGGTTTGATGTTAATCCGGTTTTGGCTGAAGCAACAGAGTTGCAGTGAGGAGGCAAGGAATCGATGAATAATTAGATTATGAAACCAGAAACCAGAAATGTTTTGTTAAAAGCTTATGCACAACTGCACGAAATCACAGAAGAATTGTATTCAGCTTCGGATAAAGCCGTAGAAAACAACGATTTTGAGGACGCTAGCTTACTAGCTAGTAGAGCAGATAGACTTTATGAAGAGATAGAAAATTTAGAGATTGTAATTTCAGAACAGGAGGAAATATGAAAACAATCCCAGAGTTAAAGACTCGTATTAAAGAACTCAGTAAAGAAGCTGTTGAATTTAGTAGAAAAGCATCTGAAGTGTGTTTAAGTGACCGTCAACAAGCCAAGTATTTTAGACAGCAAGCAAGAGAAGCTAGCAAACGCACTCAAGTATTGATACAGGAGTTAAAACGCCAGGAAGTTTAATTTGTAGTCTTTAATCCTTTCTCTGCCTCCTACACTCTAGATTTACGTCAGCTTATGACTTATGACCGACTCGCAACCATCAGAAGATGACCATGTAAACAACGCTCGCTCACTGCAACAATTAGCTTGGGCGATTGAGTCCTCTGTAGGGCGGTTTAAGCTGATTTTGGCCCGGTGTAATTATGCTAGAGAGCGCGATCGCCTCATCCAGAAATTGTATGAAATTTGTCAAGTCGAAATTCGTGTCTTGGCGGTGCAGCAATCGAACAAGACTCTTTATACTGCGATTCAGTCAGAATTCGGCGAAGAAATAGCAGGCTGTGTAATGGTTGTCGGTTTGGAATCAGTACAGAATTTGTCTGTGATGTTAACTTCTGCAAATCAGGTGCGGGAAGAGTTTCGTAAGAATTTTGCTTTTCCCTTAGTGATATGGATTGACGATGAAATCTACAAGCAACTAATACAGTTTGCGCCAGATTTAGAAAGTTGGGCAACTACGAGAAATTTTGCCATATCAACACAAGAATTAGTAGATTTTATCATCGAAACGGCTAATCAATGGTTTAGTAATAACTTAAACTTTAGCGTAACTGTATATCTAAAACTGGAAAATGAGTTAGAAGCGGCGCAAAGATATTTACTTAGCAAACCAGATGTATATAATTTAGAACTTCAAGCTAATTTAGAATCTTTATTAGGTTTTATTAAACAGATAAATAATCACAAAGATTTGGCGATAGAGCATTATCACAAAGCTTATAAGCTCTGGCAGGAAAGTAATAATTTAGAACATCAGGCAAGAATCCTCGGTGAGATTGGCGTTTGTTATTATCTCAAAGCTTTTAAAAATCCAGATATCAATCATCCAGATTGGCAAGCGGCTTGGCATTATATTCAAGAGTATATAAATTTTATTAATCTGTTTCACAATCCAGATTTAATTGCTAATACAGTAATTAAATTCGGTGATATCTTGCGAGACTTGCAAAAGTGGGAAACGTTGCAGAGTCTTTCTGAACAAGGTTTAGTAGTACATCAAACTAACAATCAGCCAAGGGAATTAGCCAAAGATTACGGCTTTTTAGCTGAGGTGGCTTTGGCTCAAAAAGACTGGGTGAAAGCAAATCAGCTTGTTCAGCAAGCTTTGGAAGTTTTTGTTGCGATTCCCAATTTGGAATCAGCGAATATTTCAGGGGTTTTATCTGAAATTCCCGAAAGAGTTTTAAAATCAAAAGATTTGAGCTTATATCAGTTTATTTTAGGTCGTTCTCAATACCATTTAGGTCAAATTCAAGAGGCAACTCTTTGCTTAGAAACTGCTAGGGATGTGGGTAATCCCCTAGAAGATGTCAGGCTTTACTTGGATATTCTCCGTTTTTTGCAGCTGCTTTATTTTGAGCAGAAAGAATATCTCAAAGCATATAAAATCAAACAGCAGCGGCGTTCCATTGAACAGCAATTTGGCTTGCGGGCGTTTATTGGTGCGGGGAGGTTAGAAGCTACAAAACAGGCATTTGTAGAGACATTGCGCTCAAACTCTCCCCAAGGAAATATAGCCCCAGAAATTGCTGCATCTGGTCGCCTATTGGATGTAGAACGTTTGATTGAACGCATGGGTCGCCCTGATTATAAGCTGATAGTCATTCATGGGCAATCGGGTGTCGGCAAAAGTTCTCTGGTGAATGCGGGACTGATACCAGCTTTAAAGGATAAAGCGATTGGGATTCAAGATTATTTGCCGATGGTAATGCGCGTTTACACCAACTGGGTGGAAGAGTTGGGGAGGCTTTTGGGGAGAGATGACGGAGATGAGAGGGATAAAGGAGATGAGAGAGAGTTAGAAGGTCAACGTTCAGCCTCAGAAGGTCAACGTTCAGCCTCAGAAGGTCAACATTCACCCTCAGAACTCGGAAATTCGCAATATTTAATATCCAGACTCAAAGAAAACGAACAGCGCAACCTTCGCACAGTGCTAATTTTTGATCAATTTGAGGAATTTTTCTTTGTCTACACCGAACCTGCACAAAGGAAGCAATTCTTTGAGTTTCTGGGAGAGTGTCTGAATGTTCTATCGGTGAAAGTTATCTTATCGCTGCGGGTAGATTATATCCATTACTTGTTAGAGTGCAATGATTTGTCCAGCCTGAAGATTATTGGCAATGACATTCTCAGTAATAATGTGCTTTACAAGTTGGGGAACTTCTCACCTGATGATGCGAAGTTAATTATTCAGCGTTTAACTGAAAATACTAGTTTTCACTTAGAACCTGCTTTAGTTGAACAACTGGTACAAGATTTAGCCGGGGAATTGGGCGAAGTTCGTCCCATTGAGTTGCAGGTTGTGGGGGCGCAACTGCAAACGGAGAATATTACAACTCTGGTAGAATATCAGCAGCGTGGCACTAAAGAAGAACTGGTTAAGCGTTATTTGGATGAAGTTGTTAATGATTGTGGTGAAGAAAATCACCAAGCAGCAGATATATTACTTTATTTGCTGACGGATGAAAAAGGAACTCGCCCTCTGAAGACTCGCGCTGAGTTGGAACGCGATTTGTTCGCGTATTTCTCGGAGATCCCCCCAACCCCCCTTAAAAAGGGGGGCTTAATTTCTTCTACCCCCTTTTTAAGGGGGTCGCCGCAGGCGGGGGGATTAGAAACTAGGGGGGATAAAGCTTTTGACATCAGCAAATTAGATTTGATTTTAGAGATTTTTGTCCAATCCGGCTTAGTGGTTTTGCTACCAGAAAACCCGGCTGACCGTTATCAACTGGTGCATGACTACATCGCTGCCTTTATCCGCCAGCAACAGGAACCGAAGTTAAAGCAGGTAATGGCGCAACTAGAAAACGAAAGAAAGCAAAGAAAGCTGAGTGAAGCAAAACTCAATAGCTTTTTAAAACGCGCCCTTTTTGGTTCAGTTGCAGCCGGAGTAGTCTTAGCTGGACTAACAGTTACAGCCTGGGATGCAGCACAAAGGGCAGAAAAGGAAACAAAACAAGCTGCAATCAGTGAAATCAACGCCCTTGCTAACTCTTCAGCCACGTTTTCTGCCTCTGGGGAAATCAAGGATGCATTGATAGAAGCCTTAAAAGCAGGCGGAAAACTGAAAAATGCAGGTAAGGTAGCGGTAGACACCCAGACGCGGGTTGTGGGAGCATTGCGGAAAGCTGTGTACTTACAACCAGAAAACAAATTCCAAGAACTGAATACATTAATAGGTGATGGCAATGGGGTTAGAAGCGTGGTGTTCAGCCCGGATGGGCAAAGGCTGGCTTCTGCAAGTGGTGACAAGACCATCAAACTCTGGGATGCAGCCACAGGCAAACCTCTGCAAACCCTGAGTGGACATAGCGATAGGGTCTATAGCGTGGTGTTCAGCCCGGATGGGCAAAGGCTGGCTTCTGCAAGTTATGACAACACCATCAAACTCTGGGATGCAGCCACTGGCAAACCTCTGCAAACCCTGAGTGGACATAGCAGTGCGGTCTATAGCGTGGTGTTCAGCCCGGATGGGCAAAGGCTGGCTTCTGCAAGTGGTGACAAGACCATCAAACTCTGGGATGCAGCCACTGGCAAACCTCTGCAAACCCTGAGTGGACATAGCAGTGCGGTCTATAGCGTGGTGTTCAGCCCGGATGG
>NZ_JBALGC010000014.1:0-100949 GCF_036916575.1 Nostoc sp.
AAGTTGGGAGAAGGGGTTAGGGGATGAGGGCAAAACGTCCTCTCAAAGCAGATTTTTTCTTAAGTTGACACCAATGAGCATTGCTGTGCCCCTACTGCTTGGTCTATTTACCTGAAAATAACTGTAATAAAGAAATTTCTAAAAGGTTTTACTACGCAAAAGTGTCCCTCTTTGAGTTGGAGAGAAACTTGAACTTTCGTTCAAGGTCAATTCAGGATTATCTCACGCAAAGACGCAAAGTTGAACAAATGCGTCTTTGCGTTTTTTGTGAAACTTGTCACAAATTTAATAGCAGTCTTATTGACTCTTACAAAGCACTTGTCGCATTTTACGCATATTTGCAGGCAACTCAAAGTTCATTGCTTGTTGAATGAAAATTGATGGAATTGGAATAAGAGGTGTAGCTTGCACAGTATAAGCAAGCATTGTGCCGTTACCGCAATCCTTGAGTTCTAAATTGGCATGAAAGTCCTCAAAAGTTCCTTTTTCCATGCGAAATTGAATTTGCTGCCCCAACACTTCCATGACGTTGAGGTAAATTTCAACTTGAGCGGTGAAAAAGAAAAAGGCTTTTTGTGCTGCTTGATACAGATGTTTCACTTCATCTCTGTATATCACTTCGCTTTTAGTGATATCAGGAAAATATTGCACCCACCGGGGATAATCAGTTAATTGCTGCCAGACTTGCGATCGCACCATCGGCAAATACATCCAGGCTGTTACAGCGCCACCCCACGTCTTGTGCGATCGCGTTTCTACCAAAATTTCACCCTGTACCAGTAATCTTTGCTTGTCTTGACTCCAAGCCATATCTGAACCTGCAATAATTGAGTCTGATATATAAGATGCAGACATAATGATTTCACCTACTCCTCAACTCATCCACCTAAATGCAGTTGAAATTACAAGTCATAAAACTTGATTTATATCCAACCCATTAAATTTTAGTTTTAGTCTAATACCTATCTTTTCCTGAAACAATGATTTTTTAGTAATTATTTCACTCACTTTACTGTAAAAAATGTATTTTTTATCACAATTAACACAATTAGTACTTAAGTGAAGTTTATCAAAAGAATACTTCTAGATGAAAAACTATGTTGTTAATAGCTAGAATGGCACAAACACGACCTAATATCAAGCACCTTATCCCAACATTTAAAAGTAGCCGCTATCCAAAGTAAGTTCGCAAAAGTAGACTTATAGTGATTAGCATATCTCAATTTTTAGGTGTTATTTCTGATGAAACTGCAACTTCATCATAATTTCATATCTTCTTGTCAATATCAAGTGTAATGTCTGTTGAGTTGAGAGGAAAAGTAGGTGAGTCAATCTTCTTTAAATCGTAGATTAATCCAGATTTTTGGTATCCTTCTTGGCATTAGTGTCGCCATCTGGGTACTGAGAGGCTTTGGTATTCTCACTTTTATTCCAGGTGGAATAATTTGGCTACTATTACTAGGGGCGATCGCGATCGCGATTATCAGTTACGCCCAAAGGAGATGGTGGCGTATTTAATCTGATTTATGAAATAGTCATTAGTCATTAGTCAAAGATACAAGAGTTTTTCGTACATACCTCGCCCCTCCTGGGCGAAAAAAACTAATGATTACGGGCTAATTCAAGCCACGCCGACAAGGAACGTGATTTCTCCTGGACTAATGACTCCGCGAAGCGATTTGATTTTCATGCCGTAGTTTCGTTTAAGAATTGTAGCGTGCCTATTTTGACTCACTGCCAAAAGTATTTAATATAGGACTTACGCATAAAGTACGAAATCTAGGGGCAATACCCTACGGGAAGCCGATGCAGCGTCTACATGAATTGCCCCTACGGTAAATCAAGGCTTTCAATGCCTTTTTGCGTAAGTCCTGTAATAGTGAAGCAATCCCAATAATTTACTAGGGGAAACAAACATGGCAAAGTATATATGTACTGTTTGCGCCTATGAATATGACCCAGAACAAGGCGATCCAGATAGCGGTATAGCACCGGGAACAGCTTTTGAAGATATATCAGATGATTGGTCATGTCCAGTTTGCGGTGCCACAAAAGACCAATTTGAACTAGTTGAAGAGTGAAGATAACCGCTAGCCTAGTAAAGTACATGCTATTGAGAAATTTTAGAACTTGCTACCGTTACGAATCGTAGTTCTTGGGGGTGGGGCAGCGGGATTTTTTAGCGCGATCGCTTGTGCTAAAGCCAATCCTAATGCCCAAGTTACTTTACTCGAAGCCAGTCGCCAACCCCTAGCGAAAGTGCTAATTTCTGGTGGTGGACGCTGCAACGTTACTCACGCTTGCTTTGAGCCGGAGGAGTTAGTCCAAAATTACCCCAGAGGTGCAAAAGCTTTGCGGGGTGCTTTGACTCGTTTTGGGCCTGAAGATACAGTAGCTTGGTTTGCTGCTCACGGAGTCTATCTAAACACTGAAGCTGATGGCCGGATGTTTCCCGTCACCAATACTTCAGAAACCATTGTGGAATGTCTGATTAAAGCGGTGGCAACATCTGGGGTAAAACTCCGTATCGGTACACCTGTAACTTCAGTGACCGCAGCAGATGGAGGGTTTGATATTCTTCTGAAGTCGGGAGAGACGATTCAATGCGATCGCCTACTTCTTGCGACCGGCAGCAGCCTTGCGGGTTATAAAATTGTCCAAGAGTTAGGTCATCAAATTGAACCGCCAGTACCCTCGTTATTTACCTTCAACATTCTTGATCAAAAGCTGCGGGAACTGGCTGGAGTTAGCGTTAACTCTGCCCAATTGCGGTTATCTACGGGCGGAAAATCCCAATTACAACAAACTGGGCCATTGCTAATTACCCACTGGGGTTTGAGTGGCCCCGCTGTTCTAAAGCTTTCTGCTTGGGGTGCAAGATTTCTGCACGAAAGCCACTATCAAACCAGATTATTGATTAATTGGCTACCCCATTTGCAACAAGAACAAGTGCGAGAAAAAGTTTTAGCAGTTAAGGATGAATGGGGAAAGAAAGCGATCGCATTGCATCGCGGCGTTGATCTACCCCATCGTCTCTGGCAATATATCATCGCCCGTGCAGGCATTACCACAGAAGACCGTTGGGCAGGAATATCTAGTAAAACCTTAAATCAACTGCTGCAAGAACTTACTCAGGGACAATACTTAACTAACGGTAAAGGAGCCTTCAAAGAAGAATTTGTTACCTGTGGCGGTGTCAATCTCAAAGAAGTCAACTTCAAGACGATGGAAAGTAGGTTAGTTCCTGGTCTTTATTTTGCTGGAGAAATCTTAGATATTGATGGCGTTACCGGTGGGTTTAACTTCCAAAGTGCTTGGACAACTGGGTATTTAGCAGGGATAGCAATGGCGACTAGCGAGATAGCTTAAGAGAGTTCGTAGTAAGCACTTGAGTCTTTACTACGAACTTATAAAAATTAATTTAGCAGATTACTCTAAGGATTATCGTTAAAGTTTATTATCAGAAAGATGACTTTAAAATTTTATCTTACTTCTCTTTTTATCAAATATTCAGCTCCTTCTACAAATCCCTCTATCCAATCCATCACAGATTTACTACACTCTTGGATTGTTATGCAATCGTCATGTAGAAAATAAACAGAAGAGTCATCTTGTCCATCGGCAATAATAAACCACGGATCTCCATGTAAAGCACAGATACAGAAAGCATTATTAGGCAAGGTTGTACATTCGTCTCCTTCAGCAATGGACTCAAGGAGACTTTCTCGCTGCCACTCATTCATTTTAATAAGTCGATCAAAGTAAAACTCAAATTCCGAACCTCTAACAAGCTTCCCAGCACTATGCCCAAGTAAACCTAAGATTTCCTTGTAAGTCCTTGGTAAAACTCCATATTTACTTTCAATGTATGCAATTTCCTTTGAGGTACATCCTTGTAGCTCTTGCTCATTTGTTACTATTCCACTAGTAAACAAGCGCTCTCTTAATTCTTCTATATTATTAATCATTTCAAAAGCTTGAAGTTTCTAGAGGATAAATAATCTCTATCTTAATTATTAATTACCTGGTTAGTACAAAGCGACAAAAATAAAGCTACCATCCTTTGTAGATCAATATTTGAACACACCCAACAATGAAATTCAGCGAAATCCTCAGCCAATTTGGTGACACAGCCACCAATCATAGCCTGACTAGCAACCCAGACCATGACCCAGAAATTACAGGTGTAGCAGCCATTGATGAAGCTAGCAACGGTACTCTCAGCTACGTAGAAGGTGCAAAATTTGGGTCTTTGATCGCCAAGAGCAATGCTAGTGCTTTAATTTTGCCCCAGGACGAAAAATTACAGGTGGTTGCACAGCAGAACGGTATTGCCTGGCTAGCAACCCCAGATCCGCGACTGTTATTTGCCAAAGCGATCGCACTTTTTTATCAACCATATCGCCCTACCCCAGAAATTCATCCCACTGCTGTGATTCACTCCACCGCAAAAGTTGGTAGCGATGTTTATATTGGCCCCCATGCTGTGATTCAACAAGGGGTAGAAATTGGCAATGGCGCAATTATTCATCCGAATGTGGTGATTTATCCAGATGTTAAAATAGGCGATCGCACCACCTTACACGCCAACTGTACCATCCATGAACGCACCCACATCGGTGCAGATTGCGTCATTCACAGTGGTGCTGTCATCGGTGCAGAAGGCTTTGGTTTTGTTCCTACCCGGACTGGTTGGTTCAAAATGGAACAATCCGGCTATACAGTTTTAGAAGATGGCGTAGAAGTTGGCTGCAACAGTGGCATTGACCGCCCAGCTGTCGGAGAAACACGGGTAGGTCGCAATACAGTAATTGATAGCTTAGTGCAAATAGGTCACGGTTGCAAAATTGGTTCTGGCTGTGCGATCGCAGGTCAGGTTGGCATGGCGGGAGGTGTTAAACTGGGAAATCGCGTTATTTTGGCTGGACAAACAGGAATAGTCAATCAAGTGAAGATGGGAGATGGGGCGATGACATCTGCTCAAACTGGAATTCACAACGATGTTGCACCAGGAGAAATTGTCTGCGGAACTCCAGCCCTTCCTTACAAACTATATCTCAAGGTATCTGCTGTTTATGGTCGCCTGCCAGAGATGTATCAATCGCTAAAACAATTGCAACGTAAATTCAAAAATAGCAATGATTAATAGAAGCTAGTAAGTTAAAAGGTAAAAGTAAAAACAGAAGAAAGACTTAATAAGTTCTCTTTTGCCTTTTTACTTTTGCCTTTTCGCACTTGATTAGGCGGAAGAATGAAATTAAAAGTACGTAGGCGTAGCCCGTTGGAGACATCGCTTACACATCAACTTAGATAATTGCCTACATTCTCATATTAATTTACTAAAATCAGTAATCTCCGCCTTCAGTTCAACCATTGATTCAATAGCAACAAGCTATTGCTTTAAGATAAATATTTTATACACAATTAAAGAATAGTCAGTAAATTTGCTTATTTTTTATATTGACGTTGAAAAATAATTAAGCTATAACCAGCAATGAGAATCTTTGATACACAAATGACCGAGTAATTTACTAGGGTCTAGAAACCCGATTTCTGGAAAAAACAGGGTTTTTTTAAAATAACGATAGGACTGACGTAAGAACTCTTTAAAACTCCTATTCTTTCTCTTCTCTACCTTGGGCTGCGCCAATAAGACGCTTTGCGTAGCTTGCTTCTCCATATGAGTACTGTCCTTTGCGTCTACATTTTTTCATAATTATTGCCTAAGTCATGAACGAATTACCTCTTGCCTTTATTACGTGGGCATAAGGTGGTTTTGTGCTGTGACAAAAACCACAGTTATCTACTAATACAACATAAACCAGTGAACAACTATGACAGCTACAGCAATATTAAATTCAAATCCACTCCCAAGCCAAGAAAATCACGACAAAATCTTAGTCCTCATCGACTCAGCAGTGAATGATTATCAACTACTAGTGGAGGGTATTGAGCCAGCAGCACAAGTCATAGTTTTGGATAATCACCAAGATGGGATTACACAAATTAGTCAACTACTCGCTCAACAACCAGTAGATAGCTTACAACTTATAACGCATGGTAGCCCTGGTAGCTTCCAACTAGGTAACATTACACTAAATTTAGACAATCTCCACACCTACCAACAACAACTACAACAGTGGCAAATCAGGGAAATCCTCATTTATGGATGTGAAGTAGCCGCAGGAGAAACCGGAAAAACCTTTTTAAACCAACTACACCAACTCACAGGGGCAAATATTGCCGCCTCCACACAGAAAGTAGGCAGTAGCCAACAAGGGGGAAGTTGGGAATTAGCAGTCAAGATTGGGGAGATATCTACAACATTAGCTATAGCCGCCGCAGTCACACAAGCATACCTCCAAGTATTGGCTTTTAGCCCTGCCACCACCTTCAGCGTCGGCACTGCTCCCGAATCAGTAGCATTAGAAGACATCAACAGCGACGGCATACTCGACTTGGTAACTGCTAACTACGACAGCGACAACGTGAGTGTGCTGCTAGGAAATGGCACTGGCAGCTTTAGCTCTCAAACCCCCTTCAGCGTCGGCACTGGTCCTGTTTCAGTAGCATTAGAAGACATCAACGGCGACAGCAACCTCGACTTGGTAACTGCCAACAACAAAAGCAACAACGTAAGTGTGCTGTTAGGGGATGGCACTGGCGGCTTTAGCTCTCAAACCCCCTTCAGCGTCGGCACTAGTCCTGTTTCAGTAGCATTAGAAGACATCAACGGCGACAGCAACCTTGACTTGGTAACTGCCAACAACAAAAGCAACAACGTGAGTGTGTTGCTAGGGGATGGCACTGGCAGCTTTGGCTCTCAAACTACCTTCAACCTCGGTACTGCTCCCTATTCAGTAGTATTAAAAGACATCAACGGCGACGGCATACTCGACTTGGTAACTGCTAACTACGACAGCAACAACATGAGTGTGCTGTTAGGGAATGGCACTGGCAGCTTTGGCTCTCAAACCCTCTTCAGCGTCGGCACTGAGCCTCTTTCAGTAGCATTGGAAGACATCGACGGCGACAGCAAACTCGACTTGGTAACTGCCAACTACGTCAGCAACAACGTGAGTGTGCTGTTAGGGGATGGCACTGGCAGTTTTGGCTCTCAAACCACCTTCAGCGTCGGCACTGGTCCTGTTTCAGTAGCATTAAAAGACATCAACGGCGACAGCAAACTCGACTTGGTAACTACCAATTACGTCAGCAACAACGTAAGTGTGCTGCTAGGGGATGGCACTGGCAGTTTTGGCTCTCAAACCACCTTCAGCGTCGGCACTGGTCCTGTTTCAGTAGCATTAAAAGACATCAACGGCGACGGCAAATTCGACTTGGTAACTGCCAACGAGGCCAGCAATAACGTGAGTGTGCTGTTAAATACTACTAACACCCTTCCCACAGTTGCCAATGCCATAGCTGACGTAAGTGCAACTCAAGACACAGCTTTCAATTTCACCTTTGCTGCCGACACTTTCAATGATGTCGAGGATGGCACAAATCTCACTTACACCGCTACTTTGGCAGATGACACTGCCTTACCTAATTGGTTAAGTTTTGACCCCAGCAGCCGCACCTTCACCGGCACACCTCCCACTAATGGGAATTTCAACATCAAAGTCACTGCTAAAGATCAGGCTAACGCCTCTGTGGATGATGTGTTTGCTTTGGCTGTCAACCCAGCACTCCAAGAAGTTACACAGTTAATTGATAGTACCAATGATATTTTCCAAATCAGTAGTTCCAATCCTACTGTTAGATTGCAAGTTACTCTCACAGGGCGTAATTCTCAATTAGTCAATGAATTGGCAGTGTTTACTGTTGATGATGACAATGGCACAATCGACGGTATTGCTCCTGGTGCAACAGGTTACACTGAAGCAGCCATCGCTAGAAGTGCAGTAATTTTATCTGCTATTGCAAATATTCCTAATGGCTTTGATAGTAACAATCTCACCCGGACTCTAGAATTGTCTACCAATGACAAATTCCGATTTGCTTTACTCAAAAATAATACTTTTGATGCTGTGAAAGCTGGTTCTGCAAGTTCCTCGGATATCATCTTCTCTGATTCTTCCAGCCAAAAGATTACAGGTTTAGGAAATCGTGCTTTCTCTTTGGGTTGGCGGGATGGTTCTAATAATAATACTAGTGTATTTAATGACTTAGTAGTGAATGTTCAAGCTATAGATAATCCATCACCCCTGGGTACAAATCTCCAAGATAAATTTGAAGGTGAGGTGATTGATTTAACAGATATTAGTGGTACTGTAGCTGCGACATTTACTGTTAACCGAGAAGCATTCTATGACAGTTTTGTGGGCTTTTATCGGGTGACTGATGCAAATGGGGGAATTGACACTAATAATGATGGTGTCGCTGATCTTCTGGTTGGACAACCTGGTTATGTCCAAGCTGCTGTGAATCAACGAATTGCAGATATTAATTTAACAGTAAATAATCAAGCCACCGCCACTTCTACTAGCTCTTTGTCTGGTGGGGGGATTTTTGTCCCATTTATTATTGTCAATGGTAGACCTGATGCTTTGCTAGATAGTAATACTAGTAATGATCCAGCGGTTTATTTCCCTTTCTTGGGTGCTAATTCCGACAAGAGTGACCATATTCGTTTGTTAGGCGATAATGTTTTTGGCTTTGAGGATTTACCTAATCTTGGCGATAAGGATTACAATGACGTGATTGTCAAAGTTGGGTTGAGTATAGCAGCTTAAGCTAAATTTAGCTCCCCAACTTATTCAATAAGTCGGGGATCTTGGGCAGTCTCATATTTAAACAAAAACAGCAACATTCAAGCTCTGAACTCGGAAGTTGAGCCTTTGAACTCGGAAGTTGCACCTTTGAACTCGGAAGTTGCACCTTTGAACTCGGAAGTTGAGCCTTTGAACTCGGAAGTTGAGCCTTTGAACTCGGAAGTTGCACCTTTGAACTCGGAAGTTGCACCTTTGAACTCGGAAGTTGCACCTTTGAACTCGGAAGTTGCACCTTTGAACTCGGAAGTTGAGCCTTTGAACTCGGAAGTTGCACCTTTGAACTCGAAAGTTGAGCCTCTGAACTCGAAATGTCCAGTTGAGAAACTAAAATCCTAATTTTTCTAACACTGATTTTGTGGAGACAACGTGGCGTTCTAAACCCAGTTCTTTTGGACTAACTCCAAGTGCCAAAGCAACCAACTGAGATAAATGCAACACTGGTAAACCTAGCTTCTGTTCAATCACCTTTTCTACCTCTGGCTGACGCGAATCTAAATTTAAGTGGCACAAAGGACAAGGCGTAACTATACAGTCAGCACCAGATGTCAAGGCGTCCTGAATATGCATCCCCGCCATCTTGAAAGATTGGGTAGTGGCATAGCTAGCAAGGGGCCAACCACAACATTGCGTCCGACCTCGGTAATAAATTGGTGTTGCACCCACTGCCCGAAACATATTTTCCATCGCTTCCGGTTGGAAGGGGTCATCATAGGGCATAGATTTTTGGGCGCGGAGAAGATAACAGCCATAAAAAGCCGCACATTTTAATCCAGTTAACTTTCGGGTGACACGTTTGGTAATTTCCTCTAAACCATAATCTGTTACCAAGGCGTAGAGAAGATGTTTTACGTCGGTACTGCCGCGATAAGGTGAACAGCCTTCTTTATGCAGCAAGCCATTAACCTGTTGAATGTAGGCAGGATTAGAAGTCTGGCATTCTTTCAAGTGTTCGTTGACGTGACCGATAACACCTTGACAAGTGCTGCAATGGGTAAGTAAGGGCAGATTTAATTCTTCCGCTAGGGCAATATTTCTGGCGTTAACTGTATCTTCCAGTAGTAGAGAATCTTCTTTAAATGTGCCAGAACCGCAACAAGCAGCTTTTTTAAGTTCAACTAGTTCAATACCCAGTGCTTGGGTAAGCGCTTGAGTTGACTGGTAAAGTTCCCGACAGGCCCCTTGGGCAACACAACCAGGGAAGTAAGCGTATTTCAGGGTGTGAGATAGCATAGAAATATGTTTGGGTTAGAGCGATCGCTCTAAACAATAACTGTTTTATCATCCCTTGTTAGCACCGAAGTTCTGATGTTTGACGTTCAGCGACCCTTTTACCATCTAGGTTTAAAGTCGCAGCATCTACATATTCTTAATTGCTAGCAAGGCTGTAAATACTGATAGAGACATTGTAAAAAATTTTAGCAATAATTGGAAAACTGAAGCATTTACACGGGATCGGCGATGGCGTAGCCCGCTCCATTGCCCAAGTGTTAAGAGAAAACTTACCTCATTCTTTTTAGAAGAAAGGTTTTCTAACAGAAAAACCCTTGGCAGTATGCGGGCGATCGCGCTTGACGATAAGATGTATATGCTCAAAACAATGTCTCCTCTAAAGAGCAGATCCTCGCAACTGGTTAAGGACTTTTATTATTTATGAGCCAAACGCAACTTTTTGATAAGGTCAAGAAAATTGTCGCCGAACAATTGAGTGTTGACGACAAGATCGAAATCACACCCCAGTCCAAGTTTATGGACGATCTAGGAGCAGATTCTTTGGATACCGTTGAACTGGTGATGGCTTTGGAAGAAGAATTTGATATCGAAATTCCCGACGAAGCTGCCGAGCAGATTATATCGGTTCAAGACGCAGTAGATTACATCAATAACAAAGTTACCGCATCAGCTTAACTGGGGATTGGGGATTGGGGATTGAGGATTGGGAAAATTTTTCCCGCACCTAGTCATCATGGACAGCCACTGCGGTCTTCTCCCATTCGTGAGAGGCTACGCCAAGGCGGAGCGTCTACGTAGAAAAGGGGTCACCTCAAGTGTTGGCGTAGTGTCTTTGAACAGGAGAAGCAAGTGGCGTAGAAACCCCCTACAGCCCTTCCCTAAGGGGACGCCTTGCGGCGAACGGGCATCCTACGGCAGGCGTTAGCTTCTCCCAAAGAGAGAAGACCACGCTGGCTCACCCAGTACCTAGTCACTAGCTCGAATTTTTTGCCTGCTGCTTCTTGAAAAGTTCAGATCGCCGGAAGCCGGCGCCCCGACTTTTCGTTTTTTCGCCATTTTTAACTGAATCATGACAGATCATACACGTAAACGCGTTGTTGTAACTGGTGTTGGCGCGATTACACCTATAGGTAACACAGCAACAGAATATTGGAATGGATTATTGAGTGGACGCAATGGCATTGACTACATCACACTTTTTGATGCGTCTCGCCATGATTGCCGCATTGCTGGTGAGGTGAAAAACTTCGATCCACATGATTACTTGGAGCGCAAAGAGGCCAAGCGGATGGATCGATTTGCCCAATTTGGGGTTTCGGCAGCAAAACAGGCTCTATCTAACGCGCAGTTAGTGATCAATGACCTGAATGCAGAACAGGTGGGTGTCATGATCGGTTCTGGCGTTGGTGGCATTAAGGTATTAGAAGACCAGCAAACTATCTACCTCAACCGTGGGCCCGAACGCTGTAGTCCATTCATGATCCCGATGATGATCGCCAATATGGCCGCAGGATTAACGGCAATTCACACGGGTGCTAAAGGGCCAAACTCCTGTCCTGTAACTGCCTGCGCTGCTGGCTCCAACGCCATAGGAGATGCTTTTCGTCTCATTCAAGGGGGATACGCCCAGGCGATGATTTGCGGGGGAACGGAATCAGCTGTTACACCATTGTCGATGGCTGGGTTCGCCGCCTGCAAGGCACTCTCTTTTAGCAATGATCACCCGACTAAAGCTTGCCGTCCCTTTGACCGCGATCGCAACGGATTTGTCTTGGGTGAAGGTTCAGGAATTTTAATTCTAGAAGAACTGCAACACGCCATCAGTCGCGGCGCTCACATTTATGCGGAAATGATCGGCTATGGTATGACCTGTGACGCCTACCATATCACCTCCCCCGTCCCTGGTGGACTCGGAGCAGCTAGAGCGATAGAACTAGCCCTCAAGGATGCCAGTATAATTCCCGAACAAATCAGCTATATTAATGCTCACGGCACTAGCACCCCAGCTAATGATTCAACTGAAACCTCAGCAATCAAAAAAGCTTTGGGAGAACATGCCTATAAGGTGGCAATTAGCTCCACCAAATCGATGACAGGTCATTTATTGGGCGGTTCAGGAGGTATTGAAGCAGTCGCAACAGTACTGGCGATCGCTAATGACCAAATTCCACCGACAATCAATCTGGAAAATCCCGATCCAGAGTGTGACTTAGATTACGTGCCTAACTCTAGCCGCGCTCAAAAAGTCGAGGTAGCAATATCCAATTCTTTTGGGTTTGGCGGTCATAATGTCACACTGGCCTTTAAGAAATACGTCTAAAAATTTCCCATTTTATTGCTAATCGGCTCTTTTGAGATGACTGTGCCAAAAGTATGATAGATATCATTCCGCTATAACTTAAGCGTTCAACATGACCCAATTATCAGCTTGATTTATCACCACAAACTCAGGAGATCCCGCTTGTCCATCGACAAGCGGGAGTGGGATGATGAGGATACTGTGGGGAATCTAAAATAACCCCAGCAAGAGAAGCTACAAAGAGTGCTAACCCGTCGTTAAAAACAAGAGATTATGACTGTTGCAACCCAATCCCCCAAAGAAGTTTCCCTCGAAGAACTTTGTATTAACTCGATCCGCTTCTTGGCTGTTGACGCCGTAGAAAAGGCAAAATCGGGACATCCAGGACTGCCGATGGGCGCGGCTCCGATGGCTTTTGTCCTCTGGGATCGCTTTTTGAAGTTTAACCCCAAGAATCCCAAATGGTTTAATCGTGATCGCTTTGTCTTGTCTGCCGGTCATGGCTCGATGTTACAGTACGCCCTGCTCTATCTGACAGGCTATGATAGCGTCAGCATTGAAGATATTAAGCAATTCCGTCAATGGGAGTCCAAAACCCCTGGACACCCTGAAAACTTCATGACCCCAGGCGTGGAAGTCACAACTGGCCCCTTGGGTCAAGGAATTGCCAATGGAGTCGGTTTAGCGATCGCTGAAGCACACCTTGCGGCTATATATAACAAACCCGATACCAAGATTGTTGACCATTACACCTACGTAATTTTAGGTGACGGTTGCAACATGGAAGGAATTTCCGGTGAAGCTTGTTCTTACGCAGGACACTTGGGATTAGGCAAACTCATCGCTCTGTACGACGACAACCACATCTCTATCGACGGTTCCACAGATATAGCATTCACCGAAGATGTTTCTAAGCGCTTTGAAGCATACGGTTGGCACGTCCAACACGTCAAAGATGGCAATACCGATTTAGAAGCGATCGCCAAGGCCATTGAAGCAGCCAAAGCTGTTACCGATAAGCCTTCTTTCATCAAGGTGACAACCACCATCGGTTACGGTTCCCCCAATAAAGCAAACACCGCTGGTGTTCACGGTGCTGCCCTTGGTGGAGACGAAGTAGCATTGACTCGGAAAAATTTGGGTTGGGAATACGAGCCTTTCGTAGTCCCAGAAGAGGCTCTCAACCACACGCGCAAAGCAGTGGAACGTGGCGCAGGTTACGAAGAAGAATGGAACAAGACTTTTGCAGACTACAAAGCTAAGTATGCTCAAGAAGCGGGTGACTTTGAACGCTACATAAGCAGCAAGCTGCCCGATGGTTGGGATCAGGTACTACCCACTTACACCCCAGAAGACAAAGGACAGCCCACCCGTAAACACTCAGAAACTTGCCTCAACAAACTAGCGACGGTTTTACCTGAATTAATTGGTGGTTCGGCTGATTTGACCCACTCCAACCTTACCGAAGTCAAGGGCAAAGGCGACTTTCAAAAAGGGCACTACGAAAACCCCAATATCCACTTTGGGGTGCGGGAACATGGTATGGGCGCAATCTGTAATGGGATAGCGCTGCATAGTTCGGGATTAATTCCCTACGGTGCTACCTTCCTGATCTTCACAGATTATATGCGTGCTGCCATCCGCTTATCCGCGCTTTCCCAAGCTGGCGTGATTTGGGTGATGACCCACGATTCCATTGGACAAGGTGAAGATGGCCCCACGCACCAACCCATTGAAACTCTGGCTTCCTTGCGAGCCATTCCTAATTTAACGGTATTTCGTCCCGCAGACGGTAACGAAACCTCTGGCGCTTATAAAATAGCGATCGAGAAAGCGAAGCAAAACGCTCCGTCTCTGTTGGCATTCACCCGTCAAAATGTCCCGAACTTAGCAGGTACGTCAGTTGAGGGCGTGGCGAAAGGTGGATACACAGTGGTGGATAGCGAAGGTACACCGGATCTAATTCTGATTGGCACTGGTTCAGAACTGAGCCTCGCTGTCAGCGCAGCCGAAAAACTCAAGGCTGAAGGTAAGAAAGTTCGTGTTGTCTCGCTACCTTCATGGGAACTGTTTGAAGCACAGGATGCGGCTTATAAAGAGTCCATTTTGCCGAAAGCTGTCACTAAGCGTTTGTCTGTAGAAGCTGGCGGCAGTTTCGGTTGGCACAAGTATATAGGTACTGAAGGCGATACTGTTAGTATCGATCGCTTTGGTGCTTCGGCTCCAGGCGGTGTTTGTCTAGAGAAGTTTGGCTTTAGCGTTGATAATGTGTTAGCTAAGGCTAAACAATTGTTGGGTTAATAGCAACAGAATATTCTCGAAATTGTATAGGGTGGGCATCTTGTCCACCTTTTTTTTACGCAGAGGAGCGCTGAGAAGGATTATTTATAATTTAGGTAATTAGTTAAATATTGGGAGGAAGTTATGCAAGAAGTTCCTAGCTATTATCAAGAACTTACCAATCGGATATCACCAATTGTAGACAACCTATTTAAAAGCAATAGCTTGTACTTGGTGAAATTAAAAAAATGGGAAATGATTGAAATGCTGGTAGACCGATTTGGTAAATTTTTACCAGAAGAAATGCGAGCGATTAAAGATGATGATTTAACACGCAGAATTGATAAGATTCTTGTCTTGGAGGCGGTTTCTGGCACCTTAAATGATTTGACACCAGAGCAAATCAAAATGTACGATGAAGCAGTAAAGCGAAAATAGGCAAAGTGACTTATTTACTAGATACAAATATTGTTAGTTACATTTTGAGGAGAAATGCAACTATTGGCAGTAAACTACGGGATGTTAATCGTTCAGGAGAAGAAGTTTTTATCAGTTGCATAACTTACTATGAACTTAAAAGAGGACTGTTGTATGCAAATGCTACGAGGCAGTTAGCTGAATTTAATCAGTTTTATAGTAAATATGAAGTTTGATTTCTGGATGATATAGAAATTGTTGAAAAAGCCTGCGAAGTTCATGTGGATTTAAAACGCAGAAGTCTAACTATCTAAGAGCAAAATATATTCATAGCAGCAACTGCGATCGCACGCGGATTAATTCTGGTTTCTAATGACTATGACTTGCTGCGAGTTGAAGGACTAAGTTTGGAGAATTGGCTATCAGCAGATTCTTATAAATAAGAGCTTCGTCTCTACTTAAGTTTACATTTGTCCTTATGACACTCGTGTTTAGAAACTGGGTTTTTCTAAAAAACCCAGTTTCTAGTCCTAAATTCCTACTAACTTATCTAAAATAGCCCTAGCGCGAGAATCCTTTAGTCCTTCTGCTGTCCGATAAAAAACCTCCCATTCATCAGAAGTAATTTGTAAATATGATTTGTATTTATCTGCTGATGCTCTCAACCTTTGTTTGTAATCTGGATAGGAATAGATTTTAAGGTAGCGTCCGCGATTACCTGTGCGGCGAACCTTTACTTTCCACTCACGATTATGGCTGTCACATAAAACTGTTTCTCCCAAATCATGTTTAACGCTATGCCGTGTGTGGTCGAATAATTTATTGGCATCTTGGGCGATTTATTTACCAAGCCTATATAAATCTAATATCATTACTTTTCCCTCCAAAACTATTTGTTCCCAAGAACGAGATAAAACACCCATTACAGGTAAATTTTGGGTTTATGAGTAAGCAATTAGAGTTCCCTTCTATGGCATTTATGAAGTGAAGAAAGCCAGTGTTCAGGTGTATCAATTGCTCAAGGGTGAATATCGGCTAATACCTGCCAATGAACGCGGACATTATCCTGTTGAACCGAGAAGTATAGAATTGGGAATTTGGCAAGGCCGCTATCAAAATCTAGAATTACCCTGGCTGCGCTGGTGGGATAATCAGGGTAATTTGCTACAAACAGGATGGGAGCGATCGCAGCAAGCAGAAGCACGAGCGGAACGCTTGGCTGCTAAACTAAGAGAATTAAATATTAACCCCCTATAAGTTAGTTTAATTATTTTGGCAACTATCTTTAGATAGATAGGGTAAACACTATGCGGTTGATCATTAGAAATCCTTTGCTAGTAATGAAAAAACAAAACTTTCATACCGAAAAATCTCTGGTCCATATTTGATTTATTTTGTCAATATGTAATCCCCAGCATTGCTTAAGAAATCAGCAAGGCCTTCTCTAGACTGAATTTATATTCATGCTTTCAGTGGATGCAGTTATGGCTTTGCGAATGCGATTATATATATGTACTCGAACAATAAATAGTTGCTGTTGTTCAGATGAAAAAATCAGAATTTTATCCGGCTCCAGTAACTTTGGTTTTTAGCCAATTGTTTGATGTTTTGAGAAGGTAAGACAATGAATAATATCCTCAAGCGCACACTTCTACCTAGCCTTATGGCTGCAAGTTTAGCTGGTGTCACCTTAGTTCCGGCAAAACCAGCTGCTGCTGATGACCAAGTACTAAGAGATGTAGGTATTGGGGCTGTTACCAATGTAGTAACAGGAGCTGTTAGAGGACATGGTAGTGTATTAGGCAATGCTGCCAAAGGTGGTGTCACTGGGGCAGCCGTCAACGGTGCAAATGGTTTGAGAAAGCATCGGTATCGCAATCACAATCGCCGGAGCGCTGTTCAAGATGTTGGAGTCGGTGCAGGGGCTGGCGCATTGACTGGCGCAGTTACTGGTGATGGTAGACATACCTTTGGCAATGCTATTGATGGTGCAGCTGTCGGTGGAGCAATCCATCTATTAACCAATCACAAATAATTCCTAAATTCATCAGCCGAAATACTTTCCAACCGTTAACGAACTTATCCCTCCCTAACTCCTCTCCTTCCTAAAAGGAGCTAACCCAACCTCTCTTCCCTAGTATGGAAGGGAGGTTGGGGGGTTAAATTATATTGAGATATATGCCACCCTCAATAACGGATGACGTTAGACTTAATAGTAAACTCTAGCCCTTCAACGCCTTTCTAAAGTTTCGACGATAGGATTGATTTGTAATAAACAAAGCTGGCCATAGCAAAGCTAAACCAATGCGATTGGTCAAAGTTGGATTAAAATTAGTCCGCCCAAACCCATTCCAAAACTTCAAAACGCCGCCTCCGTAAACCGCTATCAAACCAATAAAAATTAAAGTACCCATTCCTATCAACTCCGTTAGTAACTGACAGAATTTAAGTTAAGTTTTCTCACACGAGGTAAGCACTTCATTAGCAACACCGAGAAGGTATGACAAAACTTCCCAGTTTATGACATCTAAAGTTAAACACACATTCTCTTATTCCAGTGTAGAATAGCCTCATGCATTGCAGCTAGTTTGAAGCTCATCTCTTGCATCTTGTTGCCCAAAGGCTAGAAGCCTTGGGCTAAATGCGTAAAGCCTTATATGTTATAAAGCTTGCTGTAGTTCTAAAAAACGAGAAATTATGCTAAAAATTAAGCATAGACAACACCAAAACTTATCTGAAATTTAAAGGTTTTGAATTGTTCGCTGTCAAAAACCCATATAAAAACTTTTCACTTTAAATGTTGCTACAGATGGGCAGCAGTGACATTTATTCTACTTATCATAACTTTCTGGGATACCAACTGGTGATAAACCTGCGATCGCTCGTAAGTTTTGGCAACGAATCAACTCAGTAAAATTTAAACTGGAACGCCCTTCAATTTTGGCTACCGTTTCAATCGCAGATAACAGATGTTGCGCTGCTTGTGCTTCTGAATAACCGCGCCGCTGTGCGATGCGAATTGCGGCTGCATCGGCATTTAACTCTGACTCTTGAGATTTATTAGTGCGCCAGATGCGAAATGCAGCGATCGCACTTAATCCCCCAGCTACGGCTACACCCACGACATCTGACTGTGCTGCTTCCAATAATCCGCCTAACAGCCCGGCCAGCACCACACCTTGATAAATGTCGGGTTTAAACCACTTCACTCCCGTCAACCAACTAACCATCTGCAACAGCAGCAAGTCTCGTTGTGGCTTTGTCAAGCGACGCCACAAATCGAAATTAATATATATCGGTCGCGCCTGATTCCAGGGTTGGGGAAAGGAAGCATCAATCACTTTTGCTTGCTCTGGCTTACTAACGATTTTTGTCGTCATCCGACCAGAAGCAGGCATCACATCTAACAAACGGCGAATTTCAACATTTGGCTCCATAAATTTAATTATTAGCCATAATCTGCATGGTAACTATTTTAGTTATCATTCGTGTTAACCTTTGATTTGTGAAATACTCTGGCAGTCTTTCTAAATGGCTGTTCTATTAGTGAAAACCTCTGCAAATTGCGATTTGTGAGACCAGATAAAGGCATAAGAATATTGATTAAGCAGTTTGATCGGGTGGCGGGATTTTATGGTACTCGTTTGCCCCCAAGTTCAAAACCTCAAAGTTTTGGATAACCATTGATATTACATTTTTAACGATATGGACGCTTTTGCTTCCCTCCCCCCTGAATGGACGAATAAGGCAACACATGCCTATGAATTTTGCTGTCCTAGCTGCCGCTCAAGTAGCCTGGAAGCTGAAAAAGTTTGGCTAAATCGGCGATCGCCTGTACTTACAGAAGACCGTCGTCGCAAATGGCAAGAGTTCTACTATTGCCACTGTGGTTCTGTGTGGTGGGCTTGGAGTAGCGATCGCCCCCCAAAAGATATATCGAATCAGCCAGATTATAATCCCACATAGGAAAGTAGATTAAATACTAATAAAACTCTACCCGCTTGGTTGAGGAACGAAATCTAACTGCATTTTTGACTGTTATTAATCACTGTGAGTAATAAACAAAAGCCCACTTTTAGGTGGGCTTTTTTGATCTAATTCTGAGCTTTGTTTTCCATCACCAATTTTAGAAGGTGAAGGTAGTACGTAGAGTGCCTACGTATTCAGTGTCATTAGCGTCGTTGTGCTCTGGATTGAAGATTACCAACACTCCAGGGGTGACTTGAATATTATTGGAGACCTTATACTTGTACAGACCCTCCAAGTGATAAGAGGTATCAGTGTCTAAGTCATTAACTTCTTTGATGCTGCCACCAGTAACTCTGGGTGGTTGACCAAAGATAACACCTAAGACGTTGCCTTCTCCACCAAAATCTCTCAAAGCAAGTGCTCCAGCCCAGTACCAAACATCAGCATCTCTACCGGCATTAACACCAGTCCGAGCATCGATAGTTGTATAACCTCCCCAACCACTTATAGCCAACTTAGAGCTAATTTGGAACGTACCTTCTACACCGTAGTTGTTGGATTCAGTACGAGTGTTAGCCCCAAAGGGATTGTTGGCAAAAGTACTACCTGTACCTTGGAAGAGGTTGTTGACAACAGTATCACCTTGATAAGTCCGGGCATAGGTTAGACCAATATTAAAAGCTTTGCTGGGTTGGAAAGATAACTGACCAAAGATGGCGTTATCACCATTCAACAACCCATTATTAACGGTAGGGTCATTAGCAGTCCTAGCTAAATAAGCACCAGTCAAGCTGATCGGGCCATTAGGATTGAAGGTAACTGTCAAACCAGCGCCACCTTGACCTTGACGATAAATGGGGCTAAAACGTCCATAGCGAGAGAGAGCACCTCTAGCAGAGCTAGCAAAGTCAGGGTTAAAGGTATTAACGTTTTCGTATAACTCACCACCACTAGCATCAACCTTGACACGGACTGCCTTACTAAAGGCGAAAGCATAGTTGATTTTATCGATCACAACAGAGTTGCCAGTGCCAGTAACACCGTCAAAGCCCAAGCGGGTCATGTTAGTACCGCTTACACCAGCATTAGAGACGATGTTGCCAGCATTCAGACGAATTTGCAACTGGTCTTTACCAGTGAAACTGCTGAACAAATTCAAACGAACACGGTCACTAAAAGTGGTGTTAGAATCCAAGTCTTGAGCCGGAGCACCAGCAGGAACTGCTCTATTGTCACCAAAAACATCAGACGCGGCAAAAATTGCTTCTCCAACCAGCTTGGTGGTAGTAGAAAATTGATTGGCTTCCAACTCAGAAGTGCGGGCTTCTAGTGCATCGACACGACCACGCAGGGTTGCTAGTTCAGCAGAAAATTCTTCTTGTAAACGCTGTAAAGTAGCCAGGTCTTGTTTGCTAACCAAATCGGCAGTAGCTGTAGCAATCAGTTCGTTAACCCGGTCTAAACAGGCATTCAAACCTGCGGCAAATTCATAACGGGTCAAAGCACGGTTACCACGATAGGTACTGTTGGGATAACCTGCAATACAGCCGTAGCGCTCAACTAGGGATTGTAAAGCTTGGAATGCCCAATCTGTGGGCTGCACATCCGAAAATTGCGAAACTGATGTTACCTGACTCATGCTGTTAGACTCTTGAGCTTCAGATAACTGGGCAACATTTGTTACCTGTTCGTTGACTTCGGCAGCTAAGGCACTATTAGCAATGAAAAATGTAGCAGCTACAACAACCGGACTAACCTTAAAAAGATTCCAGAATCGTTTTGTCATGTTTTTGCTCTCACTCACACCTACAATAATCCAGTCATAATAAAATGCTTATAACACTTTATTTTCGGGGATTCTACATACAATCACAGCAATGATTATACCTTATCTTCTGTGATTATTACAAGCAAGTCAGCATAATGCTGAACCATAATTTTTAATTAAAATTTCTAATTAATTTATTTGGTAACCGCAGAATAATGCAGCGTTTGTGACGTAAAACTGTTCCTTCCTCCTCCAACTGTTGTAGGAGCCGGGTAATTGTTACTCGTGTGGTATTTAACACTTCAGCAATATCCTGATGGGTAACATTTAAATCAATTAGTTTGCCTTTATCTATGTCACGTCCAAATTTTTCACTTAACCACATTAAAAACTGCCATAAGCGTAGCGAAATTGGTTTTTGATGCACAATGCTTAATAGATCCTCTGTCTGTTGAATATGAGACAACAAAGCATTAATATTTTGATGCCATAGATGAGGTGGCACAATGCTTACTTCCACGCCTGTAAGACATTCAATTTGGTAGGGCTTGACTCTAGACAAAGGATAGCCAATCAGATCCCCTAGTCCCCAATAACCAAGAGTGATGAATGTTCCATCCTCACTCCACGTTAAGGTACGAACTGCACCGTGCTCAATGCGCCAAAGTACGTCATTTTGAAGTGGAATTACTTGCCGACGGGTAAATATCTG
Source organism: Nostoc sp. (assembly GCF_036916575.1). GTDB lineage: Bacteria > Cyanobacteriota > Cyanobacteriia > Cyanobacteriales > Nostocaceae > Nostoc. Next base: position 21,453 of record NZ_JBALGC010000014.1, read on the forward strand.
CTGGGGCAATTCTTTGCTGAAAGCAGAGCTATTTGACACGGCAGAAGACTTTGAAGTAGGACTTGTGGAATACATCATTAACCGTGACTACATAATTATCAAGGAATCTCGCTATTTACAATAATTAAGAAACTCTAATAATTTGTACTAAAATTTACCTGTATATCTGAAAGTCTATTCTTCTCAATTAGAGCTAGTACCGCAAGGCGGAAGTCAAAAGCCACTTGTACTGAGCGTAGCCAAAGTAAAAGTCACTCATTCAAAAGTATTATGTAATGGGATTTTTAGAGTTTTTAAATGGTTACTCTATTTACGCGCCCGAGCTACTAGGAACTAACTCAAAATCTTCTGATGGCAACAACTTATGATTTAAGGTATCTATCAGTAAGATAGACCCAAAATTTTTTAGTTATTTATCTGTTACTTTAATTGTGCAAGTTTAAGAATAGGTAAGCTTTTAGTAAAATATTTAGTTAACTTATTTTTAATTGTTTGTATATTTTAAGACTAAATAAGTGAGTAGGCGCAAATAATTATGAAGATATAGACTAAATCGCTGGATTTAGATCCCCGACTTATTGAAGAAGTCGGGGATCTAGGCAGCACGTCAATTAAGAGCGTTGACCGGTGACAATATATGCTACCCTTTGACCGATATTAGTGGCATGATCTGCCATGCGTTCCAGACAACGAATTGCCAGTGCTAGCAGTACAATTGGCTCGACTACACCAGGCACATCCCGTTGTTGGGCTAAAGTCTGATAAACGCGATCGTAAGCATCGTCTACAGTATCATCTAAGTGCTTTAAACGACGCCCGCCGGCTTCATCGAAATCTCCCAAGGCCTTCAAGCTAGTTGCTAGCATCGCCTGCGCGTGAAGGGACATAGCTTCAATCTCTGGCAAACACGTATGAGGCGCATAAGGAAAGATTTTAATCGCAATCTCAGCTATATCCTTAGCATAATCGCCAATGCGCTCTAAGTCTCGCACTAGTTGCATAAAAGCACTCAAGCAGCGCAAATCTTGAGCCGTAGGCGCTTGCAGCGTCATAATCGCCGTACAGTCTGATTCGATTTGTCTATAAAAGCGATCAATCTTTTTATCTAATCGGGGAAGTTCCTCAGCTGCTGTTAAGTTACGAGCAAATAAGGCTTGGTGGCTGAGGCGAAATGATTGTTCTACCAAAGCACCCATGCGTAATACATCCCGTTCTAAGCGCCTAATGGCGCGTGCGAGTTGGGGTCTTTGAGGATTGGGACTATAATCGATCGCTTTCACACTTGTTGTCTCAAACGTGAAGATATTATTAACTATAGTCTTGGCTTAAGGAGTTTGCCATAACTTCATGAAATTGAAGTTGCATCCACGCACCACCAGTTTCTGGATGGTTCATAGCTTTGATTGAACCCCCGTGGGCTAGAAGAATTTGCTCAACGATCGCTAAACCTAACCCATTTCCAATGATCGCCCCTATGGAGTTATCATCTTGTGGGGAATGGGTTCGCGCTTTATCTCCTCGATAAAATCGCTCAAAAACGTGGGGTAAATCTACTTCCGAAAACCCAACTCCAGAATCGATAAGATTTATTTCCAGGATTGGGGAAGCCCCATCATTATCCTTTGTTAATAAGATTTTGGTTTCAACGTGAATACTTGTACCAGGAAGACTGTACTTAATGCTATTGTCTAGCAAGTTAAGAAAAACCTGGTAAATACGAGCTTTATCTGCCTTAATCCAAAGAGTTTCTGGACCAGAATAAGCGAGAGACAGATGTTGGCGCTGTGCCAAAGGTTCTAGTGTTTCCCAAACAGATGCAATCAGCGATCGCAATTCTACAGCTTTAGCTTGCAATTGCATGTGTGGGTTTGCTTCCATTTGGGTGAGTTCTAGCCAGCTTTGCACCAAGTTAATCAACCGATCAACTTCTTGCATTAGGCGGTTAACCCAGCGATTTAAAGGTGGTTCCAAGCGGTTTTGTAGCGTTTCCACAACCAAGCGAATCGAAGTCAGTGGCGTTCTGAGTTCGTGTGCTAGATCAGAAAAAGAGCGATCGCGTATTTGATTTATATCTAATAGTGGTTGACGATTTTCTAAAAAGACTCCCACTTGTCCATTGGGTAAAGGCAAGCTAGACGCCCGCAAAGCTAGAGATTTTATTGTTGGCATCTCTGCCGCATTATCACAAGATGGATGAAATACCCATTCTCCGGTTTGTGGTTTTTGCAAATCACGAGTTTGCTCAATTAAATGGTCAAGTTCGTAAGACCGTACCAACTCTAGTAACAAGCGCACCTGTTCTGGTTGCCACTTTTGCAAATACAAAATTTCCTGCGCCTGCTGATTGCACCACAGCAGTTGATTTTCCTCATCCACCTGCAAATATCCCACTGGTGCAAAATCTAGCACATCTTGGTAAGTTTGCAACGACTGCTGCAAATCTTGCCGCTGCTGCTTCACCATCGCTATTTCCTGCCGCAACCCAGGAATCAGCAGCAGTCTCATGTTGTAAGAATGCGAGGTTAACGGTCGGAGTAAGCGCCCCAGGTAGCGGTTAAGTTGAACCTGTTGCCAAACCCAAAACCCAATGCCTACCGCTAAACCTAGAAAAAATCCCAATAAGAGCATTTGAGTTGTTAGTTTCTTGGTGACTACTAAAAACTAACAACTATCCAAACTAATTATCCAAACCTATAGCCAAAACCTCGTACAGTCACAATATATTCGGGATGACTAGGGTCTTGCTCTAATTTTTCGCGCAACCACCGAATGTGAACGTCTACGGTTTTACTATCACCGACGAAATCTGGGCCCCAAACCTGATCTAGCAATTGTTCTCGTGACCATACCCTACGGGCGTAACTCATAAACAGTTCCAGCAGGCGGAACTCTTTAGGAGAAAGACTTACCTCTTGACCACGAACCAGCACACGACATTCTTGGGGATTCAAGGTGACTTCCTTGAATTTTAATACTGGTAGTTGTGGTAAATTACTTAGGCGTTGGCGGCGGAGTAAAGCGCGACAACGAGCCACCAACTCCCGCATACTAAAGGGTTTGGTCAGGTAGTCATCTGCTCCCACCTCTAAGCCTAGAACGCGGTCAGTTTCACTACCCTTCGCACTGAGCATTAAAATAGGTACTGGGTTTCCTTGATGACGCAGCAAACGGCAAATATCTAGCCCATTAATTTGCGGCAGCATCAAATCAAGAATGATCAGATCAAAGGGAAGTTCCCCTGAGTTGGTTTCAAAACTTTTGAGATACTCTATAGCAGACCGCCCATCGGGGGCAGTTATCACCTGGTAACCTTCCTCTTCCAGGGCTACAGCTAGCATTTCTTGGATTAATTCTTCATCTTCTACTACTAGAATACGGCTGGTTTGTCCAATATCCGTTCTGGCAGAATATTTGGTCGATTCACTGGTATACATTGATATCACAAAAGTCTAGGACTGTGCTTGTATCAATTAGGATAATTGAATCTATTATCTAGCCTGACTGCAACCGCGCTTCTACTAGAATTAATTCTTTTAGATTTTATTTACAAAAAGTAACATCTGCCACAGCACCCTCCTAAATCACTGTGGCTGCAAACAATAGCATTTTAATTAGGGATTTTGGATTTTCAAATTCCTAAATAGCTTCGATTCTGTTTTAAAAATAGGGAGCAGGTGATAAGTGATAGAAAAAGACATTTTCATATTTTGTTGTGTAACGCAATTACATAAAGGGTTTTCTTGACAAGAGCAAATTAAGTTGAGTAAATTTTTTAGTACAAAGATACTATAAATTCCCAAGGAAAACTATACCTGAAAAGCAAAAAGACATATACCCTGAAACAAGTTCAGGATTTAGCAGTTCAAACTATTGAAGGTATTTGAAATGTTAATTCATACCAGGCAATCAAACAAATAGCTTTAGAACAGACGAAGACTCAAACGGAAAAACAAATAAACTAATTTATTCTTAATGAAAATTGTAGAGACTTGATTTAATTTAAGTCTCTACAAGGAACTATAGTAGTTCTCGGTTGAGTAGCTATAGAATTCTACCCCTAACCCCCTCTTTACTTTTCAAAAGCTTGCTCTGATGTACCTTATATAATACTTTTTATTCGGTTTTGCTTGGTTTTTTAATGTCTGCGGGAGGCTGTGGTTTCTTTTTCTTTGTTCCGGTAGCTTGCGTTTGCTTAAATGCTTGGTTGGAATTTTGTTCTTGAGTAGACATAATACTAAATCTTGAAGTCTATTACAATAATTTAATCTACATTATGGGTATTGTCGATTACAGAAATACATCACAAAAAATTTAAGTTTATTTACAAAATCAAGGTACTGTGATTTTAACGTCTCTATAACAGAGGAAACCTGGGATTTATAACTTACTATAAATCCTGGGAACGACTGCCTATAAAGTGACAACGGTAATGATAAGCTTTATGGTGGCCACGCTAACTTAGCTAAGGTTATGGCATTATTGATATCCTTAGATTTCATAAGTTCCACTTAACTGTTTTTCCGAAAATCTAGAAACTTTGGTTTGATCATGAATATACGTCTTGTGTATCAAGCATTTTCGACTGCTGCACTGTTGTTAGTAACATCAGGAGCTTTCTTTTGTCAAACTGTATTTGCTGCTGATTTTAAACCAACCCCTTTGATCGTTGATGATGATGGTAGTCAAGACGGGATGACAGCTTTAGCCTATATGTTAGCCAATCCCAAATTTGATATTCAAGCAATTACAATCGCCCAAGGTATTGCCCGTCCAGCAAGCTTTGTGAATAATCTGGAACGGATGTTAGGCAGACTAAAAGTATCTGGTATCCCTGTTGGTATTGGTAAAGCCGATCCTTTGGCTGGAAATAATGCTTTTCCAGAATTCATTCGTGATGGTGCAGAAACTTTTTGGTCTCCCTTTGTCCAACTACCAGACACAGCACCACCAGTTGAAAGGCGATCAGCAGCAGAACTGATTGTGGAGAAAATTAAGCAGTCTCCTCAGCCTGTGGCAATCTTAGCAACCGGCAGTTCAGGGAAAACGCATCTAAATTACTCTTGACCATGACCAAGATTAAGAATCAACGAAAGAATGAGTATTTCTCGCTTGGTTTAGTTTGCAGAACTCAAAGCGATCGCCTAAATATTTAGCAATAAGCATAGATTAATGAGATTGATTTAGACTTTGTTGAGAGTATACTGTTCTTGTTGAGATGATGCGGCCGCCCTGACCGGCAGTTTAACTAATATTGCCGAAGCTTTACGACTTGATCCCTCCATTATTAGCAACATTGCTGTCGTCCAAATTATGGGAGGCGCTGTCTTCGTACCAGGAAATCTCACCGTCCTTCCCGATCCTCCATTTTCAACCAATACTGTTGGGGAGTTTAACATCTGGGTCGATCCTTTAGCGGCTCAAGAAGTATTTGCCGCAGGATCACAAGGATTAAAAATTCAGTTGACTCCTCTAGATGCAACAAAGAAAATTGGCTTTTCTCGTGCCGATCAACAAGCATGGCTAGCAACTGGAACACCTGAAAGCAAGCTAGCAGCAGAATTTTTGAACTTTGCTTTAACAGTTATTCAAAGTAACAATGACCCGAATCCAGCTTGGGATTTAGTTGCTGCTATTAACCTTAGTGAACCAAATTTCTCAGAGGAAACTCCTTTGCACTTGGAAGTAGATACACTCTCAGATCCAGGAACCACTCAAGGACAAACTCTTGCTGTTCCTAATTTACCTCCGAATGTTCTAGTTTCGTTAAACCCTAGTTTCAATAATTTGCCTTTCAGTGCTGGTGAGGTTTTCTCATATCTAGAAACAGAGTCTGTTCCTGAATCTAGTCCTATCTTGGGTATTTTGGTATCGGGTGCAGCAGGAATTACTTTCCAAATTAAGCGGCAATTTAAGCACTAGTACTGCAAGGCGGAAGTCAAAATTTAAAATCTAAACAGGTATACACTGTAGGGGGTTTTATTAATTTTGAATGGATGGTTTATTTCCGCCGTGCTGTACTAGTATCAAAAAAGTTTGTAGGATGGGCAAATATTTGTCCACCCTACAATTCTATGGTGTATACAGTAGCCCTACAGTTTGACCAAAGCCGGAAAATATTAAGCAAAAGTAGAAAAACCGAGATTGGGAGGGATATCCTGAATCCTTCCAGGCCCGATCGCTCGTAATGCTTCTTTGAGTAAAATATCCCCAGTATACAGGGCACGTCCGACAATTACACCAGTCACGCCTTGAGGTTCTAATGCCAACAAACTCAACAAATCGGTGACAGAACTTACCCCACCTGAAGCAATTATCGGGATAGAAATTGCTGCTGCAAGTTCTCGCAAAGCTTCTAAATTGGGGCCTGTAAGCGTACCGTCCCGGTGAATATCTGTGTAAATTATGGCGGCTGCACCCAATTCCTGCATTTGTACAGCCAGTTGGGTGGCTAAAACTTCCGAGGTTTCTAACCAACCGCGAGTTGCTACGCGGCCATTACGAGCATCAATGCCAATAATAATTTGTTCGGGAAATTCTTCACACAGTTGTTGCACTAGCTGGGGTTGTTCTACGGCGATGGTGCCGAGAATTGCCCACTGTACGCCTAGATTAAATACTTGTTGCACGCTGGTGCGATCGCGCAATCCTCCACCAATTTCAATTGGCACTGACACCGCTTGAGCGATCGCTTCAATTGCCCCCAAGTTTACTACTTTACCTGCTTTGGCACCATCTAGATCAACTACGTGCAATCTAGTAGCACCTTGTTCAACCCATTGTTTAGCAACATCAGCCGGGTTTTCGCTAAAAACTTGCGAGCGATCGTAATCTCCCTGATACAGTCGCACACAGCGGCCTTCTAGTAAATCAATCGCTGGAATTACGTCCATTTACCTCTTCCTCATAACTCAATGCAATCAAACACTAGCTATAGCTGGGTTTTCTATTGTTCATTTTTCATTTTTAATTGCCTTACAGCTTGCCCAAAACCCAGCACCAGCAAGATATTAGAAAGCGTCAAAAATACTTCTGCACTTCCGTGCAACCAATCTACATTTGCTAAAGACTTGCCATAATGCAATACAGCATAAATCCCCGCCGGGATAGTGACGGCAACAAAGACGAGAGTGCCGTAAAATCCATACAGCGCTAAACGCGGCATTTGCGGGCTGCGGCTGATAAACCACAAGAAACCCAAATAGGGAAATAGTGAAAGTGCAAACAGGGTTTCTTTAGAAATCATTGCTCTGATTTGATAGGTTTTGGTTCAATAGTGTTAGCAGACTTGGTAGAACGCCAAATCAAAAACGCTGCTGCCCAAAGTGTAAAATTACCAACTAAGGTCATGGTAGCTTGAAGCGTTACCAGCCATTCTAGAGATTCGGCGTTGTCGAAATAATGCCAGGTACAAGCACACATAGCACTGACTAAAGCTGGTAACATGGCAAGGGATAATCCCCACCAATTGCGATTGCCAGTGAGTTCGCCGTAAGTCCAAATTAACCAAATGGCGACAATCCACTCAATAACGCTAGAAACATGAATAATCCAGGTGGGAATCGAAAGGGCGTGCATAAGAAAGTTAGGAGTTAGGAGACGCGATTAATCGCGTCTGTACAACAGGAGTTAGGAGTAGAGACGCGATTAATTGCGTCTGTACAGGAGTAGCGGTGTCAAGATGATATGTAGCTTGAATTTTATATTTGTTTAAACAAAATCTTTGCTTGTTCTTTTAGAATTTTAAAGATTCCGAGTTCAAAGGCTCAACGTCCGAGTTCAAAGGCTCAACGTCCGAGTTCAAAGGCTCAAGTGTCGAGTTCAAAGGCTCAACGTCCGAGTTCAAAGACTCAACGTCCGAGTTCAAAGGCTCAAGTGTCGAGTTCAAAGACTCAACGTCCGAGTTCAAAGGCTTAAGTGTCGAGTTCAAAGGCTCAACGTCCGAGTTCAAAGGCTCAACGTCCGAGTTCAGAGGCAGTTCTAACTGTCTTCTGCACTATTCAAAGTAGAACTTAGGATTGAGTTTATCATCTGTATCGGGGACAGAGATTCATTTAACAATAACTATTAATCCAAAATCTAAAATCTAAAATCCAAAATGGTCAAGATGCGGGCGTTATTGTCTGGGTATTATGGTAAAGGTAATGGTGGTGACGAAGCTTTGTTGGCAACGCTTTTGCAAATGTTACCACCTGATGTGACGCCTGTGGTGCTTTCTGGTAATCCAGAGGAAACCCGCGATCGCTACAATGTAGAAACCTGCGATCGCATGGCTCCTTTACCTGTACTACAAGCTTTACGCTCAAGTGATGCCTTGATTTGGGGCGGCGGGAGTCTGATTCAGGATGTTACCAGTACCATTAGCCCATTTTATTATGGCGGACTGATGGCATTGGCGCAGAAAATGGGTTTGAAAACCGTTGCTTGGGCGCAGGGTATTGGCCCGTTAGTGCGTCCCCAAACTCGTTGGTTGGCACGGCAAACCTTTAGTAATTGTACTAAAATCAGTGTCCGCGATCGCGCCAGTGCTGCTTTATTATCTGATTGGCAAATTCCTTGTATTATAGCTCCTGACCCGGTTTGGGCGTTGGAATCTAAACCAGTTCCAGGACTTTGGGATTTACCTGCGCCGAGAGTTGCGGTAACGTTGCGATCGCATCCCCAACTTACACAAACACGTTTGGCAAACTTAACTCGTGCTTTGGTGGATTTTCAAAAAGCTACGCAGGCTTTTATTTTACTACTGCCGTTTCAAAAAAGTGAAGATTTAAGTATAGCCGAAGCTATTCAACCCCAACTTCAAGATGTCAGCAAGATTTTGTGTCTGGAAGATCCGCAACTTTTGAAAGGTGTATTTCGCGGTGTCGAGATGGCAATTGGGATGCGTCTGCACAGCTTAATTATGGCAGCGGCTGAAGGTTGTCACTGCTTTGCTCTTAGTTATGACCCCAAGGTAAATCGTCTCATGGAAGACTTGGAAATGCCTGGGTGGGATTTAGTGAGTTTACCCGAAGACCCCAATTTAATTAGTTTAACTTGGATGGAGCATTACGCTAACGGTTCACCGTTATCACCTGAGCAAATACAATCTTTAGTAGATAGGGCATTAATGCACCGCGAGTTATTGAGCCAAGCTTTATTTAATAATTAAGACCAAAAAATGTCGAGCGAAGAAAATGCAAAGCTTCGTTTATATACTCTTTGATTAAACTGCAATCCTTGTTCCCAGTTAACCAAATCGGCTTTTGCAGATTGATATAGATAGCACCAACGGGACGCGCAAGGGATAAAGGCGTCTAGCTTGCTTGTCCGTAGGAGTACGTAGGTTCTTGGCCTTGTTCGCGCAGCGTCTTTGAACAGGAGAAGCAAATGGCGTGGAAAGACGCGTCTTCGTTGGTAATTTTATGGCAGGAAAGAAGTAATTGTCTAAATTTTGGTAAGTAATTATGAAAATATTAGCAAGTCATTGTAAAAATTTTGTGAAGTGAGCAGAAAAATACTTAAGTATCTGTTAGAAATATTAACTTCAGCGATATTATTTACCAAGTGCAGAAATAATTATTGAGATTATTCCAATGATCAGCTTTGGCTTTTGGAACCTAATTATAGTAATTTTAGTTGCTTTAGTTATTAAAAATAATTGGCGATTAGATGATGAAGAAGAAACCTGGAAAAATTCTTTATTTTTAAAATCTTCTGTGATCCAACAGTTGATACAATTTTTTCGTCAACCAATTGTTAGCTTTCTCGTTTTAGCAGGTGTTGTATTAGTCGTTACAAGATTCCTCTGTTATACAGGTTGGCTAGTTTATTTCCTAAATCAACCAGATCCACCTTTATGGGATTTTAAGTCGTATTATGTGGCGAGTAGATTGGCTCACCAGCACTTGAGTCCTTTTAATGTCGAGATTTTTAACCAAAGTTTTTGTATTATCACTAAGGTGTGTGGATTTATTCCACCGTTTGTATATCCACCTAATATTATTCCTCTTATCTGGTTTCTCGGTTATTTTTCGCTTAATACTGCATTTAAAATCTCGGTTGTGATGCATATATTAGCAATCGGTTTGGCTTTATGGGGAGCGAATATCCTGCTGGAGTCGAAGTCGCGAGTTTTGAGAACTATTTGCACAATCTCGGTTGCCTTGATTTATGGCTTAGTTCGCGATTTTCAAGTTGGTAATATTGCCATTTTCGTTGCAGTTCTGATCTTATGGATGTTTATCTTGGCTAGAAAACATCAAGATATTCCTGCAGGAATTTTCTTGGGGCTTGCCCTTTGTAAACCAACATTAGCTGCATTATTCATTTTGTATTTTCTACTTAAAAGACGGTTTTCTCTAGTTTTTGTATCTCTTGTCACAGTCACTTCTTTAATATTTTTAGGTCTAGCTTTGACAGGCAATTCTTTGACACAATTCTTGTCAGATGCAGATCGGGGATTTTCACTCTGGCTAAATGATCCATCAGTTAGCCCTTATATTTCTATCAGTCGCCTCGATTTGATGGTCGTGGGTCCAAGATTATTCCCCAATAACCCATTCTTTGCCAAGCTTTTTTCAGACATAATTGTTCTGATACTCGTTGGTTTGGTAAGTTGGTATTGGTATCTACAACAATCTTTCACAGCTTGGTCAAAAAAAATCCATTTAACAGAAATGGTATTAGTTTCCTGCTTGAGTATTAGCATCAATTATTCACAGGAAACTAGTTCTGTGATGTTAATACCTGCTGCTGTTTTTTTGCTAAATGATTTGCTGTATCAGATCAGGCATTGTACATTTTCTAAGAAAAGAATGTCTGTTTGGTTAGCAGGGGTTTGCTGTCTAGCAGTGCAAACAGCGGTCATTCATGGCTGGCTCATCGGCTCTTTAGCAAAGCACTGGAAGGTGAAGGCAGGGGAATTACCATACATTATGAAAGTAACTATCTTCGCCCTACCGAGTTATGCCGTTTTAGGAATCACCTTAAGTATTTTAGTTTTAGCAATTAGTTCCGTTCGTCAAAAACAGATTTTGAAATTTGAATCATAGAATCGGGTGTCAACATAATTCGTAATTGATAATTATCGACAAAGGAAAGGATACAAGCCCCTGTTTTGGAAAGTTCTGATGCCTACGACGGGCTACGCCAACAGATAGCGCAGCCTCTTCTCTATGAGAGGCTACGCCCTAAGCGTAGCTATGCCGCAGGCTTTACGAGTCCGCGTTCGCGCAGCGTCTCGTAGAGAGCGTCGAAAGCCTCTCTAGGAGACGTTCCGCGTCGCTTGCTTCCCCGTAGGGGTACGCTAACGCAATTCGTAGTTGCAATCAGTGCTTGCTCTGTACCCTTCACTGATTGTTGACTACTGAATCACAGATTTCAGTGCTTGCTCTGTACCCATTTAATTACTAATTACGAATTAGTAATTATTCGCTAAAGTTTAAAACCAGTTTTCCCTTTTACTACTAACAATACCTGACCACTGCACTTTTTTTTCTCTTTCTCGTCGGTAAGAAAAGAAATGCTCTGGAGTTTGGAAAGTACAATAAGGTGCGATCGCAACTTGTTCTGCATTAATTCCCATGTTTTCTAGTTGTAAGGTATTCACTCGCCTGACATCCAGCCGTACCTTACCTGGATTGGGGTCTTCTAGCAAAGGTGAATTTGGTAGCTCATGCAACGCTTGAACAATCTTTTGTTCGTCATCATGTGGTATAATACTAGCCCCGATTTCAGCAGCCACTTCGATAGAGACTTGATAAACCTTACCAGCGATCGCCGGGCCCATCGCAATTCTCAAATCATCTATTTGGCTACCTTGAGATTGTAGTTGAGCGATCGCTAGGGGCACAATCTTCTTGGCAGTCCCACGCCAGCCTGCGTGTAGTGCTGCCACCCGTCCAGTTACCACATCTCCAATCAGCACGGGTGTACAATCTGCACTAGCTACCCAAACAGCTTGTAGAGGCTTAGAGCTAATTAAACCATCTGCCGATGCTAAATCATCTCCAAGAGTGCTTAACATAGAGTCAATTTCTTGGGAGGTGAAAATAGTACTGCCATGAACCTGCTTTAAGCGATAGACTGATGCCTCAGGTTGCAATACTTCTGTGATAACTTGTGGCGATCGCGGCCAAAACTGCTGGGTAAAGAAGCCGTGATGCCAACGTTCCAGAATACTACAAGTTAAATAGGGCAGTCCTTCCCAATTGTGCCAGTGCCAAGTGTGCATCTTTAACCAAACCTAAACGGAAAATCACTCATCAGCCAATCAATGCTAACTTGAACAACGGAATTTGGGTTAACTGCTGTGGGATTTAATCTGCAAAACTTGGAAGCAGCCTTGAAAGCAGGGCGTAAGTATACATATTTACCATTTTCTCTCCACTTTTTTGAAAGTGTCTCCTCAACTAACCAAACCCTTTGGAACTTACTCAACCAAGGGGCTATCTCAGGAACAGTAGTAATCGCAACTGTGCAATCTGCTGGGCGGGGACAATGGGGTCGCCAGTGGATTTCTCCGGTTGGGGGATTATATGTTTCAGTGGCGATTTCTTTCGACCACAAAATAGAGGCTAATGACAGCTATCAGCTAACTTTCGCTACTGCTTGGGGAATTGCGTCTCAATTGCGTCAGTGCGGTGTAGATGTTGGGATAAAATGGCCCAATGATTTAGTTTTAAATGGTCGCAAGCTAGGCGGCATTTTGACAGAAACCAAAGTAAACAAAGGACAAATCACCCAAGCAGTAATAGGTGTTGGTATTAACTGGACAAACCCAGTACCAGAAACTGGAATCAATCTGGAATCGTGGCAAGCTTCCCAAGATTTCAAACCAATTTCTTGTCTGGAAATGCTAACCTCTACAGTCTTACTGGGAATAGAATCCGGTATGGAGTGTCTTTGGCAAGAAGGAGTAAAGGTACTCTTGTCTCGCTATTTAGATTTGCTTACAAACATGGGTAATAAGGTGTACGTCAATAATCTTTCAGGTACTGTAGTTGGGGTGACTCCTCAAGGAAATTTACGAGTTTATTTGGAAACACATGATACAAAGGAACTAATTACACCGGAAATTTATATTGAACCCGGTACAATCAGTTTGGGATACCATAAATCTTCCGTTTAAATTTGAGGTTTGTTCAAAATTTCGCTCTTTGGGCAAGACAAACCACTAGCATCATCTCTTTAGGCTAATTACACACAACTGAGAGAACAAATGACGCAGCGCAATAATTCTGCTCATGATCGTTTGCATTATTTATGGCAGCGAGGTCTGACGAAAAAACGCTTTGCCTCGACGCTACCAGCTCAGAGCCTCTGTTGGCTGAGTAGCGTTAGCCTCCTCAGCGGCGGCTTTGTGTTTGCCCAAACAGAAACACAAATAGACAACATCGTTCCCACTGTTGAAAGTTCTCAACCAACGCCAGTTACAAATCCAGTTAAAAAACAGGCTGTTGCGCCCGAAACAGCTCAAGCGCAACCGGAATTTTCCCAACGGCGAGCCAGACTCAGACAGAGATTACGCAAGCCAGAGGTTGCTCAATCAAAACAGCCAGTCAGGCAGTCTACACCCAAAATTGAAGCTGCCGAACCTGTTGTTATTATCAGACAGTCAAAGCCCAAGGTAGAAGCCTCCCAGGTTACTCCTGCAAGGGTGAGACAGGAAAAACCCAATACTCCTGCCCCATCTTTACCTGAAAAACTTCCAGAAGTTGCTCAACCAGCAAATAACTCCAACAGCCCTGTCAGTGCAACGGCAGGGAAAACCAAGGATTATAATAACGCCTATATTGATCCTAATAGTTATGACAGTGGTGCTACAGGTACTTATCAAGCACCAAATTCCGTAATTCTCACAGAACGCTCCAGTGGTTGTCGAGCCATCTTGCCGTCAGGGCAAAGCGTATTAGGCGGCGTTTGCGCCAAAGTACCCCAAAGAAGTGTAGCTGATTCTAATGGTAAACCAGTACCTAATTGGCTCAGAAGAAGTGAAAACGCACAATTACCAGTAGTTCCACCCGTGCGACAGATTGCAACTACTGGCAACACCAGCAGATGGCGTGCTACTGAAAGTAGTTCTAGTGGTGTCACCAAGAGCGCATTTCGCCCGAATCGGTTTATTCCGAATCCCGGCGAGTTCAGTCCAACAACAGTGAGTGCAACTCCCATCACGCCCAGTGGCGGGACTTTACCTCCACCAATGGCAGATGGTAACATTGCACCCCGTCCCAGCAACGTAGCTTACGACTTCTCACTAGCATCAGTGTTGCCGCAAATCCCCTACACTGGGGCAGTCGCCTATAGCGGTACGGGAATGATGTATCCATTGTCTATTCCCGCTCCCATTACTTCTTTGTTTGGTTGGCGAATTCATCCAATCACAGGTAATCAACGCTTCCATGCTGGTATAGACTTGGGTGCGTCTACGGGAACGCCAGTTTTGGCAGCTGCTGCTGGTCAAGTGGAAACTGCTAACTGGGTGGGTGGTTATGGTTTGACCGTTATCCTAAATCACAAATCTGCTGAACAAACTCTCTACGGTCACATGTCACAAATCCTTGTTCAACCTGGTCAGTGGGTGCAACCTGGAACTGTCATCGGGTTAGTTGGCAGCACCGGCAACTCCACAGGTCCTCACCTGCACTTTGAAGTCCGTCACCTAACACAGGACGGGTGGGTTGCTGTTGACCCAGGTGTACAATTACAAAGCGCTCTCAGTCAGTTAGTACGAGGCTTGCAAACTGCTCAGGTAAGCCAGCAACCAGGCAGCTAAAAGAAAGTTAGGAGTGAAGAGTTATGAATTTAAAATTCCTAACTCCTGTACAGACGCGATTAATCGCGTTTGTACTCCTAACTTTTTTAGTTACAAATACCCGTGTTCGACTAAGAATGCGGGTGTAATACCATCTATACTATTGTCATCAGAAGCTGTGGTGTGTGGGTTGCCAGAGTAAAAGAATTTTTCCACGTATTTGCCGAAAATATCCCCTTCTAGATTCACTAAACTCCCAGGAACCAAATAGCGAAGATTTGTCTCGGCATAGGTGAGGGGAATTACTGCCACCTTGAATTGGGATTCTGGCTCATATGCGGCTACTGTGAGGCTGATGCCATTGACAGCAATGCTGCCTTTAGGGACAATGTACCGGGCGATCGCCTCGGATGCAATAAAGGTCATTTCCCAAGAACTAGCTGTTTGTTCTGCAACTAGCAATCGACCTATGCCGTCTACATGGCCCATGACAAAATGACCGCCAACTTTGCTACCTACCCTTAGTGACGCTTCTAAATTGACATATCTCTGTTGCGTTTGCTCACCTCCCAAAGTCGTGCGGCGTAGAGTTTCCGGTGAAGCAGTGGCAATAAACCCGTCTTTTAAAACTTTTTCTACTGTCAGGCAAACGCCATCTACTGCAACACTGTCACCATAAGCCAAATCTTGCATAATTACTTCACACGACTGGCTTACACAAGTAATTTGCCAAGAATCGCCCCCTAAGGGTTCCATCGTTCCTAATGCCTGAATTAATCCTGTAAACACGGCTTTTTTGTCAAACTAACTCTATTTATTGCCTAATTTTGCTTGAAATCAATTGGTAATTGTCACATAAATCTAGAACATCCAAGTATATTTTCTGACTTTTTTGCGTATAGGGATATTAACACATTAGCATCCTTCACAAGGCATACTTGGGTAAGAAGGTTATTGTCTAACAAGACCAATTTGACTTACTCTGGTTTTCACCACAAGTTCGGAGTTTAATAGAAGCAATTATAGAGAACAAATGCTTATGTTTATTACTGTCGCCAAATCGCCCATGAATGGGTATTATTTGTTACACAGTATCCAAGGCTCTCAAAGGATTCTAGAGGCTTAGCCAATGATTGAAATGAAAGTCGCTGGCATAGCATTAGATGCCATAACCCGCAGCCCGATCGTCCTTTTGAAAGATTCTTCAGATCGGCGGGCTTTGCCAATTTACATTGGTCAGGAACAGGCTAGAGCAATTATGGGCGCACTGGAGAATCAGAAGCCTCCCAGACCCTTAACCCACGACCTGATTGTGAATCTTCTAGAGACTTGGAACATGACTCTAGAAAAGGTAATTATTCATTCTCTGCAAAAGGATACATTTTATGCAGCTTTAATTGTCCAGCAAGGCGAGGTCAAAAAAGAAATTGACGCGCGTCCTAGCGATGCGATCGCCATTGCCCTCCGTACAAATACTCCCATTTGGGTAATGGAAGAAGTTATTGCCGATGCTTCTATACCTGTTGATCGCGATGCAGATGAAGCCGAACAGCAAGCCTTCCGTGAATTTATTTCCAATCTCCGTCCTGAAGATTTGATCAAGCGCTTTGGTAATGATGACAGCTAAAAAAGTTATGAGTTAGGAGCAAAGCCGGAGACGCTCCGCCTCCGGTTAGGAGTTACTTGCTTCAACTCCTAATTCTGCCAATTTTAGATTTTGGTGAAGCAGTACGATCTTGTCCCAACGTAAAGGAGCGTCTTGTAGAGTTGGGGAGACGCTTTAGCGCATAGCGCAGCGTAAAGCCTTCTCCTAACAAAGACGCTCTTGCTAGCTGGCTTTTGAGTAGGGGTATGGCATAGCTTCGCTAACTTGGGCTACGCCTTAAGTGAAGCTATGCCGCAGGCTTTACGCTTAGAGCGAGTCCGCGTCCCTTACGCGTCTGGTAGAGAGCGTCTGGTGGTTTCCCCATGAGTGACTGCACCAAGCCGAAGGGATTGAAATAAAAATCTCAAATCTCAAATCTAAAATTGAATGACTCCTAACTTTGTTAAAGATGCAATACCGACGCTTTGGGAAAACGAATCTGCGCCTCTCGGTTTTTTCCTTGGGAACAATGCGCTATTTGGCTTCTTTTGAAAATGCTCACCAGACCATCGAACAAGCCTTAGCGCTAGGAATTAATCATTTAGAAACCGCCAGAGGTTACGGCAAAAGTGAGGAGTTTCTTGGTAGGGCGCTAAAAGCTGGGTTGTCAGTACCCCGAACAAGGCTTTACATCACTACCAAAATCTCAGCTACAGCAGATGCTGACACTATGCGTCGGTGCATCAACGAATCCCTAGAACGATTACAACTAGATTATTTAGATTGCTTAGGGGTTCATGGTTTGAACACTTGGCAACATTTGGAGTGGGTGCAAGCCAAAAATGGCTGTATGCAAGCCGTAGAGGAAGCTGTCGCTGATGGTCGAGTGCGACACGTTGGTTTTTCCACCCACGGGTCATTAGAGCTAATTCAGGCAGCAATCAATACAGACTTTTTTGAATTTGTCTATCTGCATTATTACTATTTTTTCCAACGGCACGCACTAGCGATTCAACTAGCTGCCGAGAAGGACATGGGCGTTTTCATTATTTCCCCTGCTGATAAGGGAGGACGCCTTTACACGCCACCCCAAACTTTAAAAGACCTGTGTTATCCGTATTCACCCTTAGAACTAAATTATCGTTTTTTACTTACTAACCCACGTATTACTACTTTGAGTATAGGCCCAGCAAACCCAGATGAATTAATGGAACCTTTACGAATTGTTGACCATGATGGAGAGTTAACATCAGCAGAGATTTCTGCTTTCCAGCGATTAGAAAATCACCAAAAAGTTGCTTTGGAAACTGATAAGTGTAGTCAGTGTTATGCTTGTTTACCCTGTCCAGCAAATATCAATATTCCAGAGGTATTGCGATTACGAAATCTTGCCGTGGCATATGACATGAAAGATTATGGACAATATCGTTACGGAATGTTTGAAAATGCCGGTCACTGGTTCCCTGGAATGAAAGGCAATCGCTGTACAGAATGCGGTGACTGTTTGCCCAAATGTCCAGAAAAATTAGATATTCCAGCTTTATTGGAAGATGCTCATGAAAGATTAAATGGGAAAGCAGGTAGGAGATTGTGGGGTTAAGCAAGAGGCAGGGGGTAGGGGAAGTGATTTTTATCAATTATTTTGTGAAATGGTGTGACCACCCTGAAACATAAAAATCCCAAAAAGTTTTTAGGTTTTGACTTTGGGGTTTTCAGCGAACATTCTTAGAAAATTGTAAAATTAATAAAGATTTAATAGAGTTAAAAAGATCCGTCCAAGCTGGGGTATCTCGCGGTAAGAAAGATGAAGATTAAAAAAAAAGAAATATCCTGCGCCAATCACTGACGGTTTTCCGCTACAGTAGACGGGCTGTAAACTTAGTATGGACTACTAGCCGATCGCTGACTATTCTTCTGGCTAGTTTAACTTTAATAGCTGGTCTTTTACCGGCAGCGATATCCTACCTCGGTAAGTTAATTGTTGATGCAGTGGTATTTGCCTCTCAAGTTAGCTCACAGAGCAATGGTTTTGTCAATATTTCTCAGCCTTTGTTATATGTAGGATTAGAAGCGATCGCTGTAATTTTACTAGCAGGCGGTCAGCGAGGAATCACCATTTGTCAGTCGTTATTGCGGGCGCTAATGGGTCAGCGGGTGAATGTACTCATCTTAGAAAAGGCGCTGACACTGGATCTTAGGCAGTTTGAAGACTCAGAATTTTATGACAAATTGACCAATGCCCGACGAGAAGCATCAGTTCGTCCCCTTTCCTTAGTAAATCGCACCTTTGGGTTAGTGCAAAGTGCCCTTTCCCTAATCACCTACGGTATTTTGCTAGTAAATTTTTCAGTTTGGGCGGTGGTAGTACTGGTTTTGGCAGCTATGCCTGTATTTATTGCAGAAACGAAGTTTGCAGGAGAAGGCTTTCGCTTATTTAGTTGGCGTGCGCCAGAAACTCGTCAACAAAACTACTTAGAAAATTTGCTGGCAAGAGAAGATTTTGTGACAGAAGTCAAACTTTACCAGCTAGGAGAGATGCTGCTAGAACGTTACCGCAACCTGTTTGAGCAACTCTATGGCGAAGACCGCGATTTGACTCTGCGGCGAGGACTGTGGGGGTATCTCCTGAGTTTAGTCAGTACTGGTGCTTTTTACCTAGCTTACGCTTGGATTGTTCTGGAAACAGTGCTAGGTAAGATTTCCTTGGGAGATATGACAATGTATCTGACTGTGTTTCGCCAAGGACAATCTACTTTCTCCAATGCCCTTACTTCTATTGGAGGGATGTATGAAGACAACCTATATCTATCAAATCTCTACGATTTCCTGGAAGAGGAAGTACCAAAGTCCTGGGGTAAGGCAACCATTGGTTTAAATTCCCAAGATGGTATCCGTTTTGAGAACGTATCATTTACTTATCCAGGAAGTTCCAAGCCAGCGTTGAGAAATATTTCGCTACACTTGAAACCCAGAGAGAAACTGGCAATTGTAGGTGAAAACGGTTCCGGTAAGACTACCTTAATCAAACTACTTACCCGACTCTACACCCCAGACTCTGGGCGAATTTTTTTAGATGGCTTGGATTTGCAGGAATGGGATGTGGATGTGTTGCAGCGTCGCATTGGCGTGATTTTTCAGAACTTTGTCCGCTACCAGTTCACTGTGGGTGAGAATATTGGCGTGGGCGATGTAGAACATCTCGAAAACAAAACCCGTTGGCAAACTGCTGCCCAAAAAGGCATGGCCCAATCTTTTATTGACCAATTACCCGAAAGCTTCCAGACTCAGCTTGGTCGTTGGTTTAAGGGAGGACAGGAACTTTCTGGGGGACAGTGGCAGAAAATTGCCCTGTCTCGTGCTTTTATGCGATCGCAAGCAGATATCTTGGTGTTGGATGAACCAACATCAG
Source organism: Nostoc sp. (assembly GCF_036916575.1). Lineage (GTDB taxonomy): Bacteria > Cyanobacteriota > Cyanobacteriia > Cyanobacteriales > Nostocaceae > Nostoc. The sequence goes on from NZ_JBALGC010000014.1 coordinate 41,181, forward strand.
CAATAGATGCTCAAGCTGAGTTTGAGATTTTCAATCATTTTCGGGCTATTACTCAAAATCAAATGGTACTTTTGATTTCCCATCGCTTCTCGACGGTACGGATGGCTGACAAAATCGTAGTTATAGAAAACGGGGAAGTTATTGAACAAGGAACTCACGAAGAATTGTTAAAGCTAGGAGGACGTTATGCCAAGTTGTTTCTGTTACAAGCCGCCGGTTATCAATAGGAAAAGAAGCTATAGGACTCATATCTAATTTATGAACAAAATTTCAGATAAAACCCTGATAAAACGGACTTTTCAGTCTCAGTATATTTTTAGAAATAAAATCGGATTCCTATAGTAGAGTTTGTTTTAGATAGCGATCGCTCACCTTGTAGAAAGCACATAAAACCTCTATCTAACCTGTTAACCAGTTCGGTCAACATGGATAAAATATCTTTAGTGCCTAGACGATCCGTATTGTTAAACATTGTTACCCGATAAAACTATGCAAATAACAAAAAAGCGATATTATACTCCAGAGGAATATTTAGAGCTAGAAGAAGTTGCTGACTACAAAAGTGAATACATTGATGGGCAAATAATTCCTATGGCGGGTGGAACAGCAAATCACAATAGAATCTCTCTAAATCTAAGTGCTGCCTTAAATTTTGTGTTTCGACAGCAAGATTACGAAGTTTTTATGGGTGATGTTCGCCTGTGGATATCCCAAAAGCGAACTTACACCTATCCAGATGTGATGATTCTGGCAGGTGAACCAGAGTTTTTTAACAACCGAAAGGATATAATTCTGAACCCACAAATCATTGTTGAGGTTTTATCAAAATCTACCAAAGGGTATGATCGTGAAGATAAATTTCAGGCTTACCGAACTATTTCTACTTTCCAAGAATATCTGTTAATTGACCAAACTCGGATTCATGTAGATCAATTTTCCAAAACTGGTAAAAAGCAATGGACGCTTCGTGAATATGATGAAGAAGATGAAGCGATCGCACTTGTAACCGTACCATTTGAGATTTCTCTACAGGATTTATACAACAAGGTGAAGTTTGAGCCTGTTGAGTCGGAAGGAGAAAGTATTGATGTTGAAGGATTGAGGTAAGGTGCGTTAAATAACTTGCTGTTCTGTAAGCTTTTTAGAAGCTATATTTAAATTATACAGGTTCTAAAATAATATCTGTATTCAAAATATTTTAGAAGTATCAAAAGCAAAATAAGATGGTTCACAAAATTGCTTTGTTCAATCACAAGGGTGGTGTCAGTAAGACCACAACGACTTTTAACTTAGGTTGGATGCTTGCTTCAAAGGGTAAGAGAGTTATCCTTGTAGATACCGATCCTCAATGTAATCTAACAGGAATAGCTCTAAAAGAAGAAACTGAAGATGACGAAGCAAGGATAGAAAACATCTACAACACACATTCAAATATAAAAACTGGCTTGGCTCCTGCTTTTGAGTCACAGCCACGGGCTATTGAAGGTGTAGATTGTATTCCGATAGAAGGACAAGAAGGTTTATTTTTATTACCTGGTCATGTAGGCTTTGCTGAATACGAAGTAACATTAGGTATCGCGCAGGAACTCAGTGGCTCAATTCAGACACTCAAAAACTTGCCAGGTGCTATTTCTGATCTTTTAGAAAAAACTGCTAAGAAATTTAATGCTGACTATATTCTGATTGATATGAGTCCAAGTTTAGGAGCAATCAATCAGAATTTACTGATGACAAGTGACTTTTTTTTAGTGCCTACAACGGCTGATTTTTTCTCTGTAATGGCAATTGATTCTCTGTCTAGAATTTTATCAAAATGGTGTGGTTGGGCAAGAATGGCAAGTGCAAACCCTATATTAAAGGAAGCTGCTTATCCATTTCCAGAATTTAACTTGAAATTTTTAGGAATTATAGTTCAAAACTATAGAATTATTAGGGGTAAAGAAACAGCAGCATTTCAAACATGGATAGAAAAAATAGAGAATACAGTTAATCATAAACTAGTACCAGTATTAGAGCAAAATAATCTGTCATTACCAAAGAAACTCTATACAGAGCAGGGTATGAATGATAGTTGTACTCTGACAAAAATTTCTAATTTTAACAGTTTAATTGCTCTATCACAGGAACACAGTACACCTGTTTATGCCCTTACAACAGAACAATTAAGACAAACTGGTATAGTACGCGAGAACAATCAAGCAAAACAAAAGGAATTTAAAACAACTTTTTCTGACTTAGCAGATAAAATTATTGCATTATCATCCAGCTATGCAATCAGCGCTTGACCAATTTCGCATTAGTATTCAGCGTGTTCGGGATCTGATTGCTCTTCATACTTCTGTTAAGGCTCAAGCTACTGCTGTTCTGGATCTTTCAGACATTTTACGAGCTGCACTAGTTCTAACTGTTAGTGCCTTGGATTATTATATCCATGAGGTTGTCACATTGGGTATGCTGGAAATTCATCGAGGACAACGTGCTGAACCAGTATCTTCAGCTAATACCACTCAATCAGCCTTTTCCCGTTTTCAAATTTCGTTGGGAAGCGCTCGTGAGGATAGAAAAATAGCCATAGATATCGCCTCTTGGATAGAGAGTGATATACAGCAGGTTTATGGAGCTAACTTTTTACAGCAGTCTCATACTATTTCTGGTTTAATTCCAGCTATATCAAATAGTATTTTGAACAGATTAAATAATACTTCATGGTTAGAAGACGAGATTCGAGAACGTCTAAGTTATCAAAGCTTTCAGCAGCCTGACAAAATAGCTGATGCAATTAGGCAAATTTCGGATAAAAAATTGTGGGATGAGGTTGCTATAAAAATGAGTAAACCTCCTAAAGATATTAAGCAACAACTTACTTTAATTGTGGATCGCAGAAACAAAATTGCTCATGAAGCAGATATAGATCCTACTCTCAACATAGGTAATCGCTGGTATATAGACGAATCAATGGTTAGTGATACAGTAGATTTTATTGAGCAGGTTGTAGAAAGTATTCATCAAATTTTGTAGCTTTATGTGGATTAATGGTAGATATTGTTAACTAATTGAGCAAGATAGACAGGCAATCGTTGTGGAGAGATGAGGACTATGATCGCCTAACTTCCACGTCTAGGTTTTACCAGCCTTCAATCCCTTGTCATACTTCTGTCTATATTTGTGAATAGTAGATTTAAGTTTTCCTTTTAGTTCTGGCGGATTTTGCATTACTGACATAAACAAATCTCTGTCACGATCGGATAGCACTAAACTTTTAGATTCTTTTAACATAGTTAATTTCCGCCTTTACCTTAGTACAGTTTTGTGTAAAAGTGTAGCGTTTTTAATGCAGGGGAATGCATTGGCATTGCAAGCCGACGCATTAACAATGCAAGCCGACGCATTAACAATGCAAGCCAACGCATTAACAGTGCAAGCCAATGCATTAACAATGCAGGGTATTGGCTAATTTAACTCGCTACAAATTAATGAAATACTGTATTTAGTTTTTAATTAACAGCGTAGTTATTCTGAGTAGACAATGTATACACAAGATTGATTTTGAGCATCACATCCAGCTTTTACTCTCTCTCAAGAGGAATTAAATCGCCACGGAGGAGATAGTGATCGCCTTCCTTTCCCCACCATCCCCCAATAACTTAGATAAAATCACTATGGTGCTAGTTAACCTTCCCTAAATCTGATGAAAAGCGATCGCTCTTTTTCCCAACCCTCCCTTCAACGTCCTGAACTACTTGCACCAGCAGGTAATTGGGACTGTGCTAAAGCTGCTGTGGAAAACGGGGCAGATGCGATTTACTTCGGTTTGGATCGGTTTAACGCCAGAATGCGGGCACAAAATTTTACTGAGGCGGACTTACCCCAATTGATGACATTTCTGCACCGTCGCGGCGTAAAGGGTTATGTCACCGTCAATACACTAATATTTCCCAAAGAATTAGCACAAGCGCAGCAATATCTCCGCACAATTATTGCAGCAGGTGTGGATGCGGTGATTGTCCAGGATGTAGGTATATGCCGTCTCATCCGTCACCTCTCCGCTGATTTTCCCATCCATGCTTCCACCCAAATGACGATCACTAGTGCCGCTGGGGTGGAATTTGCCAAGTCCCTCGGCTGTCAATTGGTGGTTCTGGCGCGTGAATGTTCTCTTGAGGAAATCAATAAAATTCAGCAGCAGATTGCCCTACAGGAAACTTCGCTGCCCTTGGAGGTCTTTGTTCACGGTGCTTTGTGCGTGGCGTATTCTGGTCAGTGTTTGACTAGCGAGGCTTTAGGCGGACGTTCTGCTAACCGAGGTGAATGTGCTCAAGCTTGCCGGATGCCCTACGAGTTAATCGCTGATGGGGAAGTTGTGAATTTAGGCGATCGCAAATATTTACTCAGTCCTCAAGACCTAGCAGGGTTAGATGTTCTGCCAGATTTGGTGAAATCAGGAGTAACTTGTCTGAAGATTGAAGGTCGGCTAAAAGCTCCAGAATATGTTGCTAATGTCACCCGTGTTTATCGGCAAGCCCTGGATCGAGTGATGACAGAATTGGAAAGACCTAACCCCCTAACCCCCTTCCCTAGTAGGGAAGGGAGAATAAAAGCTCCCCTCTCCGTTTCAAAGAGGGGTTGGGGGAGAGGTCAGTCAGATCAAGAACACTACAACCTAGAGATGGCATTTTCTCGCGGACTCTACACGGGTTGGTTTGGCGGGATTAATAATCAGGAACTAGTTCACGCTCGCTTTGGTAAAAAACGTGGGGTTTATCTAGGTGAAGTCACCCGCATTCACAACGAACAGGTAACAGTCAAACTGAAAGCGCCTGTAAAACCAGGGGATGGAATTGTGTTTGACTGCGGTCATCCAGAAGCAAAAGAAGAAGGCGGCCGGGTTTATGCTGTGGTACCTAAAGGTAAAGAAACCATACTGACCTTTGGTCGAAATGACTTAAACTTGCGCCGAGTGCATGTAGGCGATCGCATTTGGAAAACCAGTGATCCAGAATTAGATAAGCAACTACGTCAGAGTTTTGCTGGCGAGAATCCCCAATTTCAACGTCCGATTGATATGGAAATTTACGGAGAAGTTGGTCAGCCATTGATTGCGATCGCCCGTGATCGACTCGGTAATATTGTCCAAGTAGAGTCTGCAATTTCCCTGGTTAAAGCGCACACCAAACCTTTAGAGACAGACCGTTTACAAGAACAATTCGGTCGTTTCGGTAACACACCTTTTTGTTTGGGAACGCTAACCAACCATCTCAGCGGTGCTATTATGCTACCCGTCAGTGAATTGAACCGGATGCGGCGGGAAATTGTCGTGCAGTTGGAAGAATTGCGGAGTCAACCCAAACGCTGGCAATTACGTTCTAATGTCTCTTTGCAAGACCTACTACCCTCCTCATCTCCCTCATTTCCAACCTTGCGGGAAGCTAAAGCTATATCTCCTTCACTCATAGTCTTAGTACGAAACCTCAAGCAACTCCAAGCTGCCCTCAAAGCTGGTATTGAAACCCTGTACTGTGAATTTGAAGACCCCCGTGCCTACCTAGAAGCGGTGCAAATGGTGCGCCAACAGCAACAAAAAAATAAAGCAGACAAGATTAATTGCGTCTCTACCCACTCCCCACTCCCCACTATCTGGGTTGCACCTCCCCGAATTACCAAGCCTGGAGAAAATTGGATTTTGCAGCAAGTACGTGCTTGTGAAGCAGATGGCTATTTGATACGGAACTATGACCAATTGCAATTCTTTGCTCAAGACCGTTGTATTGGAGATTTTTCGCTCAACGTTGCTAATCCCTTAACAGCAGACTACTTTCAGCAACACTTTGGTTTAGAAAGGTTGACAGCATCCTATGACCTGAATATTACCCAACTGCAAGACCTGCTCACCAGTTGTCCACCCCAGTGGTTTGAGGTGACAATCCATCAACATATACCGATGTTCCACATGGAGCATTGTGTTTTTTGTGCCTTTCTTTCAACGGGTACAGACTATACTAACTGTGGACGACCTTGTGAAAAGCAGGAAGTGAAATTAAAAGACCGTGTAGGCAGCGAACACGTCCTCAAAGCAGATGTCGGTTGCCGTAATACTGTATTTAACAGCACTGCTCAAACCGGAGCCGAGTACGTACAGCGTCTTAGAGAAATGGGATTACGTCACTTTCGCATCGAGTTTGTAAATGAAACCCCAGACCAAGTGACTAAAACAATACATCGCTATCGTCAACTACTGCAAGGTGAGATTACAGGTTCCCAACTCTGGCGCGAGTTGAAGCTGCAAAATCAGCTAGGCGTGACTCGTGGCCCATTGGGAGTGTCAACATTTAGGTGATAACTGTTACACCTACCATTGCTGGGCAGCTTGTCTAACTATTTCCAGAAACCTCTGCACTGTTCGAGATGTCTCGTTTTTTCGCCAAATCATCGCGTTTGCAACTTTTGGGCTATCTTCTTGAAGATTTTTATAAACTACCCCTGTTCGTTGTAGATTTTGCAAAGATGCTGGCACGATCGCAATGCCCATCTCGGCTGCTACTAAGCTGACAATAGTTTGCATCTGGATAGCTTCTTGGGCAACCTTGGGACTAAAGCCTGCTTGCTGGCACAGACTGATGATTAAGTCGTAGAGTCCTGGTGCTAATATCCGGGGAAATAAAATAAACGCTTCATTGGCAAGGGATGTCAAACAAATATCAGATTGACTCGTTAGCAAATGTGCTTCAGGTAGTGCCACCATCAACGGCTCTTGAAAAATTGTTTCGCAAATAAATCTATTTTCTTCAACAGGTGGACGCAGGAATCCCACATCCATTCGACCTTCTCGTAACCACTCTAACTGTTGATCTGTAGTCAGTTCATGCAACTCGATGCTCACACCAGGAACGTAACTACGAAAGGTTCGCAGAATAATTGGCAAAATATTATACGCCGCAGAACTGACAAAGCCGACCACCAACTGTCCAATTTCGCCCCGACTGGTTTGTCGCCCGACTTGGATTGCCTGTTGTAATTGCCTTATAATTTGCTGAACTTCACCCAGAAACACTTTCCCCGCTTCTGTTAACTGCACATTTCGTTTCGTGCGGTGAAACAGTTCAAAACCCAATTCCCTCTCTAGCTGCCGAATTTGTTGACTTAGGGGAGGTTGGGCAATGTGCAATCGCTCCGCCGCCCGTCCAAAGTGCAGTTCCTCTGCCAAGGTGACAAAGTAGCGCAAGTGTCGTAGTTCCATGTGTTACCTGAACTCATATTTTTAAAATATTAGTTAAGGTGAAAATATATATTGGACATAATTAAAAATCTTTTTTACTGTAATGATCAGGCAGTCATCAACCTGAAGCACATGGTTGATGACTGGCAAGCCAACAATCTGTACTTTTACAGTTATGCATAATATTTCTATATCCAATAATTGGAATACTGCCCTTTACGAAGATAAACACGCCTTTGTCTGGAAGTATGGCGAAGACTTACTGAAATTACTAAACCCTCAGCCAGGAGAATCCATTTTGGATCTTGGCTGTGGGACTGGACAACTCACAGAAAAAATTGCCCAAGCTGGTGCCCAAGTTATGGGAGTTGATTATGCATCCGCGATGATCGAAAAGGCAAGACAAAACTATCCTCATATCCGCTTTGATGTTGCTGATGCTAGGAACTTTCAAGTAGATAAGCCATTGGATGCTGTGTTTTCCAATGCTGTATTGCATTGGGTGAAACAAGCAGATAGTGCGATCGCTTCCATACATCAAGCCCTAAAACCCGGAGGGCGTTTTGTGGCAGAATTTGGGGGTAAAGGGAATATAGAGGTGATCGCCACAGCTTTATACAGCGCTTTAAAGTCCATTGGTATCCCTGAAGCACAAGCCTTAAATCCTTGGTATTACCCCAGTATTGGTGAGTACGCCAGCCTACTAGAACAGCAAGGCTTTGATGTCATTCATGCTATGCTTTTTGCTCGTCCAACTCCTTTAGCAGAGGGAGAAGCAGGTATGGCAAACTGGATTCAGATGTTCGCCAGCAGTTTTTTAACAGGACTTTCTAGTGAGCAACAAATACAAGTAATTCGCGTTGTCGAGGAATATCTTAAGCCAACACTGTATCAACAGGGAACTTGGATAGCAGACTATCGAAGAATTCGCATCGTTGCAATTAAACTTTAGATTGTGCGAATTTTGACTTGTGGCTTAATTACGAATTAGTATTAGTTATGCATATACCTAAATTGTGCGTTCGCCCTACAGCCCTTTGGGCATCCTACGGCGGGCGTTGGCGCAGCCATCGCCAAAGATCATTTTCATTACTACTAACCATTAGCCTCACCACTTTACTAGTCCCGCCCTCGCTAGCGCAAATCCCAATACCATTGCCTTCTAATGCACCTCTAGAACTAGACTTATTAACCAAGCCAAAAGACTATGTGATCACAGCTAACACCGTTAACCCAACGCGATTAACCGTTCCCAGTTTATGGTGGGCACAACAAAACTCTGAAAAAAAGTTATTGGATAATTGGATAGCATATCCAGCTTCTGAAAAAGAACCTGCACGAGTAGACTTGATCGTGAATCAGCAAATCTGGAGCTTACTAGAGTATGTAGAGCGCTACGACTTCGTAAATCGCTTGGGTAGCGCTGCACGGAACTTTGGTTACAATGTCCGGGTATTTAATTATCAAAAAGAACCTTTGGCAACCTACACTTGCAACTTTAGTATAAGTCCAGCTTTATGCAGTATCCAAACGACTGTTAAGAACAAGATAGGGTTACAGCGTTCTTTGTAGTAAATAGTTAGGAGTTAGGAGTTAGGAATTGGGGAGATGAGGAAGATGGGAAATGCTCAATGCCCAATGCCCAATTCTTAATTAAGCTTTAATTTTGGCGAATAAAGACTCGTATTGTTTTATTGCTGATGGGGGTAAGGGAAGCAAAAATTCACTTTTATCGAAAACTTGGCGATCGCTCTGCAACAGGCTCCATAATGGTTCTTGGATATCGTCAGCGATAATATTTGTAGGAATTGGCGAATTACTTTTGGTCAGCACCGAAATTTGTTTAGCTGTGCTTGGTTGCCAACAAAAATCAATCCATTGATCTGATAAAGTACTCTTAATAATACCTGCCGGACGTACCCACAAGTCTGCCCAGATTGCTGTTCCTGACTGGGGGATAACTGCGCCAAGTTGCGGATAACGTCCCAGAACTGGCAATACATCGCTTGACCAACCAACGGCTAGCCAAGTGTCTCCCATAATTAGAGGTTCCAAGTAGTTATTGGAACTGTAGAACTTCACCTGTTGATTTAATCTCTGTAATTCCTTTTCCAAGTCTGGTACTTGGTCAATATTCTCTATATTGTAAGATTTTCCTAGCTTCTTTAAGACCAGACCAATAACTTCTCGTGGTTGATTAAGTAGGGAAATGTGTTGCTGCATTCCATCTCGCCACAAATCACTCCAATCTTTGGGCGTCCATCCCAATTTTTGCAACTTGTCACGGTTATAAACAATTACCGTGCTACCCCACCTGTAAGGCGCACCCCAGACCTTCCCTTGAGTGTCCAAGTTACCTTGGTCGTTACGCGTTACCAGTTTCTTCCACCTTTCATCCAAAGCAGACCACTGCTTTAATTGGTTTCCCTGTACCTCTTGGAGTGGTTGAATCAATTTCTGCTCAATAGCTGCTTTTAGCCAGTAATCTCCCAATGTCACTAGGTCTACATCAGCCGTTTTTTGACCTTGCCTAAAGGGTATAAAGCGACTCCATCCCTGCTCATCGGTGGCTTTTGATTTCTGCTGCCAATTTTGTAATTGCTGAAATAAATCCTGTATCTGCTTGACTGGAGCAAACTTTAACTGCACCTGTTGCTGCAAACCCTTATGGAATTGATTAACTACCTGACCAGGTATAGAACCTTTTAATAACTGTACTTTTAATTGCGTCTGGTTGTTTCCACCACAGCCAAAAAGCAGTTGTGAAAGTGCCAATGTACTTGTACCTAGCAAAAAAGACCGTCGATCCATTGATTTTGGATTTGAGATTTTTGATTATACCTAATATTAAGCAGAAATTCACCAGAGGCTGACTAGCTGAAAAAGTGTAGTTAAAAAATTTTCTGTATTTTTTCTTGGTAATACCGATAAATCTGAATATTTAACTCAAATTAGCGATTTTTTCGGCAAATACTGCCTAATAATTAATTTTTCTCAATAAATTTCTTTAGTGGTACTTATAGTAAATGTTTACTTGTATTTAGAAATAATAATTTTAGTCCCAGATTTCCACCAAAAATCTCAATACTTAAATAATCCCTAAGTATAGTTAACATTGAGAGTAAATTGAATAACATAAAGAAAATGTGCGGATGAGGATATTAAATGGAGCCATTACAGAAGCAAATCCTGAATTTAAGACAAAAACTGGATGCCCTCTGCCAAGTGATTGAGGATCTTGATGGTAAAGTCACTCAAGCTTTCTCAGAGTGTTCTTTAGCGAATGCACAAGCAAGGGATAATTATCAGGAAAATGGCGCAGCTGGAGGCTACCAGTTCAAAGGACGTATCAGTTTAAATCCAGAAATGGAACACAAGGATGTATTGACAGATGGCATTTATCTAGACATACATCGTCAAGGTGGAGATAACATAACACCAGAAATTCAAATACAACGACTGACAGCGCAATTAACAGCAGCCTACAATCGTATTGCTGCCTTGGAAGAACAATTACTCAGAGAGAGAATTCATTAAATTTAACCTGAGTTCAAGGAATTAAAAAAATGGCTGGAGGTAGTCAAGGCAAGCCTTTAGGTTCAATGTTGAGTGATGGCTTTATGGGCATATATTAAGTATAAGCAACTAATCCAGCTATCAAATTGATAAAAAACTTAAGCACATTATTGCATATATCTACGTAATAGTGTGATATAGCTACCTATAGGCTTTTAGTATTTACCTCACTATAAAACAAAAAAAAACAACCCTAAGACTGATGTCTTTAGGGTATTGTATGGTTCAAAAACCAAAATTTTCTTATTAATCTGCGTTTTTATCAATTAGTGTTTTTGGCATCTTGTGATCAAATTGGTTGATGACAAGCCAGACAGCTTTCGCAAAAATTGATTTGCAACCTGCTCCTACTCAACCGCTAGGCTATTACGAGGAAACTTCCGCGTATAACTTCAGTGAAGGCGCAGAGTCTTGCCAAATTTAATTCGCTACAAATTAATGAAATGCTGTACTTAGGCGTTCAAGTTGGGCTTCAATGGCTGCCAAAAGTTGGTGTTGCTGCCAATCTTGGCCTAGATGGGCGGCTATACAAGCTGCTCCAGCACCCATACCTTCTTTGACAAAGCCTTGCTCATAAGCTCTCAGTTGCGGATAACGAGAATCAGCAAAACTCAGATAAGTTGCTAATAAAGGAGGGGTTCCTCCACTCTGAGTTAAGCTGCCTTTTCCTAAGCTGAGGGCTAAATCAACCGTAGCCCCAGTAGGATCTTCTGCCACCCAGCGGGTTGTGCCTACAACTACTGCTTCTGGTCGCCATGATAAAGCGTAAGCTTGAGCGATCGCACTGATGAGCGCATAAACCGCCAGCATTTGTGTCCCACCAGCAAGCATTACACCACAACTACGACTAGCAGCGATCGCCATTCCAGCTACCACCACCTGCATCGGATCGCCCACGGCAGCGACAAGTTGTAGGGGATCTACAGAATTTTGGATTTGAAATTGGAATATCTCATCCTGCTCCCTACCCCCTGCTCTCTGCCCCCTGCTCCCCCTCATCTTCTCCAGCCCAGCTTGCACTAGTGCCCACTTTTGCACATGGTTACAAACAGGGTGGCTACTATTAACTTTTCCGGCAGCATGTATACCCAAACCAGTTAAGATTGCCAGAGCAGTTGTAGTACCTCCGACCACACACTCACCGACAATCAAATACCCCTGTTGAATATTGGCAGCAAGGCGTTCTCCCCAAAGTAGCCCTTGTTCAAATAAGTGGTGTACCCTTATGATTTCCATAGCAACACCTCCACTTAAACACTTAGCAGGAGCGCCACCCAAATCAATTACTGGCACAGCAGGAGGCTGGGGTAAACCAGCATTAAACAAATGAACTGGTATCTTTAGTGACTCAAAGACAGCGCGAGAAATCAGCACAGGCGAAGCCCCAGCCGTTAATGGTGGTAAGGGATATTGGGCTTTATGCTCTGGGCCGTAATACAAAAACTCGGCATCGGCACAAGCAGTATATTTCCGATCCTCTGGAGTGCTACCGGCCGCTGAAATGCCTGGAATTAAACCAGTTTCAGTAAATCCTAAAACACAAGCAAATACGGGTAGACAACCACGATACCGTCGCAGCCATTCTTCACCCTGTTCTTTTTGGGTATAAATACGAATTTGGGAATTGGACATGGGGAATTGGGCATGGGGCATTGGTTATTAGTTAAAACTCATCATTTAACCAATGACCAATGACTAATGACTAATGACTAATAACTATCCTTCATAATCCATGAGAACTTGCACCCAGTGTGGTGGACGGGGAATGGGGTTGCCCAGGCGGTCAAAAAGCAACCATGCTGCCAGGTGTACCACAAAAAGGTAGATAAAGTTGTTGAGTACAATTAAAGCGATCGCTCCCACTTGAATCAAAAACATACTGGGACTAACCAACAAACTTAGCTTCAAAAATACCCACTCAATGAACTCAGTCACCTGAGTAATCAAATAAATCCACAGGTCTTCACCCGACAACACAGACAGCAACCACAGCCGAAAAAAAACTCCCAAAGTACCCAACAGCGTACCCAAGATGATAGAAACAATCCAGGGAACACGACGACGATACCACGTCGCTCCTAAAAGCACGCCCATGAACCCATAGGGCATGACAAACAGTAAACTGCGGGCTGGCCCCATCAGTACCGTCAGCAGTAACCCGGATGTGAGTGCTGACATCCATGCTGCACGTTTGCCCCAACGCAGATAAACTAGAGCGATCGGCACCGGAAAAAATATCCGCAAAACTGGGCCCAAGGGAAAGTAGAAATTAATAAACCAAATCAAGCTAGCGGTACTGGCTAAAAATGCCGTTTCCACCATCCTCAAGGGCGCATCAGCCTTGAGTTGAGGAGGCATTAACTGCTGTTCTTTGTCTAACCAATGATTGTGGGGAGTTGGGGAGGATGGATCTTCCTGCGGCTCATCTGGCAGAGAATCTAAAATACTCATATCTGACAAGTTCTTAAACTATCATTCTTTCTAAGGCTGACAAATCGGGAATACAAATAGTGTCTTGATCCCGTTTAATCAAGCCTTTTTTTTCTAACCTTGTCAACACTCGTGTCACAGTTTCCCGCGCCAGTCCGCTCAAACTACTCAATTCCCGATGAGGTAAATTGGGGATTTCGGTTCCTGTTTGCCCTTTTTTTCCCTGTCCTTCTGCCAAAAATAGCAACGTATCTGCCACCCGTGACTGGCTATCAGATTCTCGCAACCGCAATCGCCGATTGACTTGCCGCAAACGTCGTGCCATTAGTTGGGCCAATCGAACTCCCGCCAAGGGTTCTATCTGAAGTAACTTGACAAAATCTTGAGCAGGCATACTGCCAATTACCGTCGGCGCTAAAGTAATCACATCTGTGGATCGAGGTACTTCATCTAGCGCCGCCATTTCACCAAACAATTCCCCTTTGCCAAGAATATTCAGCGTTACCTCTTTTCCTTCTAAATTGTAGGTGCGAATTTTTACCCATCCGTCTAAAATAAAATACACAGAACCGCCCCAGTCATTTTCCAGCAGAATCACCTGATTGGCTGGATGAGTGCGGGTGACAAGATGGATGAGAGCTGATTCTACAGCAGTTTCTGGCAACCCTTGAAAAAAGGGAGCTGAGGTAATCATCCAGGGATTAGCCTGTGCTTGCAAGCTATATCGGTCTTCCATTAGACATTTTTATTCAAGCTGCTATATACACACAACAAACAAGAGCGCGATTTTCAGCCTCAGACATCAAAGCACAGCTCCCTTTCAAAGAGAAAACTAAACTATGCTACATAAGAAAGCGACAAGAACGTTTTTCTAAACCATCTTTACCTATAAGTTTAAACGGGGTAAAAGTTTTCCAAAAAGTAGTTTATAGCCTGCGGAAGTATTGCTTAGGGGCTAGCTGTACTGCAAACTTGATTAGTTAAGAATATAAGCAAACTACATCAATGATACTAAAGGGAGTAAATTATTGCTCAGGTATTTTAGCGATTTTCAAAAATAGAGAACCAATGAGCTGCAAAACTAAGCTTCGTGACATCCACCATACACTGATTTGGAGTACTAAATGAGCGTGGCGGACGAGGGCGCGAAATAGTTAAACAAATGCTGACTGAAGATTGCCACGACTCCCAGTAATCCATAACATAATGACAGTCACAAGTCCAAGCAGTGGCTTTTGCCATTCAAAACTTTTCCTATGGTCGACGCTGCGCCTAGCTTGCTTAAGAGTGGGGGTACGGTGATTGTAAAGTACTTATCACATTAGTTGACATACATTTATAAGTAAGGTAAAAAAAGTGACTTCCAGTGCAGATGAAATTCAAAAGCTGATCGCAGACATTGAGAACTTACTTGCCAGCGGTGGCAAGCGCCTGTCTAGATTTCTGTCTGGTCAGGCGCAAGAGCCTAAAGAAGTTTTAGAACGAATTCGCGACTTCTTGGTGAGGTTACAAGAAAAAGAAGCATTAAAGAGCGGCATTCCAAATCAGTCTTGTGAAGAACCGCGTTCGCCCTACAGCCCTTTGGGCATCCAACGGCGGACATTGGCGGAGCCATCGCCTTTGTTAACAAAATTTATTGATCGTGATCATAACCAGTATCCACTACCGCAGCTCGAATCCAGTCAGGAACAGAGTACTGTTGAGGCAGGACAATTAAAAAATGAATTTTCGAGATTGATTCAGCCATTGCGATCAGAATTAGAATTGCTCTTGCAAGAGCGAGCCACCCTCATACAGGAAATTCGCCAGCTAGAACAAAAGCGTTTGCAAAACTACTCCCTAGCGCAGCAGTTGACAAACCAGGAGCAAATGATTACCGAGTTTTTACAGGTACTCATGAGTCGTCTTGTGCCAACTTTAACGCCACTGATAGCACAGACAGGGGAAAATTCCGCCAGTTCTTCAGGAGGAATTAATCACCCAACCTCTGCAACTCAACCTTTATTAGAATCCCCAGACAGTGTGGAGCGCTTAACCCAGCTGGCTAGGGAGTTAGATCAACGCCTATTATCACTAGATGGGACTGTGAATGTAGTCTTTGAGGCGCTACAAGGCAACATTAATACTTATTACGAATCCTTGTCGCAAGCACTGGCAAGAATGCATAGCAAGGGGATGCAAGGCGAACAGCTGATGGCTAGTTTTCTCAACAATTTGACCCAGCATTTGCAACAACAATCCACTAGTTCCCAGTCATCTTTCCAGGGGGTAGAATCTGAAACACTACCTTCACCACCATCATTAGCTGACCCAGCCAAGATCGCAGCTGAAGTTGCACCCCAACCCTTGGAGCTTATACAGCCAGAAACTACATCTTCACTCACAATTAATTCTGAGCCACAGGAGACTACCCTTACAGAGAATCTTGATGCAGCGCTGTTGCAGCTTGGTTTAGACTCGTCTCAATCTTCTGAAACCCCGACTGAATTACCGCAAGATATTTCTGCGTTAATTGGTGATGAAGTAGACCAACTTTACGCCAGTTTGTTTGGTACTGGTAATCTTAATAATCCAAGCCTCAATGTTGCCACAAATGACTTATCTGCTTCCTCAGCCTCCCGATCACCATTGAACATCGCTGAGGTTCCACCTGTGCCTCTAACCGTGGATTCTGCAGTTCTGACACCAGATACGGGTCTTTCAACCCAAGAGACTTTAGTAGAAACCACAGATTCATCATCAGAGCCACAAGAAGAACTATTTTTTGAAGAGGATACTGACTTAGACTCGCCTCTTAGCAACTCTGTACCACAAATAGAGAGTTTGCCTGTGCAAATCAGTACTCAACCAGCTAGTCTTGATACAATTAATACCCTGACTGACCTATTGCCTGATAGCAGTAGTGAGGAGCAACTGTTAGAAGTGTCATCCTCTGTGGATAATGCCACAACTACAGCACCAGTTACTCCAGAAGTAGCAGAAATTGGGTTGGCATACCCCTACGGGGAAGCAAGCTACGCGCAGCGTCTCGTAGAGAAGCCTACCGTACCCCTACTTTTAAGCAAGCTACCCGTAGCGGACGCACCAGAAGGTATCGCCACATCGGAAGTCTTGATTAACGATGATCAGCCAGAACTGTCTTCAGATAACTACATTGCTGCTTCACCTCAGGAAAACTTGCTTTCTGTTGAGTCAAACCAGGCTCCAGTCATACCTGATATTTCCTTGGATAAAGAACAGTTGCAGCAATTAGATCAGGATTTGGCTAATTTTGATCGGCAGCTAAATTCTGAGCCGCAGTCAGCTACTAACTTGGTGATTTATCCGGAACTGGTTGGTAAAAATCAAGACGTAATACCCACAACTTCCCCTGAGTCGCAAACAGAAAATCTCCAAATAGCAGAAAATACCTCAACTACTGCTTTTTCCAGTTTGGCAGTTCCCCTGGTAGAAACTGAAAAAAAGGAAGTTACAACTCCTGTTCAAGAAAGTTCTTTACCTTCAATTTCCAACTCCATAAATAATCCAGAAGTTTCGCTCAATGTGCTAGAATCAGTCTGGTATTTAGGAATTGATTTGGGTACAACAGGAATTTCTGCCGCATTATTAAATCGCTCGACTTTTGTTGTACATCCTATCTACTGGTCAGCAGAAAATCCGCCGGGAACAACTTCTTTTCAGCAATCGTTTCGTTTACCAACAGAGGTTTATCTGCCTACAGCTTCTGTACCCCACGGTGAAAATGAAAGTATCGAAACGCATGAACAGACAGCACCTGCGGCTGTTGCCCAAGATAAAGTGCCTGAACACTCGGCTACCACTCCTGCAACACCGAGATCAACAGCAGATCCGACGAGAAATAATCTCTACTCGGCGCAGTTGAAGCCTTATTTACAAGTAGCCATTCCCTACAAGAGTGAACGACAGAAATGGGAACCTGTTTTGCAATTAAATGAATTTTCGGCAGGCCCTTTGATTTGGGTTGTGCGATCGCTCTCTAAACTACTCTTAACCCTTAAATCCGAAAAAACTTGTACTACCCCTAGTTTAATGGCTGCTGCTGTTGGGATCAGCGAACAAAATTTTCCGAAGATTATCAATAATATTGCTGGTATCATTTGCACCTGTCCATCTAGCTGGTCGGAACAATACCGCTTCAACGTGCGGGAAGCTTTGCTCACTAGCAAACTTATCCAACATCCGCAGCAAGTCTTTTTTGTGGAAGAAGCGATCGCTAGTCTACTCCCAGAACTCGATGCTGCTAACGGTGAGCAAGTAAAATTAAGCGAACCTCAGGGTTCTCATCTGGCAAAAACCAGTGAACATCCCATTGTTGGCAACACCCTGGTGATTAACATTGGGACAACTGCCACAGAAATGTTGCTGGTCGATATACCAGAAACATTGTTGCAATTGACATACAATGATTTCATGCTCCACAGTTTTGCCTATGCTGGCAAGGGAATTGAACAAGATATTATCTGCCAGCTACTATTGCCACCATTATCTCGGCAATCACGCATAGAAACACAAAGCGATGGCAAGACTACCACCACTAATCCTTGGCAATGGCAACCGTCAATTCCCGGTTTAGACCAAATGCGTTGGCAGACTTTAGGGTTGGAAGAATTAGAACTACCCAGAGTCGGAGAACCAGATATCACCGCTCGAATTAGCCTCCAGCAGCGTCTAGAAAGTTCTCTGCTGGGACAGGCGGTATTAGATGCGGCACTAGCCTTAAAGCTGATTTTGCAACACCAAGACTCTTTTACCCTAGAATTGGCCGATCAGCGGTGGATTTTGCAGCGACGAGACTTAGAAAGCCAGGTATTTATCCCCTTTGTGCGCCGCCTGAACCGAGAATTCAACAAGTTATTAGTAGCTCGTGGCATCCCTACAGAAGCAATTAATCAAGCTATCCTGACTGGTGGGGTGGCTTGTATCGGGACGGTGAACCGCTGGCTACGGCAAAAACTCCCCAACGCTAAGATTATTCAAGATTTATATCTCGGCGAAAACGGTGCTCCCAATTGTAGTCGGGTTGCTTATGGTTTGGCGATGCTGCCTCTACATCCCCAGATATTAGATATACCCAGGCAACAATACACTGATTATTTCCTGTTTACAGAATTGCTGCGGCTGCTACCAGATCGACCCTTATCTTTCGGTGAAGTTATCCAGTTATTTGAGGGTCGTGGGATCAATACTCGCACTTGTCAGCAACGCCTGCTAGCTTTTTTGGAAGGTGAACTGCCTTCGGGTTTGATACCTTCAGTTACAGATTCAACTTGGCTCACCCAGAGTTCGCAAGAAAATCCTGACTATCAGGCGATCGCCACAGCACCACTTTTTGAGAAACAAGGGAGTCTCACTTATCGTCCCAATTCCCAACAACTGTTGTCTTTGCGTCGTTATCTAGATGCGATCAAGGCTAGTAATCAGCAATCATTGGAGGAACCATATACGGTGAATTTTGCCTTAGAGGTTCATCATTAAGACTAGTACAGCAGGCTAGAAATAAGGATATTACTCAAAATTCCAAATGCTTACCTCATAAGCATTTGGAATTTTGTAAAGCACCACTAGTAGTTCAGGACAGTAATTTTTTGGATATATACCATATATCTTTTCTATTTGATATAGAAAATTAAGTAAATTTATAATCTGCCACCTTAATTGAAAGATTCTGTAAATTTTGAGTTTTTAGTTTTTCTATTGTTTCAATTTTGTGTATGTTAACACTCGGTAGTAGCAACAAAAGCAACAAAAATCGCCTAAAAATCATGTCCATGTTTATACTACTAATACAAAAATTCCTGTTATAAAATAAGTTAGCTCTTGTGAATAATCTTTATCTTTATTCAGTTAATTGTTTGCAACAGCCTTCACACCCGTCAACTTTAAGTGCCAGAAAACGATTAATTGACATTGTTGGAGCTATTGTGGGGCTGATAATTACATTTATGGTAGCAATTCCTGTAGCAATTGCTACCTTTATTCATGAGCCAAGTCCAATATTTTATTCGCAAATCCGATGTGGTTTGAACGGAAAAACTTTCCGCATGTGGAAATTTCGTTCTATGATCGTCGATGCCGATAAACTCAAGCATTTGGTTGAAAACCAAGCCAAAGGTCACATCTTTAAATCTATTGACGATCCTCGCATTACTCGTGTGGGTAAATTTTTGCGACGTACTAGCTTGGACGAATTACCTCAATTTTGGAATGTTTTATTAGGGGACATGAGTTTGGTTGGTACTCGTCCACCTACTCTTGATGAAGTCACGCATTACGATCCACACCACTGGGACAGATTGCTAGTCAAACCAGGCATTACCGGAGAATGGCAGGCTAATGGACGTTCCAGCATTACAGACTTTGAAACCATTGTCAAGATGGATATAGATTATCAACGCAAGTGGTCTGTAACTTATGACCTGAGTCTGATTGTTAAAACTATCTGGGTAGTATTGAAAAAGACTGGTGCTTATTGAATTGGGGCATGGGGAGAGAGATTTTTAACCTTTGATGCCGCTACCAGTTTCCGTGGATACAATGTAACGTTGTAAAAACAAAAATAGTAATAATACTGGGGCGATCGCAATCACTGAGCCAGCAGCTACTAACCGCCAGTCAAGGGAAAATGTCCCTGCTAGCTTCGCAACTCCCAAGGGAAGAGTATATAAATTTTCGTCTTGGATGACAATTAAAGGCCACAAAAAGTCACTCCAAGCACCAATGAATACGAAAATAGCTAAAGTTACCAGTGCTGGGCGAACTGCTGGTAACATCACATACCACCACAAACCTAACTCCGAACTGCCATCCATCCGGGCAGCTTCTTCTATCTCTTTGGGGACACTCATGAAAGCTTGGCGCAACAGAAAAATTCCAAAAGCAGAAGCTAAACTCGGAAAAATCATCCCTAAATAAGTATTTATCAAACCCAAGTGAACTGTCAAAATATAAAGGGGAATCATCACGATTTGGAAGGGAATCATAATCGTGGAGACGATCGCTACAAAAATCCAGTCTCGCCCTACAAACGACAATCTTGCCAACGGATAGGCAGCTAAAGCGCAAAACAGTAGATTTAAGCCCACAGTCAGCACTGACACCAAAGTACTGTTATACAGGTATTGTCCAAAAGGTAGGGAGTTCCATACACTAAAGAAGTTATTTAGTGTTGGTTGATTGGGCAACAACTGTGGCGGCGACTGAAAAATATTTTCCGTAGGCGATTTCAAGCCTGTGCTAATTAGCCATAGTAAAGGAAAGAGCATCACCAGTGCGATCGCTCCCAATAGCGCATACATGAGCAGAATTTGCGATCGTGATTTTTTCCAGTTCAGCATTTGATTAATAAGGGAAATTATCTTTTTGAAAGATTTTTGCACAGGAAGCACAAAAATCAGCAAAATGATTGCGAATTTTATTTTATAATTCAACAGGATGTAAATACTCACCTACTTGCGGTTTATTTGGAAAAATATTTAATGTCTATCTAGCTCTAGTTTTTTGCCAGTTGTTTCAACATTAAACGAATCATCACTGTGTAAATCATAGACACGCTCATCTCTGGTAAAAGTTCGTAATCCTTCCTCAAGCGACGATATTGATTTCACCACCCGAATGTACAATCAACAATCCAGCGCTTAGATAATACTTGAAATCCTCGCTCCTGTCTACCAGACTCAATGATCGCATAAATATAATCTGATATCTTATGCTACCTCTTACTGTTGGTGACCCGATTCCCTGGTTCATTCTTCCCTCAACTTCAAATCCAGCCTTTCACTTTAATTCGGTTGGCGGATATCGTAGCATTTTGTTTTTTTTCGGAAGTTGCAAAAACAACTATATTCGGAAAATTATTGATGAGTTATGTAATCGACAGCAGCAGTTGGCTGCTTATCAAGTGCCATTTTTTGGTGTGAGTATAGACCCAGATGACACTTTCCTAGCAGAGTTAATACAGAATCGAACTTATTTCAAATTCCTTTGGGATTTTGAACGGAAAGTCAGTTTACAATACGGTATTTTTCAACCAAGTAATCAGGCAGGGAACGAACTACAATACAGACCAACAATTTTTGTTTTGGATGAAAATTTACGAGTTCTAAAAGTTTTGCCAATTTTAGCTACTACTCAACCTTTGGAACAAGTATTTGAGTTTATCAATAGCTTACCTGCAATCTCACAAAATATTCCAGCAGCCAGACAAGCACCTGTTTCATTTATACCAAATGTGCTGAGTCAAAGCTTTTGTCAACATTTAATTCATTTGTACGAAGCAGATGGTGGTCAGGATTCTGGCTTCATGCGAGAAATCGATGGCAAAACAATCGCAGTCTATGACTATGAATTTAAAAAACGCCGAGAC
Organism: Nostoc sp.; assembly: GCF_036916575.1. Taxonomy (GTDB): domain Bacteria; phylum Cyanobacteriota; class Cyanobacteriia; order Cyanobacteriales; family Nostocaceae; genus Nostoc. The sequence goes on from NZ_JBALGC010000014.1 coordinate 62,783, forward strand.
TATTTAATTTCTGATCCTCAACTATTAAAGCAAATCAATGAAATGATCATACGACGGGTTAAACCAGAAATTGAGAAGGTGTTCCAATTTAGCATCACTCGCTTTGAACGCCATCTGATATCCTGTTACGAAGCAACTGATAAAGGCTTCTTTAATCGTCATCGTGATAATACTACCAAAGGTACGGCGCACCGACGATTTGCTATGTCGCTAAATCTCAATACTGGAGCTTACCAAGGCGGAGAACTACGATTTCCAGAGTATGGACTCCAGCTTTATAGTCCCAATGTGGGAGAAGCGGTGATCTTTTCTTGCTCTCTACTGCATGAAGCTACTCCTGTCACAAGTGGACGGCGTTTTGTTCTCCTCTCGTTCTTTTATAATGATCAAGATGCTCGGTTACGGGAAGAAAATAGCAAGTACGTTGTATAGGGTTAAGATTTACACAAAAGTAAACGCTGTAGGGGCAATTCATGAATTGTCCATACGTGAAAATAGTTATCTAGTATAGGTGAGGCAAAGCAGTGCGACAGTAAGCACAATAATCAGCAAAATGATATTTCTTCATCATGCTGAATCCTTCAGCCTTTTTTAGTCAATCCGGTTTCCGTAGAAACAGCTTGTAATGGTTTATCCCAAATTTCAATAGGTATTTGGGACAAATAGGCAAGATCAAAGACAATTCCGATAGTCGGCTTTGTCTGCCACTGCGGTAAACTGAGTAAGCGATCGTAATATCCGCCGCCATAACCCAGGCGATATCCTTGATAGTCGCAAGCTACACTGGGGACGAGAATCAAATCAACTTCAGCCGCATCTAAGATTGGAGCGTCGGGGTGGGGTTCAGTAATGCCATAAGCGCCACTTTTGACAGAATCGTTAGGCTGCCAAATATGCCAACATAGGGATTTATTAATGCAGCGAGGAAATCCCCAACGGTATTTGCTGTTTGCAAATAGTGGACTGAGATCAGGTTCTTGGCGAAAGCTGAAATAAGCGAGTATTGTTTTTGCTTGGGTAAACAAAGTAGAGTTTTGTAAATGAGAACAAATGCGATCGCTTTTTTCTCTCCATTCTCCAACGGACATTGATTGACGTGTTTTGAGTAGAGTGCGGCGCAGTTCTACTTTATTTAGTTGATGATTAACTTTGTCCATAAAATATAGTCAAAAAAATAAGCTGGGCATCGCCCAGCTTGTATCACTCTACATTCACTAGAACATTGTTGTTATGCAGCGTGTTGACGATACCACTCAATGGTATTCTTTAGCCCTTCTTCAAAGCTCACCTGAGCCGTGAAATTAAAGGCTTGCTTTGCTCGTTCAGTATCTAAACAGCGGCGGGGTTGACCATTAGGCTTGTCAGTTTGCCAGACAATTTCACCCTTAAACTCCATCAATTTGCAGATTAGAGTTACTAAATCAAGGATAGAGATTTCATAACCGGTTCCCAAATTAACTGGTTCCGATTCGTTATAGAATTGAGTCCCCATAACAATTCCCCGCGCCGCATCTTCTGAATACAGAAACTCACGGGTGGGACTGCCATCACCCCAAACTGCAAGTTGCTTTTCTGCTTTAATTTGGGCTTCATGAACTTTGCGAACTAGCGCTGGAATGACGTGGGAACTTCCGGGGTCAAAGTTATCTTCTGGGCCATATAAATTTACTGGCAGTAGGTAAATCCCATTAAAACCGTACTGCTGACGGTAAGATTGCAATTGAACTAAAAGTGCTTTTTTTGCAATTCCGTAAGGGGCGTTGGTTTCCTCTGGGTAGCCATTCCAAAGATCGTCTTCTTTGAATGGCACTGGAGTGAATTTAGGATAGGCGCAAATTGTCCCAACACAAACGAATTTTTCTACTCCAGCTTGATAGGCAGCATGAATTAGCTGGGTTCCCATGATCAAGTTATCGTAAAACAACTCTGCGGGTTTTTCGCGGTTCAGACCGATACCACCGACATGAGCTGCTAAGTGAATAATTATGTCTTGTTGGTCAACTGCACGTTGGCTATTTTCCCAGACACGCAAATCGCAATCGCGCGATCGCACTATTGTAATCTTCTGACGATCAGCCCCTGCTTTACACAGTTGATCTATCACCTGACGACCTAGAAACCCCGACCCACCAGTGACGAGAATGCGTTGATTTTTTAGTTTTAAGGCGGTCATATTTTTATCCTCTGTGGTGCAAATCAGAAGTGCAAAGCGCCCAGTTGTTGACGAATAGTCGCAATATCCAATGGAAATTGCGAAGCATTTCCATTGGGTGAAGTGTGACCCAATGCTTGTAAGTCCGCTTCTACCATTAAGGAAACTAGTTCTTGAAAGGTTACTGATGGTGTCCAGCCCAACTTCTGCCGTGCTTTGGTAGAATCGCCAATCAATAACTCTACCTCAGATGGACGAAGGTAACGCTCGTCAAACTCTACATAATCTTGCCAATTGAGATTCACATAACTAAATGCCAGTTCTAAAAACTCCCGCACCGAGTGGGTTTCACCAGTAGAAATTACGTAATCCTCTGGCTGGTCTTGCTGCAACATCAACCACATTGCTTTGACATAATCCTTCGCATAGCCCCAATCTCGCTTGGCATCTAGATTACCCATGTAAATTTTTTTCTGCTTACCAGCAACGATACCAGCTACTGCTCTAGTAATTTTGCGGGTTACAAAGGTTTCACCCCGCCTTGGTGACTCGTGGTTAAAAAGTATGCCATTACAAGCAAACAAACCATAAGACTCGCGATAATTTACAGTTTGCCAGTGGGCGTAAACTTTCGCACAGGCATAGGGACTGCGGGGATAAAACGGCGTTGTCTCAGTTTGAGGTATTGCTTGTACTAAACCGTACATTTCTGAAGAACCCGCTTGGTAAAATCGCACCTGAATTCCGGTACGCTGTTGGTAGTCCCGAATTGCTTCCAACAGACGCAACGTCCCCATTCCTACAGCATCCACCGTGTATTCTGGTGAATCAAAGCTGACTCTGACATGGGATTGAGCGCCGAGGTTGTAAATCTCTACTGGCTTGACTTCTTCTAAAATGCGCCGCAACGTCGTACCATCTGTCAAGTCACCGTAGTGAAGAAACAACCGCACTCCTTCTTTGTGGGGGTCTTCGTAAATGTGATCGATGCGGTCTGTGTTGAAGGTAGAAGTCCGGCGAATAACGCCATGAACTTCATAACCTTGTTCCAGCAAAAACTCACTCAGATATGAACCATCTTGACCGGTAATACCAGTAATCAACGCTCGCTTCTGTTGCGTCATGCTCAATTATCCCTTATTGTCTTTGATTAAAAAGTTACAGCCAATCTGATACAACCTAGCAGGTAATTGCTGAATTGCCTAATGGGAAACCTACGAGTTATTGTGATCATGAGACTTTTTCTATCAATAAATATACTTAAGAAAAAGGAATTTAACATCTAAGCTCAACCTTAGATAGATCAAGATTGTTTAATTATGTATATTTTTCTTTTACCAGATAGCTCAAGATTTTCTAAATATTATGTATTGTGTACGTTGTTTTTTGTCAAAACTTCATATATCTCTAGTTTTGTGAAGACTGAATAAAATACAGCGTACTTCAGGTAAATGAAGTACATGGGTAAGGGCACAGCCATGTTCCCTACGATTATCTGTACCCCACCTTGGTATAGCCCAAGGTAGAGAAGTTGCAATCTGCTGTAGGTATTTTTAGATTGGACTTCTTGAAAAATCCGAATCTGAGCAAAACAAACTAAAAATCCCCACTTCAAGAGGTCTGAGCTAAGTATAAAGGCACAAATATAGATAACTATAAGAAAGATGAACAGTCAGTTTTACAGAAAAAATTAATACTTAGGGGCATTAACTGCCCCACAGAATCGACCCTAAGTAGTTACTCAGTATGCCCCGTTATTTTTGGGCAGAATGACTACATCAACAGTTTTCAAGATGATCCATAAATCAAGCCATAAATTTCTAAATTTGACATAATGCAGGTCTATTTGGACTCGCCGAGGGTAGGGAATATCATTACGCCCAGACACCTGCCATAATCCAGTAATTCCCGGACGGATTGTTAAAATCTCATCAATATAACAACCGTATTTTGGCAGTTCTTCTGCCACTAAAGGTCGGGGACCGACTACACTCATGTCCCCTTTTAAAACGTTCCAGAACTGGGGAAATTCGTCTAAGCTAGTAATTCGCAAAAATCGACCAATTTTGGTAATCCGGGGGTCTTGTTTCAGCTTAAAACTGCTCTCAAATTCTTGTCGCAACTGGGGCGATGTTTCCATCATTTGCATGAGGATTTCGTCCGCGTTACTCACCATTGTTCGGAATTTAATACAATTAAACGCTTTGTAATTTTTCCCCACCCGTTCCTGGACATAAAAAATTGGACCTTCTGAACTGAAAGCAATCAGCAAGGCCAAAATTAAGTAGACGGGGAAGAATAAAATTAACACCGACAGCGAAAACACTATATCGAACAGTCGTTTGGCAAACTCTCCGTTTAAACCCTGAAAAGATAAACCTTTGGGTTTAACTTTTGGCGTCTTTGTTTTTTGACCGCGTTTTAAGAAAGTACGCACAGACGCTCTAGTGTCTTGCCGTACGCCTCGCTTGCCGGAGAGGAGTGAGCTCTGGGCAGTCATCATACTCCTTAATAATCCACACCACACATAGTCCCAATATTAAAGCCAAAATGAGGTGCTTCTGGGGGGAAATTGCCAAAAGCCTAAAAAAATAAGAGATTAACCAAGACCATCATTCCAAAAACGGTCTTTTTTCGTTGCACTTGTTTACAAAATCTAGATAACGATCTGCAAAGATTTGCGGTGAAAACTGCGCGGCGTGCGATCGCATATACTCGGAACTGAACGAACCCTCATAGACTTCAAACTTTTCTACTGCCTCCACTAAAGCTGCCTCTGTTTGCGTCCTGAAAAATATACCTGTCCCTGTATCCACACAATAGCGGATATCTCGCACTGTTTCTAGAGCACCCCCTGCACCGTAGGCAATCACTGGCGTGCCACAGGCTTGTGCCTCCACTAGGGCAATACCAAAATCTTCACAAGCTGCATATACAAACGCCTTAGCCCTAGACATATATTTTTTTACCACATTATCAGGTTGCCATCCCAGTATTTGGATATTGGAGTTTGCCATCTGGCGAATCTTTTTCATTTCATCTCCTGTACCAATAACTACTAATGGTCGTTTTAGTTGATTAAAAGCATTGACAATCAACGATACTTGCTTGTAACTCACTAACCGGGAAACTGTCAGGTAAAAGTCCTCTTTCTCAGACAGAAATGGAAATTCCGCAATATTTACGGGTGGGTAAATGACTGTTGCTTCTCGTCGATAGCAACGCCAAATCCGTCGAGCTGTGTGCTGCGAGTTGGCAATGAAGTAATCAACGCGATTGGCACTCAATACATCCCACTGGCGCAAACGATGTAATAAATATCGCGTCACCCAGCCAGGCAAACCACTACCCAGTTTGCTGTGGCGCAGATAATCAAAGGTCAAGTCCCAGGCATAGCGCATAGGGCTGTGGCAGTAGCAAATATGCATCTGTTCGGGAGTGGTAAGGATTCCTTTAGCAACAGCGTGAGATGAAGACAGAATTACCTCATAATGCCGCAAATCAAGTTGTTCAATTGCCAAAGGCCACAAAGGCAAGTATTTTTGTACACCGTTGCGGGCATAGGGAAAGTGCTGGAGAAAGGTCTTGCCAATCTGACGCTTGTATAAATAACTTTCTCTATTGCTGGATTCAAAATCGATCAGAGCATACAAATCAGCATCAATGTGATTCAAAATTTCTCGGACAACGAGTTCTGAACCACCGGTGGCTTTGGGTGTCAGCCACTCATGAACTAGAGCATATTTCAAGGGCACAGCTAACTTGAATAAATGGAAAATACAAAGGCCAACTTGATCAGGTTAACTGAAAAGTTTCCCCTTGTGATTAATTAATGGGAAGCGCTCCAGATTAGCACAGAAGACGCAATCTTTCTTTGAGAGGTTCCAGATGGATGCTGCAACCTGATAATCTCAGATTGGGGATTGGGGATTGGGGATTGGGCATGAGGCATTGGGCACTTGTACTGAGCGACTTGTGCCGAGGAAAGCCGAGGTAAGCCGAAGTATGGGGCATTAAGCATGGGGCACTTGTACTGAGCGTAGTCGTTGGCGCAGCCTCTCGTAGAGAAGTATTGGGCATGGGTTATTCTCCTTGTCCTCCTTGTCTTTTTAGTGCCTAGTCCCCAATCCCCAGTCCCCAGTTCCAATCCTTTGATGACAACTGATATAGAAAGAAGGAATTTATGCGAATTCTAATTATGGGTGGTACTCGGTTCATTGGTGTCTATTTGACTCAACTACTAGTAGAACAAGGATATGAAGTCGTGCTGTTCAATCGTGGGAATCGGCCAGCACCTTCTTTACAGGGAGTAGGACAAATTATAGGCGATCGCACGGATGCTACCCAATTAAAAGCAAAATTATCACAAGAAAATTTTGATGTGATTTTTGACAATAACGGGCGGGAACTGACTGATACTCAACCACTAGCAGAAATTTTTCAAGACCGAGTGCAACATTTTGTGTATATGAGTTCTGCGGGGGTATATCTCAAATCTGACCAATTGCCCCATGTAGAAGGTGATCCAGTAGATCCCAAAAGTCGCCACAAGGGTAAACATGAAACAGAAGCTTATCTGACTCAATTGGGATTGCCTTTTACCTCTATTCGTCCTACTTATATATACGGCCCTAGTAATTATAATGAGTTGGAGAGCTGGTTTTTTGATAGAATTGTGCGCGATCGCCCGATTCCCATCCCTGGAAATGGGTTGCATATCACGCAGCTAGGTCATGTAAAAGATTTGGCAAAAGCTTTGACTCAGGTTTTGGGCAATCAACAAGCAATAGGGCAAATTTATAATATCTCTGGCGATCGCTTTGTCACTTTTGATGGTTTAGCCCGTGCTAGCGCTGTAGCTGCTGGTAAATCACCCGATGCTGTAAAAATCGTCCATTACGACCCGAAAAAGTTTGATTTCGGCAAGCGCAAAGCATTTCCAATGCGGGTGCAGCATTTCTTTGCTTCGGTGAATAAAGCGCAAACAGAATTAAATTGGCAACCCGAATATGATTTAATTTCTGGACTGAATGACTCTCTGGAAAATGATTATTTAGCTAATGCAAAAGACAAAGCCGAAGTAGATTTCTCTGTAGATGAGGAGATTTTACAAGCTGTTTAACAACAAGATTCCTGACTTTTTAAATAAGTCAGGAATCTCAGCCTTAGTCAAAAGATAGAATCTTTTCTTTTACTTTAGAAAGATGCAATTCATCACGTCTTTAGTTTTTCCTTGAATAGGAAAGAAAACTTTTTCCTGTTGTCTATTATTCGGCAAACGTTTTTTAATACATTGCGTCAATGCCACTGAAATTATTTTCTATAAATGGTGTTATTAGGTGATAAAATGAACAAGTTGCAATATCCACTCCACAATGTTCTAGAAGCCCGTGCTCGCTTAGGTGAAGGGCCCATCTGGAACTCTACCCAAAACTTACTGTACTGGGTCGATGTTTATAACCATCGGGTGCATCAGTTTCATCCTACCACCGGGAAAAACAGCTTTTTTGATGTAGGAGATGTTGTCGGTGCGATCGCAACAGCAGGTGCAGATAGATTAATTATGGCGCTGCGTCATCACCTGGCATTCCTCAACACCCAGACAGGTGTAGTTACCCCAATTTTGGAGATTGAAGCGGATTTGCTAAATAATCGCTTTAATGATGGCCAATGCGACTCTCAAGGTCGCTTTTGGTTTGGCTCAATGTGTTCTTTGGAAAAACCTCATGCTAGCCTCTATCGTTATGACAATGATGGTTCATTGCATGTGATGGAAACGGGATTAACTCTCTCTAATGGTCTGGGGTGGAGTCCTGACGAAAAGACATTTTACTTGACAGATTCCCCCCACCAAAAAATATATGCTTACGACTTTAATTCAGTAACAGGAAATATTAGTAATCGCCGTATTTTTGTTGATTTAACTAATGAATCCTTCTACCCAGATGGGTTGACAATAGACAGTGAAGGACATATTTGGTCAGCTATGTGGGATGGATGGTGTGTGATTCGTTTCAACGCTAAGGGTGAAGAGATATTGCGGATAAAGCTACCTGTACAATTGCCAACTAGCTGCACTTTTGGGGGCGAGGATTTGCAAACACTTTACATTACCACTGCTTCAGTTGGACTCAGCCAAGCAGAGATTGAAAAAAGTTTCTACTCTGGTGATTTGTTTGCTCTCCAAACTGATGTTACTGGATTACCTACTTATGATTTTCAGGAATTGTAGCAATTTTCAGGTAATTAAACCATAAGTAGGTAGGTTAAATTAAATATAAAACCGGATGATTTTTAGAAATTGTTGCAATTTTCAGGAATTAAATCATAAAGTAGAGACGCACATTTGTGCGCCCTTATACGGAAACAGCTTAAACCCTCCTAAATTTTTCTCAGCGATACCAGCGACAAATTCGCTCAGGTGAAACGCCGAGTAAATAAGCAATAATTACTATTTGATTAAGTAACGTAGTTTTGAATACTCCTTTTTGCAGCCATTTACGGGCTGAGGTAACAACTGGTGTGGGGATAATTACAATGCGTCCGGTGCATTTTAAACGACGCATGAGTTCAAAGTCTTCCATGATGGGCAATTCGGGAAAACCGCCAATTTGCTGAAATACTGCTTTTGTAAAAAAAATTGCTTGGTCGCCATAGGGCATTTGCCAGAAATGCGATCGCGCATTTACTTCCCACTCCACCCATCGTAAACTTAAAAGTGATGCATCAATCCGCAAGTTAAACGCACCAGCCACAGTCCCAGGCTGTTGTAGTGCTGTGCGAATCATGTCATCAAACCCATTCACTAAACGAGTATTTGCATGGAGATATTATTCATGATGATTGTAATTAGTAGTTACTAAATCATCATACTATGTATATACGCGGTAACTACAATCGTGTATATAGATGATAGGAAAGTAAACAGAATGAAAATTTTATTACTTGACTTGAACGGAACAATTCGCTGTGGAAAAACGAGCAAGTATATTGAATGGCCCCAAGGACAAAAACCGATGCTTGGCGCGGATAAAGCGATAGAACATTTTGCTGCTCGGGATTGGCAGATTATAGGAATATCTAATCAAGCGGCAATTGCAGCCGGCTACAAAATATTAGAAGCTACAATTGTAGAAATGCAATTTACTTTACAATTATTCCCTAAACTTCAAGAAATATTCTTCTGTCCGGATTTTGAGGGTAGAAAATGTGTAATGGTGTCTAGAGAAAAAATTATTAAATATTCTCTAGATTCTGAAGAGGGATATAATTTAGTAGGTAACTTAAGAGAAATTAATTTCAGGAAGCCTGGGGATGGAATGCTTAGAGCAGCGATTGAAAAATATTCCCGAATTAATGTCGAGTATTTTCTAGAATCATGTAAAGTAGATCCAGAATATGATTGCTGGATGATTGGAGACCGTAAAGAGGATAAAAAAGCGGCGTCAAGCCTGGGGATAAATTATCTTGATGCCGAAATATGGCGGCGGCGCTTTCTGCCAGGAATGCAAGAAGTACGCCAAATTACCCCCGCCCAAGTGCGATTTTTGGAAGGAATCGAAATTGACGCTTAAAGGATGTTTGAAAAGTATTTTTATTAACATCAAAGCCTCAGAAACCTAACCCTCCTACCCCATTCCCTTGTAGAGAATGGGGAGGTTTCAAAGCCTCTCGACCTTTCGGGGAGAGGAATGGAAGTGGGGTTTATAGTATACTTTACGACTTTTCAAACATCCTCTTAGAATCACCACAACAATTATCAGGAGAAGATGTTTTACCAGGGTTTACTTTAAATTTGCAAATAATCTAGGGATAAATATTTATTAATTTCGGATCACCTGCTCAAATTCAATAATAGCATCGTACTGGTCAGCCATTGCGATATAACGCAGCAGTAAAGTGGGGTCTAAATTTGGAAAAAACCCACTCCGGTTTACTTCTTCATACTCGCCACTCTCGCTAAGACGGAATATTTTTATTTCATTAGATTTCCAAAACCAAACTTCCGGCACTTTTTTGGGCTTGTATAACTCCTTCCTGTTAATGGTTCCACTGGTGACGATAATTTCAATAACAATGTCAGGAACTTCTTTTTCTGTGCCAATACTATAAGATTCATCTGGTGTGCCAGAAGCATAGCCAGGTTCTTCCAAAGTGAAACCACCACGTCTGTAAAACCGGATGCCCAACTCTTTCATGTAAGCTTCTAACAGCAAGCCAACAGTACTTTTCACTTTTTCATGCTTATCTCCAATGGGGGACATAATTTCTAGAATTCCTGACAAATAAGATAGTCTGACATTGCGATTTTCTTGAAGTTGTGTTTCGATACCTTTAAATTGCTCCCAAGAAACATTCTTGAGAGTTACCAGTTTTTCTTCTGTGGGCTGGTCTACAAGTGGGATGCTCATAAAAATACTTTCCTTATACGCTCACTAATTCTACTTTTTCCATATAGAGTTATCCCAAAATTCTGCAAGCGAACGCTCACTTGCCGGATAGGTTCTCAATCAGATTAAGCTGTCGTGATTCTACAAACTTGCGTTGTTCATCGGATTGACGGAATGCACCCTATGGAAACCACCAGCTTCTACCATTGCTGTAAAACTGAAACCGTCCAAAGCCGAGAAATTGTCCGTGGGAATTTTCACCCACTGGGAACGCTGTCACACCTAGTAAATAGACACCAGAAAAGCTGGGATTCTTCACAGGGCGGAGGGCGATTGTGACTGTCTGTCCTGGAGTCACAGGCGGATCAAAGTTCACAGTAACTGTTCGTGTCTTGCGTTCCCTGGTGACTGCGCCTAGTCTAAGTCGCGTTTCTTTGCGATCGCTTTTTCCAACAAATGCGCGGGTATCATTAAGATCGTAGCGGATATTTTCTGATCCCTCCCTCTGGGCGATCGTTACCTTTTGGAGAGATTCTCCAGCATTATCCGGCACATTAATAGTGAAATAGTAAGTTGCGCCCCAAACATTCACATCTTTGTAAGTAGTTGTCGCGCCAACAAGTTTCGGGGGTTGGACAAAGTAAACTGTACCATCTCTAAGCTGCACAGCTTGAGTTACCGGAGCAGCAACTTCCCCAATGCCTATTGCTAACGAGAGTGTTATCCCAAACAAAGTTGCAACGCGCATGATTCAGATATAAAAAACGCACTTATTCTAATTCTAGTTCTTTGGGAATGAGTGACTTGGGAATGATAGAAGCTTGTTTTTCTCTATCTGAAGGTTTCGTGTACCACCAAGCCCAAGCAATTAAAACGGCTTGAAAGGGAAGCCTGACTACCTGTACCCAAGGTGAATCTGGTATGTGTTCTAGATGAATATGATTAACTGCCATGTTGATATTGGCAGGGAAAACGGCAATAAAAAGAGCAATAAGTCCCCAAGCAGCAGCTTGACTTACAGGCGGGACTAATAACCCAATACCACCTAAAATTTCATAAAAGCCACTAAGATAAACTAACCCTAAAGGGTAAGGAAGTTGCGGTGGCATAATTTTGACATATGGTTCTGGAATAACAAAGTGTGTCACTCCAACCACAATGATGGATATAGCAAGCATGACACGTAAGAGTTCTTTATACTTTTTCATTGGTTTTGCCTGATTATATACTTGTCCCTATTACTTCAGTTTGATTTATGGATGTTAATCTGTCTTGAGTCAATAGGAGGAAAATCGGCAAAATTTTCCCAAATACTACTTAATTAAGAGATTCATTTTAATTGCCCATCACTTCTTACAGCTATGTGGTGATTCTTTAATGCTCGCATTGCTTAGTATGATATTATTTAAACTTTATTGGTGTAATAAATAATCAGTAATAATCTAGTAGTAAATTCATTACCTGTTACTAATTATTCATAAAAAAATGAGTGATGCCTTTAGCCGACTTGCACCCTTCATCCAAGAATATATTTATCATCACCAGTGGACTGAATTACGACCAGTTCAAATTGCCGCTTGTCAAGTTATATTTGATACTAATGCTCACTTGCTAGTTACTGCTGCAACTGCTGCGGGTAAAACAGAAGCAGCCTTTCTGCCAGTTTTGACTCTATTACATGCTAACCCAGCTGCCACTATTGGGGCATTATATATTAGTCCAATCAAAGCTTTAATTAATGATCAATTTGAGCGCCTCAACGACTTACTCAAAGAAGCAGATATTCCAGTTTGGCACTGGCACGGTGATGTATCTCAAAGTCGAAAAAACAAGCTTTTAAAGAATCCTCAAGGCATTTTACAAATTACACCAGAATCTCTAGAAAGTCTGTTAATCAACAAAAATAACGAGCTATTTAACTTATTTGGTGATTTAAGATTTGTGATTATTGATGAAATTCACGTTTTTATGGGTTCAGAACGCGGTTGTCAAATTATTTGCCAATTACAACGTTTAGCAAAGTTGACGCAAAAACAACCGCGCCGTATTGGTTTATCGGCGACTCTTGGTGATTATTCAACAGCTGAAGAGTGGTTGCGTTCTGGAACAGAGAAGCCAGTGATTACACCGCAAATTGAGGCCATAAAACGCCAAATAAAACTAGCTGTAGAACATTTTTATATTACTGATGAATTAGATGAATCAAAGGCGACAGCTTATGAACAATATATTTTCAACCTCAGCAAATCTCGCAAATGCTTGATATTTGCTAATAATCGAACACGTACCGAATCTGTAATCGCATCTTTGCGACAAATTGCCACAGAACAAAAACTACCAGATATATATCATGTGCATCATGGGAGTATATCTGCTAGCTTGCGGCAAGCAGCTGAGAATGCAATGCGTGAACCTAACAATCCAGCTGTTACCGCCGCCACTCTGACTTTAGAATTAGGCATAGATATCGGTCATTTAGAACGAGTTATTCAGTTAGAATCTCCCTTATCTGTAGCTAGTTTTTTACAGCGCTTAGGACGTAGTGGGAGAAGAGGTGAAGCTGCCGATATGCGCTTTATCTGCACCGAAGATAAACCATTACCAGAAGCTTCTCTACCAGAACAAATACCCTGGCAACTTTTGCAGTCTATCGCTATCATTCAACTTTATTTAGAGGAGCAATGGATTGAACCAATCAGACCTATTAAATACCCTTTAAGTTTGCTTTATCATCAGACAATGAGTATTTTAACAGCAACAGGGGAAATTTCACCTAATGCCCTAGCTAAACAAATTTTTAGTCTGCCGCCCTTTGCTGCTATTTTAAAAGAGGATTTCCAACTATTGCTCCGCTATTTAATTGAGATTGGTCATATTCAGCATACTGATCAAGGTAAATTAATCCTGGGTTTGACAGGAGAAAAGGTGGTAAGAAAATTTCAGTTTTATGCTGTCTTTACTGAACAGCAAGAATATATTGTTAAGCAAGGTGCAACGGAAATTGGCAGTATCGTCACGCCGCCTGCTGTTGGCAATCAATTTGCTTTAGCTGGGAAAACTTGGGAAGTCGTAGAAGTTGACTTTAAAAAAAAGGCTATTTTTGTTAAACAAGCCGAGGGGAAAGCTAGTATTTATTGGCGTGGTAGTGGTGGCACTATTCATACCAAAGTTTTGCAACGAATGCAGCAAGTTTTATTTGAGAATGTTGAGTATAGTTACTTACAAAAAAATGCTTTACAGCGTATACGTAAAGTTCGCCAATTGGTGCAGCAGGTTGGATTAGATAAACAAAATGTCTTGCAATTGGAAAAAGGTAAATGCTGTATTTTTCCCTGGATGGGTACGGTTGCTTATCGCACTTTAGAAAGATTACTCAACTTTTATTGTCGGGAATCGTTGGAAATTATAAGTATTGGTGGATTAAATCCCTATTATTTAACAATTAAATTAGGCAAGGATAAATTTAAATATCTTTATCATGAAATTGCTTCATTATGTCAGCAAAGAATTCTCCCAGAACATTTAGTCAGTACTTCAGAAGCACCGGAAATTCAAAAGTATGATCAATTTATTCCTCATCAACTTTTACGGAAAGCTTTTACTAGTGATTATTTAGATATTAGAGAAGTTAAACAGCAAGTGGCACTGTGGAGAGAATAAACAATAGCACAAAATAAATAAAATTTTTATTCTCTCATTGTAAACTATTTTTGTGATGCTTGTCTTGAAAGTTTACTTTTTCATGTAAGTAATATATCTTAGGGACATTAAATTTGAAATGTTGAGCTTCAATGTTGAAGTTCTGAACACGGAGCTTTAGGCTCTGAACACAAAACTTCAGGTTCCGAACAGGAAACTTCAGCTTCTAAAGGTAAAACTTATAAATAATGAAGAAGCGTGTATTGAATTTTAAGCTCAAACTACTACTGTTAAGTTGTCTGGTTGTCACTCTAATAATTGTTGCTAAACAGTTGAACATTCAGGGAATTTTACAGACCTCAGTCATTTGGTTCAGAGTCTTGGGGTCTTAGGGCCTATCGCCTACATTGGCAATGGGTAATGCGAGTGGTTGGGTTGATTGCTACCGTTGCTGTGACTGTGTATATCACAAAAGTTGCTCAGAAAGCGCTAGCTCAAAGTGTGGCAATCGAAGAAATAACCGATGATCAAACTCAGAATAATTAATATATACAAAATTTATCCACTGTGTAGGGTAGCACAGCTAGCTGTGGTCTATTCAACTGCAAATTGCTATAAATTATCGATTGCTGAAACGTTTATACACGAAAGCTTTAATAGTATCTGTCAATTCTCAAACGGACAAAATAATTCAAAGGCTGTATTCATTGTTAAACAAGCATAAAAAATAAAATATTGAGCCGCCTAAACTTATCGGAATTCTTAATTTTGAATACCGCAAAGGCGTTGACTTGAGCATTTTTAATTCTCAAATGAGGTTCCACCAATGACCAATTCCGAATTCGAGATAGTCACAGTTCGCCCAATGGATGAATATAACCAAAAGTTGGTGTCTCATGTCCATCCGCCAAATTGGGTTAATCCTCAACCCGCCGATGTTTACGATTTGGTAGTAATTGGGGCTGGTACGGCGGGATTAGTGGTGGCGGCGGGTGCGGCGGGTCTGGATTTGGGTTTAAAAGTGGCGTTAATTGAAAAGCATCTTATGGGTGGGGATTGCTTAAATGTTGGTTGCGTACCATCTAAAACTATTATTCGGTCTGCTCGCGTAGTTGGCGAAATCTGGGATGCTAAAGACTTGGGAGTTAATATTCCCCAACATAATATTGATATTGATTTTCCGAAAGTTATGGCAAGGATGCGGCGAGTAAGGGCTAGTATCAGCCATAACGACTCGGCGGAGCGGTTCTCATTCTTGGGTGTCGATGTCTTTTTCGGTAGCGGTCGATTTGCGAGTAAAAATACCGTGGAAGTTGGTGATAAAACCCTCCGATTTAAAAAAGCTGTAATTGCTACTGGCGCTAGAGCTACACAACTGTCGATTCCGGGAATTGAAAAGGCAGGTTATTTAACTAATGAGACGGTTTTTTCCCTGATTCAACGACCAGAACGTTTAGCGGTGATTGGTGGCGGCCCCGTTGGTTGCGAATTAGCGCAAGCTTTCCGGCGCTTGGGTTCTGAAGTGGTACTTTTTCATAGCGGTTCTCATCTTCTGAATAAAGAAGACGCTGACGCCGCTGAAATTCTCCAAAAGGTTTTGATTAGCGAAGGAATTCGCGTGGTACTGAATTCCAAGTTAGAAGAAGTGGTAACAGTTACCGAGGGGAAACGGCTTTATTTTTCCTCCAATGGTCATCGAGATTCGGTGACAGTAGATGAAATTTTAGTCGGTGCGGGGCGATCGCCGAATGTGGAAGGTCTGAATTTAGAGGCAGTGGGTGTAGAATATGACAAGCGCCAAGGTGTGAAGGTAAATGATTATCTCCAAACGACGAATCCCAAAATTTATGCAGCTGGCGATATCTGTATGAACTGGAAGTTTACCCATGCTGCTGATGCAGCGGCGCGGATTGTGATTAAAAATACGCTGTTTTCTCCCTTTGGCTTCGGACGCTCTAAACTCAGTAATCTGGTGATGCCTTGGGTAACTTATACTGACCCAGAAATTGCCCATGTAGGGTTGTCCGAACATGAGGTGCAGAAATTGGGTATTGAAGTGATGACAATCAAGATACCTTTTAATAGTGTAGACCGAGCGATCGCAGATGGTGAAGAGTCAGGATTTCTCAAAATCCACCATAAAAAGGGGTCTGATGAAATTATCGGTGCAACTATTGTCGCCAGTCACGCGGGTGAGATGATATCACTTGTGACTACGGCAATGGTGAATAAAATCGGTTTGAGTAAGTTAAGCAGTGTAATTCATCCTTATCCCACTCAAGCTGAAGCTATTAAAAAAGCAGCTGATGTTTATCGTCGAACACTCCTAACATCAAATACCAAAAAATTGTTGGAATTTCTGACAAAGTTATCTTAAAAATTCCTAATTATGTGATATAAGGTGACTTTGATAATTCATAATTACATCAAGTTAATCTGTCCGTAATTATGAATTATCAATTAGATTGGAATGGGGATTAGTTTAGAAAAACTCTTCTCTAGTCCCCAGATGTATTTCTCTTTAAACAGGTGTCCAGCTATCAATTTCACCTAATACCAAGTCTACGTAATATAGCTTGCCATCATCCCCAGCCCTAACATCCACAGGCACCCCTAAATTAGAAGCAAACTGTGTAGTTGCGATAACTTTGTTCTGACTGTTCAATGTTAAAGCATCGATAGTTCCTTTACTGGGATTGAAGATAAATAAAGCATTGTTAAAACCACCGCCAGTGTAAAAATCACCTACACCGATCGAAGTAGAACCGCTTGAATGATCATAGGCGTAAATTGGTGGTGTAACGACTGTGCCACTGTTGTAGAAGTCTTTAGCTACATCTAGCTGAGAATAAGCGTATTGTTTGAGGCTGACGAGATTGCCATTTGCATCATATCCACCTTCATAGAATGGCCAGCCAAAGTTTTTGCCAGGTCCACCAGTAACCACCTCTTCCCAAGAGTACCAGCCCACATTACCGATAAAAGGAATATTCGTTTGTTGATTTACGGTGATGCGGAAGGCGTTACGCACACCTAAGTCATAGACTTTAGAACGATTACTATTGGGGTCACCGTTGTAATAAGGATTAGTTGATAAACCTTGACCAGTAATGGCGTCAATGTGCAGGATCTTACCAGAGAGATTATCGAGATCCTGGACGCGAAGTGCTCGGAGGTCTGCTCGGTTGTAGGAAGTAGCATCACCAAGGCTTACAAACAGAGTCCCATCGTTACCAAAGCGCACGCTACCAACGGAGTGAGTTGAACTATCAGTGGCGATAAAATCCTGGATGTTTGTAATGTTATTATTTTTAATCGCGTTAAGATAATCCTGGACATTGGCAAACAGCTTGCCAGTGGTTTTATTTATAATACCTGATGGGCCATAATTCTTTGTTTCATCAGTCTGATCAACCACTGTGCTGTCAAAATCCGGGTGGCTGATGTTGTTCCAAGTGTCATTTTTGCCTAGTAGTATCACTTCACTGCCAGCGATCGCAGTTTCGTAATCGGTCTTGGGATCGGCTGTCACCCGAATTAGCCGTCCAGCACGATTACCTCCCTGATCGGGATTGTCTAAGGTGCTATTGGGATTGTTGTTGGCATTGTTTGGATTTGTTTCTGGTGGATCGTAGGTAAATAACAGGTAAACGTAGTTATTGCCGTTCGGACTTTTGCCAAAATCTGGATGTACGGCCATGCCTAACAAACCGCGATCGTTCACATCATTTACTTGTGAAGAAATATCGATAAATGGCTGTGCTTCTAAGGTATTGGTAACAGTGTTAAATACCTTCACTTGCCCATCTTTTTGAGCG
Organism: Nostoc sp.; assembly: GCF_036916575.1. GTDB lineage: Bacteria > Cyanobacteriota > Cyanobacteriia > Cyanobacteriales > Nostocaceae > Nostoc. The sequence continues at coordinate 80,782 of NZ_JBALGC010000014.1, forward strand.
ATGAACATGAGTTTATGGTCAGCTGACCAGTCAAACTCTGTGGGTTGAACCAACCCAGAAACCACAGTTTTTTGATTAAAATTCGAGTCGTTATCGATGATAGTGATAGTTGCTGCCGGATTAGTAGGCAGTTGCACGCCAACTGCGTCACTAAACTTCAAAGTAAATGCTTCATTCGCTTCCTGAATATTGTCATCCTTAATAGAAATAGAAATTGTCTTGCTGGTTTCTCCTTGTGCAAAGGTCAAGGTTCCAGATGCAGCTTGGTAGTCAGAGCCAGCTTTAGCAGTTCCATCCACGGTTGTATACTTTACACTAGCAGTCCCCGAACCTTTACCCCGTGTAACTGTCACGATAGCATTACCGGCATTTTCATTAACTTGTGGCTCAGTAAAATTCAAACTTTGACTATCATTGTCTTGAATCGTAATTCCAAGAGTTCTTTGGGTTCCTAATGTTGCCCCTTGTGGCTGATCAATGAGGAAACTAAAGGTTTCATCTCCTTCTATTACGTTATCGTCAATGATCGGAATTTTCACCTGTTTGCTAGTTTCTCCTGGTGCAAAGGTGAGTTGCCCCTGGATTTCTTCTGCACCATTGCCGTAGTCATTTCCTGCTTTTGCAGTACCACTTTGAGTAGAATACAGAATTGAAGATGTACCGCTTAGATCGCCAGTTCGCAGCACACTCAAGGTAACACTACCATCACCTTCGTTGACAGTCGTATTACCTTGTCCCAAGGTAATAGTGGTTGGAAGGACTGGTGGATTTGGAAGGACTGGTGAATAAAGTTGGGACTGAGGAATGATTTCTTTTGCTTGAGAAGTGCTTGACCAAGACAGTTGAGAAACGGCAGAGTAGGCATTTTCGTAGTACTCGAGTTTAATATCGTACTTTTGACCTGCAACCAGTGCGATTGAGCCACTGTCTTCTGTGGCCGAGTGATCGACAAAGTCATTGATGATTTGTTGACCATTTACCCATAGTCGCACACCATCATCACTAGTGGTGTAAAACTTGTAAGTCTCGCTGTACTTGGCTTCTACTTGACCTGTCCAACGCGCTGAGAAGGTATCTGCACCGATGGACGGATCTGGAGAACCAGTGCCCCAGACAAAGTTCACCCTCGGATCTATGCGAGTTACCTTCAGGTTGGTGAAGTCGATGTTGTCGTAGTATTCTGCATTCAGTCCTGTACCGTTACCAATACCGCTACCACTCCCAGATGCAATATTCACCTGGAAATTGCCGATGGTACCAGCACTAGCAAAATTGCCGTTAGTGTCGCAGACTTGGTTAGCTCGTAGCGCGATCGTGTAGGAGCCGTTGCTGGCGGCATCCCAACTTCCCCCCACAGGATTGATGCTGTAAGTTGCAGTCCGTGGACTACCATTGCTGTTGTTGTCTACACTAACAAATTTTGCTACTTGACTGTACCCATTGGCTCCGGTCACAAGTAGATCGTTGCTATCTAAGCTATTAACATTAATGGCTGTATTGTCGTTGTAGACAACAGTGAAAGTGTAATTTCCACTACTTGTGGTTAGATTGGCAGCATTTGCTGTAGCACTGGGTGGAGTGACATCAGTATTAGAAGTCACATTACTATAAAGTTGAGACTGAGGAATGATTTCCTTTGCCTGAGAGGAGCTTGACCAAGAAAGTTGAGAAACGGCAGAGTAGGTATTCTCGTAGTACTCGAGTTTAATATCGTACTTTTGACCTGCAACCAGTGCGATTGAGCCACTGTCTTCTGTGGCCGAGTGATCGACAAAGTCATTGATGATTTGTTGACCATTTACCCATAGTCGCACACCATCATCACTAGTGGTGTAAAACTTGTAAGTCTCGCTGTACTTGGCTTCTACTTGACCTGTCCAACGCGCTGAGAAGGTATCTGCACCGATGGACGGATCTGGAGAACCAGTGCCCCAGACAAAGTTCACCCTCGGATCTGTGCGAGTTACCTTCAGGTTGGTGAAGTCGATGTTGTCGTAGTACTCTGCTTTGAGTCCATCTCCCTGAGAAAGCACGCTGGCACTAGCCCGAGGGGAAATATTGCTGAGTTGTGTCTGATTATCTAGACCAGATGATAGAGGAGCAATTGTTTGACTTGAAGATGTTGTCAACTGTTGATTCGGTGCATTCATTAGAAATATATGCCTCACAATAGAGCTAAAACTAATGCCATAATCAATGCTTTAGCATTAGTTTTATGTTTAATGTTTTCAACAGAAAATGCCTAAAAATGCTAGGTTTAAACATATTGAGCCGCTAATTTTTATTAACGTTTCAATATGTTTATTTATTTATTAATATTGATAGTGTTTCACTAAACTTTTGATACAAATTATTTCTTTTATGTCTACTTCTTCGAGCTTCTGCTTTAATATTTTGTTGCCTATTTCTATCAACATAAAAATAACAAAGCATGACGTAATATATCTTCCTATCTCTTCTTTGAAAGCAGACATATAGAAAAATGTGTATGAAAAGAAATACTAGAGATTAATTTAAGGACTTATTAGTCATTATTAATCTTTATTTTCTTTCAACAAATTCCTGAGTTTTTGATGCATATAAATTTAGTTTAGTGAATTTAGTCAAAAATTATAAATCACCATTATTGAGAGCTTCTAATCTCATTGATATGCATGTGCATCAATTTTGAGTGAAGAAACGCCCAATCAATGCGGATAGATACTTAAGTACTTAAAGATGATAACTTTACATATTTTCATTTAAGTATTGTTCTGGGATTAATCAACCATACATTTGACACTATATCATGGTATTACGTCTATATTTTTTGTGGAACTTTGTTTAAATATTCACATTGATATATCCTTTCTAAAAGAATAATAAAGTCTTGATGAACCTTAAATAAAAATTGCCAACTTATTGGATGATCGCATGTTTTTTATCCGTATATATATTGATTAGATAAAAGTTTTATAAAGAAGACTTTTTATATTTAAAGATTTGAAAAAGTACTATTTATCTATACTGTTTCTCAACTGTCAATTCATATCTTTCTTACAAGAACCGCACAGATATAGTACTAACCTAAAGTCAATGGAGCGAAAAGTTTTGTAAAAACCTTACCAGTCATGCATTTAAGCTAGAGAACACAATCTGCCTGCTGGAATTAAGAGATTACCGTACTTTTCGAGTAACTCTGTTGTAGATAGACTATCTAGCGAATCGCTACGCGATAGCTTCTCTTCTCTAGCTTGGGTTGCGCTCTAAGCGTAGCTATGCCGCAGGCTTTACGAGACGCCCAAGGGACGCTGAACGCAAGGAATTATTAACTCCGAAATCCTTACTCTTTTGTTAATTTACAAAAGTTTTCAATTTATTCAAAGTCGGAAAAATTACAAGTTTGACGTTCCACGCTTGGCGCATTGCAGCTAATCGGCCCAGAGGCAATGTCTGACGACAAGCCGAGGAAGCGTCTGCGCTGGGGCATTATTGGGAAAAATGTTAGATGCGATCACTACTGTCTGGCTTTATTTTCTCCAAGCACAATTGTTTGCAACAGAGGAGCGTCACTTTGCAAGACAAGCAACCATACCCTCCGGGAAGCCGCTTTGCGTCTACAAAATGGCGCAAGAGCAAGGAATATAATTTTTTTGAATGAGTGACTTTTACTTCTCTACCTTGGGCTGCGCCTTAAGCGTTCGCGCCGCGTCTTGAAGAGAAGCTATGCCGCAGGCTTTACGGCTACGCTCAGTACAAGTGACTTTTGATTTCCGCCTTGCGGTATTAGTCTGGTAGCTATTTCTATTTTAACTTCTATCTTTTATTAAGCACTGCCGTTTCTATTTCGCTACCTCCGTTTAGCTCCGGCATTAATATCACCACAGCAGTTGATGTCGTGGGCTTTTTGATTTACTTCTATTTTGCACAGGTAATTTTAAAATTATGAGTTATGAGTTATGAGTTATAAGTTATGAGTTATAAGTTATGAATTATGAATTATAAGCTAAAGATTTATTAAATTCAAAACTCCTCACTGCTTACTCGTAACTCCTAACTCCTGATTCTTCACTCCTGACTTCTACAATTCTGATGCCGTATCTGGAGCAACAATTTCGCCAGTACCCAATTCCAGTATCAAGTCCTGGTCAGTAATCAATCCGCTGAGTTCCTTCACTTGTAGATTCATTTCTTCACAAGCTCGTCTGAGTTCTCGTGCAAATTTGTTGAGGTCTTGACCATAGCCACATTGATAAGCAGCAGTTTCAATTCCTTGCTTGGCATTTGCTCTAGCACAATCTACTAGTTCCGTGCCCTGCAGTGGTGTAGGAGATGCCATAGACGTAGTTATTTTTTATTAAATGTTTGCTGCAAGATAGTTTATCAATATTTTTACATTGACTCATCCCTCCAATGGAAGACAATTAGGGTAGAGTTAGGAGTTAAAAGTTAAGAGTTATAAATTATAAATATATCGTTTATAATTTATAACTCCTAACTATTTTACTTAGCCATTGACAACATCTCCACCATTGACATGTAACACTTGTCCAGACATATAAGAACTATCATCAGAGGCTAAAAATACGTAGCTAGGGGCAACTTCTTCTGGTTGTCCGGCTCGTTGCATTGGTACTTGTTTACCAAAAGTTTCAACTTTATCATTAGGAAAAGTTGAGACAATTAAAGGTGTCCAGATTGGCCCTGGGGCGACAGCATTAACGCGAATTCCTTTTGAGATCAAATTTTGTGATAAGGAGCGAGTAAAGGCAATGATCGCACCTTTTGTGGAAGAATAATCTAGTAGATGTGAGCTCCCTTTATAAGCTGTTACCGATGTGGTATTGATGATAGAACTGCCTGTTTGTAAATGCTTGAGTGCAGCTTTAGTCATGAAAAACATCGAGAATATATTAGTGCGAAAAGTACGCTCTAGTTGTTCTTTGGTGATTTCCTCGATACTGTCTTTAGGATGTTGTTCGGCGGCATTGTTGATCAGAATATCGAGTTTGCCAAACTCACTAACTGTTTGCTGTATAGCTTGCTGACAAAAAGTTTCATCGCCAATATCGCCTGCAATGATTACTGCACGACGCCCTTGTTTTTCTACCAAATGTTTTGTTTCTTTGGCATCGTCGTGTTCATTGAGATAAAGGATCGCCACATCTGCACCTTCTTTAGCAAATGCGATCGCTACAGCACGACCAATACCGCTATCTGCACCCGTAATCAATGCTACTTTATCTTGTAACTTGCCACTACCCTGATACTGGGCATCATCTGCTTTGGGTTTTGGTGTCATTTCTGATTCAACACCTGGTACTTCTTGTTGCTGTGGCAGTTGTAATTTTTTTTCTTTTTGCTCTTTTGATTTAGGCATAGGTTTTGTCTTGGTAATTGAATATTGAATTGGGCACTTGTACGCTCGCTTGTCCTGAACGTAGCCGTAAAGCCTGCGTTAAATAAGCATCCTCTGCCTCTTGCTGATTCCAAAAGTAAACCTTGGATCGAAAACTTAACCCAAGGTTTACTTTTCGCTTTGGCTCCCACTAGCCATTTGCAATTTTAGTCCTTTATACCTCAGATGCTTGCCAAACGTACTTATTGTTGGTAAGTGTAGGCGGCTGATATTATTTATTCTCATACGTGATACATGCTATTCACCTGACCACCAAAAATAAGTACACAACTTTCATCTGATGAAGGATTTATCTTTTTCATCCGCTTTCAAGTTAACTATTATATTGCTGTAGTTTATCGCTCCCTAGAGGGAAAGCAACCTGAAATTTGCTCAACCTTAAGACGGAATAGAAATTAAATAAATAAGAGTTACTGAATTAGTTTATTATCATCTCTTATGGCTCAATAATTGTGCCATTTTGGATAAATTAAAATATAGATTTCTACTTTCTCCTTTGTGGTAGCAAAAATATCTATTATCATACCATCTACTGTGGTTAATATTAATTTAGGTCGATATTTGCATAGCTGCCTTCTTGCAGACTAAATTTATTGCAAAAGTACCTGAATCCTTATATCGCGGCTATACCTCCAGACGAATCGTCCAAAAGTGTGCGTGGTGCGCTACATTGAGATCATTAAAGGGCAGGGGTTATGGCAACACTAAATATTTCCGAGTTAGAGCAGGTTGAAAAGTTTCGCCACTTACAATTAACCTTGCGCGATCGCTGGAAAACGATCGAGCTATTTGACAATGATGAAGCGGATATTTTAATTATTCCCTCTTTGAGTATCGACCAGCGCGAACTCCAAAAGATCGAAGGCTGTGAACATTATGAAGAAAGATTACTATTTTCCTTAATTCGGTTGCAAAATCCCCGAACTCGGCTGGTTTATGTAACATCAGTACCGCTGCATCCTAGTATCATTGATTATTATCTGCAACTGTTGCCAGGAATTCCCTTTTCTCATGCTCGCAATCGCTTGTTGCTACTTTCTACTTACGATTCCTCCCTTAAGCCTCTGAGCCAAAAGATTTTAGAACGCCCCCGCCTGCTAGAGCGGATTCATCAAGCTTTGAGGCTAGACAAATCATTTATGATTTGCTACAACTCTACGCAGTGGGAAGGCGAATTGTCTGTAAAATTGGGTGTACCACTGTATGCTGCTGCACCAGATTTACAGATTTGGGGGACAAAAAGTGGCAGTCGGCAAATCTTTGCCGAAAGTGGAGTACCTTATCCAGATGGCAGCGAAAAAGTTTGGAACCACACAGATTTAGCAGAAGCTACTAGTGATTTGTGGGAACGCCAACCGACGTTAAAACGGGTAGTAGTGAAACTCAACGAAGGCATTTCTGGAGAAGGGAATGCGCTGCTAGACTTTAGACCAATTGAGAATGTAGCACCCAATAAAGGGACTCATGCCCAAAGGGTAGCAGCAATTAGCGATCGCTTCTCAACAATGCGCTTTCAAGCAAAACAAGAAACTTGGGACAATTTTTCCGGAAAACTTCCTGAATTAGGAGGAATCGCCGAAGCATTTGTGGAAGGTGAAATTAAGCGATCGCCCAGTGTCCAAGGAAGGATCACACCCAATGGCGAAGTGGAAATCCTTTCAACCCACGACCAAATTCTCGGAGGCCCAGACGGTCAGATTTATCTTGGTTGTCGCTTTCCGGCTGATGAAAGCTATCGGTTCCAATTACAGCAATTGGGACTACAAGTTGGCCGAAAGTTAGCAGAGAAAGGCACTTTAGAGCGATTTGGCGTAGATTTCATCGCTGTTGACAAGGGTAATGGAGAGTGGGATATTCAGGCGATCGAAATTAACCTGCGTAAAGGCGGCACAACTCATCCATTCATGACCTTGAAATTATTAACGAACGGTCGCTATGACCTTTCCACGGGCTTATTTTATAGTCAGCAAGGTCGTGCAAAATACTACGTTGCCACTGACAATCTGCAAAAAGAGCGCTATCAGGGATTATTACCTAATGATTTGATGGATATCATCGCTGAACACAGATTGCACTTTGACAGCGGTACTGAGACAGGTACAGTGTTTCATCTTATGGGTTGCCTCTCGCAGTTTGGCAAGTTGGGATTAACCAGCATCGGTGATTCCCCGCAACAAGCACAAGATATTTATAACAAAGTTGTCAAAGTTTTGGATGAAGAAACCCGCAGCAGCAATCATGATTTCTCGGCCTTATCAGATTATTCCTTTCCCGTGGTTTGGGATGAATATAGTGCCGATTAAGTAATGTCGTTTGCAAGTAAACGCTCAATAATCCGGGGTAAATCGCTTATTGACAAGCCTCAAACGACGTGAAATCGTTCCCGCACTGGTAGTCCGCCCCGTTTTATTGAGCGGATATAATCGCACTATAGCGCTTCTTGTTTGGAATTGATGCGGCACTCACGAGGTGCGTATTTAAGTTAGCACAACTTGTAGCGTTTCTTGCCAATCTAACTGCAACTGTGAGTGAGCATTGCCGTTATTAATGGCAATTTCTACCCAGCTGTGACTGCCAACTAAAGCTATTATCTCTCCAACCTTGACATCACTATAAGTTTCACAGCCTGGTATACTCAATCCAGCGGCTTGCACATACCAAGTTTTGCCTTGTACGTAACTCCCTGCAATGTTACTGACTAAGTTGCCAAAATGATCAATATATTGAATGCAACCCACTACACCTGTAGTTGTCTGCTTGCACTCGCCTATATCCAGTTTTACTAAACTTGCTGGATCAATTTCTTGTCCTAGCTGTTTGAGGGAGACACCACTAGCAAGACTAGCTCCCACTGGTGCAAAGATATCTCTACCGTGAAAAGTGTTGCTTGGTTGAGGAGTTCGCCAATAGTTAAGATTTGTGAGTTCGACGGCTGCGATCGCTGGACTTTGACTAAGTACCCCACTGAAGATACCATTATCTGGGCCTACGAGAAACCCTTGAGCAAATTCTACTGCGATCGCTCGTCGCTTGCTTCCCACACCCGGATCTACTACTGCCACATGCACTGTCCCAACTGGGAAATAGGGATAAGCATTCATCAGGCAAAACCTGGCTGCGGCAATATCTTGCGGCAGAATTTGGTGTGTTAAGTCTACCACCGTCAGTCTAGGGTTGATTTGGGCTATGACTCCCTTCATTATGCCTACATAAGCATCGCGATCGCTAAAATCGCTCAGTAAAGTTAGGAGTGGTTGTTGATCTATCTGGTTCTTAAACATGTTTTTGTAAAATCTACATTAAGACAGAAATTTCTGTAGCAAAAGCTACAAAATATGTGTTATATTAAAGATACAAGACATAAAACAAAAAATTAAGAGGGTAATCACTATGAATCAAAGTAGACTACAAAGGACTAGGAAAGCACAAGAAGCTCACAGAGAAAATATTCAAAGAAGCCTAGAGCATCGCTTGCAAGTAGCTAGAGCAAAAGGCGACGAACAACTGATTCGTCAACTGGAAGCTGAGATGAGGTATTCCAGCTAAATCAAGTTTTCAATGTTCTTAGTTTGTTGTGTAACCCGCTACGGCGGGTTTTTTGTTTTTAGGGGGTTTCTGGCAATTTCGTTTTAAGAGCGTTTTTCAATTAATTGGACTACACCACTCCCCATCCTCAGACTTCCGGCTCTATACCCAAGGCTCGTAACTGTGCCGCCAAGCGTTCAGCCCGTTGCAGAGCAGCTTCTTTGGCTTCTCGCTCTTGTTCGGCTCGTTCTGCACCAGTAGGAATTATATTCCCTGTGGCGTCACACCACCTTAGCCAAACATCCTGCTTACCTTCATACGCACCTTCCCACAGACATAAACCTAACTCAACTTCAGCCAGCCATTGCTCGCTCGTAGCCATATATTGTCGCCCACGCAACTCGTACATCTGAAGAACTTCACCACCAAGTTGCCGAGTTGGGTCAAAGATAATGTAGTACATTATCCGCATCCTGGCGTACTCTAATAATTTTCGCCCTGTTTCATTGCCTTCTCGATTGGAAACAATTTCAATTACTACCTCTGGCGGTTTGCCAAACTCCCAAAAGAAATAAGAACGATGCCGTTTTTCCCACCAGTTTTCAGCTACTTGTACATCCAGGCTCAAAAATACATCTGGCACAATCGGCGGTTGCTTTCCAGTGGTAAATAACCCCACATTGGCAGCGATTAGAAACCCTTGGGCATTACTTACCCCATTCCAAGAACTGTAAAGGGTTTCTGTCAGCAGCCGTTGTTGTTTTTCAGATGGCAGATTATCCAAGGGTTCATCGTCCTCTGTCACCAGATAACTAACATCTGGTAACAAATCTTCTGGTAATAAGCCAGCGTCTGTCAAGATGATAGATTCACTCATAAGGAATTCTGGGAGTAGCGGCTTAATTCTATTGTGGCAGCAGCATCAATTTCCTTCACCCTAGCAGTAGATTTTCTACATCTACTGTTGTCGTCGTAGTTGCTACCTGGATAATCCTACTGTATTGCAACCGCCACTGTAGTGCATTAGAAATTGTCAGGTAGCCAATTTCTGGCGGTTGCTGCAAAATTATTTCTGCAAGTATTTCACGCCCAATTTCATCTAAAGGAAAGTTGCGTTCTTCTAAAAATGCTATTACATCTTCTTTGTTACCATTACGACGTAAGATTTCTCTTAGCCCGTAGGTTGTTTGATAATCTCCAGTTCTTTCTCTTGATAGAAAGACAACATTCTGGAATTTTAAATTAGCAGTACGAGAGATATGCTCATCAATCTTTTCATATGCCAATACCAGCAGATGATAGCCTAATCCATATACCTTTTGACTGGCATTACGAAAGGGACAAGAAGATTGGGGTTGACGAATTGATGTCACTTTTAAATCAACTTCTAATCTAGGAAAATCAATTCCTAAAGCAGCACTACCAAGGGTATATTCATACTTTGTAGACAAATATTGATTAAAAGTCAACTCAACATATGTTCCTACTGCTTTGCCATCTGTAACCCCATATAGATTAGGAATTGGTGTGGCGCTAAGTACAACACAAAAATCCCGTGCAGCAGTTTTGAGAGAAGATAAGGTTAGCACTTCCATTTTTTAAATAGCCAAAGTTAATTGTTGCCAACCAGATTTAGTCAATGCAAAATTTATTTGACCGATTCTTTTACACACCCACTCTACACAAGCTGGTACAATGGCATTACCAAATAATCCGTATTGATCGTAAATTTTGGCAACTTGACACCAATCATCAGGAAAACCCATAAGTCTAGCATATTCAATATTAGTTAAACGTCGAAACTTATCACCTACTTGATAGCGTTCATAATGCCTTGATGTTGAGGCAGTCAATGTTGATGCAATGCCATTAGTTCCGAATATGGTATAGCCAAGTCTCGCGCCTCCGTCTTGGTTATACAAAATTTCAACTCCATTACAATAACGATTTACAGGCTTACTTTGCTTAATCCGCTCCAGCGTATCGGCAGTAAAATCAAACTGGGTATCCACCATTGACTCATCCTGAAGAATATCCTGTAGCCTCTTTCTCGGCTTGATGTTCGGCAATGACGAAATATTTTGAGTGAACATCTGATTTTTATAGGCAATTCCCCAATTATCGTTTTTCCTTTTCATCGTCATGATTGGCAACATGTATTTTACCAATGGAGCATCGAAGTTTGGCAGTAAAATATTGTCTTCTTTAGTTAAAAAAAACTGATAGTTTTTCTAAAGTATTAAGTGTTATATCTGTTGAGTTTAATTTTGTACCAAAGATAAAAACTCTATCTCGATTTTGAGGAATACCAAAACTCAAGGGACTAATTATTCGCCATTCGATAAAATAATCTAATTCAGAAAGTGCATTTAAAATTAATCTAAAATGATAGCCGTTTTCCATTGTCAAAAGTCTTTTGACATTTTCCAAAAAAAAGTATTTTGGCTGCTTCTGATCTAATATTTCTATAATGCGCTCAAATAGTGTTCCCCTAACTCTATCTCTCACGCCGAGTTTTTTCCCAGCAGGACTAAAAGGTTGGCAAGGGAAGCCAGCAGTTAAAATATCATGATTGGGAATGTCTAAGATGGAAATTTCGTTGATATCGCCTAAAACAATAGAGTCTTTGCCAAAATTACTTTCATAAACTTTACAGCAAAGTTCATTGATATCATTCGCCCATACTGTTTGAATATTTGCATTTGCCATACCTAGATGAAAGCCACCGATACCTGCAAAAAGCTCTAAGGCTTTTAGTTTGTTTATTGTCATCTATGAATTTTAAAACAAATTATGGCTGTGGTCAAAGAGGTATATTATGTAATTGGTGGGCATTGCCCACCCTGCTTATACCAATTCTCCGGGAAGATGCACGTAATATTTATTAAATGAACCGCCATCTCTACGAGAGGCTTCCACCAACGCGCAGCGTCCGTAGAGAAGGACGCCAAAGACGCAAAGGAGAGATAAGTTAATAATTATTTTATGCAAGTTTAGAGAAAATTGGTATTGGACAATTCCCTAGTTCACTAAGATTTTGGTTTATAAGTCGAAGCAACGTGCAATTCTTTCAACTGTTTAGCATCTACACTCGAAGGTGCATCTGTTAACAAACAACGCGCTTGTTGTGTTTTCGGAAAAGCAATGACATCTCGAATGGATTCTTCTCCAGCTAACAACATTACCAAACGATCTAAACCATAGGCGATGCCACCATGCGGCGGTGTACCATATTCAAATGCTTCTAAAAGAAAGCCAAATTTATTTTGTGCTTCTTCAGGAGATAAACCGATCGCTTCAAAGACTTGCTGTTGAATTTCTCGCTGATAAATCCGCAGACTTCCGCCGCCAACTTCCACGCCGTTGAGTACCAAGTCGTAAGCTTGGGCGCGTGCAGTCTTTAAGTCGCTCAAATCATCAAGATGCGGTGCTGTAAATGGATGGTGCAGTGCTTCTAAACGTTTTTCGTCAGCATTCCACTCGAACATCGGGAATTCTGTAATCCACAGCAAGTTGATTTTTTCTGGATCAATTAACTCAAATTCCCTAGCGATCGCTTGCCGTAATCTATCTAATGTTTTATTAACTGTACCAGCATCACCAGCCCCAAACAACAGCAAATGTCCAGCTTTTGCACCTGTGCGGCGTAAAATTTCTTGTTTTTGTTCAACGCTGAGGTTGTCTTTAATCGCCCCAATGGTGTCAATTTCGCCATCATCCCTGACGCGGATATAAGCTAAACCTTTCGCACCGGCTTCGCTGGCTTCTTTAAATAAGTCGCCACCTGGTTTAATCCGGACATTAGAAATTACATCGTTACCGTTGGGAATGGGCAGAATTTTGACAATACCACCATTGTTAACGGTGTCCCGAAAGACTTTGAAACTAGAGTCTTTGACAATATCTGAGACGTCAACTAATTCCAAACCATAGCGGGTATCTGGTTTATCACTACCGTAGCGTTCCATCCCCTCAGCGTAAGTGAGGCGGGGGAAAGGGCGCTGTAACTCAATTCCTTTAACTGTTTTGAAGATATGGCAAACTAAGTTCTCGTTTAGTTCGATAATTTCTTCTTGGGACATGAAGCTCATTTCCATGTCCAACTGCGTGAATTCCGGTTGTCTGTCGGCGCGTAAATCTTCGTCACGAAAGCAACGGGCAATCTGATAATATCTGTCCAAGCCGGATACCATCAGCAATTGTTTAAATAGCTGGGGTGATTGCGGCAAAGCATACCACTCACCAGGATTGACGCGACTGGGTAGAATATAATCCCGCGCCCCTTCTGGAGTAGAACGGGTAAGTATTGGGGTTTCGACTTCGATAAAACCTTCCAAATCTTCCAGATAACGACGCATCGCTTTGACAATTTGATGACGCAGTTGCAAATTTTGCGCCATCCGTTCACGTCGCAAATCTAAATAGCGATATTTCAGCCGCAAGTCTTCCCGCACTGGCTCGGTATCAGCTACGGAAACTTGAAAAGGTAACTGTTTGCGGACAGCATTGAGGAGTTGAATTTTATCGGCGTAGATTTCCACCTCGCCTGTTGGGATGCGGGTATTCAACGATTCTTCGGGACGTTGCGTTACCCTACCTGTGATTTCGACAACATATTCATTTCGCAGGGCGTTCGCCTGTTCGTATGAATCTGGGGTGCGTTGCGGATCGCTGACGATTTGGACAGTTCCAGAGCGATCGCGTAAATCTAAAAATATCACACCACCGTGATCGCGGCGACGGTCTACCCATCCGTAAAAGGTAACTGTTTCTCCAATATGTTCTTTTCGGAGTTCGCCGCAATAGTGAGTTCGCATAAGTGTTAGTTCTGTTTATCTGGGCTAGATTGGCAAGAAAATGTCAAAGCCTTCCCATTATCTAGCATCAATAGTAATTGTAGTAGTTCTAGGTGAAGAAAAAATGGAATAATCTCACACTATATATATAGAGGAGTCGATGACACCAGTGTTTGTATAACGGTAGAAAACAAGATATTTTCTAAATCCCTTTATTGACTACTGCCTAAACCCTGCTAGATTAGGGCTGAAAAATTCGCAAACTTTTCCCATCCCTGGTATTTTACCCAGTTGTTGAAATGTTTCTTCGGCTGCTGCAAGAAAACGGTCAGAAACATCCAGGTTATCTTGTGCTATGTAAGTTGCTAATTCTATTAAGTCACGAATGACTTGCGGTCGTTTATTTACTTGACTCATTAAGCTTGATTTTGCTCTTGACGCTAGCCTGACGAATATCGTCCCAATCTTGAACAGTCATCTCAGTTACAGTTCCAGAATTCAAACCTTCTAGCAGCATTGCTTCCAGCCGTTCATTAGCTTTGCGCTTTTGGTCTTGGCGCACCAATTCGCGAAAATACTCGCTTGCACTACTGTAACCACCACTTGCAACTTGTTGCTCTACATACGCACGCATTGAGTCAGGCAGAGAAATATTTATACTTGTCATCAGTTTTGATTATTTGGCTTCTCTACAATCATTATGGCAATTTGTGCCATTTCCTGTCATGAGTGGTAGATAGTGCGTAGACACAAACTGGGTGTTAGTGAGTAATGTTGCAAGTTAGTTCGCTCCCGTTACGAGGTAGACCGCTCCCATAAGTTCGGGAACCGCTCCCGTCACGAGGTAGACCGCTCCCATAAGTTGGAGAACCGCTCCCGTCACGAGGTAGACCGCTACAGCTGCAATATTGATAACTACAGCTTAAGTATAGTGACACCAACCTCAATATTGCTGATGATACCTTAAGCATTTAAAGGTAAGGGCGCACAGTTATGCTCTCGTACCACGTCTTGCATCCAAAATTTTTATATTTTCTTTATTTTGCCGAAATCCGAAATATTGCACAGCAAACTTGTATAAAATCTCAGTAATACTAATTCTCTAAAATCCGTCACCAGATTCAAACCCCCAAACCCAGATTTAATCTGAATTACAAATTACGAATTACGAATTAGTACGCCATTATGCCACCAGACTACTCCGGTCAAAATCTTCGAGGTCGCTCTTTTAAAGGTCAAAACCTGACTGGGGCAAACTTTAGCAAGGCAGATATTAGAGGAGCAAACTTTACCAACGCGATTCTTAAAGATGCTGATTTTACAGGTGGTAAGGCTGGACTACAGCGACGTTGGACTATTGGGTTGCTTATAGCCTCATGGCTGCTATCGGTAATATCAGGGTTTTTCTCAATCTTAGTTGGTAGATTGATCGCATCTATTTTTGATATCAAAAGCACTCAAAACGTCATCATCGGGATAGTTTCCCTAATTGTGATACTGGTTTTTTTTATTATTACCATTCGTAAGAGTCTAACAGCCGGAGCCGTAGCCGTAGCCGTAGCCGTAGCCGGAGCCGGAGCCATAGCCGGAGCCGTAGCCGTAGCCGCAGCCGGAGCCAGACGCATAGCCACAGCCTTCGCCGTAACCTTAGCCGCAGTCTTCGCCGTAGCCGCAGCCGGAGCCATAGCCGGAGCCGGAGCCGCAGCCGTAGCCGTAGCCGCAGCCGGAGCTGGAGCCGCAGCCGTAGCCGCAGCCGTAGCCGCAGCCGTAGCCGTAGCCGGAGCCGGAGCTGGAGCCGGAGCCGTAGCCGCAGCCGTAGCCGCAGCCTTTACATTATTTAGCGCTTATATTGGCTGGCGTAGTTTCGCGGGAGATGAAAAAGATGCTTGGATTCGCTCATTTGCTCTCGCCTTTGCTGCGACAGGTGGAACTAGCTTCCGCAATGCCGATTTAACCGATGCTGATTTTACTGGTGCAACCCTGAAAAACACAAATTTTAGAAAAGCAAACCTAACACGCACCCGTTTTTATGAAGCAAAAAAACTTGACTTTGCCAGAGTTGACGACACCATATTAACTAAATTAGCTGTTATAAAATTACTCCTCACTGGTAATGGTCGAGGAAAATCTTATGCTGGTGCAAACCTGAAAGGCGCTAACCTGATAGGTGCAGATTTAAAAGAAGCGAGTCTAAAAGACGCTTATATTAGTGAAGCCACCTTTCAAGGAGCTTGTTTAGAAGGGGCAAACCTGACTCTAACTCAAGCTGTAGGTACTAACTTCACCAGCGCCCAAATGACAGGTGCTTGTGTAGAAGCGTGGAATATTGAAAGTACAACCAAATTAGATAATATAGATTGTCGCTTTATCTATCTTCTAGAACATCCCAAGCCTGAAACAGACGACCGCGAACGCCGTCCTAGTAGTGGCGAGTTTCAACCAAGAGAATTTACCAAGCTATTTGAAGAAGTTTTAAATACTGTTGATTTAATTTTCCGCAACGGCATAGACTGGAAAGCTTTTATTAACGCCTTCCAAACAGTACAAAATCAAAATGCAGACACAGAATTAGCTCTACAGAGTATTGAAAATAAAGGCGATGGCGTAGTAGTCGTTAAAGTTGGTGTACCTGATGGTGCTGATAAAGAAAAGATTCATAGCGACTTTACGCAAAATTATCAACTGGCATTGCAAGCTGTAGAAGAAAAATATAAAGCACAATTACAAGCTAAAGATGAGCAAATAGTCGTTTATCGACAACAAAGTGGAGAGATGACAGAGATTGTAAGATTATTAGCGAATAAACCAATTAATGTTCAAGTTGACAATAAAGTAGAGAATAAAAATATGACTAATAGTAATGATGCCAGCCGCAAAATTGAAATTGGTAGTGTTGGCAGAGATTTTAATGCCAGTGGACAAGCTTTAAATTTAGGTGATATTAGCGGTACGGTAACAAATACTATCAACCAGTTACCAGCATCACCCGAACCTGAGAAACCGGGAATTAAGGAACTGTTAACGCAATTGCAAGCAGCAATTGAGGCTGATACAAATTTACCGCAAGAAGATAAAGCTGAGGCATTAGAACAAGTGAAAGCTTTAGCAGAAGCGGGGAAAAGTCCTCAAGAGGGGGCGATGCAAAAGGCGGCGAAAACGGCTATAAAGATTTTAAAAGGGACAATTTCTAGTTTACCCAGTGCTACAAAGTTGGTTGAACAGTGCAGCAATCTATTGCCGTTGATTTCAAATTTTTTGGGTTTAGGTTGATCCGCCGGTGATTCACTTTGACCTCTCTCCAAACCTCTCTCCTAAGAGGAGAGAGGCTTTGAATCTTACTCCCCAACGCTTGTAGGGAACGGGTTGGGGGTTAGGTCTCTATTTAACTTTGAGAGTAAGGTAAAATTATAAGTAAAAGTATTAAGAATTTTAAATAAACTAATCAATGTCCAGCATTTCTCTTGACAAAAGTAACTCTCATGTCGTCGTTATCGGTGCCGGAATAGGTGGATTGACTGCTGGAGCATTATTAGCTCATAGAGGTTACAGCGTCTTAATTTTGGATCAAGCCCTTGTACCTGGAGGCTGTGCTTCGACGTTTAAACGGCAGGGATTTACCTTCGATGTGGGAGCAACTCAGGTGGCGGGGTTGGAACCAGGGGGAATTCACCACCGCATTTTCTCAGAATTGTCAATAGATTTACCACAAGCAACGCCTTGTGACCCTGCTTGTGCGGTGTATTTACCTGGGGAAAGCACACCGATTAATGTCTGGCGCGACCAAGAGAAATGGCAAGAGGAACGACAAAAACAGTTTCCCGGTAGCGAACCATTCTGGCAATTGATGGCAACTTTATTTAATGCCAGTTGGGAATTTCAAGGACGCGATCCGGTGTTACCACCACGTAATTTATGGGATTTGTGGCAGCTAACGCAAGCGGTGCGTCCCAGTACATTAATTACCGTACCCTTCACCTTGTTTACGGTAGGAGACGCTTTACGGTTATGTGGACTGGGAAATGACCAACGACTGAGGACTTTTTTAGATTTGCAACTGAAGTTGTATTCCCAGGTGGATGCAGAACAGACAGCATTACTTTATGCCGCCACAGCATTGAGTGTATCCCAACTGCCCCAAGGATTGTTTCACCTCCAGGGAAGTATGCAAGTACTAAGCGATCGCCTGGTACAATCCTTAGAAAGAGATGGCGGCAAATTGTTGATGCGCCACACTGTAGAAGAAATCAAAGTAGAGAATGGCAAAGCTACTGCTGTAGTGATTAGAAATCAAAAAACTGGCGAAGTCTGGACAGAAGCAGCCGACCATATAGTTAGCAATGTCACTGTGCAAAACTTGGTGCAGTTATTGGGAGAACAAGCGCCATCTGGTTATCAAAACCGGGTGGAAAAACTGCCCCAAGCATCGGGCGCGTTTGTGATTTATTTGGGTGTAGATGCCAGCGCGATTCCGCCTGGATGCCCTCCCCACCTCCAATTTATGTACGATGTCAATGGCCCCATTGGCGAAAATAATTCTCTGTTTGTTTCTGTTAGTCATCCTGGAGATGGTCGCGCCCCGGAGGGGAAAGCGACAATTATCGCTTCTTCATTTGTCGATCCTGCACAGTGGTGGCAGACTGAAGATTATCAAGGACTAAAAGAAAAGTTTACTCAAGAAGCGATCGCTCGTCTTGCCCAATATTTCTATCTCAAACCAGAAACGATTATTTATCAAGAAGCGGCAACACCGCGCACCTTTGCCCATTTTACAGCCCGCGATCGGGGTATAGTTGGTGGCATAGGTCAAAGAATTCCTACCTTTGGCCCCTTTGGGTTCGCTAATCGTACACCAATCCCGCATCTGTGGTTAGTTGGTGACTCTACCCATCCCGGCGAAGGTACGGCTGGGGTGAGTTATTCGGCGCTAACGGTAGTCAGGCAAATTGAAGCACAAAACTGATCAACTATCACTAATGGAAAAGTCCTCCTTCCTTGGCAGGCAAGTCATACTTGTAACCGATGACAAAGGGGACAGAAAACTGCTGAAATAAGGTTAGTATTGCTAACCTGGAGTAATGACAGACAGCGTTTTAATTCTTGGTGGACGGGGGCGGATTGGTAGCAGTGTTGCTCAGGATCTAGCTACCCATACGCAGGCACAAATTACGATTACTGGACGTTCTGCGGAGTTTGGGAAGGCTGTTAGCTTGTCTTCTGGAGGACAAGTCCAGTTTTTGGTATTGGACTTGGCAGAAGTTGACAAGCTGCGAGATGCGATCGCAAACTCTAACTTAGTCATCCACTGTGCTGGCCCATTTCACTATCGAGATACTAATGTTCTCGAAACCTGTATTGCTCAAGGCGTTAACTATGTAGATGTCAGCGACCATCGTTCCTATACCAGCAAAGCTCTCAAGTATAATGAACAAGCTGCTGCTGCTGGTGTGACAGCAATTATTAATACTGGCATTTTTCCTGGTATTTCTAACAGCATGGTACGTCAGGGTGTTGAACAATTTGATCAAGCAGAAAAGATCCATTTAAGTTATTTGGTTTCAGGTTCTGGTGGTGCTGGCATTACGGTGATGCGGACAACTTTTCTGGGGTTGCAGTATCCTTTTGAGACATGGATAGATGGAAAATGGGAGGTAATCAAGCCTTATAGTGAAAGAGAAGTAGTTGAGTTTCCACCTCCCTACGGACTCAGCGGAGTTTACTGGTTTGATATGCCAGAAACCTTTACACTGCCCAAAGCTTTCCCATCCGTAAAAACTGTAATTACTAAGTTTGGTTCTGTTCCCGATTTTTACAATCACCTAACTTGGATTGCGGCACATGTTTTTCCCAAGTGGTTAATGCAGCGTCGTTATATGATTGAATTTCTGTCTCATGTCAGCCATTCAATGACAGATATCACTAATAATTTTAGTGGAATTGGGGTAGCAGTTCGTTCAGAAGTTACAGGGCAAAAAAATGGTGAAACCGCCGTTTATTGTTCAACTGTAGTGCATGAAAATACAGCAGTGGCTTCTGGTTACGGCACAGGTAGTATTGCCCAATTAATGCTAGAAGGTAAACTCAATAAACCAGGTGTTTTTGCTGTGGAAGAAGCACTACCAACAAATTTATTTGAAGAAGTAATGCAAAGCCGAGGAATTAAAATTAATCAAAGTTGGTTATAGCTTAATACGCTTGAGTTAAGCACACGGGTGAAAATTTAATCTGATTTCATCAAATATCAGATACAGATACATAGGTAGTGGCGTACAGCTGTATGCCCCTACAGCCGATTCATGTATGCAATCACTGTTGAAATTGCAAATCATATTTTTTTGAAGCAAGTGCGATCGCTTTGGGAGCATCCCAGTTTTTATTTAGTGGGCAAAGATTAATCCATTAAGATAAGCACAACGATGAGCTAAGACTTGAGGAACATTATCAAGTTTCCA
>NZ_JBALGC010000015.1:0-18089 GCF_036916575.1 Nostoc sp.
TTTTCCTGAGCAGTGGCCTAACTTCACTCCTCAAATGAATGTCTTTCAAATCACCCTTTCTACTGCCTGATTTTTAATTCCCTACCCTTGAAAGGTTAGGTTTCTGGGGTTTTGATGTTAATAAAAATACTTTTCAAACATCCTCTAATACTGTTCTATTAATTAGTAACAGAAGCACATCTGAGAAATAGAGAATTAGCAATGCTTGCTAAGGCTCGATCGCGCCACGTATACATGAGAAAATCAAGTAATACAATCGCAATACAAGCGATGAGGCCAGGGAAGGAAAAATGATGTCGGAGAATTTAAGAAGCCAAATTGTGACACAAGGGGTGCAGCGATCGCCTAATCGAGCTATGCTGCGTGCAGTTGGTTTTAAAGATGAAGATTTCAACAAAGCGATTGTGGGCATTGCCAATGGCTACAGTACGATCACTCCCTGCAATATGGGGATAAATCAACTGGCACAAAGGGCAGAAGTTGGTACTAGAACTGCCGGGGCGATGCCGCAAGTGTTCGGCACGATTACCGTTAGCGATGGGATTTCAATGGGAACTGAAGGGATGAAATATTCCCTGGTATCGCGGGAAGTGATTGCCGATTCCATTGAAACCGCCTGTACTGGACAAAGCATGGATGGTGTGTTGGCCATTGGCGGTTGTGATAAAAATATGCCAGGGGCAATGTTAGCGATCGCCCGGATGAATATCCCTGCTATCTTTGTTTACGGTGGCACAATTAAACCCGGCCACTACAACGGACGCGATTTAACTGTTGTCAGCTCTTTTGAAGCTGTTGGTCAATACAGTGCTGGAAAAATTGACGACAAGGAATTATTAGAAGTTGAAAGTCGGGCTTGTCCTGGTACGGGTTCCTGTGGGGGAATGTTCACGGCTAACACCATGTCTTCAGCATTTGAAGCGCTAGGGATGAGTTTGCCCTATTCCTCGACAATGGCGGCGGAAGATGCCGAAAAAGCCGACAGCGCGGAAAAATCAGCGTTTGTGTTAGTCGAAGCTATTCGGAAACAAATCTTACCCCGGCAAATTATCACCCGTAAATCTATAGAGAATGCCATTTCTGTGATTATGGCGGTAGGTGGCTCGACGAATGCAGTGTTGCATTTTTTAGCGATCGCCCGCGCTGCTGATGTAGAATTAACTCTAGACGACTTTGAAACTATCCGCGCCCGTGTTCCCGTTTTATGTGATTTAAAACCAAGTGGTAAATATGTCGCTACAGATTTGCACAAAGCTGGTGGTATTCCCCAAGTGATGAAAATGCTACTCGCGCATGATTTACTACATGGGGATAGCATTACTATTACTGGTCAAACAATTGCAGAGATATTAGCAGACATACCGCAAGAACCATCTGTCAACCAAGATGTAATTCGTCCTTGGAATAACCCGATGTATGCCCAAGGACATTTAGCCATTCTCAGAGGTAATCTGGCAACGGAAGGGGCTGTCGCCAAAATTACCGGGGTGAAAAAGCCAGTAATTACTGGGCCCGCCCGCGTGTTTGAATCGGAAGAAGCCTCTTTAGATGCAATTTTGGCGGGGAAGATTCAAGCTGGTGATATTCTCGTCATCCGCTATGAAGGGCCCAAAGGTGGCCCTGGGATGCGAGAAATGTTGGCTCCCACCTCAGCAATTATCGGTGCTGGTTTGGGTGATGCTGTGGGATTAATTACCGATGGACGCTTTTCTGGCGGTACTTACGGCATGGTGGTTGGTCATGTTGCTCCAGAAGCGGCAGTTGGTGGTGCGATCGCTCTTGTAGAAGAAGGCGATAGTATTACCATTGATGCACCTGCACGCCTCTTGCAGTTGAACATATCTGAAGAAGAATTGGCCCGTCGTCGTGCCAACTGGCAACCTCCTGCTCCGCGTTACACTAAAGGCGTGTTGGCGAAATATGCCAAATTGGTATCTTCTAGCAGTATTGGTGCTGTAACAGATTTGGACTTGTTTTAATTAACCTGACATGATATTAACTACCTACACTGGACTGGCGGTACAGTGTAGGCTTCCCAATTCATTCAAAGTGCGGAATATAGGATATAACGCCCCAGAACTGCTGCGTGCGTGGAATTATTGGAAGCTAAAGGAGCGATACTCCGTATTTATAGTAATTTTTACCTAAATTTTCTGAGTTTTTGTCAAAATCTTGAAGAAGTTTCAGGAAATTTACAGAGCAGATATGATGTCAATAGAGAAATCACGGAAATATAGTTGACAGTCAACTGCCTAAAAACCGAAAAGGGTACAAAATGAGTTTTGAATCTAACGTCAAGTTAATGATCGCTCTTTCTAATCCAGACTTAGATGCAGAGGAACAAGAACGGGAAACGCGAAATCTCCTGCGAGAAATCAAGGATTTAGATGTAGAGAGTGCTGAACTCGTAGCAGTTACAGAAATACCGGAAGGAGCCAGATCTGTTGGCGGTTTTCTGGTGGGGGTGTTGCAGACAGAGGTGAGTCTTGCCAATTTTAAGAAATTGCTGGGATATTTGGGCGATCGCTTGGGTAACAAAAGCATTGAATTGGAAGTTGAAGCTAACGGTAAAAAACTTAAGGTGAAAGCTAGCAGTCAGAAAGAATTAGCCGCCGCCATTGAACAAGCACAAAAGTTTGTTGCAGGTAACTAAGAAATTCCAGCAGTAAGGAAGAATAGCGACATGGCGAAAGTAGCACTGCTAATAGGAGTCAGTGAGTATGAGCCTGGCTTTACCCCATTGCCAGCGACAATAAAAGATGTTAATGCAATGCAGCGAGTTTTGCTGCATCCAGAGATTGGCGGCTTTGATGATGTAACACTGTTGGTAAATCCTCAACAACATGAGATGGCGGTAGCGATCGAAACCTTGTTTGATGGTCGTCAAAAAGATGACCTCTTACTGCTGTTTTTCTCTGGACATGGCATTAAAGATGAGGGCGGTAAGCTTTTCTTTGCAGCTTGCAATACCCGTAAAACTGACAAAGGAGTGCTGGTTAAGGCAACAATAGTACCAGCTAGCTTTGTGCATGAGGTGATGAGTAATAGTCGCTCTAGGCGCGAGGTAGTAATTCTTGATTGTTGCTTTAGTGGCGCATTTGCTGAGGGTATGTCAGCAAAAGATAATGGTTTTGTAGATATCAGAAACCAATTGGGTGGGGAAGGGCGAGCCGTTCTCACTTCCTCAACTTCAACCCAATTTGCTTTTGAACAGCAAGGAGCAGATACCTCAACTTACACTCGGTACATAGTTGAGGGGCTGGAGACTGGTGCAGCAGACCGGGATGAAGATGGTTGGATTTCTGTTGATGAATTACATGAATATGCCACCAAGGCAGTACAAGAAGCTACTCCTGCAATGAAACCGGAAATATATGCTATCAAAGAAGGCTATAAAATAAACCTTGCTAAAGCACCTATTGATGATCCTAAGCTTAAATATCGTCGAGAAGTCGATTATTGGATAGAGAGTGGTAACGGTGAAATTTCTTTTACTGGTCGCGCTGCATTGGAAGGACTACAAGAGGAGCTAGAACTTGCACCTGAGGAGACTGCTGCAATTGAAATTAAGGTTTTAGCACCTATCGAAGTCTACAAGAAAAAATTGAAGCGATATGAGCTAGCATTCCGTAATGAAATTAAACTTGGGTTTCCTCCCAGTGATAAAACTCGCGCTAACTTGAAACGTCTTCAGCAAGCGTTAGGACTCCGAGATGAAGATATAGCCCTAATCGAAGCTCCTATAATTGCCGAACAGCCACTTACCACACCTCCGGTAATTGTCAATCCTTTACCTCCCCAAAATAGCAATTTTATAAACTACGTGGTAGCGTGCATTATCGGAGTAATCGGAGTAGTTATTGGCGGTACTCTAGTATATGTTTTTCGACCTATATTTACACCTCCTATTACAGAAAATTTCTGTGCTAACAAAGAGCCATATAACTTGGACGATAGAATTAGCTCAGGTGAAGAAATTCTATTAAAACAAGATACCAACCCAGATAAAAAAGCTGGAGTTCAAGCATTTTTAAATGGTGATTGTAATACTGCTATTGATAAATTTAATTCATCCAGAAAAGTAAATTCTACTGATCCAGAAACATTGATTTATTTGAATAACGCTAGAGCTAGGCTCAAAAGCTATAGACTCAAAATTGCTGTGAGTGTACCTATTGGTAAAAATCCCAATGTAGCAAAAGAGATACTGCGCGGCGTGGCCCAAGTTCAAGATGAGGTGAATAACAGTGGTGATATTAATCGCAAAGCTTTAGAGGTAGCGATCGCTAATGATGATAATGATCCAAGTGAAGCTGTACAGCTTGCCACTCGGTTTGGCAAAGATGCCAGCATCTTAGCGGTCGTGGGGCATAATTCTAGTAATGCTTCTCTCTCCGCAGCCTCAGTCTATCAAAAAGCTGGGTTAGTAATGATGTCTCCCACCAGTTTTGCCCAAAACCTTACCAGTGTTGGCAATTATATCTTCCGCACCGCTCCTAATGTTAAATCCATAGCAGATAGCGTCTCTAATTACGCCATTAAAATAGCGGGCAAAACCAATTTTCTTATCTGTGTTGATTACCAAGGGATAGATAATCTGTCGTTTAACAATGAGTTTGTTAAAGCGATAAATGCTGCTGGCGGTCAGATTAATTCTACAGAGTGCGATATTTCTGCCCGTGACTTTAACCCTAGTACTATCATTTCTCAAGCTGTACGTAGCGGTGCTAATGCTTTGGTGTTAGGTCTTTATATAGACAAAATAAAGCAAGGTCTAGCGGTGGCACAATCTAATCAAGGACAGTTGACTGTATTTGGCAGTCCTACACTTTTGACTGACGAAACCTTAAAACAGGGCAGAGGTATCAACGGACTGATAATCTCTGCACCTTGGTATCCCGCAGCATTTCCTAATAATATCTTTCCCCAAAAAGCCCAAAAACTTTGGGGTGCAACTGTCAATTGGCGAACAGCTACGGCTTATGATGCAACTTTGGCGATCATCGCAGGTTTACAACGAACCAACAAACGCGATGAATTGCAAAAGGTGCTGCACAATCCAGATTTTTCAGTCGATGGTGCAACGGGAAAGATTCAGTTTTTAGCATCAGGCGATCGCAAAAACAATGACATATTCTTAGTCAAAGTTCAACAAAAACCTGGTACTGATAAATATGAGTTTATACCGATTATACCTTAGTTTTGCAGCTTTACTTAATAGCGATCACACTTACTCATTCTTATATTTCCAAATAGTGACCGCATCCAATTTTTGACTTATATCATGTCCGCTTGATTACTTATAAAACCCAAGACCCCAAAGAGCCAAAGCTACGCTTTGTCTCCCCTCCCCGCAAGCGGGGTGGGGTGCAATGATTGTGGAAATCATAACTAATTACCCGGACATGATATTACAGCAACTCGATCATGAGCGAGCGCCTTTTTCAGAAAGCCTTAAATTTTTATCATAATCTGCCGATAGCTTGTTAAATAAACGTGAGTTCGACGGGTTGAAAAAGGTACAAAAAAAAGCTGAGACTGTAATTACATGAAAAAAAGGGTGTCTCAGTGATGGAATCTATTGTATCTCGACTGGATGTGACGCAGATTTTTTGCGATGTTGATGACTTCTGCTCCTCATGGGAACGTTTGTGGCAGGAAATACCACAGCTACCATCCATGATTGGAGAGCGTCGCAGCACTTACAGTATGCATTTATCGGAGGTGATGACAATTGCGATCGCATTTCATGGCTCTGGCTAGCGGACATTTAAGGAGTTTTATACGCTACAAGTACTTCCTGGTTGGCGTAATGCATTCCCAAATTTGGTCAGCTACACAAGATTTGTTGAGTTAATGCCTTGGTGTTTAATGCTTCTGTGTTGTTTTTTGCACACACGCACGGGTGAAATAACAGGGATTAGTTTTATTGACTCAACCCCAATTGAAGTTTGTCATCGATGCCGCGCACACGCACACAAGGTATTTAAAGGATTAGTCAATTGGGGCAAAAATTCGGTGGGTTGGTTCTTTGGTTTTAAACTTCATCTGATTATCAACGAATGTGGAGAATTGCTTGCATTCAAGCTGACGAGTGCGAATATTGATGACCAAGTGCCTGTCCCAGATATGACCAAGGACTTAATTGGTAACGCCAGTTGCTTCAAGTCGGCAGAGCCGCCCAACGCACTGGCTCAACTGTTTGGAGACCGAGGATATATCTCAAAAAAATTATTTGAAGAATTATATGAGCGGGGATTGCAGTTAGTTACTAAATCTAAAAAGAAGATGAAAAAGCGCAAAGTCTGAGCGGAGGTTTCCTCCGATCAGAACTTTGTAAGAACCCTTTGGTAAAATTGATTGATAAAATTCTTTTACGCAAACGTGCAGTTATTGAATCGGTTAATGACCATCTCAAAAACCTGTGCCAGATAGAACATTCTCGCCATCGTAGTATATTTAACTTCTTGGTCAATTTGATGGCGGGTTTGGCGGCTTATACTTATCTTCCTAAAAAACCCTCGCTTGATATTTATCCAAAAGACTTGCCTGCTCTACCTCCTGCTGTTTTTTAATTCGCCGAACTCACGTTAAATTAAGAAGTGCAGATTACAAATGATTATAAATTATTCTTAACCCAATCTCGACAATTACGCATATCTCACGTCCTAGTACAGAATCAAATTCAAGACTTCTTGCATGTTTGTATACAATAATTTGATAAGTGATCGCCATTTCAATGAGTAGTGATTTTTGCGAGTTAGAGCATACCACCTGGGGTTGGTTTTCAACCAGCCTTGGCGTAATTTAAGCATCATCGTCCCTTTGCTCCAAGTTAAAATTTAGAAGGCAAAAGAAAGCTGTATTTTTACTTTTTACTTATTAATGTTGTTGAGTAGAGATTTGAATGATAAACTCTGTGCCCTGTCCAACTTCTGAAGTACAGGAGAGTGAACCGCCATGTCCTTCAACGATAATTTGACGAGCGATCGCTAATCCCAATCCTGTACCTTTTCCTACTGGCTTGGTGGTGAATAAATGGTCAAATACTCGTTGTTTGACCTCCGGTGACATTCCTACTCCGTTATCAGCAATCTTAATCAAAATGTGCTGTCCTGATTCGGCTACACTGGTTTGAATGGTGATACAATTGGGGTTGGCTAGAATGTCTTCTAAACTCCGTGTATTGTATTCTTCAAGTGCATCAATAGCATTTGCCAATAAGTTCATAAACACCTGATTGAGTTGTCCAGCAAAGCATTCCACTAAGGGTAATTTGCCATACTTTTTTACTACCTTAATTTCTGGACGGTTTTCGTTGGCTTTTAAACGATGTCTCAGAATCAAAATAGTACTGTCAATGCCTTCGTGAATATCGAAAGGAACTTTGTAATCTTTATCTGCTCTGGAAAAGGTTCGCAGACTAGTGCTGATACTGCGGATACGGTTAACACCCAATTTCATTGAGTCCAGCAATTTAGGTAAATCTTCGCGTAAATAATCCAAATCCATCGCATCAATTTCGTCTTCAATGTCAGAGCCTGGCTCTGGAAACTTCTCTTGATAAAGCTTAATTAGCCCAAACAAATCCTTGACATAATCTTTTGCTGGTTCTAAGTTGCCGGCAATAAAGCCGACAGGATTGTTAATTTCATGGGCAACACCTGCTACCAGATTACCAAGGGCAGACATTTTCTCACCCTGCACCAATTGCAATTGCATCGTTTGGAGTTCTTGCAATGCTTGTTCTAATTGTTGCTTTTGCTGTTGTAGCAAGTGTTGTGCTTGGTGGTGTTCTGTGATATTCTCAAATGTGCCAAGGATGCCAAAAACGTTTCCTTGTTGATCTCGTAGCGGAATTTTGTTTGTATTCGACCAGATTTGTTTTCCATCTGTTTTCTGGATGGTTTCGATAATATTGAGTTCAGCTTGTCCAGACTCCATAATGCGCCGATCGCATTCTACATACGAATCTGATTCTTCACGAGTCCAGGGAAGGTCGTAGTCTGTTTTACCGATAACATTTTCTGGCAGTCCTATACCCGAAGCTTGAGCAAAGTTATGGTTACAGCCTAAATAAACACAATTGCGGTCTTTCCAGAAAACAGACTGGGGGATATTGTCAATAATTAACCGCAAGAATTGTTCAGTCTGTCCCAGGTTTTCTAGAGTATCTTGTGCTTGCTGATAAAGTCGGGCATTTTCCAGGGAGATTGCAGCTTGAGTGCATAACAGATTCAGAATTTCGACGCGATCGCTGGTAAACACCCCAGTAGTAAGATTGTTTTCTAAATACAAAATCCCCAACAGTTTGCCTTGATACAGAATCGGCGTACACAGTAAGCTTTTGGGTTTTTGACGAATGATGTAGGGATCAGCTATCAACGCTGGATGCACTGTTGCATTAATAATCACCGTAGGTTGTAGGTTGCGTTTGACGGTGTAAATTAGGCTATGGGGAACGTCTGCGCTATCTTCCACAAAAATGGACTGTAGCAGGATTGATTGCTGCCCAACTTGAGCAGTCGCTTCAACTACCAATCTATCTTCTTTAAGTAGTAGTAATGCACACTTATCTGCTCCAGCATTTTCAATTACCACTTGCAGTAGCTTCGTAAGTAATTTTTCCAGTTCTATTTCACTGGAGAGAGTCTGAGAGGCTTTGAGAACCGTTGCTAAATCTAGCATTACTGATGCACTGCTGCTCGAACTTACTGATTTGCTAATACTAGGGTGCAAGGTAGCAATGCTGTCAATATTTGTGATTGTCTCATTGGGCATGAGTGGCGATACTTTTTCAGAGTCACTTCCTGAACGCCTCTGTTGTAAAATGGGGGCTAACAGTTGTGGATAACGCTGTTCTAAGTCATCGACTTTGGCTTTAGCGCCCCAGCGTGTGTAGCAATAGTAAGCATTAATCAAATACTCTTGGGCAATGCGTTCTTTGCCCCATTCTAAATAAAACTTGGCTGCGAGTTCGTTGGCGATAGCTTCTTCGTTGAGGTATTCGTTTTCTTTGGCTTTAGCAATGGCGCGATCGTAATACTCAATTGCCTCAGCTTTTGCCCCCAAGACTCGACATTTTTCTGCGACAACTAAAGCATGGCGGTGAGCCTGATTGCTGGGTGCATGATCTGCCCAGATGCTGAGTTTTTCTTGATAGGCTGTCACCCTCTGTATAATGCTGATTTGGTCTGTTTCACTGGCATCTGGATAAACCGCTAATTGAACCAATGCATCATAGAAATAGAAGATAGGAACCAGCATTAGTCCGGTGACTGCACCCAAATATGGTTCTGCCAGTTTGGCGTTTTGTAGAGCTTGTTCATAGTGTTGGAACAGGTAGGAGAGGAACAGTTTATTGAAGTAAACATGATATAGTGCTACTCCGTGATTCGTTTTGAGATAAAGCTGAATTATTTGATCCTCATGGCAGTATTCGCCAAGCAATCGCTCAGGTTCAAGCACAACCTCCAACAAATTGACTACAACCTGATGATAAACACTTTGTCTGTAGAGACAACTATCCTGGCGTAATTGCTGAATGACCTGGCACTGAGCTTCTATTGTTTGTCTTAAGGCAGATAGTTCCTGACCACTCCAGTAAGCTGTGTCGCAATAACACATCAGGCTAAGAGCGACATACTCAATGTCACCAATTTCTAGCCCAGTGGAGTAGGCTTGCAAATATCCTTCCAGGGTATATTTTGCAGGTTCTTGCCAATGTCTAAGGAAGCAGTTAAAGGCAAAAATGGTTTTAGCGGTTAACTTGGGAGCATGAATGCGTTGCAGGAGATTCATCCCCAATTGCCCAAACCGATAGCCTGCGTCAATATCTCCCAATATGGCAACCAATGTCAACCCATACATTACATAGCCATAAGTCGATTCGGGAGCATTGCCGTATTCTACTGATAAATCGAACTCGGCAAAGATCACCAGGGGCAAAAGCTCAGGGGCAGTTTGATAGGCAGCAGAAATAATGCTGGATAAAATAACCATTGCCGCTTTTTTCTCCGGTGCGGTCATTTGGGGTAATTCCAGTAAAGATTCGATTGACCTGCCATTAAGCAAGGTCTGGGTGTGCCTCAGTGCCTGTTCGATGTCTGCTGGGGTGGGTTGTTCTGGCAAATGTACTCCCAAATGCTTGAGTATTTTTCGCGCTAATTGCAAGGCTTCTAGCTGCTGATGTTGTGCCATGCAAGCCTGGATTTTAATACTGTAGATATTTACCCGATCCAGCCAAGATTGGGCATGATTCAGTACTATCTCAGCTAACTGTTCCATCTGTTCAAAATCGGTGCAGAGGTAAGCTGATTCTGTTGCTTCTTCATACAAGATGAAGGCGAGATTGTATTGGCTGTGCCAGCAATTATCTGTTAGCATCGCAATACCTGTGTTGAAATAGTCTAAAGCTGCGGCGTAGGCTGTTGCACTCTTAGCTTTACGCCCAGCCGCCAAGTTTAACTGCACGAGTTCCTGTTGCTCCTGCTCGTCACTAATCAAAGTGGCCCCTTGATTGAGGTGGTTAACGATCGCAAAAATTTTCTCATCTCGTTGATTTGCAGTAGTGGCTTGTTGCAGCAAACGTCCAATTTGCAGGTGAATAAATTGCTTTTGATTGTCAGGAATTAGTGAATAGGCAGCTTGCTGAATGCGATCGTGAAGAAATTTGTAACAACAATCGGGAGAATTGTGTTGCTGTTCTGAATTCTGAATTCTGAATTCTGACTCCTCTTGATAGAATTTATAGACCTCATTGGTAGGGATAATCAACCCATCCTGCACAGCTTTCCAAAAATCTGCGGCTGTTTCTACCTGGGATTTCTCATGGACGATCGCTAATGTCGCTAAATCAAATTGGTTTCCCACACAAGCCGCTAATTTCAAAACTTCTTGAGTCGGTGTTGGCAACTTCTGAAGTTGAATTGCGATGAACTCTACTACATTATCGCTAAGGGCAAGAGAGCGCACTTGAGTAAGATCACATTCCCACCCCCCTTGACTTCCCCCCTTAGGAAGGGGAGCCAGTGCGTTGGGCGGCTCTGCCGACTTGTTCGCTCTTAGCGTTCCCGCAGGGTAGCATCTGGCGTGGGACTGAAGGGGGTTAAATGTAATTAGTTGATCTTGATGTAGCGCTTTGAGAAACTGGGTGCTGAAGAAAGGATTGCCTTTAGTTTTGCTCAATACTAACTCTGTTAACGGTGCGGCTAATGTTAGAGAGCAACTCAATGTATCTGCAACCAAATGATTGAGGGATATTTGAGCCAGGGGAGCTAAAGTAATCGTATTGACTGTAGCGTCTAACTTCTGAATTTCTTCCAAAGTCAGCATCAGCGGATGTACTGGGTTGACTTCGTTATCTCGGTAAGCACCAATTAATAGTAGATAGCCGATGTCAGCTTCGCTCATTAATAAGTGCATTAACTTTAAAGAAGCAGAATCTGCCCATTGCAGGTCATCAATAAAGATCACCAATGGATGTTCTCTTGTTGTGAAGATTTGAGTGAATTTTAAAAACAGCAAATTGAAGCGATTTTGTGCTGCACTCCCGGAGAGTTCCGGCGCAGGAGGCTGTTTACCAATCATACTTTCCAGTTCTGGAATCACCTCAATCATCACTTGTCCGTTTTCACCCAAAGCAGAGAGAATTTTGTACTTCCACTGCTCAAATTGGGCGTCAGTTTCACTCAGCAGTTGTCCTATTAAATCTCGAAAGGCTTGTACAAAGGCAAAGAAAGGAATGTTGCGCCCGAATTGGTCAAATTTACCTTTAATGAAATAACCCCGTTGTCGCACAATTGGCTTGTGGACTTCGTTAATCACAGCAGTTTTACCAATCCCAGAGAAACCTGCTACCAACATAATTTCAGTGCTTCCCTGACTGACTCTTTCAAAGGCATCCAGTAAGCTTTTAACTTCGGCTTGGCGACCGTAGAGCTTTTCTGGGATGATGAAGCGATCGCAAATATCCCTTTGGGCAATTGGGAAACTCTCAATTCTACCCGTGTTCTTCAGTTGCTCCAAACATTGTTCTAAATCAAATTTCAGCCCTAATGCACTCTGATAGCGGTCTTCAGCATTTTTCGCCATCAATTTGATCACAATGTCACAAAGAACTTGGGGAATAGGTTCTTCATTTTTGAATTTTGTTAGCGGAGCGTTAGCGAGTCCGCGTCCCTTGCGCGTCTCGTAGAGAGCGTCACTTTTAATTTTGAATTGATCCGGTTGCTTGGCAATATGACAGTGAACCAACTCCATCAGATCATTAAACTGGAAGGGTAGCTGTCCGGTAAGCAGTTCATAGAAGGTAACGCCCAGAGAGTAATAATCACAGCGATAGTCAATTTTGCGATTCATCCGCCCGGTTTGTTTCGGGGAAAGGTAAGCCAAAGTACCTTCTAAGACATTAGGACTGTGAATTTCCTGGGTTTCTCTAGGTAAAAGAGAGGCAATGCTAAAGTCAATCAACTTAACTTGCTTAGTTTCCGGATTAATGAGAATGTTGGCAGGCTTGATATCTTTGTGGATAACCCGATAGCGATAGAGTCCGTCAAGAATATTGCTCAAAGCGATCGCAATCTCCAAGAACTCTGTCAAAATATATTGGTTGCTCCCGATTTTTTTGTTCATCCAATCTTTGAGGGAAATGCCACCAAAATCCTCCATTACCAAAGCATAGCTGTTGCCGTAAGGTTCCAGACTATAGGGATGAACAATACCAGGTAAGTCAATATTTTTAGCGATAGTGTACTGATTACGGAACAGCAGCAGTTCGTTGAAGGTAGGAAACTCTTGCTGGAGCAGTTTGATTACGACCGGAAGTTGATCGGCCTCTCGAATTGCACGGTAAACCAAGGTTCTAGACCCTACATAAAGTTGATAGCTAATTCGATAGTTCAAAAGCTTGTCCATCGGTTCAACTGCTGTATTCATACTTGATCAACTCTCGTTAAATCAGCTATTTATTTAAAGTAGTCTGTCCAAAAATCAGCTTTTTCTAACTCAGTTTTCTTTTGGGCAACACCGAATAGCCCACACTTCAACAAAGCTCAGTGACCATCGTAGACATCGCATTTAACGTGTGTGATGTGTCTTTTCGTTCTCAAGCAAAACTGCCGTTGTTTCCGGTAAAATCAAGTTCTGAGGACTGTGGATTCGGGAGAAATTTGGGGTGCTTACACTTGGTGTTAACATTGACCACATCGCCACCATCCGGCAAGCACGGCGGACGGTGGAACCAGACCCCGTGGCGGCGGCGGTGCTGGCAGAATTAGGCGGTGCAGATGGGATTACGGTGCATCTGCGCGAAGATCGGCGGCATATCCAAGACAGGGATGTGCTACTGTTGCGGCAAACAGTGCGATCGCATCTTAATTTAGAAATGGCCGCTACAGCTGAAATGCTAGCGATTGCTCTCGATCTCAAACCAGATTACGTAACTTTAGTCCCCGAAAAGCGCGAAGAAGTCACAACAGAAGGCGGACTAAATGTTGTCGGGCAACTTGCTAGAATAGGTGAGATAGTTGATAAATTGCAAAGCGCTAACATTCCAGTTAGTTTATTTATCGACGCTGAACCAGCACAAATTGAAGCATCTGTCAAAATACAGGCGCGGTTTATAGAATTGCACACCGGACAATATGCTGAGGCTAAGGATGAAACAAATCGCCAGCGAGAATTAGCCATATTAGCTAAAGGGTGTGAACAAGCGATTCAAGCTGGATTGCGAGTCAACGCTGGACATGGACTCACCTACTGGAATGTCTATCCTGTAGCTGCGCTTCCAGGTATGGAAGAACTCAACATCGGTCATACCATCATCAGTCGGGCTGCATTAGTAGGTATGGAAAGGGCAGTCCGCGAAATGAAACAAGCTATAAGAGGGCATGGGACATAGGGAAGAGGCAGGGGAGCAGGGGGACTCGGGGCCCCTCTGGGGATAAGGGGAAGAGGGGGCAAGGGGGAGAGAATAAGAAAATTACCTCTTATCCCCTCTGCTCCCAGCTCCCTGCCCCTCTGCCTCTTCCCCACTCCCCTATAACCTGTCTTAAAAGAGGGGTTGTCACTGCGAAATCTAGAAATTGGGATCAAATCTTCAGCAAAAACTTCTATGAGCGCAACACAATCTAACAACCTGCCGCTTTGGGTACAGGATCGGGATCAGGTGATAGCAGAAAGCAATGATGTGGAGTGGCGCTATCAGACACCACCTGATTATTCCCGTTCAAACGAGAATCTCGCCCAAGAAAGTATCTACAATCACCTTGAAGGTACACTGGAAGCGATCGTGCAAAACTTGGTACGAACCTTTGAGATGGAGGTATCTTTCAAAGCTAACCCGCAAGAGTGGTTATCTATTGTGAATGACAAGTTTCGCGTCAGTACCAATGGTGGAGTAGAGTACACAGCAGCAGATGTATCAGCCCAAGGTACTTACAATTTGTTTATGGCTGATTCAGAACATTACAAGGCTTCAGAAGAAAGCTTTGAATCATCCGCAAAAGTCTTCCACACAACATTTCCCCGAGGATTTCCTTGGGAAGTTGTAGAAGTTTTCTCAGGGCCACCAAACGTGACATTCAAGTGGCGGCATTGGGGACATTTTAATGGAGAATACAAAGACTATGCACCGACTGGAGAGACAGTAGAAATTATCGGCATGAGCATTGCAAAAGTTACCGATGACTTGAAGCTTATTTCCTTAGAACACTACTTTGACAATAGTCTGTTCTTGGAAAAGCTAACATCTGGTGGCAAGACAAATGCTGAAAACCAGGTAAGTGCTTGTCCGTTCAGTTCTTGGTTTAAGAAATTCCACAAAAGTTAGTTTCTAAGGGTACAGAGTGCAGCATTGTACCCTTAAATTATTCATATAGCAATCAAAGGATGAAAATGCAAACATACTATTACGTTTTGGCCAGTCAACGCTTTCTTCTCCAAGAAGAACCTATACATGAAGTTATCAAAGAGCGTACCCGTCACTACCACGAACAAGAAAAACAAATAGATTTTTGGTTGGTTGAGCAACCAGCTTTCTTGGAAACACCCCAGTTTATACAGCTAAAGGCGAAGTGTCCTCAACCAGCAGTAGCAATTATTTCCACTAATCCCCAATTTATTACTTGGCTAAAACTGCGTTTAGAGTACGTTATCACTGGAGAATTTCAGGCCCCTTCTGAGACAATACCAGATGCTTTGGCATCGCTTACTACTGTTTCCTAATCTGGGCATTGGGCATGGGGCATGGTTATTCTCCTTGTCTCCAGTCCCCAATCCCCACTCCCTAATTTTATTTGTACATAACAAAATATATTTTTTTACACTACTTTCAATCCCATACTGAAGTAGCTGGGTTTTCAGCTTTTTTCTTATAAAATCTTTTAAGACACCTTGATTTACATAATCTAACTTTTGTGCATAGATTTCAGACTTTACCAAGTGTTTTAGGATTAACGATCACTCATTTGATTGGTGGCATGAGTTCTGTCTTTGCCCAACAAGGCATTCCCCTTTGTCAACCACCAAATACGGGTGAGTATCTGTTATTGGTAGTCAGTCCCACAGCAAATAATCAAAAGCAGTTGCGTAGTGCCTTACCACCTGAACTTAAGACCATCACCTGCAAATATCTCAACGAAACTGTGACGCGAGTAGGGGGCTTTAACAAAATTGACGATGCCAATCGTTGGGCAAGATATGTCAGCAATATTGTTGGCTTGTCTGCTATAATTACCACTCGACCAACAACGCCAGATGTGCAGCCACAGCAACAGCCACCTCAGCAGACAGTCAGCTATAATCCTCAAGCCTTAGGAGAGGGTTATGCAGTGCTGGTAGATTATTACAACCGTCCGGAACTAGTAAATAGTGTGCAGCAAGTAGTACGAGGTAACGTAGGTTTTGTTTCTTATGGACAACGCCCTTACTTGTTAGCTGTTTATACTACCAATCAAACTGAAGCATACAACACATTGCAGAAGCTGAACAATGGCGGTTTTGTTG
This sequence comes from Nostoc sp., assembly GCF_036916575.1. Lineage (GTDB taxonomy): Bacteria > Cyanobacteriota > Cyanobacteriia > Cyanobacteriales > Nostocaceae > Nostoc. The sequence goes on from NZ_JBALGC010000015.1 coordinate 16,006, forward strand.
CCAGCATAGTAGATAGTCGTAAGGTGATTCTGCTGCGCTCAACTGTGCGGTTGTAGTCATTAGTCATTAGTCAATAAACTATGGACTGTAGACTGTAGACTATTGACTAATAAGCAGACCTAGCTAACCAATAGATGGTTATACCCAAAGCCGACCCAGCTATTACTTGAACTGGTGTATGTCCGAGTAATTCTTTTAGACGGTCTTGGCTAAAGTCTGGTTTTTCATGAAATAATTCATCAATCATTTGATTGAGAATACGAGCTTGCTTACCAGCCGCTTGGCGAACTCCGGCTGCATCATACATGACGATGATCGCAAAAATCATCGCAACGGCAAAATCAGGAGATCCCCAACCGAGTGTTTGCCCTACACCAGCAGCTAGAGCTGTAACTAAAGCTGAATGGGCACTGGGCATACCTCCAGTTGTGACCAAAACACGCACATTCAGTTTGCGATGTTTGATGATCTCGATTACGAGCTTTAGTGCTTGAGCAATTAAACAAGCTACCAGAGCAACCAGCAGCACCCGGTTGTCTAAAATGTTGCCTATGTCCTGCATGGTATTTTGGTTAAGTTAGTAAATATTAGCAGCAGTTGTTGGTTGAGGAAACATTTAGATTCAACCCAAAATTCAAAATTAAACTAGTAAATCACGGCGGAAACAGACCAATTATTCAAAATAGCCCAAAAGCTTACTTGATAAGCTTTTTGAATTTTGAATGAGTGAATTTGAAATTCCGCTGTCCAGTGTAGTAGAGCATAGCGTCAATAAACCACCCATTCCAAATCAATGAAACGCTTGCGGTATCCGAATTTCTAACTCCGTAAAGCGGTACTAGTACAGGGCGGCGGAAATAAACAACCTCTTCTAAATCAAGGAAACGCTTACGCTGTATTCATTTTGACTTTTGACTTTTGAACGCCAGTTGCTTCTCCTGTCAAAGACGCTGCGCGTAGCTTGCTTCCCTGTAAGGGTACAAGTCGGCAGAGCCGCCCAACGCATTGGCTCCTTTTGACTTCCGCCTTACGGTACTAGTTATTGCGGCTGATAATATAATGAGCGATCGCTTGGAGTGGCTTGGCTCTTTCCCCAAATGGTTCTAATTCTACACAAGCTGCTTTAACTAGCTCTTGGGCTTTTGAGCGAGATTCCTCAAGCCCCCAAAGGCTGGGATAGGTCACTTTCTTCGCTTTTTGGTCTTTACCAGCTGTTTTGCCTAATTGCTCTTGAGTAGCAGTGATATCCAGAATATCATCGATGATTTGGAATGCTAGCCCAATATGTTGAGCATAACGGGTCAGTCGCTGCACATCTTCAGGTGATGCCCCAGTTATGATCCCGCCACAAACTACGCAAGCTTCCAAAAGAGCGGCTGTTTTGTGTTTATGAATGAAATTTAGCGTTTCTAGGGAAATATCTGATTTACCTTCCGACTCTAAATCGACAACTTGACCACCAACCAAACCGGCTGCCCCTAGCGCCCTACCAAGACGGGCAATGACCTGCAAGACTAGCTCTCTGTTAACGCTTTGGGGGGTTTCAATGGCAACAAACTCAAAAGCTAGAGCTAACAAGCCGTCCCCAGCCAAAATCGCCACATCTTCGCCAAAAACTTTATGATTCGTCAGCTTCCCGCGACGGTAATCGTCATTATCCATCGCCGGCAGGTCGTCATGAATCAACGACATTGTGTGGATCATCTCCACAGCACAAGCCGTTGGCATGGCCATTTCGATAGTTCCACCCATCATTTCACAGGTAGCAAGGCAAAGAATGGGACGTACACGCTTACCTCCAGCTAATAACGAGTAGCGCATTGCCTCATAAATCTTTTCTGGATAAATGATGGGGATAGCCCGATCCAAAGCAGTATCACAAAGCTTTTGTCGCTCTTTGAGATAGACTGCTAAGTTAAACGTGGCTTCCTCTGGTGGTGTCTTTTGAACGTTATCAGTTGCTACCATTCTTAAATTCCTGACATTTTGGGATTTTTGTCTTATACGTCACAATTTTAAGGTGCTGTGGGACTGAAAAAATGAAGAGTTAAGAAAGCGAAGAGTTAGGAGTTACCAATAATATT
>NZ_JBALGC010000016.1:0-131701 GCF_036916575.1 Nostoc sp.
CAACAGCAAGTATTGCAACAATATTACTATGCCAATCAGTTGCTTATTGATTGCCTCAATAGCAACTGTCAGCTAACAGACGTTGTGCGCCAGGAGATTGAAGCCAGTTTGTTGTTGCCGATAACAGAACTTTCCCAGCCAGAATGGCAGGGATTGTGATCAGGCAGGGGGCAGGGTGGTTTCATACAAGCAGAGAAAAACTAAAACTGGGTTTCAAAGCCTTTCCCCCTGTGGAGGGAGAGGAGATATATTTTAGAATGCAACAATGAGTCTTTGAACTCCATTAATGAGCCTTTGATATTTATTAATGAGACTTATACCATTTGTTAGTGAGGCTGCGCCAAACCCTTTTCTATCTATAAATATGGTTTATACCAATTCACAATTCGCAATTCGCAATTACGCTCGCGGACTCGCTCTAAGCGTTCGCGTTAGCGTCTCGTAGAGAAGCTATGCCGTTGGCGTTCGCGAACAGCGTGTCGCAGACAAGCCTCTCGTTCGCTGTCTTCGTCTCTCAAAGAGAACAGAAGGCTTTACGCTGTGCTAACGCAATTCAACAACTTAGATGCAGCAAGGCTTTGAGGGTTTACATTTGTTTCATTATTTTAGTGAATTGGTATTACAGCTATTTTCAGGTAAATAGACCACGCGGTAAGGGCACAGCATTGCTGTGCCCCTACGACAGATGTGATTCAAATACATGAAAACTGCTGTAACGCATCTTCATACCAAAGATGTTTAATTATTCAAAAGACATAGATAACATAGGTCTGCTTTTATTCACTAAGATAAAGTTATTTATGCTTGGACACGATATTATTGTTATTGGCACTTCGGCAGGTGGACTCAAAGCACTGGGTGCGATCTTGGGTGCTCTGCCTGCTGATATTGATGCCGTCCTCTTCATTGTTCAGCACGTCGCAGCGGATCAGCCCAGCATTATCCCCCAAATTCTTGCAGATGTAAGCTCTTTGCCAGTATCTCACCCGGCAGATAAAGAGCTAATTCAAACCAGGCGAATCTATGTCGCACCGCCCGATTATCACCTAATGGTCAATCAAGGCTCAATGCGTGTCGTGCGCGGCCCTGAAGAAAACCGCTTTCGACCTGCGATCGATACGTTATTTCGTTCAGCCGCCCGCGCTTATGGTACAAGGGTGGTAGGTGTGGTACTCACTGGCTATCTTGATGATGGTACGGTGGGGTTGCAGGCAATCAAGAAACGGGGCGGAGTGGCGATCATTCAAGACCCGAACGAAGCAGAATACCCCAGCATGGCAAAGAGCGCCTTGCGGTATGTGAAAGTCGATTACTGCCTGCCGCTTGTAGAAATCCCAGACCTGCTAGTGCAGTTGTCAAAGGAACCAGCCGCCAAAGAGGAGGCATATCCCGTGACTGAAGAAATCGAAATTGAATCCAGAATTGCTGAACAGCAGATGAATACCCAAGAGTTTTTGGAGAGTGTAGAAGCAATCGGGACTCGAACGACTTACACCTGCCCTGAATGCAACGGCAGCATCTGGCAAATTGGCAAAAAAGAGCCGCTACGGTTTCGCTGTCACACGGGGCATTCCTTTACAGCTAATGCGTTCGAGGCACAACAAACTCACAATCTCGAAAAAGCGCTATGGTCGGCTGTGCGAATAATGGAGGAAAAGGTTATATTCAGCCGTCAAATGGCAGAACGGATGAGAAATTACAATTTAACTAGTAGCGCGACAAAATATGAAGATCATGCAATGAATTTGGATAAAGAGGTGTCCTTAATTCGAGATATCATTCTCAACAGCTTTGCGACAAAACAAACTATTGCCGCAATCGAGGAAGATCAGCCGGAGTAGCTGTAGGAGCGGCTTGTCGCAGACATGGCCACAGCGATCGCTCTCTTAGGAAAAATACTAGAGAGCAAGCAGGCTAGATTTCAATTACGAATTACGAATTACATAGCTTGCTTCTCGCCGTTCGCGTAGCGTCTCGTAGAGAAGGCGAGTATTACGAATTATCTGTGACTCGTCCACTCAAGTTTGCAATCATCAATACCAATTGAGTAGAGTCAATCGGTTTAGCTATATTCATTTGGAACCCAGCATCAATTGCCCTTTGCTGCTCTTGCTCGCTGACATAGGCAGTAATTGCGGCTGCCGGAATTTGTCTTTCAGCAAGAGCCTCAAGCCCTCTCACCTGACGAATCAGAGAGTAACCATCTTCCTCTGGCATCCCAATATCTGCTAGAAGTAGATCATATCTGCCAGGAGATTCAGTTAAGGCTGCGATCGCTGACCTTGCCGATGTAACAGCCACTACTTCAGCCCCGAAGTCTTCTAAGATCCACTTGATTAAATCGCGGCTATCCTTTTGATCATCTACAGTCAAGATACACAGCCCTTCTAGGGTAAGGGATGGATTTTTACCATCTAATGTATTCAGAGTCTCTGACAAAACGCTCGGCTGTAAATAAGTTGGTGGAGTAATCTCCATCGGCATTGAGCGCAGAGGCAGCCTGACGGTGAGCGTGGTTCCTTGTCCCTCGCCTGGACTTTGTGCTTCAACTGTTCCACCGTGAAGTTCTACAAGATGACGGACAATTGACAAGCCCAATCCAAGCCCCTGACTCGTTTTGCTGCTGCTGGAATTTCCTTGGCGGAAGCGCTCAAATACATATGGCAGCAAGTCTGCCGAGATGCCAATTCCTGTGTCACTAACTTGAATCTGGGCGTGATTATCAAGGGCTTCGAGGGTGATTTCGATTTGCCCACCGGATGGAGTAAACTTAATTGCGTTAGAAAATAAATTCCACAGAACTTGCTGTAAGCGCTTTTCATCTCCGATAACCGTCGTCGAGTTCAAGTGTGAAATAATTTGAATGCTTTTCGCCTCTGCGGATAATTGGACAGACTCAATCGCGGCATTTACTACTGCAACTAGATCAATTAGACGAGTGTTTAAATAAAGCTTTCCATTCGTAATCCGTGAGACATCGAGCATATCATCAATTAACTGAGCTTGCACCCTAGCACTCCGCTCCACCACTTCCCAGGCACGAGTGAGTGCAGCTTGATCTAAATCACGGGTGCGATAGAGTTGCGCCCAACCCAGTATAGTATTGAGCGGGTTACGAAGTTCATGGGAGAGGTTCGACAGGAATTCATCTTTAACTTGGTTGGCGATTTGGGCCTGTTGACGGGCTGACTGCTCTTGTGCTAATAGCTCGGATCGCTCTAACTCAAATTGCTTGCGCTCGGTGATATCTTCAATCGCCAGCAAAATCATTTGAGCATCTCCCTGTTGAATAATTTTCCAACCATTGAGCAGCATGGTTTTCTGCCCAATTTGCTCAAAACGATGCTCCACGTCCAAGTTTTGAATACTGGTATCGTTGGCGAGAATGTCTTCTAGAAGCGGTTGGAGTCCGGGCAGATTCCACTGACCGTTCTCTAACTCAAAAATTACAGATTGCGTTGTCTGTGATGGTAAAACCTGAAATGTTTCATAAAACGAGCGATTGGCTTTGTTCACCCGGAAATCAGAATCAAGCAAGATTAATGGCACTTGTACCGTCTCTACAATTGCTTCAGCGTAATTCCGGGCTTGTTCTAACGTGACTGCACTGCGTTTGAGACCATCAATATCTATTAACACCAACACTACACCGTCAATCTGGTTTTCTATGGTGCGATATGGACGGATACGGAGGTTGTACCAATGTCCCCCTTGGGTTTGGACTTCTAATTCTTTGATGCTAAGTGTGTCAAGCACCTCCGAAATTAGAGATTCTAAGTCAGGAATATCGAGATTTGTTCTGATATCGCTCAAAGGTCGTCCAGCATCAGCAGCAATGAAATTGAAAAGCCGCTTCGCCATTGGCGTGAAACGGCGAATGCGTAAATCCGAAGTCAACATCAAAATGGGGATATTGATACTGGCAAGCAAATTCGTGAGATCGTTGTTAACTTGGTGTAGTTCCAAATTTCGAGAGCGAAGTTCTTCATTAGTTGTGTTGAGTTCTTCATTGGTTGCCTGAATTTCTTCTTTGGCAGTTTCTAGCTCTTCATTGGTGCTTTGCAACTCCTCATTACTAGAGAGGATTTCTTCATTGGCAACTTTCAGGTCTTGATTGATATGTTCCTGCTCTTGAATCACCGCTTGCAGATACTCTTGTGTTGCAGCCTGCTCTTGCTTGGCGGTTGCGAGTTCCTGCTTGAATCGAACAATCTCACGCTCTAAGTCTCTCGACTCTGAGCTTTCAGGATTAGAAGAGCTAAGGTTACTAACCGTGGGTAGAGCTTCTTCAAATAAAATCAGAAAGTAGAGTTCTTCCTTAGTCACACCATCGAATGGAATTACCTCAAGATTGACGAATCTTGAAAAATCGCCGGATTCAACCCGTAACCCTTCCTTTTTAACTAGAACTTTTTGCCGTTGTGCCTGATAAATTGTGGTGCGTAGCTCGACGAGCAAACCGGAGCGCACCATTTGGAATAAGTTGAGACTCGGTTTCCCAGGTGCAAGTTTGAGGTAGAGATCGACTTCTCCCCGAAATTGCAGCACCTCCATCTTGTGGTTGATCACTACACCTATTGGGGCATAGCGATTCAAAATCAGTTGGTCAGTTTTTTTCTCTAAGTCAAACTCATTCGATGAATTTGAATTGATCTGCTTAGGTTCGTCCAGTTTTGAGATCGGATAATTACTAGTAACGAACGAAAGCATTGGACGATTTGCGGTTAGCTTCTTGGCATAGATTTTATACTTTTTGTCAATCTCAGTAAACAAGTCCGAATATTTACCTGTGCTTTCTGAAGTCCCTAGCAGCAGAAAGCCAGGTGGGTTGAGACTGTAGTGAAAGATGGGCAGTATCCGTTTTTGCAACGTTTCGTCCAAGTAAATCAGTACATTTCGACAGCTAATAAAATCTAAGTTGGAAAAAGGGGGGTCACTGCCCAAGTCTTGTCGGGCAAACACACATAGTTCGCGGACAACTTTGTTAATTTGATATCCACCGCCCTCAATCGCATTAAAAAATCTGCGGCGGCGCTCTGCTGACACTTCCACCATTTGATTTTCTGCATAAATGCCGGATCTGGCTTTGTCAATTGCCATCTCGCTGATGTCTGTGGCAAAAATCTGGATCGGCGGTGGGATTAATTTATCCGACAAAAACTCCAGCAAGGAGATGGCGATCGAATAGACTTCTTCGCCTGTCGAACACCCTGCCACCCAAATCCGAATTGGAAACTTTGCCGACTTGTTTTGCGTAATCTTGGGAAAGACTCGTTGTTTCAACAGTTCAAATGCTTCGAGGTCGCGGAAAAAATAGGTGACGTGGATCAGAATTTCTTCATAGAGTGCCTTGACTTCACTCGAATTCTCTTGCAAATACTGGGCATAATCCTCTAACCGTTCTAGTTTGTACAACACCATTCGCCGCTGAATTCGGCGATCAAGGGTGTTGGGCTTGTAGTGGCTGAAGTCAACGCCAGTTGCCGATCGCAATAACCCAAAAATTGTCGCCAGGGCATTTCCTTGTTCGGGCAATTTCTCAGCCGTGATCAGCGGCACTGAGTCAGAAATCAAAGGATTGTGACTGAGATTTGCCAGTTCCTCGGCAATTTGTTGAGGCGGCAGCACAAAATCGACATTCCCTGTAGCAACTGCGGTATTGGGCATACCATCAAATCTTGCCGTGTCTTCACACTGAGCAAAAGTCACGCCTCCGGCTGCCTTGATTGCCTTCAGCCCCAGTGAACCGTCTCCATCCGTTCCAGATAAAATCACTGCGATCGCTTTGTGCCCTCGTTCTGCTGCTAATGAACTAAAGAACGCATCAGCAGGCATATATTTCCCTTGAATTTTCTCTCGCGCTGTGAGTTGCAACACCTCACCAGACAAGATCATCTTAGTGTTAGGCGGAATAACGTAAACTTGGTTTGGTTCTACAGTCATGCCGTCTTGCACTTCATTGACGGGCATTTGAGTTTTTGTTGCCAGAATCTCCCTCAACAGACTCTTGTGGTTAGGATCTAAATGCTGAATCAGCACAAATGCCATCCCTGTATCGGTATGCAAATATTTGAGTAACTGCGTAAATGCCTCTAATCCACCCGCAGAGGCGGCAATGCCAACAATGGGAAATAAAGCATCTCCAGTGTCCTGCTGCTTTACGTCGAACGCTTCATTAGCGGCAGATTCAGATACAGGTTGCTCAGAGGGTTGATCATAGGTCATAGGATGAAGTTTTATACTGGAATGCTTTGGCAGCTAAGGTTGATATTTTAGGTCAGTTTACTTACTTACCTTGTATTTATAAGAGTTTAGAGTTTGAGTATAAATTCCATAAATTAAGGCTCATTCGCGGAATTAAGCTCTCACATCACGGATAGTTTTCATTTTCGCCTTAAAATAAGCCTGATCAATATTAAATTTTTAGGCTAACGCATTAACAAAGTGGTAAGATAATCAACTTGGAAAACACAGGTCGTTTATTTGTAAAGTATCAAGCAATTAGAGAAACTAGCAAACTTTCTACAACATAAGTATTATATTTTATTTCTACACTTTGTTTTTACTCTCTCAGCCCAAGTTGGGGAAATGCAATAGATTAGCTGAGATATTGCCAAAGAATTCAGATTCTAGCATAAACTCTTATAAGGGTCAGCACCTTTTGGTGCATCCGCTACGCATAGCTGGCTTCTCCGTAAAAGTACGGGAAAGTCACTTATTCAAAAGTCACTCATTCAAAAGTCACTCATTCAAAATTAAGATTAAGAATCCCATAAATCAATTTAGCGCAAAATTGAACCAGTGCGTTATTGTCGCCTTGCGTCGAAATCTTCTGGCGTCACAGCGGCGGTTCCCGCCGTAAAGCCTACGGCATAGCTTCTCTACAAGACGCTAACGCGTAGCTTGCTTCCCCGTAGGGGTACGCTTAGAGCGACGCAGGAGCGTCACTTTGTAACAGAGGAGCGTCACTTTTCAAGACAGGCATCTGAACTTTGTAACATTTTTAAATCCAAGTTATTGCCAATAAATAAGAAGCTAGAATAAATCCAATACCAATAATTCCGCTACTCAAAAGCAAAACTAATTGAGTTAAAACAGGCATTTGATAACTCCTCAAATTAATCCTATCGTTTATGAAGTTCATTATTAGCATTTCAAAACTAATCATCCCCACCAAGAAATAACCCATATCATTACTTCTCAAAACTTAAAATACTATATCTAAGATATTAATTAGAGCTAGTTAGCATGAGTGCGAATGAAGATTATTAGTAATTGCTAAAATGCCAAGTACAGCAACGAAATCATCAATAACTACAGGTTTAGCAAAGCATAAATTAAACCCAACTAAAAGAGCATGTTCATAGATATCTTCAGTTACAACACTTGTCAGAGCGATCGCTGGTACTACTTTGCCTCGTTCTCCCTGAAGTGTTCTCACTTTGTGAATTAGAGCATAGCCATCCTCCTTTGGCGAGGAAATATCACTCAAGAGGATATCAGGTTGCCATTGCACAAATATTTTTAGAGCTTGCTCTCCTAAAAATGCCGCTTGCACTTTCATACCATAGGATTGCAACATCGATGTGAACGAATTGCAAAAATTGACATCATTATCTACAAGCAGTACTCGTAACCCTTGAAGAAATGAATGATTAGTAGAAAATCTATTATTTAAATACATCACAGTTACAAAATTGAGATTTGATTGAGCTTTGAAATTTTCTTAAGCAGTACATCTATTGTGCTTGCTTTCAGTTCAATAAACATCTCATCAGTAGGTACAAAAACGGTGAATAAGCTATTCTTTTGAAGATATCTACTCTTTTAGCAGCTTTGATTGCAGCAACTAAAATACTAAAGATATTATTTCATTGCAGTATCGCCAAGCTTAACTATTTATTTGGGCAACTAAAAAATAATTTTTATTAACAGTTTTTACTATAACATCCTCTTGTTAAAGCTCATGTCCTAATAAATGTTTTAATAGCGTATAATTTGTATAATTTGTATAAAATTACCAATAACGATTATCTAAAAAACATTTAAATTATTCCTATAGTCAATAATTAATAATAACAATATTATGTCTAAGTAAGTAGAATTTTTCTACCCTTCAGTAGTAGATAAAATTATTTTTAACAATAAATATTTGGTTTATTTAAATGAGTGCAGACCCTCTGGTAAAATTTGCACCTGCGACTTCGCTTTCGAGGATGATATCGAACCTCTAAATAATTCATCCTTGGAACGGCTTAAAGACCAATACGCTTGGGTTAAGGATAATTGTAGCGACTGTTTTAAAAGTCAAGTGTAGGCTACGCCTACGCACCTGTGTAAGTAGGTTGGCGTAAATAATTATTGTTAAGATAAGGCAGTTCTTGCTGAAAGCAGGGGGCGGCAGGAGAAAGAGTTTGAGCCTTATTTACTTTTATTCACACAGTTTGGTTTTATTGCACCAACTTACTTACTTGATCGCGGTGCGATCAAGTTTGAAGTACTCCAACACGATTTTCAAGTACTTCAACACGACTTTGGAGTACCTCAACACGACTTTGGAGTACCTCAACACGACTTTCAAGTACCTCAACACGACTTTCAAGTACCTCAACACGACTTTCAAGTACCTCAACACGACTTTGGAGTACCTCAACACGACTTTCAAGTACTTCAACATGACTTCGAGGTATCTGTTGCTTATATAGCAATACGCTTGGGTTAAGCATTTCTTTCTTCTCTTTGCGTCCTTTGCGTCCTTGGCGGTAGCCTGCGGCAAGCCGCTCCGCGTCTACGTTAAAAAAATTGACTTTGGCAAAGAGTTTTAGCCTTAACTGAACTGTATTGAGTTATAATTCGCGCATCTGTGCAAAAACCAGAAAACCCTCTTTCCCCCTGCCCCCCTGCGGTCTTAATGATAAGTCTTTAGCCAGACTTGATATTACTTATCACTGGTTAGACGGTATAGTATCTCGCCAGCCTTTGGTACAAGCAAGATACCTTCATCCTCACGGTTAGCCCATTCAGTAGGTCGAATGGTAGCGGGGTCACGATAGTTCAAGTTATGAGCAGCACAGCGTTCAGCAGAAATACCTGTAGCTAAAGTGACGCGAATTCGTGCTTGTTCCCCTTTTATAGGATTAAATGTACCCATCCCTTTTAAGTGAGTACTATGAGCTAGCACTCCACCGGGGTAGGCTTGGAATTTATCCCACTGTTTGAGGAAGTAATCCCGCACATGATAACCAATTTGGGCTAGGATTTCGCCATGTGTATAGCTAAATTCGGTAATGTGAGGGGCATATATAATTACTTCGCCTCCGTCTGCCACTACTGGCTCTAGCTTGTACATTCCTTTAGCCGCTGTCCAAATGTCGTCATACATTTGGGGCATGATTGAAAGCACTTGTTTAAAGGGCTGATCTACATATTTAATATGCAGTTTGGCTGATAATTTTGCAGCTTCTTCCCAGACTGACTCTGGTTTATCTATATAAAGTCCAGCTAGCTGATTCGTTTTTGGTGCAACCACCATCGCCAAACAAAGCTTCTGGGTAGAAATCAGGCTAGCGGCTCGGTTAATCAAACGTCGAACTGGTGTTATTCCCGGTGTACCAATAATTTCATAACTGGTGATTAAAGCACCTAACCAGTGTGATAGATCAATTACTTCCTGACCACCAATGCCAGGAAAAAAGTATTTATTTCCACCAGAGAAACCGACAACTTCGTGGGGAAAGACCGGGCCGCAAATCATGATAAAATCATACTCTGTTACCAGCTTGTTAACACGGACTTCAACTGATTGATGTAGCATTCCCCGGCTGATTTCTGCTATTTCATCTGCTGAAATTACTCCACAAGAAATAAAAGTATCCGGCTGATTCCAAAGGTGGTTAAAGATGCGAACTTTTTTAAAAGTTGTCTTTCGCTCCTGGTGTGTTACTCCCACTAAATGATTGATTTGTTCCTGGCTCATGGGATTATGTGTACCCAGAGCAATTAAAAAATCTAGAGCCGCTACTCTTTTACCCAACTCATTATGAAGCAATCGAAACATTTGAGGTATGGGAGCAGTGCGGGTTCCATCTGGAATTAATACTAGGATGCGCTGTCCATCCAACTTAGGGTCTGCTAAAGCTTGATGAACCAGTTCGGAAACCTGCTCATCCAAAAGTGTTCCGTTAGTTACGGCTAGTGAATACATTTTTATTAAACTCCATTGATTAAACTCCACTGTAGATACTAAACCCACCGTCTACAGGTACGACTACTCCGTTGACGAAACTAGAACCAGAACTGCATAACCAAATCAAGGTACTGAGTAATTCATCTGGTTTTCCGAAACGTCCGGCGGGGGTATGCTCAATGATTTTTTGCCCGCGTATGGTCAAGCTTCCATCTGGATTTAACAGTAAATCTCGATTTTGTTCTCCAATAAAAAAACCTGGTGCGATCGCATTTACTCGCATTCCATCTCCATACTTTTGAGCGAGTTCTACCGCTAGCCAGCGAGTAAAGTTATCTATCCCGGCTTTAGCGGCTGAGTAGCCAACCACACGGCTAATCACCCGAATGGCAGACATAGAAGAAATATTCACAATACAACCGTGGGGCTGATTTTTTTCCACCATTGCTTGACCAAAAACTTGGCTGGGGAGTAGAGTACCAACTAAGTTTAGGCTAACTACTTCCTCAAAAGCTGCGTTTGGCATATCAAAAATAGTCGCATCAGGGGTAATTGTGGCAGCCGGAATATTACCACCAGCCATGTTTACCAAGATGTCTATCTGACCCCAGCGCTGTATAATAAGACCCCTGGCTATTTCTAATTGGGAGTAATCGCTAACATCTGCGATTACAGCTATGCTTTCTCCACCGTTAGCGGTAATTTCAGCCACTACCGCACTCGCTCGTGCTTCATTGCGACCCAAAACCGCGACTTGCGCTCCAGCAAGGGCCAAACCCTTTGCCATAGCCCCACCAAGCACACCAGAACCGCCTGTGACTACTGCTACCTGTTCTTTCAGGCTAAAAAGTTTATTTAAAATCAAGTCTGGCATCAATAATTCCCCTGCTTATTTTAATTTAGAATTTTTAATGACGCTCTCTACGAGACGCTCTTGCTAGCTTGCTTCTCCACAGGAGTACGCGAACTTGCTAACGTCATTAAAAAAGTCAATATTTAACTCATCCCTGTTCTAATTGGTCTTGAGATTTTAGTTATAAACCCTTACGTAAGATGCGTTCTAGTTGTAATTCTAGCCAGTTGCCCTCGCCCGACAAGCGTGCTATATAAATCTTGTAGCAACTACAGCACTCTCACAACTGGCCCACGCCAAGACAATGGAACGACGATGAACTCACAAGGATCTAAGTCGAGGGTAGAACTACAAGAGCAAGGGATGTATCCTTTGAGCCACCCAAAAGATTGGTCATGGCCATTCTGGCCTGCTGTCCCACTCTACCCCTACGGCAGGCGGCGGACACTTCGCAAGGAAATAGTTTTTGAGACTATCTGGACATTCGATCAGCTTCACGGCATTCTCTACGCCATTGTGCCGATTCGCATGACTGTTGTCAAACTCGCTGCCGGAGGTCTTCTGGTCTATGCACCCGTTGCTCCAACAACTGAGTGTGTCCGCTTGGTTAATGAGTTGGTAGCAAAGTATGGTGAAGTTAAGTACATCATACTGCCAACCAGTTCTGGTCTGGAGCATAAAGTCTTTGTTGGGCCATTTTCTTGCCGCTTTCCTCAAGCACAAGTCTTTGTTGCCCCGCACCAATGGAGTTTCCCCTTCAACCTACCGCTTAGTTGGCTAGGCTTTCCCCAAAAACGAACTCAAGAACTTCCAGAAGACTCAAGCCTTGCTCCCTTTGCTTATGAGTTTGACTATGCAATCTTGGACATCAATTTGGGACGAGGATCTTTTGCAGAAGTTGCAGTGTTTCACAAGCGATCGCGCACTCTGCTTGTAACTGATTCTATAGTTTCTGTTCCAGTTGACCCACCACAAATCCTCCAATTAGATCCTTATCCCTTACTGTTTCATGCAAGAGACAATGCTTTGGAGGCGATCGAAGACAATGAAGACAACCGTCGCAAGGGATGGCAACGCATTTCATTGTTTGCGCTTTACTTCCGTCCAAGTGTGCTGGAAGTTACTCCAATCGCACAGATGTTTCGTGATGCTCTCAAAGCACCACAGCGAACCCTAAAAACGTACTTTGGTTTATTTCCTTTTCGCTGGCAAGAAACTTGGAAGCAGGCATTCGATGCTCTACGAGGTCAGGGACGACCATTTGTCGCACCGATTTTGCAAATCCTGATTCTTCCCCAAGCACCAAGACAAGTCCTCAATTGGGCTGATACAGTTGCAAATTGGGATTTTCAGCAGATTATTCCCTGTCACTTTGACTCGCAAATTAATGCAAATCCGTGTCAATTTCGGCAAGCATTTGCTTTCCTTGAAAAAAATCCTTCTGTAAGTAAGGACTTTTCTTCTAGCGAAAGCCAGCCTCTATTGGAGGAAGACTTAAGATTCATTAAGGAACTTGAAGCTAGTCTAGTTAAGCGCGGTATTGCAACGCCAGCTAAAGAGAAGGTGTAATATGGGATTCTACCACTGCTTGCGGTGGCTGGCAACGTTAAAATTGATCCAGCAAGGATGCAATTGATTTCTGGGGAAGAGTTGATACGTATTACGGCTCGACATACTGACAAACAGGTCTTTCACAAGGAAATCTGGAAATTGTAACAAGTTGGCAACAGGAAGGTGCCCAAAAAGCTTTGGAAAAAGTAGCGGTGAATTTATTGCGCCAGGGTATGACTGTTGAAACAATTTACTTGAGTCACAAGATTAACACTAGAACAAGTCCAGCAATTACCAGCAAAGCTGTCTCAATGAAATTAATGTTAGTAGATATTCTGTGTTAAATCGCACCAGATAATCTTTCCCTGTGTCTGGTAGAGTCAGCTTCGGATAGTATCCAGTTCCTCTAGAAAAGAGTCATGATGCATTACCAGAGTGAGAATCCCACCAACTAACAGTCCTGCTGCCATTACAAGCAGCCCTCCGGTAAAACTATTAGTTGCATCCTTAATTAAGCCAATAATGTAGGGAGCAACAAATCCTCCCAAGTTGCCCACAGAATTAATCAACGCTAAGGAGCCTGCTGCGGCTGTACCGCTTAAAAAGCCAGTGGGTAAAGTCCAAAATGGTCCTAAAGCCCCCCAAATTCCTAATGCTGCCAACGAAAGGGATGCTAGAGCAGTCACAGGCTGATGAGAGTAAGCACTCAAAACTAGACCAAATGCCCCAATAAAAGCTGGAATTGCAACATGAGCGCGGCGTTCTCTAGTCTGGTCTGAGTGGCTACCAACAAAGACCATTCCAATCGCACCTACTAGATAGGGAATAACTGACAAACATCCCACCCATAAATCACTTAATCCAGAAAAACCTTTAATAATTTGTGGTAGCCAGAAACTTATACCATAAATACCAATTACTAGAGTGAAATAAATCAGGCTCAGTAACCAAACTTTAGGATTGACAAGAGCTTGGAGTAAAGTGTAGCTGTTGTGGCGTTGTTTGTGTTCGGATTCTAGCTGCAATCTCTCTTGCAGCCAGAAACGCTCCTCTACTTCCAACCATTCAGCTTGCTCTGGACGTTCGCACAGATAATTCAGCACCACAAAACCCATAACGATCGCGGGTAAACCCTCTACTAGAAATAACCACTGCCAACCCGCTAATCCTGCAATTCCATGCAGAGTCAGCAGCAGACCAGAAAGGGGTCCTCCCACAACCCCAGCTATCGCAGTTGCTGTCATAAATGAAGCTATGGTTTTCGCGCGTTGAATTGTTGGGAACCAATATGTGAGGTAAAGAATAATCCCAGGAAAAAATCCAGCTTCTGCAATTCCTAAGAAAAAACGCAATAAGTAAAAGCTAAAAGGGCTTTTGACAAACATCATTCCTGCGGCAATTACTCCCCAAGTTATGCTAATGCGGGCAATCCAAACCCTAGCACCAATTCTTTCTAAAATGAGGTTACTGGGAATTTCAAACAAAAAGTAGCCCAGGAAAAAGACCCCCGATCCGAAACCGTAAATTGTGGAACTAAAGCCCAAATCATGATTCATTTGCAGGGCTGCAAACCCGACATTAACCCGATCCAAATAAGCAATTATATAAAGTACTAACAACAAGGGAATCAGCCGCCGAGTTACCTTGTTTAATACCTTTCGTTTGAGGGCTTCATCTGATGTCATCTAAGTTGTCCCATTTTATCCAAGCAGTTGCTATTGTTTCAAAGCCAAGCGATCGCACGTAGACCTAGCGATTCTTGGGGTTGATAGATATTGTCCATGTTTTAAGTATGTATTAAAATATGTGCTTATTTATATCGGTTAAATATCTTTTTTTGGCTTGCGATGCCTACGGCGGGTTACGCCTACGCGTCATTAAAAAAATTACCACTCATTCTTACTCTCAATCCTCCGTATAGTATTTTATTTAATACTCACGTTCTGGCTTAATTAGCAGCGTTATTACTATTGACAAAACCGATTTAATCTTAAACTGTTACGAATGGCGCGTAAATAAGTAGATGGTTCTAAATAAATATAAGATACTTTGTTTTTGCGAACGAAGTGAAGCAATCTCAGTCTTAGGGATTGCTTCACTCCACTGCGTTCCCACAATGACATTTTATATTTAATTTCGCCCAGCTACTTAAACCAATCATTTAAAATGGCGCAAGAGCAAGAAATATAATTTTTTTGACTTTTGAATGAGTGACTTTTAACTTCCGCCTTGCGGTACTAGTCCTAATAGCTTGATTTTGGAGAATTGATATTAATCCAACTTGTAAGCAACCTTAGCCAGGTCGTAAGCCAAAGCACGGGCCATATCATACCCTTCCTCTTCCTCAACCAATCCCCGTGTTACTAATCCGGCTAACCAGTTACAAGCTACTCGCCGCCAGATATTGTGACGAGCCGGAATAGAAACGAAAGCGCGGGTATCATCATTAAACCCAGCAGTATTATAAATTCCGGCAGTTTCCATTACCTGATTGAAATAGCGCTCCATGCCATTTACGCTGTCGTGAAACCACCAAGGCGGCCCGAGCAATATAGTGGGATAATGACCGGCTAGCGGAGCCATCTCTCGGCTCAGGGTGCTTTCATCCATGCCAAAAATAATTAAGCAAAAGCGCTGATCATTACCGTAGGCTGATAACAACGGGCGTAGATTTTGAGTCCATTCTATTTTTAGCGGAATATCAGCACCTTTATCAGCTCCAAATCTCTCAAATAAAATAGGGTTATGGTTACGCATAACACCACAATGCATTTGCATCACCAAGCCATCTTCCACACTCATCCGCGCCATTTCCATGAACATATGACCGGTAAACTGTTCTACATCACCTGGATTCAGCTTGCCGGCTAATGCTCTAGCAAAGATAGCTTCTGCTTCCTGGTCAGAAAGGCGTGTGGTATAAGGTGTAGCTGCACCTTGATCGGTAGCTGTCGCGCCCATTTTTTTAAAGAAAGCCCGACGTTCTTCTAGAGCTTGCACAAAAGTAGCGTAAGTGTTAATTTCTCTACCGACAGTGCTTTCCAATTTGGTAAGATTTTCCCGCCAACCAAAAGCATCCAGGTTAACTACTGCATCTGGTCGAAAAGTTGGTCTGATTTGAGTAAAACCTTGTTGGTGGAGCGATCGCTGATTCTCTAGGGTATCACTGGCTGCATCGGTTGTACAAAGCACTTCAATGTGAAAGCGTTTGAATAAAGCACGAGGGGAAAACTCAGGCAAGGCTAACAGACCTTCTAGGTAATCATAGATATGTCCGGCATTGCGAGAATTTAAAGGTTCATCTACGCCAAAGACGTTAGTTAGTTCCTCTTTCAGCCATAACCCGGACGGAGTACCCTGGAATAGATAAAAATGTTCGGCGAACAATTGCCAGATTTTGCGGTGGTCGGTTTCTGCTGGTGCATCACTAGTAGGTATGCCCAAAGCTTGTAGAGGTACGCCTCGACTGTAGAGCATCCGCAAAAGGTAGTGGTCAGGGATAATAAATAATTCGGTTGGTGTACCAAAACGGGCGGCGGGATTCGCTAACAAGTCTGGCTCTACGTGACCGTGTGGGCAGACCAGAGGTAACGCAGATATGCTATCAAAAAATTGATGGGCTAGTCGTCTTTGCACTGGTTCTGGAGAAAAGCAGCGATCGGGAGATAAACTCGGTTTTTTGGTTAACATATTTTTATTTAGTTAAAATTTTTAGTGTTGCTACGTGAAAATAAGAATTTACCTCACGCCCAAACGCCCAGACGCAGATAAACCCCGTCCATTTTGAAACCTGGAGTTTTTAATGAGAGGATATTTTCGGTTATGGCTTGAAGATGAGCTTTACTCTGATTACAAAAAAACTACAATTTTCAAGATAAACACCCTTTAAAATTATTTTCTTAATGCTGCACTACTACCACGCTGTACTAAAAAAGGAGATAAAACTCGGTTTTCTACAGTTTTTTCCTCTAATAAATCGAGTAACATTTGCATGGCATAACCACCAATTTCTAACATTGGCTGGCTGACCGTCGTGAGTGCAGGCTTAACGTAACGCCCCAAAGCAATACCATCAAATCCAACCAGACTTAAATTTCGCGGTACTAAAATACCTAGTTCTTGGCAGGCCAGTAGAGCGCCAATTGCCACCATATCGTTGTAACAAAAGATGCCTGTCACCTCAGCCACCAATAGTTTAGATAGCATCTGTTGTCCAGTATTAACATCGCTTGCTCTAGTATCATCTTTATCACTAATTGCAACCCAACCAGTATTTTGTGGTAGACCAGCTTCAGCAAGAGCCATTTGATACCCTTCTAAGCGCTGCTGGTTCGACCTGCTGTGATCGCCTACACCCAGATAACCAATAGCGGTGTGTCCTAGACTTATTAGATGCTCTGTGGCTAATCTAGCACCTAAGCGATCGTCTATTGCCACTGAGTGAAATATTTCGCATTCATCTTCGGTCTGGCTGTTAATCAGAACTGTTGGCACAGCAAATTGCGTTAGTTGTTTGGTATGCTGTTTACTAATTCGTGAGTCGGCTACTAAGATCCCGTCCACTCGGCGGCGATGAAAAGTATCAATAGCTGCTATTTCCTGCTCAAAATTTCGGTGTGAAGCACTCAACAAAACACTCAAGCCTGCCGGTCTGGCTATTTTCTCAATTCCCTCTACTACTTCAGCAAAAAAGGGATCTGCGATTGAAGTTACTACTACACCAATGGTATTAGTGCGTTTATTTTGCAAGCTTTGGGCAATAGCATTCGGCACATAGCTCATCTCCTGCGCCAGCCGCTTAATTTCTTCTCGCACTTTAGGGCTAATTAAAGCGTTATCTTGCAAAGCGCGTGAAACTGTGGAATGAGAAACGCCTGCTCTTTGAGCAATATCTTCAATTGAAATTCTTCGTTTATTCATTTTTTTATACTTTTAAATTACTGCACACGTGTGCATATGTATTAATTATAGAAGAAAATAATCGTTATTTGTCAAGAGATTTTAATACAACTCACATTTTGCACAAAAAGGAGTCAGGAGTCCTGATTTCTATCTCCATTTGAATAACTTAACTTTTCTTAAGTAAAATATGATTAAGCAGTCGATGATTATTTTGCTAATGGGTGTATCTGGATCTGGCAAAACCACCATAGGAAAACTGCTAGCAGACTCGTTAGAATGGGAGTTTCGCGACGCTGATGCTTTCCACTCGCCAGAGAATGTTGAAAAAATGCGACGCGGTATCCCTCTGAGTGAAGCTGACAGGACGCCTTGGTTGCAAGATTTGCAAACAGCCATAAAACATTGGCTGCAAGAAAATAAAAATGTGGTGCTGGCGTGTTCGGCTCTAAAAGACAGCTATCGGCAATTTCTGCTATTGGATAGCGATCGCATCAAGCTAGTTTACCTCAAAGGGTCTTATGAGTTGATTCAAAAGCGGTTGCAAGAGCGTCATAATCATTACATGAGCGACAAACTGCTCAACAGCCAGTTTTATACTCTTGAAGAGCCATTAGATACCATATCTATGGATGTTGCACAGCCACCCCAGGTAATTGTCCAAAACATTAGAACGGCTTTGGGTATTTAGCTTATTGGTGACAACCGCAAGATTAAGATTAATCACGTCTCTAAAAAAACACGAACTTTTGGCAACTAAATTACATCAGATGTCAGTCTAAAGAAATATCAAAGCAACCACATAACTGGAGTAGTGGGAGAAAACTAGTGTTTCTAAGATTAGCGCAACAACATCAGGAATTCATCCAAGACTTAGTAATGAACCTGCAAGCCTTGACAATTATACTTCAGCGGCGTGGTTATACTGCCTATTGTTATACATGCGGCGACCAAATGAACAGTGCTTCATTTATGGTTAGCTTGGGAGAAAAGCACCTGATTCGGTTTTTAGTATCTGATTACGGGATTACTTGGCTGGAATTGTGGGACGATCGCGAATTAATGAAGTTGGAGGGTGGAGAAGCGATAAACCAGCTACAAGAGTTGGCTAATATTGTCAAGTATTCTTATACCATAGAATTGACAAATTGTCACTTACTTAGCTGAGTTCAATAAAAAAGTTAACATAGATTTGGCACACATGTGTAAAACAAAAGCTCTACTGATTATTTATGCACACGTGTGCATAAATAATCAAAGTACCATTTAACGAATTAACAAAGAAGACATATCTGCTGTAATGGTGAGCTAGCAATCAAGCTTTAGAAGCATGGGTCAACCCCTTCTGGTGCGTCCGCTACGCGTAGCTTGCTTCGACCTAGGAGTACGCAAAAGTCACTCATTCAAAAGTCAATTAGAGGCATCAAAATCTCTGAAAATTAGCGATCGCATAAATGCTTCATCTAACTCTTAATCACATTTTATCTAATTTGTCAATGTTTTGCCTAATTCCCAATTGATTCTGATCGGATAAAACACTTGAGGAAGTAAATCATCCACAGGTATCCAAAGACGAAAAGAAACTTAACATCAGTTTTTGCACACGTGTGCAAAAATAAATAATAAGTACAGTACAGGCTTTGCACACCTGTGCATAAGATGGAGTGCGAAAGTAGCATTTAACAAATCAATATCGACAACTGAAAAGATATGTCTCAAACTTTAAATAATGTCATTGACCAAGCTCAAAACAACCCCTTACATTCCTTAGAAGAATGGGAAGAAGACTTACTTAATCGCTATCCCGATCCGGACAGCATAGTTAAAGAAGGTAAAAGCACCGAAGAGTACAGGAATTACCAAACGCCTACTAGAGACACGGTGAAAGAGTTCTATCGGTTAAATCATATCAATCAGACGTATGATTTTGTATTAGAGAAAAAAGAACACTTTTGGAAGTTAGATAAGAAAGAAATGTCTGTCTGGGATGCATTGGAATTTTTGAATCAATTGGTTGATGATTCAGATCCTGACACAGACTTAGATCAGTTACAGCACCTATTGCAAACATCAGAAGCCATTCGCACTGATGGTCACCCAGACTGGATGGTACTTACTGGCTTGTTTCACGATATGGGGAAGGTACTTTGCTTATTTGGTGAACCCCAATGGGCCACAGTAGGTGATACCTATCCTGTGGGTTGTGCATTTTCTGATAAAATTGTTTTCTCGGAATTTTTCAAAGAAAACCCTGATTTTAACAACCCTATATATAACACTATATATGGTGTTTACGAGCCGAATTGTGGCTTGAGTAATGTACACATGTCATGGGGACATGATGAGTATGTATATTACATGATGAAAAACTATTTGCCTGAATCTGCATTGTACATCCTCCGCTATCACTCCTTTTATCCTCAACATCGCGAAAATGCTTACGAGCATTTGATGGATAGACACGATAAAGAAATGTTTAAATGGGTGAAATTATTCAATGCCTATGATTTATATTCAAAAAACCCTAATCCTCCGGATTGGCAAAAATTAAAGCCTTACTATGAAGATTTAGTGGCTAAATACTTATCCACAACCTTAAAACTCTAAATCTCCGCTAGTAGCAAAGGCAAAGAATTTAAAAAATACCCTACAGACATTATAACTGATTGGGCTTGTGGAGATTAAAATTATTTTTCCCTAATGATGAATAACAATTCTTCAGCAAGGCTAAAAGGAGTGCAATGTTTTCCGATAAATAATAGTACATTGCCACTTATAAAAATATAAAACATCTGTGTAGATGTCCTAAGGTTTATAGCCACTGGCTCGACTTTTCTTTAATTCGCACACTGATTAAACAGGCGCGAACTATTTATCGCGTCTGTTCTTTCACATTTTGACAACGGCGGTAATGGGGTGAGAATAACTTTTTTAGGGTTCTTTTTCCCTCTATCCTAAGAGTTATTCTGATCGAGATATAACTAGACTAACTCTGGCAATTTAGTATAACAAATAAGCGCACTTGACATGCATATTTGAGCAATTCTGAAAATAAGGCAACAGGATTTTTATATATGGTGATAGTCTATCACTTTCTACCCCTAAAAGACGGATTTAGAAGCAAACATTTCCCTCCTAAAGTATTAACTTTTATCAATTCCACTTGAATAAAAAATGTTAAGTTTTCTAAACTATCCCGATGCTAAAAATTACTTAATTTTCGCAAATGCTCCAGTAGGAAAACTTGAGAATACATAGATATGAAATAGTTTTGTTTACTTTGTAAAGTTCGATAAACGTGTATCATATTTGTAAAAATGCAGGTTAAACTAAAATAATCTCAAAGAAAAGAGAAATTTGCAACTCTGATTACATCAGGTTCTACTAATTTTAGTTAAAAGCTATTTTTAACACCCGCATTAACAAATGTAGTTTCACAAAAACATGTGATTTTTTGACGTAGTATGATGCTCATAGTTTTGGTTGAACAAACAAAACATCTAATTGAGGGCAATTAATAGCGCTAACTCGAATCAGGTCACATTCTAAAACTTTTGAAAGGAGTTTAAATTCCCAAAGCCAGCAGTATTGCTAAGTTATGTCTGAATTGTTCAGACCTAGCTCATATTCTGATAAATTTGCAAATTTATATTTTACTGACATTTTTCAAATTTAAATCCGTTGTTAGAAATAGATGAATATCAAGAGAATTTCGTTCATAGTTGGCATATTAGGTTTCGCTGTTGTTGGTTGCAAAAATGGCGCTCCAAATGACAACACTGCTACTAATACTGGTACTAACATTGCTACCAATATAAGTGCAGAGAGTCAGACTAGTGCTGCAAATAGAAAATTGCAAACAATCGGCGTTGCTTTGGGTGACTTGGGCAATCCCTTCTATAATGCAGTGCAGAAGGGGGCTGAGACAGAAGCTAAGAAAATCGGGGGTAATATCAGAGTTAATGCGGTTTCCAGTGCTTTTGACTTGAACCAACAAGTTAACCAAATCGAAAATTTCACTGCTGCGAATACTGACTTAATTATCCTTAGCGCTGTTGACAAAAAAGGAGTTAAACCGGTAATTAACCAAGCAAGGCTCGCAGGTAAGGTTGTGATTGCAGTAGATTCAGCCGTTGATGCAGATGTGGATGCGATGATTAGCTCTAACAATACTCAAGCTGGTGAGATTGCTTGTCAATATATTGCCGATCGCCTCAAAGGTCAAGGTAGTGTAGTCATCCTCAACGGGACTCCGATGGACTCAATCAATCAGCGAGTCAGTGGCTGCGAGAAGTCATTGTCCAAATATCCTAATATCAAACTCATCTCTAAAGACCAAAACGCCGAAGGGACTAGGGATGGAGGACTGAGAGTCATGAGCGATTTGCTCACAACCTTTCCGAAAATTGACGCCGTTTTTGCCACTAACGATCAAAGTGGTGTGGGCGCAGATTTAGCAGCTAGACAAGCAAGACGTAAAGAATTTTTTATTGTTGGAGTTGACGGATCGCCAGATGCAACAAAAGCAATGGAGGATAAAGATGGTGTATTTGCTGCAACTGCGGCTCAAAATCCCGCAGAGATGGCGCAAGAAGCGGTTGAGATTGGCAACGATATCATCCAGGGTAAAAAACCTGAGTCACCTGACATTCTGATTCCAGTCAACTTGGTTACTAGAGACAACCTCAGCAGCTACAAAGGCTGGTAATACTACTAATTTGTAATTCGTAATTACAACACACAGAAAAAGGCTTGATACATGAGGGTTACAATACTTCTCGCTGTTTTTTAAACAATATATCGTTTCCAAATTTGGTGTAAGGAAGAATGACTTCTAGGAGATATATGAATATGAAAAGAATTGCGTTCACCTCTAGTGTTGCGCTTCGCGTAATCGCAGCTAGCATATTAGGTATTATCAGTGGTAGTCTTGTCGGCTGTACAAATGGTTCTCCCGATCGCAACACTGCTACTAACACTGAAACCAAAACTGCTACCAATACTAGTGCAGAAACTAAAACCACCACTGGAAATGGAAAATTACGATCAGTTGCCTTTACCGTTGGTGATTTAAGTAACCCTTTCTTCGTCCTGATGGGGCAAGCAACTGAGACAGAAGCGAAAAGAATTGGCGGTAAGGATGTCAACGTTACCGTAGTTTCCAGTGCCTATGATCTCAACCAACAAGCCAATCAACTGGAAAATTTTACAGATGCAAATACTGATATCATTATTCTGAATGCTGCTGATAAAAGTGGCATTAAACCAGCAGTTGAAAAAGCAAAACAAGCCGGTAGAATTGTGATTGCGGTGGATACAGGTGCTGAAGGAGGTGTGGATGCCACCATTACTACTAATAATGTCCAAGCTGGAGAAGTTGGTTGCAAATATATTGCTGACCGCCTCAAAGGCAAAGGCAATGTAGTAATAGTTAATGGCCCACCAGTGGACTCAGTGATTCAGCGAGTTAGTGGCTGCGAGAATGTATTGTCTAAATATCTTGATATCAAAATACTCTCCAAAAATCAGAATGCAGAGGGTAGTCGGGATGGAGGACTCAGAGTTATGAGTGATTTGCTCACAACTTTTCCGAAAATTGATGCTGTTTTTGCCATCAATGATCCGAGTGGAGTTGGTGCAGAACTAGCAGCTAATCAAGCACAACGTAAAGATTTCTTTATTGTTGGGGTTGATGGTGCGCCAGAAGCAATCAGTGCGATCGCTGCTAAAGATAGTTTATATGCGGCGACTGCTACTCAAAATCCGCGAGGAATGGCCCAAAAAGCAGTTCAAGTTGGCAATGACATCTTAAATGGTAAAAAACCTGAGTCACCTAACATTTTGATTCCAGTTAAGTTGATCACAAAAGATAACGTCAGCACAGAAAAAGGCTGGTAAGTAATAAAAATTGTGAATTTGCAATTGAAAATTATGTCTAATGTAAATCTTTTGATGCATTTGTAAAGTTTTTGCCCATACCAATAATCTACGGCGGTTTTCACTTAATTTAAATACAAAACCTAATAATAACAGCCCCTTACCTTGTAGGGAAAGGGAGTAAGATTCAAAGCCTCTCATCTTTTAGGGGAGAGGAATGGAAGTGAGGTCAAAACTCTATATGATGCAACCGAGAATCGCTATGTATGTGCATCAGCGGAAAGTCTGAGTGCCCATTTATAGCACAATACGGTTCAGTTAAGGCTAAAACTCTTTCTTCAAGTTAATTTTTTTAACGTAGACGCGGAGCGGCTTGCCGCAGGCTACCGCCAAGGACGCAAAGGACGCAAAGAGAAGGAAGAAATTCTTAACCCAAGCGTATTGATTTATAGCACTTAGACTTTCCTAGACAGTCTCCATCAACTAACGTTAACAACAAAGTATGAAAATATCTCTTCCCTATTACAGCATGGCGTAAATAAACAGACCATTTAAAATAGCGCAAAAGCCCAAAATACAATTCTTTTGACTTTTGACTTTTGACTTCTGTCTTGCGGTACTAGTCCCTATTTTCAAACTAGTAGTCAGCTTTTAAAACATGATTTTGTGATTAGGTATGAATTTATTAATTCCTAACTCACGAGCGCAATTTTTAAATTGTTTTTACAGGAGATGTCCATGACAACAAATATTGAAACCTCATTTCCTGATGCACCAACTACCACCCCTGTATTAGAAATGCAAGGGATTACCAAACGATTTCATGGTGTATCTGCGCTCCAAAATGTTAATCTGACGATTTATCCAGGAGAGGTTCATGCCCTCATGGGTGAAAACGGAGCAGGCAAAAGCACATTGATGAAAATCCTGGCTGGGGCTTACATTGCCGATGAAGGAGAAATTCGCATCAATGGCCAACCTTTGAAAATTACCGATCCGGCGACAGCACGCAAGGCGGGTATTAATCTCATTTATCAAGAACTGAATGTTGCACCTAATTTAACCGTTACCGAAAATATGTTTATGGGTAGCGAGTTGCGGCGAGGTCAGTTTTTAGACCGCCAAGCTATGCACCTGGAAGCAGAGCAAGTGCTGCAAAGCTTGGGAGCCAATTTTACAGCCCAGACTATAGTTGGCACTTTGTCGATCGCCGAACAACAGCAAGTAGAAATTGCACGAGCCTTGAAGGACAAAAGCCGCGTTTTGGTGATGGATGAGCCAACAGCAGCACTGTCTGACCGTGAGACTCAGCATTTATTTGAGGTAATTCGCAGACTACGAGACGACGGCATTGCTATTATCTACATCAGCCACCGCATGGAAGAAATATATGCCCTAGCTGACCGGATTAGCGTACTGCGGGATGGTCAATACATTGGCAGTCTCACACGGGATGAAATTTCTGCACAGCGATTAGTGCAGATGATGGTCGGTCGTTCCATGCAAGACTTTTATGAACATCAACGGCAAACCAATCCTGGGCCGGTGGTGCTGGAAGTCAAAAATATCAGTGACGGACGCAAAATTACCCCAACTAGTTTTCAAATTCGCGCTGGAGAAATTGTTGGTCTAGCGGGGCTGGTTGGTGCAGGACGCACAGAGGTATCTCGGCTGATTTTTGGTGCTGACCGCAAGGCAAGTGGTGAAGTATTTCTGAATGGAATGAAACTTAATATTAATACGCCCAGTGATGCTATTACTGCCGGCATTGGCTACGTTCCGGAAGACCGTAAAGACCAGGGTCTATTTCTAGAAATGAGTTCCCGTAAGAATATTGCCATCAACACACTCAAGCAGGATGCAAAGGCTGGCATTGTTAATTGGGGTTCAGTCAATCTGTTGGCAACACAAGCAGTTGAAAGCTTTAATATTCGGCTGGCTAATCTGGAAATCAGAGCGGTGGATCTTTCTGGTGGCAATCAGCAGAAGCTACTGCTAGCCCGTTGGTTAGCCATTAAGCCGAGAGTAATAATGCTAGATGAGCCGACACGCGGCGTAGATATCGGTGCCAAAAGCGAAATTTACCGAATTATCAGCGAGTTGGCAGCACAAGGTGTTGCTGTTTTGATGGTTTCCAGCGAACTACCAGAAATTGTCGGCATGAGCGATCGCGTCTTGGTGATGCGAGAAGGCCAGATGGTAGGCGAACTGGATGGCAGTCTTGGTAAAGAAATCACCCAAGAAAAGATTATGCACTATGCAACTGGAGCATCGGAGGTATTAGCATCATGAGTCAGACAGTCAGACCGCCTGCCAATAAATCAGCCAACAATCCCGTATCCCGCAACCAGAAATCAATTAGTACTCTACTGGAAGTTGCGGGTATTTTGCCAATCCTAGTAATTATCTGCATCTTATTTGCATTCCTTTCTCCCAACTTCCTTACAGGCGGTAACATCGTTAATATCTTGCGTCAGGCATCAATCAATATTGTGCTGGCGACGGGAATGACCTTTGTGATTCTTACCGGAGGTATTGACCTTTCAGTCGGGTCAATCTTAGCTGTTTCTGCCGTAGTTGCGTTGCTGGTATCGCTATTACCAGCTTTAGGTTGGGCGGCTGTGCCTGCTGCATTGCTGGCAGGATTATTTTTAGGTTTACTCAACGGCGCTCTGATCACCTTTTTGGATGTGCCACCTTTTATTGTGACGTTGGGTTCACTGACTGCCTTGCGGGGTGTGGCCTACTTAATTGCCAAAGGTACAACGCTGATTAACCGGGACATCGATTTTGCTTGGGTGGGTAATAGTTATGTCGGCCCGCTTCCTTGGCTAGTAATCATTGCGCTACTGACGGTAATCGCTAGCTGGTTTGTGCTGCGACAAACTGTTTTAGGAGTGCAGATATATGCCGTCGGTGGTAACGAGCGGGCAGCCCGATTAACTGGAATTAAAGTTAATCGTGTCTTGCTATTTGTCTATGGTATTAGTGGATTACTGGCAGGTTTAGCAGGCATCATGAGTGCTAGCCGTCTTTATAGTGCTAGTGGCTTATTAGGTCAGGGTTACGAATTAGATGCGATCGCTGCTGTTATTCTTGGTGGAACCAGCTTTACAGGCGGTATTGGCACCATTGGCGGTACCCTTCTGGGTGCATTGATCATTGCTATTCTCAACAATGGTTTAACCCTGTTGAACCTATCTTACTTTTGGCAACTAGTCGTCAAAGGACTAGTAATTATTTTAGCGGTAATGATTGATCGACTCCGTAGACGTTCCAGACGCTAAATAATCAAAGTTTTTGGGCATTGAGAATAAGGAATGAGCCTTTGAACTCCATTAATGAGTCTTTGAACTCCATTAATGAGTCTTTGAACTCCATTAATGAGTCTTTGAACTTCATTAATGAGTCTTTGAACTCCATTAATGAGTCTTTAAACTTCATTAATGAGCCTTTGAACTCCATTAATGAGCCTTTGAACTCCATTAATGAGCCTTTGAACTCCATTAATGAGTCTTTGCTCTCTATTCTCCTACCCCCCTGCTCCCTAGTACAGACGCAATTAATCGCGTCTCTCTCCACTCCCCACTACTTATAACTATGTCTTCTACTACTGTTCGTCGTAAAGCCAACACGTTTTATGTCATTTTGATTGCTGGTGCTGCTGCCCTCGGCGGCTTTCTGTTCGGTTTTGATACTGCTGTAATCAACGGCGCAGTTTTATCTCTATCAAAAGCTTTTAACACCAGTAGTTGGCTGACTGGGCTGGCAGTGTCCCTAGCGTTGCTGGGATCTGCCGTAGGAGCCTTCTTTGCCGGACAGATTGCAGACCGTTATGGTCGAGTCAAGGCAATGGTGGTCGCTTCGGCATTATTTACTATCAGTGCCATTGGCTCTGGGCTTGCCTTCAGTATCTGGGATTTTATCTTTTGGCGACTATTAGGTGGGATTGGAATCGGCGTTGCTAGTGTCATCGCCCCAGCTTACATTGCGGAATGTTCTCCCACCCATTTGCGGGGAAGGTTAGGATCTCTGCAACAATTAGCGATTGTTGTAGGAATTTTCGTCGCCTTATTGAGCGACTACTTTATCGCTGTGTCAGCAGGTTCAGCAGACTTGCCGTTTTTGTTTGGGGTTGCAGCTTGGCGCTGGATGTTTTGGACAGCAGTCCCGCCAGCGGTATTCTATGGGATGGTGGCTTTAACAATTCCTGAATCCCCCCGTTACTTAGTTGCTAAAGGACGAGAGCCAGAAGCTGCTAACGTTCTGACGAAGATTTTGGGGGGTGATGTGCTGCCAAAAATTGAAGAAATTCGGCAGACAGTGCTTCAAGAACGCCAGCCTAAGTTTTCTGACTTGTTAGGTAGAAGTGGTGGACTCCTCCCCATTGTTTGGATAGGAATAGGCTTATCTGTATTACAGCAATTTGTTGGTATTAATGTAATCTTCTATTACAGCAGCGTTTTGTGGCGGGCAGTCGGATTTTCCGAAAAAGATTCCCTAACAATTACGGTGATTACAGGAGCCGTAAATATTATTACCACACTGATTGCGATCGCCTTCGTGGATAAATTTGGTCGCAAGCCCTTGCTGATACTAGGGTCGATTGGCATGACCTTGACCTTGGGAACGATGGCTTCTATTTTTGGCAGCGCTCCCTTGGATGCTGCTGGAAACCCCACTCTTGCCGGAAGCGCAGGGACTGTGGCTCTGATTGCAGCCAACCTCTATGTATTTTGCTTCGGTTTCTCCTGGGGGCCAGTGGTTTGGGTGCTGTTGGGAGAAATGTTTAATAACAAAATTCGAGCCGCTGCACTTTCAATTGCTGCTGCAATGCAGTGGGTTGCGAATTTCCTCATTTCCACAACATTTCCTCCCATACTGCAATATTTCGGTCTAGGTTCTGCCTATGGACTCTATACAATTGCGGCGGCTACCTCATTCTTTTTCATTCTCTTTTTTATTAGAGAAACCAAAGGAATTGAGTTAGAAGATATGTAATTGGCATTCATCTAGTACCGCTAGGCATAATTCATATCTCTGTGTCCTCTGTGCCTCTGCGGTAGCCTACAGCAAGCCGCTACGTGTCTACGCCAAAAAAAATGACTTTGACAAATATAGCGCTTCTGGGTTAAGTGCGATACAGACTGAACAATAACAGCCCCTTCCCTACCATCGTTGGGGAGTAAGATTCAAAGCCTCTCTCCTTTTAGGAGAGAGGTTTGGAGAGAGGTCAAAGTGTACTGTACCCAAGTGAAAACCGCTATAGTTTTAGCCTTATACAGATTACCTGTAAAGTTGCATAGAACAAGGGCTTAAGCCCCTTGTCTCACCAAGCTTGATTTTCTAAAGTTTCACAAAGATTAGGCTTAGAATTAGATGGGGTTGAGAGCAACAGATAAATTCCAACCTTCTCCCTTCTTCACAACTAAATACAAACCCTCACTTCAGTAAATTACTAAAAAGATGGAAATTATCAATACGGCTCTTTGTTCTTATGGTGTGTCCGGTAGGGTATTTCATGCGCCGTTCATTGATTTGCATCCCGGATTTAAATTAGCAGGCTCCTGGGAAAGAAGCAAAAAGCTAATACAGGAAAATTATCCGGGAGTAAAAAGCTATCCTTCTTTAGAAGCATTGTTAGCAGATGAGCAAGTAATATTAGTGGTGGTAAATACACCCACATATACCCATTACGATTATACTAAACAGGCTTTGCTTGCAAATAAACATGTAGTAGTAGAAAAAGCATTCACTACAACGGTAGTAGAAGCCAAAAACCTGAAAGAATTAGTTCCAAGTCCGGGTGCAGGAACATTAAACAATTTAGGCCCGCACTTAATAGACCAGGCTTTGCATTTATTTGGGATGCCTGATGCTATTTTTGCAGACATCCGCGTAACCAGGCAGCGATCGCAGGTAGATGATTATTTTGAGTTGATATTATACTACGACAAACTGCGCGTCAAATTAAAAGCAAGTTTCCTTGTGCGTGAGCCTGCACCTGCTTATATTATACATGGCACTAAAGGTTCTTTTTTCAAAAGCAGAGCCGATAAACAAGAAGAGTATTTAGTAGCGGGTATGAAGCCTAATACACTTGATTGGTATACAGAGCCGGAAAGTGAATATGGCTTGCTTCATACATAAAAAGACACAAAAGTAATTCGGGAAAGAGTCAAAAGTTCACAGGGCAGTTATTTAAGTTATTACGATGCAATCTACAAATCAATTGTTGATAATCAGCCAATTGCTGTTACTGCCGAAGACGGAATTCATGTAATGCGGATTATAGAAGCGGCTATTAAAAGCAGCAATGAGCAAAAAGTCATAGGGTTGCTTTAAGTAACCTAAAACTTAAACTCAAAATATGTAACTTTCATCCTGGTTAGCTTATAACCTGGAAGCTTGAGTTCGAGTGTAATCTCTTTAGTTACAAAGTCATAATTAAACCATTTTCAAATAATAAGTCAATGCTCAAAATTTTTGTTCATAGCATTTTTATTCTATTTTTTGCAGTTCCAGCCGTTTGGGCAGCACCTCCAGAAGATAGTTCTAATGCAGTAGATGCTAATAGGAATTTGGAAGGACAAGTCAATTCTGTTTCCCAGTTTTCTGATATTAAACCGAGTGATTGGGCATTCCAAGCACTGCAATCACTGGTTGAACGTTATGGTTGTATTGCAGGTTATCCTGACGCAACCTATCGCGGTAATCGTGCTTTAAGTCGTTACGAGTTTGCAGCTGGTTTAAATGCCTGCTTAGACCGGGTGAATCAATTAATTGCTGCGGGTACCAATGATTTAGTCAAGAAAGAAGATTTGGTAGTGCTGCAAAAATTGCAAACAGAGTTTGCAGCAGAATTGACAACTCTCCGGGGGCGGGTAGATACGCTGGAGGCACATACAGCAACGCTGGAGAAACAGCAATTTTCCACCACTACTAAGCTAAATGCTCAAATTATTACCGCCGTTAGTGATACCTTTGGAAATAGGGTAGGTGGCGATCACGATGAATCCCAACTCTACTTTGCAAACCGGAGTCGTCTCAACTTTGAAAGCAGTTTCACCGGAAAAGATTTGTTGCGAGTCCGGTTGGAGTTTGGCAACTTTGCAAATTCCAATGGTGCAAGCCAAATTGCCGCAGCCACAGGCACAGGGATGACACGCCTGAACTTCGATTATGACAGCAACGATACACTTTTTGTTCCCCACATCCGTTACTACTTCCAAGTCAGTGATTCTCTTAACTTCGTTGTTGGGCCCACAGGCATTGGTTACACCGACATTTCAACCACCGTCACTCCCGCCACAATCGCTGACGACGGCAATGGGGTTCCTTCACTATTTGGGTCATACAGTCCCTTATTCCGGCGAGGTGGCGGCGGTGCAGCCGCTAACTGGAACATTAGCAAAGACTTCGTTCTCACCTTGGGCTATTTAGCAAACAGTCCCAATGTCCCATCGGCTAGCAGCGGGTTATTTGATGGCGGCTACAACGCCTTGGCGCACTTAGCCTATTATGGTAAGCAAGGAGCGATCGGTATTGCCTACTCTCATGGCTATAGCCCTGGTGGAGCAGTCGATCTCGCAGCTGGGACGGGTAGCGTCCTGTCAAACGCTCCCTTTGGCAACAACATTGCTACTTCCAACGATATTGTAGGCACACAGGGATTCTATCGCTTCTCCCCGAATTTCCAAATCCACGCTTGGGGTGGATATATCTGGGCAAATGCCAAGAACTCTGGTTTGAGTGATATTTCCAATGGTAGGGGTGGAACAGATTCTCTGTTTGTAAACAATGGTGACAATGCCAATGTCTGGTTTGGGGCGATTGGTATGTCGTTTCCTGATGTGGGGGGTAGGGGTAATTTGCCGGGAATTCTCTTTGGTATACCACCGCGTGTTTCTAACAGTGATGTCCGTCGAGACCGAGACAACGCTTACCATATCGAAGCATTCTATCGTTACCGACTGAACGATAATATCTCAGTGACTCCTGGTTTTTGGGTGATTCTCAACCCGGAAAACGACAGCAGAAATGATACCCAGTATGTGGGTGTGATTCGCACAACCTTCGATTTTTAACTGAATGTGAATCGTTTGCTTAACCAACAGAGTGCTGAGTACTCAGCACTCTTGATGCAATCTGCAATCGATCATAAATACTCCAATCATTGAATATTGCACTTCCTCAAAATTGTTTCAGTAATATTGGGGCAGGTAAGCCAGAGGTCTAACTGGGGACAGAGGTACATAAGTAAATATTCACAGCAGTGGATGCGATCGCAATAACGTCTAGCTGGTTTTTCAGGAATACCTAAATCGTTGCAAACAGACTGAAGTGTTGCTACCGCTGCGTCGTAAGCTGCGATCGCTCAGTTGACACAAAGCAAAATCAGGACTTACGCAAAAATAACGTAATTTCGTCATTACGAGCCATAGCGTTCGCGGAGCGTCTCGTAGAGAAGTAATCCCCCCTGACGCTCTTATTGCTTCCCTACACTCCGTTTCGGTCGCAATGACAATATCGGCGTTGCGTAAGTCCTAAAAATATTTTGACCACCAGTCTGACATTGTTTTTTTCCTTAAACACCCGATTTCACCTACTGTACTATCAGTGATGTACTTTATCTAGAATTTTTAGAGCGATCACTTTTGAAGAGTTGCCGTGAAAAGTCAGACCCATATACTTCGTTTAAATCGAAAAATTGGATTTTTAAAATAACTTTATACAAAATTTTTTCTATAGTACTGATGCATTAACCTACTTTCCTGGTATTTGAAGCGATTTCATGGCAGTATAAGTACATATAATACTGTATTTATTACATAAAGATGGTTGGTAAATAGTTGTAATTTATTGGACATTTAAGTACCTTATAAATACTGAACTACCAAATATTGCTTCCCAGCTACGACTTCTTATTACCCTATTTTATGGCTGGAGTAAAAAGCAAACTTTCAATGCTGGGTGCAAAATTTGGAGTTTCAAAAATTGTAGTAACTTGCACATTAATTTACCGTAAATATTTCATGAAGAAAAGGTACAAATTAGCACTGGCTACCGCTAGCATTGCTTTGGGTTTTGGTGCAATCCAAGCTAAACCAGCACAAGCTGCCACATTTAGTGGTCCGATTAACATCTATGCTGCTGCCAGCTTGACCGACACCCTACGCCAGGTTGAGACACTTTACCAGCAAAGCAACCCCAACGTCACCTTTATGAATACCTTTGGGGGTTCTATTGGTCTCGCTAATCAAATCATAGCGGGAACAAATCCAAAGCCAGTAGATATCTTCTTCTCAGTATCCCAAGCACCGTTAGATAATCTGCAAGCTGCCAACCTACTAATAGAAGGAACCAGGCAAGACATACTAAACAACACCTTGGCTATAATCACGCCGATAAATTCAACTATATCTATATCAAGTGTTCAAGACCTATTACAGCCACAGGTGCGTCAAGTGGCTATTGGTAATCCTGCGACTGTTCCAGCAGGAGTATTCGCCCAGCAATTATTTGCCAATTCCGGGATATCGCAGGCAATCCAACCCAAACTTGTCTTGGGCACGGATGTGCGTGATGTACTAAATAAAGTGTCAAGCGACACTAATGATAGTATAGATGCGGGGATTGTTTACACCACAGACGCTCTAACAGCACTTGATAAAGTCAAAATTGCATACACTCCGCCTATCAACCTTTACTCTCCGATTGTTTATGGCTCTGCTGTACTCAGACAAACTCAAAACCTAGATGCAGCTAAGGACTTCAACTCCTTTCTGCGCAGCCCTCAAGCATTATCTGTGTTTCAGGTATCTGGATTCACGCCTATCCCCGAACCCATGACTACTGCTGGCTCAATAGCAGTAGGTATAGTCGGTCTTATGATGAAGCGAAAGGTAAAGGCAAAAGCCAAAGCTAAAGCAGCAGTGAATTAAAGGTTTTTGGCTGTATTCTCAATCAAAATTGAACTCACAACTGCAAATAGGAATCAACCCAGGTATAACCCTGACTTTTCACGGAATGTGGAAAGTCAGATTATCCTGAATCAATAGTTGCAATTCATTTTGATAAAAATCACCAAATATTCTTTCCATCTCTGTTTATTGAGATGCAGTGCAGGAAATATTTGTTTGCCAAGGGCTATATGGGCTAACATTAGGTGCTTGAGCCACTAGCTGGATATCTCTATTAGCATCCACAATCCATCCTTGAGCCTCCACAATCTGATTAGTAGATGTGGTAACAGATGTAGTAGGGTTTTTATCTGTAATTTCCATAGATAATTTATCCCTTACTCTCTCGGTTGTTTGTGGGGGCAAATCTACCCAACCTGTAATCACTGCTCGTCCCCGCAGAGGCTCGTTAGGACTAAGAGGTAATCCACCGCGTCCTGTGGCGATAAACCGACTAGCGGTTTGTCCTCTTCTGGGTGTGCAGCCTTGAGCAATTTGTTGGGATGCATCGACGAGGTTAGAGGGTAATTGAATTAAGCCACGACTAGGGTCTACATCGGGTGTGTTTAGTTCTACAGTCCCAGCCACCCCACGTTCAGAACTAGCAGTGATATCACTCAGGGAAGTTGGGCGTGAGCGAGATTGAATCCCAAAGAGACCTTTGACTGTGATGTCAACATTACCACCCTTACCAGTAAAGGCATTGGCGCTGATGTTGCTATCTTCGCTTGGAACAGCAACAATGAATTTTGAGTCAATATTGATGTTACCACCATCACCACCTTTTTGCTCAGTACCTGCGTTAGTGGAGATTTGACTGTTGTGACGGAGTAAGAGTAAATCGCTGTTGACGTTGATCTTACCACCGTTACCGGATATAGATTCAGCGTTGAGTCTGCCTTGGTTATCTAAGGTGATTTTGGGTGAGTTGATTTCGATGTTGCCTGTGATTCCTAAACCAGAAGCACTGACGAAGAAGCCACTGTTAGCACCAATATTTCCTACGCGATCAGGAAATTTAGCAATCCGGTCATTGTAATTAGGGTCACTACCGCTAATAATCACTTTATCAGTAGCATTGACTGTAATTTTACCAGCACGTCCATTCCTTAAGGTAGTGGTGGTGAGTTGTCCACCATTGAGTGCTTCAAAAATATTGGCATTCACCGTAATGTCGCCACCCTTTTGATCATTTCTAGTGTGTGCATCTAACAAACCGCCGTCCGAGATGTGAAATATATTGGTATTTACGGTAATATCGCCACCTTCGCCAGTGGAACTTTTAAGTGTATCCGAAAATAAACCACTAGAAAATCCACTCTCTTGACTAGTTCCAGAAACAGTTACCGCATCTTTTGCATTGATGCGAATATTCCCCGCATTCCCCTGTCCACCAGTGAAGGTTAGGAGTTGAGCGCCATCTCGTAATGAGAAGGAAGCAGAATCGATGGTAATGTTACCCCCATTACCTAGTGTTCCCATTTCCACTGAGTTGAAAATCCCACTCCCAAAACCATTTTTCTCACCAGAAATATCAACTTCTCCAGTCACTTTAATATTGACATTGCCTGCATCTCCCCGTCCTGCTGGTCGGGTAGCAGATGCTTCACCAATAAGGGTTAGTAGTTCAGCACCATCAGTGAGTGACAGTGTTGTAGCATTGATATCGATATTGCCACCCTTACCCACACCTCCTGCTTCCACCGTGCTGAAAATGTCAGCATTCGCAAGGGAAACAGTATCTTTTGCACGCACTGTCACATTCCCCCCATTCCCCTGTCCATAAGTTGAGGCATTAAGTAGAGCGCCATCTCGTAATGACAAGTCATCAGAATCGATGGTAATATTACCCCCATTGCCAATTGTCCCGCCAGCATCGCTAAGAATCCCACTGGGGAAACCATTTTTCTCGCCAGAAATATCAACTTCCCCAGTCACTTTAATATTGACAGTGCCTGCATCCCCTGCTCCTGCTGGCTGGGTAGCAGATGCAGAACGAGTCAAGGTTTGCAGTTCAGCGCCATCAATGAGTGACAGGTTTGCTGCATTGATGTCGATATTGCCACCCTTACCCACACCTCCTGCTTCCACCGTGCTGAGGATACCAGAATTACCTACAAAAGAAACAGCATTCTTTACACGCACTGTTACATTTCCCCCATTGCCCTGTCCAAAAGTTGAGGCAGCAATTTGAGCGCCATCTCGTAATGAAAAGGAACCAGAGTCGATGGTTATATTACCCCCATTGCCGACTGTCCCAGCTCCCGCGTCGCTGAAAATCGCACTGATAAAACCATTTTTCTCCCCAGCAATATCAACAGCATTTTTTGCACGCACTGTCACATTCCCCGCATTCCCCTGTCCATAAGTTGAGGCAAGAATTTGAGCACCATCAGTTAATGACAGTGAAGCAGCATTGATGTCGATATTGCCACCCTTACCCACACCTCCTGCTTTCACCGTACTGAAGATGCCAGCAATACCTGTAAAGGAAACAGCATCTTTTCCCAGCGAAGAAACTTTAATTTCTCCGGTAGCATTCAGCGTAATATCCCCTGCAACAGTCTCAGGTGTCCCTAAGCCTTCCCCTATACCAGCGGAAAGCAAACTTCCTTCCAAAATCTTTAAGTTATGGGCATTTATTGCAATATTACCTCCACCAGCCCCTTCCACATATATACGTGCTTGATTGGTAAGCACTACCGAAGCACGATTTACATTCTCAGGAAATCCTAACCTCAAATTATCTCCATCTAAAACAAGATTTAGATTTCCAGGTGTCGCTAACCCTCCTAACTCAACTCTCCCACCAAAGGCATTTAATTGCCCGCCATCCATGCTGACATTACCACCCACCAGCAGCAAACTCTTACCTTGTGCTACTCGTAAACCAAATGCGTCAAAACCTGCTGGGTCTTTTCCTGCTGGTGCAACTGAGTTATTTTGAATCGCTGCATTTTGGTTAATTTGATTAAATAGCAAAGCTGAAGGATTGAGCGTCAACAGTGGAGGAGTATTCAGATTTGAAGCACTAAAAAAACCTTGATTGCCAAACCCAATAGCATTTGCGGTAGTTGCTACAAATGAACCTCCAATATTCAGGCTGGCATTTTTGCCAAAAATAATCCCGTTAGGATTCATCAGAAACAGTTTAGCTGTACCATTAGCGCGGATTAATCCATCAATATTCGATACTGATTTACCTGTTACTCGACTAATAATATTCTGAATATTTGAAGCATTGTTGAAGTAAGCCGTACTCTCAATGGGTACTGAAAACTCTTCAAAACTATGGAATAAGTTACTTCCCGCTTGGGTGCCACCTTGAATGATTCTAATATTGTCCTGCAATGTGACACGAGAATTATTGGGTAGAGTTTTATCAGGGGTAATTTGGGCAGAAGCACAATTTGCCCAAAAAGCGATCGCAATTCCCATTCCCACAGAAACAGCAGTTGTTGAATCAAAGTGAGTTTGCATAGTAGTTGTGATGATGGGTATTTTACGGCTGTGTGATCGCTTTGGCGTTAGCGTTCGCGGAGCGTCTCGTAGAGCGCCGTACCCCTACGGCAAAGCAAGCTACGCGCAGGTCTCGTAGAGAAAGCATCACTTCAATCCTTTCGCCTGATTTTATTCTCCTAAGAGTATTGAAAAGGAATAACTTTTCTTAAGAGATACTTAGATCAAGCTAATATCCAACTATTTATTGTGGGATGGGCGTCTCGCCATTGGTGTCAAGTTAACGTGAGTTCGACGGATGTTAGGGGCTAAAATCAACACCATTGTGTTCAGTTTAACCATTGAGTTTTACCCACTTGACAAGTTTCTATTTTTCTTAACTTGACACCAATGGCAAGATGCCCATTCTATAAACTGATATAGGACTCCGATTTGATTTTTGAGCAAAATATCACAGAGGTTATAGCAGCTATGGTTGAAGATCGGGCCATCAACCCTGAGCTTGAGCGATTCATGGCCAAACGAATCAATGCCCAAACCACCGAGATTAAATAGAGCCATGTGGCTTTTATCTCTCATCCGAAGGAGGTTGTCAAACTAATCGAACAGGCGGCGACTGTGCAAAGTAACCCGTGATACATAAGCATAGCTCGATTGTTTAAGGGACTTGCAGTTAAAAAAAACATCCCATCTCCGGGGCGCAAGGCCTTGCGCCTTGACAAATGTACAAATCATTTTGGATAATTTATTTTTTGTCAGTTCCTAATATCAAGTCCGGGTAATCAGTTATTAGTGAAGAAAGCAGGAGGCAGTCTAGCTTGAGGTAGCTATATTGAAATTTATCTGTTGCTCTCAACCCCATTTAATTTTAAGCCAGTGATTGTCTCCACAGAGGGCGCAGACCCAAGGGCGATCCCAGTTCCAATTCCAGATTTTTAAGTATTCCCCCAACCCACGCCACTTACTCCACTTGGGGAGACCCTAGACGCTCTCTACGAGACGCTGCGCGAACGCGGACTCGCTCTAAGCGTTGGTGTAGCCTCTCGAAGAGAAGGCTTTACGCTACGCTATGCGCTAAAGCGTTTCCCCTTCTCCCAAAGCTATGCACTAGTCACATCTTTCTTAACAATCTTGAAACCCTGGTTTGATAACCATCTTAGATACTGATGTCTTAGGCATACTTGACAAATGTACCCTTATTATTCTCGATAAAACTACGTTTTTATTGACAATTAAAGACGAATCATAAGGGTTAGAAAAAACGTGAGTGAATACTCTCACAAATGTTAAGAAAGATCCGGGTAATGAATAGCTCCCTTTGGGAGAGGCTAACGCCCGCCGTAGGATGCCCTTTCGCGGAGCGTCTCGTAGAGAAGGGTTGTAAGGAGAAGACCGCAGTGGCTCCCCTTAAAAAAGGCTTGCTGATGAATTTCTTTTACCCCCAATTTATCGGGGGTCGCCGCAGGCGGGGGGATTTTAACCGAACTGTATTAAATATACGGCAATCTGAAATTTACACAACACGAGAAATATATGAGTCAACATTTCGTCCTCATTCATGGTGCATGGCATGGCGGTTGGTGTTGGGACGGCGTGATTCGAGAACTCGAAAATGCAGGTCACACGGCGGTTGCTCCAACGCTCCCTGGAAACAATCCTGATGATGACTTGGCATCGGTAACGTTTGCTGACTATCTAAACGCGATCGCGGCTGTGCTAGAGCAACAACAACAACCTGTTATTCTCGTCGGTCATTCCAGTGCAGGTTTTCTTCTGCAAGCAGTTGCACCCAGAGCAGCCAAAAAGATTGCTCATCTCGTTTTTCACAATGCCTTTATCTTGCCAAATGGTGCTTCGCAATTAGATATGTTTCTCCCCGAAGTCGCCCAAATTTTGATTGATGCTGCGATGACGGTGTTTAGCTCTACGCTTGCTGACAATCATCAAGTTTGTTGTCAGGCGGCAACTGATTGCACAAGTCAACTCTCTTGCTGGGCTGTACCCCGATAATCCGAAAAAACTGACTGCTCAACCTACTGCTGAACGGTTGTTACGTGCTTTTTCTAATCTCACTTTGACAATTATTGAAGTCCGAGGTGAGCGTTTTGGTTATGTTCCTCCTTTAAACCCTCTACAGCAAGAATTATTAGTTTGCTTGGTCTTTCACCCAATATTTATAGCAATCTTGTGGATAATTCCTCTTAGTCAAATTCTATTACGCGAACGGTGAGTAATGATGAAAATTTTTCTTGCAGATACAGAGGCGACGCTACGCTTAGGTATTACTCTTGGTGAATCCCTAACCCCTGGCAGTGTAATTTTACTAGAAGGTGATTTAGGTGCTGGTAAAACTACCCTAGTTCAAGGTATTGGCAAGGGTTTGGGAATCGCTGAACCCATTGTAAGTCCAACTTTCACGCTGATTAATGAGTACACGGAAGCACGCTTCCCCCTTTACCACTTGGATTTATATCGCTTAGAACCACAAGAAGTTGCAGCCTTGAATTTAGAAAGTTACTGGGAAGGTGTTGAAGTCATGCCAGGAATTGTGGCAGTTGAATGGGCTGAACGATTACCCTACAAGCCAGATAGTTATCTAAGTGTGAGTTTGACTTATGGGCACGGGGGCACTCGTCAAGTCGAACTCATACCATTTAATTGTGCCATTAGCGAAGTCATTGACCAAATAATTACTAATTCGTAATTATAAGTTACAATTACGAATACTTCGATGCTATTTAAGCTTATCTCTCGACTGAAGTACGAGAGATTTGACTTTATTGAACATAACATGAGAAAATTTTTGCAAATAGTCGAGGGAGAACTCCACACTCGTTCTATCTGCCACTACCACGCTCACCATTGTAAATCATTAACATTGTTATCTCAACCCCAAATAAATGAAAAAATTATTCAACAGCAGCTTGATTGCTGCAAGAATCAGTTAAAAAACTGATTTACTTGGTGTATGAATCAAGCAAATGTAAACTGTTGTTGTGTAAAATCAGAGTTTTCACAGAACTTAGTCAGCTTGATTTAACCCAATTGGCTCTCTAGTGTAATTAAGAGAACAAATTTGGTTTCTTTAACAGCCAAAGCCGATAGAAAAAAGTTAAACAACATCAACTTCTGTGGAAGTCGTCTAACTTTTCCTTATACTTAATATACCCAACTTAAAGTTAGAATATATACAGATAAATACTGATTTAGCAAATATTTTAAAATTAATTTAAATAATTTTAAGTAGCAATAAACTATTCTATTTACATCTGTAATTAACACTGATATTAATCAACCTTTAAATAAAACATCTCGTATTTATACGATATTTTATGTAGGAATACGAGAAATATGAAGTATTATATATGACAATTAATTTCCTGCGTATATGCACTAGTACCGCAAGGCAAAAGTCAAAAGCCACTTGTATGCTCGCTTGTCCTGAGCGTAGTCGTAAAGCCTGCGGCATAGCTACGCTTAGGGCGCAGCCCAAGGTAGAGAAGTAAAAGTCACTCATTCAAAAGTATTATGGAATGGGATTTTTAGAGTTTTTAAATGGTTAATCTATTTAGACCGTGACGTACTAGTTATCTCTAATGAAAGAAGCGATCGCCTTTTTTATCGGATAACCGGAATCGTCTCTGGTATAATACGTAAGACCTCGATCAATGAATGCCGAGGTAGTATCTATTAATTCCTGAAGAATCTCGGAATTAGTGTTATCTATTTCTTCAGTGACTTTTTCTCCTGTAAATCGGTTTTTTCGTTCTTCTGGAGGTAATACAATCCGAGGATCTTTATAAGTCTCTTTTGGCTTGGGTTTAAATGTCTCATTTAAGTCATATTGGAGACGTAAGTAACGTTTAGAATCATATCCACCCATGATTTGTCGGCAAATGGTACTACCAATCTCAGATGTAGGTTCCATAAAGATATTAGTAAGATGTTGTGCCCAGTTAAAGC
Organism: Nostoc sp.; assembly: GCF_036916575.1. Classification (GTDB taxonomy): domain Bacteria; phylum Cyanobacteriota; class Cyanobacteriia; order Cyanobacteriales; family Nostocaceae; genus Nostoc. Next base: position 40,751 of record NZ_JBALGC010000016.1, read on the forward strand.
CTCTCCATTTGCTTATTTGCTCATATTGATATGGTTCACCAGTTTGACCTGTGCCAATAGAAAGGATAGAAATATCTTCCAATCGCAGATTATCAAGTTTATACTTTTGCTTGATTGTTGAAGAGACTGAAGACTGACTGATCCTCATAACTAGACTCAAAGCTGCAAGAGAGGGATTATTCGCAGAAACTCCTCCATCAATGTGTGGAAATTCCCAATCACCAAATTTTTCTTTATCTACAGGTTCTAATTTATATGGTGGGAAAAAAGTAGGTGCTGAGGCAGAAGCGGTACATATCTGCCATAAATAACAGTCATCGTACCATCTGTCTCCTAGATCGGGATGACAATTTGTAAAAAAGGTTGTATTACGATATAGCGTATCGTAAGCAAGAATCAAGATAATGGGTTTTTCAATATCCTTTATTCTTGTGGATTTATACGCATCTTTGAGGACGCTAATAATTCCATCATGAGAATATTTAGGCACTGAAAATACATCAAGAATTGGTTTAATGATGGATGGGAAGTTTTTATAGCGCTCTTTTCTATCCAGCGGGAATATATCTTTACCTCTATCTATATACAGTTTAATGAGTTCATCACTCTCCTTTTCTACAGCAATCCCTCCTGCTAATATTGAACCAGTAGAAGTGCCAGCAATCAGGTCAAAGTATTCGTGTAAAAAGTTTCCTTTCCCCTGATTTCTAATTTCTTGTTCTACTTCTTGAAGTATTCGTGCTGCAACGACTCCACGAATACCGCCACCATCTAAAGCCAAAATTTTGAAGGACATAGCAATTCTCCTTGATTATTTCTATGGTTAGGTTCCTTCCGTTGTAGCAACTACTGTGCCAAGGATGTCAAGTAGGGAAAAGAAGAATAAATAGGTAATCTGATAGCGGGAAGGAAGTAGTTATTGAAGATTTGACTACTACGTAAGCTGACAGAAGTTTTCATGTATTTGAACCACATCTGTTGTAGGGGCACAGCATTGCTCATTGGTGTCAACTTAAGGTGAAAGCCAGTCTAGAACCAGCTTTTAGAGATTGCCTCGTTCCCAGTCAGAGACTGGGAATGCCTAATGAGAGGCTCCGCCTCTTACTTGCGGCAGAGCCGCAATGACGAGCATTTCTAGCCAGAGGCTAGAAACGAGGTTTTAAAGGGGTTTTGGTTTAAGTTGACACTTATGAGCATTGCTGTGCCCCTACCACGTGGTCTATTTACCTGAAAATAGCTGTAAATAAATATTTGCTATAAGAAAGTTAAAGCTTGACCCCGCACTTGCGTATTTACCTGGCCTTTGTCATAAACTATTTCACCGCCAACAATGGTGGTTACAGCCCAGCCAGTGAGGTTCCAGCCTTCAAAGGGACTCCAACGGCATTTGGTTAAAAGTTCCTCACGCCGAACTGGACGGTATGTATTTAAATCTACAAGCACTAAATCGGCATCATAGCCAGGTGCGATCGCTCCTTTATTAGGAATACCATAAGCCACAGCTACAGCTTTGGACATCCAGTTAACAACTTGAGCCACAGTACACTGTCCCTGCATCGCCGCAGTTAACATCAAAGCTAGGGAAGTTTCTACCCCAGGCATTCCCGAAGGACTATTAGGGTATTGTTGAGCTTTTTCTTCTAAGGTGTGCGGCGCATGATCTGTAGCGATGAAATCAATCACGCCATCGCGCAAAGCTTGCCAGAGAACTTCGTTATCGTGGGGCGATCGCAAAGGTGGATTCATCTGTGCCAAAGTACCAATCTTCTCATAGGCACTAGTATTTAACAATAAATGCTGTGGCGTTACCTCTGCTGTTACCCAACTAGGTTTACCCTGACGCAGCAAATCTGCTTCTTCAGCCGTTGACATGTGCAGAATATGCAGACGACGTTGATATTTTTGAGAAAGTTTTAATGCCAGTTGGGTTGCAAGCATTGCCGCTTGATTATCTTGAATTTGGGAGTGAATGGCTGGATCGTGAATATTGACAAATTCTTGGCGTCGTTGGTTGATTCTAGCTTGGTCTTCGGCATGAACGGCAATCAAGCGATCGCCTTTAGCAAATATCGCAGAGAGTGCTGTTTCTCCATCAACCAGCAACTGACCATGCATCGACCCCATGAAAATCTTAATTCCCGGTGTTGGCTTTGCCAAAAGCAAATCTGGTAGATTCTCTGTTGTAGCCCCAATGAAAAAGCCATAATTAACCAAGCACTTGTGTGAGGCACGTTCTAGCTTGTCGTTTAAAGCCTGCTGTGTAGTTGTCAGGGGGCGCGTATTGGGCATTTCCAAAAAGGAAGTGACTCCGCCTTTAGCACAGGCACAACTGGCGGTGAATAAATCTTCCTTGTGTTCTAGTCCAGGTTCCCGGAAATGTACCTGCGGATCAATAACTCCTGGCAACAAAGTTAACCCTTCTGCGTCAATTTCAGTGGCTAATGCCGTTTGGGAAATTTCTGACGCAACTTCGACTATTTGGCGATCGCGCGTCAACACATCCCCAATCATTAGTTCACCATTGGGTAAGATTATGCGAGCGCGGCGAATCAGTAAAATTTGTGGAGATAACATAGGGAATTCAAAATTCAAAATTTAAAATGAGGAAATGCAATCTTGGCAAGCATCCTGGTTATCGACTCAATATAAATTAAAGCAAGGGCAGCTTATGTATTACAGAGAACTATGCTTTTAGGTTAAACTGAGTCGCAATCAAAGTAACCAATTTTTGCCGCGCGTTAAAAAAAAGTTTATTTTTAATTTATGAAGAACCCCGTCAATCAATTTTGGATTTTAGATTTACGATAGCGTAGCTAAACCGAGTCCGCGAACGTCTTTGGGATTAACTGTATCCTAGAAGGGATGCAGCTTGGGGATTTAAGATTGGTTTTGCCCATCAAAGGCAAGTCATGACCTAGAATAAACACCCGCAATCCAAAATCTCAAATCCACAATCTAAAATTGGTAGTCAAGATGCGAACATGATTAGGAAATTAAAGTTTTCCCGCTAAGATTAACAGATAAAATCTCACTAGGCGAGTTAATTACCTACATCTTTTCTTCAGTTAAGTAATTTCATGCAAAATCAAGTGTCTGATAACAATTCTAGTCAACAACCCGATAATTCCTGGATCGCAGAGCTAGGTAGAACAATTGTGTTAAGCATTGTTCTAGCTCTGGGAATTCGTACCTTTGTTGCTGAAGCACGCTGGATTCCTTCTGGATCGATGGAACCGACTCTGCATGGTACGCCAAACCAGTGGGAGGCAGACAAAATCATTGTCGATAAGTTAAAGTATAAATTTGCTGACCCGCAGCGGGGAGATATTGTAGTATTTTCACCTACAAAAGAGCTACAAAAAGAACAATACCAAGATGCTTTTATTAAACGTGTAATTGGCTTACCTGGAGAAAAAATACAACTTAAGGATGGCAAAGTTTATGTCAACAATAAACCCCTCCCAGAAGCCAATTACCTAAGTTCTGGGCAGAGTACAGTAATTGATGTTTGCCAATCAGCACCACAGCCACCTTTTTTGGCGAAACCTCAGACTATACCAGCCGATTCATATTTAGTACTAGGTGACAATCGTAACAACAGTTATGATGGCCGCTGCTGGGGTGTTGTCCCGCGCCAGAATATTATTGGACGTGCTGTAGTTCGCTTCTGGCCTCTAAATCATATTGGAGGAATAGATAAATCGCCACTATATCCATAAATTAACAATATTAGTAAGGTATTAGTAAGGTCGATAAGTAACAAAAGAATTTTAGATTAAAGATTGGTGAGTGCTAAATCACCAATCTTTAATCCAAAATCCGTTTTGAAAAGTTTATCACGGAAGAGCCACTGCGTTGGAGACCCTTTTTACAACTTTTCTCAAAATCTCAAATCCAAAATTGCTATGATGCCTTACCTAGCCAAAATTTTACTCTATCCAGTTAAGTCACTTGATAGTGTTGAAGTTGAGAATGCTAGAGTTCAAGACAGTGGAGCACTACAGCATGACCGTGAGTTTGCCATTTTTGACGAACAGGGTAGATTTGTCAATGCCAAGCGTCATGCTAAAATCCATTTACTAAGAGCGCAATTTGCACTCTTAAATAGAACTATTTCATTGCAAATCCCAGGCGGCGACTTACAACAAATTTTTCATCTGGATGAGGAACGGCAAGGATTAGAAGCAACTCTGAGTGATTTTTTTGACTTTGCTGTCATATTGGGACAAAACTCTTTGATGGGCTTTCCTGACGATACATCTTCACCTGGTCCAACGGTAATTAGTACAGCAACCTTAGCAGAAGTAGCTTCTTGGTTTCCCGGTTTAAGTCTAGATGAAATGCGTCGTCGGATGCGTGCCAACATCGAGATTGATGGTGTACCAGCATTTTGGGAAGATCAGCTATTCAGTGAACAAGGTGATTTAGTTTCATTTCGAGTAGGAAATGTGCATTTTTTTGGGGTTAACCCATGTCAGCGTTGTATAGTCCCAACGCGCAATTCTTACTTAGGGGAAGCTTACCCAAACTTTCAAAAAATCTTTGCAACCCAACGCCAAGCAACTCTGCCAAATTGGGTTGCTTCATCGCCTTTTAATCACTTTTACAGATTGAGTGTCAATACCCAATTACCCCCATCGTCAGCCGGAAAAATTTTACAAATCGGCGATGAGGTTGACATACTTACACAACAAAATTAACATTTATTTAAAATAAAAAATCCAAAGTAAATTTTTTGGGATTTTTTTGTTTTTACTATAGGACTTACGCACAAGTAACGGAAAACGAACCACAGAGGACGCAGAGGTCACGGAGGAATGAGAGTTTGAGAGGGTTTTTGCATAAGTCCTAACTATGTAGGTGCTTCTGGTGCGTCCACTTTGCGATCGCAGACGCCAATAGCCCTGGCTCCTCTTTGCAATCTTTCAGCATGCTCTTTTGGGAAAAGTAATCAAATTTAACCCAGGTTTGCGGTAAGGGATTTTCAACAAATAAATTATCCAATCTTGTGGTATGGAGAGAAGTATGAGCGCCGAGCCGTACCCCTGCTTAGGCATAGCGGACGCACCAGAAGGCATCAGAATTTCAAAGCGTCTCACTCATCCGATAAACTGACTCGGCTTCTAGCCCAACGCACAAAAAATAGTTGGATATTTTTTTACTTGGAAGTCCCTTAATTAGGAAATCCGGACTTTTTATTGATTACAGACTACTATTTTTAGTCGCATAAACGCATAATAGTAAATGTGACTGATCTGTTCGTCCCTTTACAATCTCTCAAACAAGGTGACTGGTTCAAGCTTATCTGCGGAGCCAGCTTCCAGCATTTGCCGGCAGTCAGAAGTTTAACGTTAGCCTATACTTTGGCGGGCGCTGACTGTATAGATGTCGCAGCTGATCCAGCGGTGATTGCAGCGGCGCAAGCAGCGCTACAAGTAGCTAGAACTCTTGCTAGGGATGCCCAAAAGCGAGGCTTTGGCTACAAAGGCAACTCACCCTTTTTGATGATCAGCTTGAACGATGGAGAAGATCCCCATTTTCGCAAAGCAGAGTTTAATTCTACTAAGTGTCCTACGGACTGCCCTAGACCCTGTGAACGGATTTGTCCGGCACAAGCAATCGTGTTTAACAGTATAAAAGAAGACTTTTCGGGAGTATTATCACAAAAGTGTTATGGCTGCGGTCGTTGTATACCAGCTTGTCCATATGATATAATTTATACAAGTTCATATATGTCAACGCCGGGAGCGATCGCGCCATTGGTAATGTCAACGGGAGTAGATGCCGTAGAAATCCATACAAAAGTCGGGCGGTTAGCAGAATTTGAGCAATTATGGCAGGCAATTTCACCGTGGGCCGATCAACTAAAGTTACTAGCCATCAGTTGTCCCGATGGCGAGGGGATGACTGACTACCTGAAAGCAGTATATGACCTGATTGCTCCACTCAAGAGTGCTTTAATCTGGCAAACCGACGGTCGTCCCATGAGTGGTGATATTGGCGATGGCACTACAATAGCCGCGGTGAAATTAGGGCAAAAAGTTTTGGCAGCTAAGTTACCGGGATATGTGCAGTTAGCAGGCGGCACTAATAGCTATACCGTTGCTAAGTTAAAAGCAATGGGACTGCTTAAGAAGGCAGGGGAGCAGAGGAGCAAGGGAGCAGGGGACAGAGAAGAACTTTTCTCCTCTGCCCCTGTACCCTTGTGCCCCTCTGCCTCCATCGCCGGAGTCGCCTACGGTAGCTACGCCCGTGTACTGCTGTCACCGATTCTCGAACAGTTAGAGAATAAGGAGGTAAGTAACACTAATGTGAAGGCGACTATTTGCCTAGAAGAAGATGATACATTACTTTGGCAAGCTGTAGGACTTGCCCATTCTCTCGTTTCCCAGATCAAGTCACAGCAGGAGCGCTAATCGCTGGTTCTTTGAAAATTTCCCAAAGCGGCTTCTCCTGCACGCAAGTGTCCTCGCTATCTCTAAAAACGTCACCATAGAAAGCATGACGATTACAGACGATCTCCAAAAGTTATTAGACATTTTGCCCCAAGACCTGCGACAAGTACTAGAGAGTCATCCCAAACGAGATAGTTTAGTAGAAGTGGTCTTGGATTTGGGTCGTCGCCCAGAGGCTCGCTTTCCCAATCAAGCGGAGTATCTGAGCGAAGTACCCGTTACTCAAGAACAGATAAATGATTGCATTCAACGAGTCGGAATCTTTGGCGGAGATAATCGGGCAGGAATTGAGCAAACTTTGCATCGGATTAGCGCCATCCGCAACCGCACCGGCAAGATTATTGGCTTGACCTGTCGCGTTGGTCGAGCGGTATTCGGAACCATTGGCATGATCCGCGATTTGGTAGAAACTGGTAAATCGATTCTCATGCTGGGGCGTCCAGGCGTGGGCAAAACTACTGCTTTAAGGGAAATTGCCCGTGTTTTAGCGGATGATCTGCATAAGCGAGTAGTGATTATTGACACCTCCAACGAAATCGCTGGGGATGGTGATGTTGCCCATCCCGCCATTGGTCGCGCTCGGCGGATGCAAGTGGCTCATCCAGAACAACAGCATCAGGTGATGATTGAGGCAGTGGAAAATCATATGCCAGAAGTCATCGTCATTGATGAAATTGGCACAGAACTGGAAGCTTTAGCGGCTCGTACCATTGCGGAACGAGGTGTACAGTTGGTAGGTACTGCCCACGGTAATCAGATCGAAAATCTGATTAAAAACCCCACCCTGGCTGATTTAGTTGGGGGTATCCAAGCTGTGACACTGGGAGACGACGAAGCCAGACGCCGAGGCTCTCAAAAAACTGTTTTGGAGCGTAAAGCCCCTCCTACCTTCGAGATTGCTGTAGAAATGTTGGAACGCCAACGCTGGACAGTACACGAAAGTGTTGCTGACACAGTAGATAATCTGCTACGGGGACGTCAGCCTACCCCACAAACGAGAACCGTTGATGACCACGGCAAAATCGCTGTTACAAGGCAGTTAGCTGTTGTTAATGGTCGCGGTGGACAGCTAGGGACAGTCGAGGAATCTTTCCCATCGGCGCGACAGTCTAATGGCTGGCGTTCATCTGGACAAATGGTAGCACTGCCGCAATTACCTGTAGAGCGGGTGACAGGACGCAGTGAATTTGATCGTTTGCTGGATGAATCATTCAATTATTCTGAAAGCATTGATTTGGATGCTGCTACCAGACAGCCAGGGCCTAATGGCGAAGATTTGCCACTGCACGTTTACCCCTATGGCGTTAGCCGCCACCAACTGGAACAGGTAATTAGCGTACTAACTTTGCCTGTAGTATTGACAAAAGATATAGATAGTGCTGATGCAATTTTAGCACTGCGATCGCACGTCAAAAACCACGCCAAATTACGCCAAATGGCCAAAGCCCGTCATGTGCCCATCCACATGATTAAATCCAGCACCATTCCCCAAATTACCCGTGGTTTGCGGCGGTTGCTGAATATGGATGACCCAGAGATGGCCGATGACCTAGAATTGCAACTGTTTTTGCACAGTGGTAGCGATGATGAAATGGATGCTCTTGAAGAAGCCAGACTTGCTGTTGAGCAAATTGTGATTCCTAAAGGACAGCCAGTCGAGTTATTGCCGCGTTCTCCCCAAGTCCGCAAAATGCAACATGAGTTGGTAGAGCATTATCGCCTCAAGTCGCATAGTTTTGGCGAAGAACCAAATAGAAGATTGCGGATTTATCCAGCATAACCTCACCCTCAACCTCTCTCCGTTGGCGTTAGCCTGCCGTTATGCATAGCGGAGAGAGGAATCAAGAAATACGACTTATCCCGCAGAAGACAGCCGATTGCAGAGTTTAAACTCTGGTAAATCCTATTTTAACCTTGAACTCTCAAACTATAAAGTTATAGATTTGCGAGGTTTGAAAATATGCTTCGGCTCAAAGATTATGTATTATTTCTCTGCTTTTTTCTAGCATTATCTGTTTCAGTAATTATAGGCAGTATCAATTTTGTTCACGCTACTGACTTGGACAGCCACAACCCAAACCTTCCCAAGCTAAATACTCTGTACGGACAACCTCCGATAGTAATCGGTCATCGCGGCGGTGGAACTGGTTATCGTCCAGAACATACGGTGGGAGATTTTGGCCACGAGCTGATTGGTTCTCACAACTTAGGAATCGAATTTGGTGCAGACTACATTGAACCTGATTTGGTAGTAACCAAAGATGGAGTCCTGATTGTTCGCCACGAACCTCTGTTGGCAACAGTGAAAACAGATAACAATGGCAATATTGTTTATAATGCTCATGGGAAACCTACTGTCCAAGAAGCCACAACAAACGTTGCCGATGTTTCAGAATTTGCTAAACGTTTAACAACCAAAGTCCTTGACGGGAATCGTGTTACAGGTTGGTTTGCAGAAGACTTTACTTTAGCTGAGATTAAGAAACTGCGGGCAATCGAGCGCCTCCCCAAGATTCGCCCTCAGAATACTCAATATAATGGTGTATTCCAAATCCCTACTTTTGATGAAGTTATCAACCTTGCCAAACGTAGCGAAGCAAAAACTGGTCGGAAAATTGGTATCTATCCTGAAACCAAGCACCCAACATATTTTGCTGAAGCTGGTAAATATTTAGATGGCACTCCGATCCATGTCAATACTTCACAACTTCTGATTAATCAGTTGGTTGCGAACGGCTACACCAATCGCGATCGCATTTTTATTCAATCTTTTGAAGTTTCTAATCTTAAAGAATTAAAAAATAAGATCATGTCAGCTGCTGGAGTCGATATTCCTCTGATTCAGTTAATTGATAGCAGTGGCGCTCCTTATGACTTTATTTACCACAAGGTTCCTCAAACCTACGCTGATCTGATCACTCCTAAAGGGTTGACCCAAGTTAAAACTTACGCAACCGGAATTGGCCCTGACAAACGGCTAATTGTGCCTGCCTCTGCACGATTGAATAAGCAAGGTCAACCGATTGATATTAATGGAGATGGGCAAATTAGCGATGCTGATAAGTTCCTCGGAAAGCCAACTTCTTTAGTTAGTGATGCTCATAATGCTGGCTTGCTACTCCATCCTTACACCTTCCGCAGCGATTCATATTTTCTGTCCCCTGACTACCACGGGCAACCACTTCGTGAGTATGAACAGTTTATTAAGTTAGGAATAGATGGCTATTTTACTGACTTTGCTAATTTTGGATACGTTGCCAAGCAAGAAGCGATACATCGTCCCGTGAACCTTAAGGAATTAGAATATGGAAACTTCCAAAAATCAACTAACCCACAGTAACGTTTACACCTCAACTACGGCAAATGACTGAGATGATGTTTGAAAAGTATTATAGCGTTTTTTAAGCAACTGAGGTACACCCAAATCTTGTTTAACAAGCTTAGTAGGGCGTTGCTGAATTATGGGATGACTTCGCTTAATTTGGAACGAGTTTTCAATGGTTTTAGCCGCTAATTCATCCCGCATTTTTGCAACGCCGCTTAGTAGCTTTGAAAATGTTCCTCACCAGGTCGGAACCGCTATATTGCTAACACCAAAAGCTCCCAAACCTAACCCTCCTACCCCCATTCTCTTGTAGGGAATGGGGGTTTCTAGGACAAGCAGCAGAGCACTGAAAACAGTCTTGACATTAATTAATTAAGAGTGAAATACAACCATGACTACAGCAGACATTAATTCAATTACTCAGCTTTATGTGACCTACCTCAATCGTGCCCCTGATCCCTCTGGTCTGAATTATTGGCTAGGCCAAGCCAATCAAGGCATATCTCTTGAAACCATTGCCGCTGATTTTGGTGAAACACAAGAGGCCAAAAATAAATATTCTTATTTGGCCTTTCCTAATACCTCCGATCCGACTGCATTCGTCAACTTAATTTACTTAAATGCTTTCGGTCAGAACGCAGAGCAGGCAGGATTGGACTATTGGGTTAATCAGTTGCAGACTCAAGGATCGAGTATAGCTCCGACCTTTATCTTCACATTAACCCAAAGCGCTTTGAATGATGACAAGATAGCTTTGCAAAATAAAGTATAGATTGCCACACAATTTACCAATGGACTGCTCAGTAATAATATTAAATCCCCCACCTCAGAGATATTTGCAGATTCAACAAATATCCTCGATAGGATTAACGCGACTACAGTATCAGTTACAGCAGGTCAATCGTTGATTAATCCAGTTATCACTAATAACATATCAAAAGGGACAGCAGATACAGGCATTGTAATCCCAAGTGGTGCAATTGCTCTGACAACCTCCATTGTTGACAACTTAACAGCTACAGCGGATAATGACACGATCATAGGCATTAATAACGCTGTTAAACCAGTAGATAATCAAGTCCAAGCCACTGACGAGATAGATGGTGGTCTAGGCACTGATACCTTCCAATACATTGGTGCTTCTGGTACTGCTGATGTCCCAACTCTATTAAATGTTGAAAAAGTAGAACTTTTAAATCCTACTACTGATACTGTAATTGACTTCACTGGCAAAACTACAGGTCTTCAACAAGTCACCATTAAAGGTCTTGCTAATGCCAATCTAAACGCTTTTACTGCCAAGGGACTTAGTGGTATTACCCTTGGTGTTGAAGGTGTCACCCCTACCACAATTGTCACGTTGCTCACGGCTGATTTTGGTTCTACGACCACAAGTGCAAACTTGTCCATCAAAGATGCGGTAGTGACTACAGCTGATTTAAACACAGGCACTATCAACACTGCACTCACTACCCTTAACATTGACGCTGATGGTTTAGGGAGCAATTCAATTGGGGCATTAATACTACCAATGGCCACGACATCCCTGAAAATTACTGGTGTCGGCACACTAGATTTAGGTACTACTACCCCGATGACAGTATCAACGATTGATGCCAGCGCAAACACAGGTGGTATTAACGTGATAGCTGGTGCTGGTGTTAACACATTAACTGGCGGTAGTGGTGTTGACCTATTAAGTGGCGGTGATGGTGCTGATATATTAAGTGCCAGTGCTGGTGATGACATATTATTTGGCGGTGATGGTGCTGACATATTAACTGGCGGTGCTGGTGCTGACAACTTCTTTTATAACGCATTCACTGATTCTAGTGTAACAAATATAACTACACTTATCGGTTTTGATACTATTAGTGATTTCACGGGAGTAGATGATATCCTCAAAATAACTGGATTTGCTGCCGCCAACCTTATTGCTCAAACGAATGTGCAGGCAGCCGTAAATGCTGCTGCTCCTGCAAACTTAGGCAATGCGCTTGCCGCTGCTGCTACGCAAATTGCAGCTTCTCACTTTGGTGTATTCCAGTACTCAGGTACTACTTATGTCTTTGGTAATGATGCTACTGCCGCTATAAATGCTACTGATCTAGTTATTGAACTCACAGGTCTGCACACGCTGACTGCCGCGAACTTTAGCGCCTAGTTATCTCTCTTGTTTTCATAAAGAAAAGACTGGCCTCTTATGGTTAGTCTTTTTTTTGGCTTTCCTGTACTAATCCCTCTTTTGTCACTCTGGGGAAATAAAAATCGAGGCGAAATGAGCAAACTCAGATTTGGTCAGAAGATTAGCGATCGCAAACTAATAGAAACCTCCAAACAAAGCTCTATAGATAAAATCCTATCTGGGCAAGGGTTACAGATTATTCTCTGCCGAAAGTGACAAAAGAGGGCTAATACCAATTCTCTATGAAAATGCATAGAATAAAGCTTCATAGAATAAAGCTTCAAGTATAAAATCATAACTTCTCAAAGAGGAGATTACGAGAGAAGACATTTGAGCTAACTCGTGTTCAACCCGTTGGCGCAGTTCGTGTAAATTAGAGAAACTCTCACCCTTGAACTGGTGTTTAATAAACTGCCATAATCGTTCAATTGGATTGAGTTGAGGGCTATGAGCAGGTTGAAAAATCGGGATGAGATTTTTAGGTCAAAACAGCGCCAAAGCTTGATGTGCGGATGCTTGATTCCTGAAGCATCAGTGCCATATCATCACCTAGTTCTTGGGATAGGGCATTAAGGAATTTCTGAAAGTTCTCACTGTTAAGATGAAGATATTCCTGACAAAAATGGCATCCTGCCAATGGTTCAACTACCCCATGCAGCCAGAATGCTCCTCGTGGCTACTGCACGCTGACTATGGGTTTTACGCCACGAGCCGTAATCACTCAACCGCTGCTACTTTCCAGTATTGCAGGTTCACTGCTGGCGAATTTGGTGAGTGATGCGATCGCTAACATCAATAACTTTGTATATACTTCCCTGCGGGCAAATTCTAAGATTTCCAAATCGGATGTAGTTGCAGGCAAAACATCAGAGACTCGAATAATATCCCATCCTTCCCCTTGCAACGCAGCTACAGTCTGAGGTGAAATGTTCATATCTGCTAGTAGCTTGATATCAGTGCGATCGCATTTGCTACTCATTGAAATTGAGATCACAAAGTCTGGAAATTTTGCGATTATTTGCTACTTTAAACTATATGCAAATAATTGAAATTTCTCCATTTCAAGCATTTCGCCGCAGTGTGGCAACGGTAATACAGGTAGTTCCAAAGGAACTACGCTACGTGATAATTTTGACATTACTGAGTGGTTCAAGCCCAACGATCGCCATTTGGTTCAACAAGGTGATCATTGATGAAATTACTCGCTTATTGAGCATCGGGACAACGCAGAATGCTATCGCCCTAATACTTTCTCAACCGCTGCTACTCTCCAGTATTGCAGGTTCACTGCTGATAAATTTGGTGAGTGATGCGATCGCTAGCATTAATGACTTTGTATATACTTCCGTGCGCGATCGCATTCTAGGCTTTGTCCAAGGACAAGTGATTGAGAAGGTTGCCACTTTTGAAGATATTGCCCTGTTTGAAACACCTGATTTGCTCAATTTGGTACAGTTGACCGAAAAGGGAGTACAACTACTTCCAGACCTTTGTTTCAGCCTTTTAACGATGTTAGAGGGAATTTTTATCTTCATTCCAACCATACTGCTTTCAGTGTCCCTTGCTTGGTGGGTACCACTAATTTTGTTTAGCTGCGTTACCCCTGCTATGTATGTAGAGATGAAATACCGTAAGCAAACTTGGAAGATAGAAAGAACCCAAACGTGTGTTCTTCGTGAAATGAACTTATACAACACGGTTTTAACTGGCGATACATACGCCAAGGAATTACGCTTATTTAGCTTACAACCCTTACTGCTAGAACGCTGGCACAGACTTTACCGTACCATTTTTAGAGCAATGGAACAAATCCGCCGTCGGGGGACAACAGCGGTTATTAGTTGGTCTTTATTGAGTGGGTTAGGCTTGGCGTTGCCCTACATGTATGTAGTTCAGGGAGTGCTAGGTCGAACCCATACTTTAGGAGATTTGGCACTTTACACTGGGGTAATTTTGGAAGTGCGTCGAAGTTTAGAGAATCTGATATCTAGCGGGTCAGAGTTATATAATATTGCACTGGCAACAACGCCCATTTTCCAACTTTTGGAATTAGAGCCGCAATTATCCCGTTCTCATTCAGAGTTGCAATCAAAGTCAGTAACAAAGGCATGGAAAGAAGTCAGGGAATCGGCTGTTAACAATCGGAACTTTCAAAGAAATGGGAATCATCGGCAAGCTTTATCAGGACTAAATACAACTGAGTATCAAGCATCACAGACAGGTATTTACATCAAAAATCTGTCCTTTACTTATCCCAATAGCGATGCCTACAGCGGTAAACCACGCCCAATCCTAAAAAACATCAACCTAACGATTCACCCCAACGAGATGATTGTACTAGTGGGTGAGAATGGTGCTGGCAAGACCACATTAGCAAAGCTATTGTGTCGCCTCTATGACCCCAGCCAAGGTGCGATTATTTGGAATGGCCAGGATTTGCGATCGCTCCGGTTAGAAGATTTGCGATCGCGGATTGATGTAGTCATGCAAGATTACGCTCGTTTTCCGACTACCGTGCGGGAGAATGTTGCCTTTGGGGATTTACCTAAAATGCAGGATGACGACGCTATCACTGAAGCGATCACTAAGGCTGGTTTGGCTGGAGTAATTCAAAACCTTGATCACGGTTTGGAAACTCTCTTAGGCAAACAACTAGAAGGCGGTATTGATCTATCAGGGGGACAATGGCAAAGATTAGCGATCGCTCGTGCTTTGTTGCGACTGTCTCCAGCCGAACTACTCATCTTTGACGAGCCAACAGCGAACCTTGACCCGAAAACAGAACATGAGATTTATAACATTTTGCGTACCCTGGCGAAGGGGAGAATAGCCGTTGTAGTCAGCCATCGCCTCGCCTTGGCAAAACTAGCAGACCGAGTAGTAGTACTAGAACACGGTCAAATTATCGAGGTAGGCACTCATGACGAACTCATCGCACTAGGCGGACAGTATCACTTGATGTTTACTCGTCAAGCTAGTAGTTACAACTGAGTTGGGAATGGGGAGAGTTAGAACTAGATTCATCCACTTTGGAACTGGATTCATCCACCTTGAAACCTCAAAGCTTCCAATACCCCATGCCCAATACTTCTCTACCTTGGGCTGCGCCCTAAGCGGATCTATGCCGCAGGCTTTACGGTTTAGGGACTTCTAGAAAATAAATTATCCAATTTACTCAGATAATATTTTTCTTTCTCCCCCTGCGCCCTGCTCCCTGCCCCCCTGCCTACACAGCGATAGGATATTTTTTTAGTTGGAAGTCCCTTACCTCGGCTTTGCTCGGCACAAGTCGCTCAGTACAAGTGCCCAATGCCCAGATTCTCTTTTATTCTGGTAACTTATATTGCCCAACAATACGCTTGGCAAACTCTGGAACGTGGGCTTCTAATTTTTCTGGATGATTTCGCTTCACATACAAATAATTCCGAGTAAAGTGAGAATCAATGGAAAACCGCGCATATTCTAAACCCTTGGGGCCGATTTTTTCGATGACCACACCCATCAGTTTTGCTGCCCACATGGGGAGGGTAACGCCTTTATCGTAAGCGGGAATACTTTGCTGTACAGCTTCCTTCCGGTTGCCTTTAGACATGACTGGTTGGGTGTCTAACTGGTCTTTCACCAAATCCAGCATTTCCTTACCTGTGTCATTTCTAACTACAATCCATTGCCAGCCGAAGGGTGCGCCCATGTAGCCAACAACTAAATCTGCTAAAGAGTTGACGTAATCAAAGCAACTCATACAGGATGGGGCAAAGACATCTTTAAGTTGGTTGGTTTTCAAGCCAAAGAAAGGCACTGTTTCTGATGAGCCATCTTCATGTTTGAAGTGAACTCGGAAGTCTTGCATAAATTCGTAATGCACAACTGTATCAGGCGATCGGCTGGTGGTTTCTAAGAATTTTTGCAGTCCGGCGCGGTTAACATTATCTACGCAGGGCGTACCCAAAACATACAGCTTTTCTAAGCCAAGTTGTTTTTCCACGGCTCGTAGCGCCTGGATTTGGCAACCAACACCAATTACCAATAACCGCTTCATCCCCGATTTTTCTATCTGTTCCAACACGGAAAGGTTAGGGGAAAGTGTTGGTTTATTTACCCGCGCTGCTAGTATTTCTTCTGGAGTTCGAGCGATGACGGGCATGGGTTGAAAACGGTCTTCTTTGGTATTTTGCACGCAGACGACACCTTCAACTATGCCGTGATTGAGCATTTCAATGGCAATGCTACTAACAATACCCGTCCATTGTGCGCCTTCAATGGGCTGCTGTTTTTGCGCCGCCATCATGTCTTGGTGAACACCAAAGTAGAGTTCATCAGGGTTGTCGAGATGGCGCGATCGCCTGTGCGTTTCTTCTTCAAGTTCACCTATTTGCTGATTAATAAAAGCGCAGGCTTCCTTGACATAGTGAATATAGTATGTATCGCATAGTCCGCACTCACTACAGAGTTCTTTCGCAGGGCGGCGGCTAGTAGGTTTGAGAGCTTTGGCTTTTTTGTGAGGAGAAACTGAGGTCATATAAATTTTTTGTTTTATCCAGTAATTGCTTTTATTACAATACCTTTACTGGCTATGAACTTCACGATAGAGATTGAACAAGAGGAGGATGGACGCAATAAGCACAAGTGATTGATTTTCCTGGTGTACTGACTTACGGGCAGACACGAGAAGAAGCTGAGTACAAATTTAGTAAATACTAATGTTGCAATCCATTGAAGGAGTCTATAAAAACGGTAAAATACAACTTTCATATTTGGGTAGATGCGATCGCATTCAAATTATCAATGGAGATCCAAACTGAAATTTATAAAGCTATAGCAGATGTTGATTACCAAAAACTTCAAGCTGAGTTTCAAGCTCAGAATGAATTGTTGGTAGTAGAGAACTTTCTCCCTAACTCCATGATCGAGAAGTTCTTGGCGCTGTTACCATCTTTGCAACCTGCTATCAACCGCAACTATATTCCCAATCATAAAAAGGGTGGTAGTATCAGCCGCTATAGCTTAGACAGCCTTGCTCCGATTTTCGGAGAGTTTTATCAACTTAGTGCCTTTTTCGAGTTCCTCAACAAAATTACCGCAGAAAAACTCCTTCCCTGTCCTGATGCTGATCCCCATACTTACGCGCTGTATTTTTACACTGAGCCTGGAGACCATATCCAGTATCATTACGATACCTCTTACTATCATGGGAAACGCTATACAGTGTTGCTTGGTTTGGTTGACGACTCATCCAGTAAGCTGGAATATCAACTTTACAAGGATATTCCTGAACGGGAGACACAAACGCGATCGCTCTCCTTAACCGCTGGTACTCTAGTATTATTCAATGGTGACAAACTCTACCACAGAGTTACTCCTTTGGGAGAAAATGAACAGCGCATTGTCTTGACTTTAGAGTACGTCACCGACACCCGCATGGGTATGCTAAAACGTTTTGTCTCGAATATGAAAGATGCGATCGCCTATTTTGGTTTTCGCCAAGTGTTTCGCTCTTAGCACCACCATCTTAGATCCCTCCTGCCCCTTCTGACAGGTGTAGGTTTTTTACAACTAGGAGGAGTTATGGCAGTAAAATTCATCAACAGGGGTAGTAGAAAAAGAACTCCAGTGATGAAGAGAAATTGGAATATTGTTGAGTAGGTTAGCAATTAGGGTAAGTAAACAATCTCTAATATGCCTATTTTTCAGCATTTTTAGTTCTGTATGCACCCTAGTTTCATACTCTATTTTCACAGAAATGCTAATGAATACTCACACCTACACCTGTCAAGGCAGGGGGGCAGGAGGAAAATCTCTATTTATTATATCTCTATGTTCTCTGTGTCTGGAGCAGTTCAATTAAAAAATATTTTTCATTAAAGAGAGAGAAATAAAAAATTTAATGAATGATTTAGGACTGCGATCGCATCTACTGCTCTTTAGGTTTTATTCTAAAAAAGTGTTAGCTGAAACCTGCAAACTATATACAAGGAAATCTACCTGTGAAAAAAACTTTGTTTCTCAGTCCTCCTTCCTTCGATGGGTTTGATGGTGGTGCAGGTTCCCGATATCAAGCCAAGCGTGAGATTACTTCCTTCTGGTATCCTACATGGCTGGCGCAACCCGCAGCCCTTGTGCCTGGTAGCAAGCTTGTGGATGCACCACCACACGATCAAACAGTAGAAGATGTCATCGAAATTGCTCAAGATTACGAGCTAATTATCATGCACACCAGCACGCCTTCGTTGGCTAATGATGTGAAGTGCGCCGAGACAATCAAAGCTCAAAACCCTGATGTCAAAATTGGCTTGATTGGAGCGCACGTCGCAGTATTACCAGAGCAGACGCTGGTTGAAAACCCTATCATTGACTTTGTGTGTCGTCATGAATTTGACTATACCTGCAAAGAAATAGCCGAAGGTAAATCTTGGGAAGAAATCATCGGTCTAAGCTACCGCGATCGCCAGGGTAATATACGTCATAATGAAGACCGCCCCTTGATTCACGATTGGGATTCTATGCCCAGCGTATTGCCGATTTATCACCGCGATTTAGATATTACCAGATACTTTATTGGCTACTTATTGCATCCATACATTTCCTTTTACACTGGGCGGGGCTGTCCAGCAAAATGTAGCTTCTGCCTTTGGCCGCAAACAATTGGTGGACATCTATACCGCACAAAAAGCCCGGAAGCAGTTGGGCGCGAGATGGAAGAAGCCAAAGTGATCTTCGGCGACAAAGTGCGAGAATATATGTTTGATGACGACACCTTTACTATAGACAAACAGCGAGCGATCGCAATTAGCGAACATCTGCGGCGACTCAAACTAACTTGGAGTTGCAACGCCCGTGCCAATCTAGATTATGATACCCTCAAACAACTACGCGATAATGGCTTACGCCTACTTTTAGTCGGATTTGAATCTGGCAATCAACAGATTTTGGATGGGATTAAGAAAGGCATCAAGCTGGAAGTAGCGCGAAAGTTTATGGAAAATTGTCATAAACTTGGCATTACCGTACACGGCACATTTATCATTGGTTTACCCGACGAAACCCCACAAACGATTGAAGAAACAGTCCGGTTTGCTTGTGATATTAGTCCTCATACAATTCAAGTTTCCATTGCAGCTCCGTATCCTGGAACAGAACTTTATCGTCAAGCACAAGAAAATAATTGGTTTAGCAACAGTTCTTTAGTTGCTAGTTCAGGAATTCAAATGTCCACACTGCAATATCCAAATCTCTCCAGTGCTGAGATTGAGGATGCAGTTGAGAGAATGTATCGTAAGTTTTACTTCCGTCCCAGAGCGATTATCCCAATTGTAGGTGAAATGCTCACCGATCCCCAAATGCTAGTGCGCCGCTTGCGTGAAGGGCGGGAATTTTTCTCATACTTAAAAGACCGTCGCACCCAAGCAACAGCAAAAGCAGAATCAGTAGTTGTTGGTTAGTTGTTAGCTTTTTTTGTGGAGGAATTGACGATAACCCAACCAAATAAGTAAATGAACAAAAATAATTTCCTGTGATTGCGATCGCAATCATACCGTGTAATTAATTCTGTCCGACTACTTATCAAAAAGTTAAAGAAATTCTTCAGCTATGAAAATAGGAAGTAAAGAACACAAAGAACTTTTTTGTCGTAGCTTTTTTGAAAGTCACTTGGAGTACGAGCCAGAACGCCTCTCTTGGCCGAATCTGGATAATATAGCTCTCGAAAGCTTGCGAAGCATTCCCTTTTGGAGAGAAGCACTCAATACAGAACAAGAAGCAGGAGTGATGGTGAACGCTTTTGCAGCCACAATTAGCGACCCTTTATTAAAAGAAGCGATCGCTCTACAAGGGATGGAAGAAGTTCGCCACGGGAGACTAATTAAATTCCTCATCAATCACTACGATATTCAAATTTCATCGCCTCCTGAACCTGTACTTCCTAGTAATATCAAAACCGCCTTCCTTGACTTTGGTTTTGGTCTATTCGGGATTGCTTGTCGTCATATCAACTACATTCCAGAAGTATTGTTTGATATCTTCGATACGGTACTGGATGAAGAAGCTCGTCATATCATGTTCTTTATTAATTGGGTAACTTACCTACAAATTCAGGAGGGCAAAAGTAATTGGTCACGGGGAATAAATGCTCTTGTACATTACAGCAGAGCATTACAAGATAAGATTAAAGCCTTCAGTGGTTCTAACGAAGAACAACAAGAGGGTTTCACAGCCATTGGCGCTAGCAACTTTATAGATAATTTAACCCCAGAGTTATTGTTATCTACTTGCTTGCAAGAAAACACTCGACGGCTTGATGTCTTTGATAAAGAATTACTCCAACCGCAGCTAATACCGAACCTAGCTAAAACTGCCTTAGTAACTTTTAGGTTTATACCTCGGCGTCAGTCTAATTCAATAGCTCAATTATCGGAACCTTAAAAATCCAAAACTTATGCAAGCACAGCGATTCGCCATCATCAATGGTGATGACTTTGGTTTCTCTAAAGGAGTTAATCAAGCAATTATCAAAGCACACAAAGAAGGAGTGCTAACTAGTACCAGCCTGATGGTGAGCGCTGATGCTGCAAAAGAGGCTGTCACTTTGGCAAAGGCCAATCCAAACCTGGCTGTTGGACTACATCTTGTGTTGGTCTGTGGTCGTTCTGTCTTACCGCCAGAGCAAATTCTCCATTTAGTTGACAAACAAGGTAACTTTTCCAACAGTCCATTTTTCGCTGGGTTGCGCTATCAATTTGTTAAGCAAACCCATCAAGAACTGCGCCAAGAAATTCGCGCTCAATTAGAAAAATACCGTTCTACTGGTTTGCCTCTTTCTCACGTTGATGGACATTTGCATTTGCATATACATCCGGTAATCTTGCGTATTTTAGTTGACTTGGCAGCAGAATTTGATATTAAAGTTATTCGTCTTCCCAGCGAAGAACTGGGGATGAACTTGAAAATTAATCGCAGTCATCTACTGACAAAGCTAGTTTGGTCAGGAGTATTTGGCAAATTATGCCGCTATGGTAAGAAGCTGTTAGAGTCTCAAGGTATTAGCTTTACCCAAAGAGTTTATGGTTTATTGCAAACTGGTGGTATTACAGAAGAATATTTACTTGGGTTGATACCCCAAATTCAGGCAAACTTGGTGGAGATTTACTCTCATCCAGCGATGCCTACGGCGGGCTTCTCTACGAGACGCTGCGCGAACGCCAACGCAATTCATGACAATCCTTTGAATGGAGAACTAGGGACAGGTGAAGCAGAACTTGCTGCATTGTTAAGTCGTCAGGTACGCGAAGCGCTTCTGAGTAACGGCTTTGAAATTACTAACCATCATTTCCTATCCCAACGTACCACTTAAATTTGATTTTTCATAATTCAAAGTAATAGCTTTGTCATCCAAACCTCATTTAATGTACATACAAAAATCCTAAACTTCTTGGCAGTGAATCTAGAAAATGCTAATACTAATTGCCTGGTAATCAATGGCTATGTTTGCATCTACCCTCTTAACAAATCTTCACGCAATTGCTAGTAATTTTTTTCTAATTTTGTGCATATCATCTGTTTTGTTTTATTGCTATGCAATTTATGCTGCAATAACTTTTTTTGCTGTTCCCCAGGCAATTGATCGAGAGTTTCATCCACCTGTTAGTATCCTCAAACCTATTTGTGGACTTGATAGTAATGCTTATGAAAACCTAGCCTCATTTTGTCAACAGGACTATCTAAAATATCAAATCATCTTTGCAGTACGAAATTATCAAGACCCTTGCATAGAGGTTGTAGAGAAAATCATCCACAATTTTTCAGATTTGGATATTTTGCTGATTGTAAGCGATCGCGTCATCGGTACAAACCTGAAAGTTAGCAATTTGGCCAATGCCGCAGCCAAAGCTAAATACGAAATTCTAGTCCTTGCTGATAGTGACATCCGAGTTGGAACAGACTATTTGCAAAGAGTTATCCAGCCGTTACAAGACGAAAACGTGGGTGTAGTTACTTGTATGTATCGAACTTTAACTCAAGGATGGATATCGACATTAGAGGCTATTATTACTAATACTGAGTTTCACGCTGGGGTTTTAGTCAGCAACATCCAGGAAAATGGTATAAAATACGCCTTTGGTTCCACCATTGTCATCCCGAAAAAAGTACTAGAAGCTATCGGTGGATTTGAAGCGATCGCTGATTATCTGGCAGATGATTTCCAACTTGGTTATCTACCTGTCCAAGTAGGTTATAAAGTTGTGCTTTCCGACTACATAGTTGAACACGTACAGATAAGCAAAAACTTAGTTGATGCCATCAAGCGACAGATTCGTTGGGCGCGTGGTAAACGAGTTTCTCGTCCTTGGGGTTATTTAGGACTAATTTTTACCTATGGTATTGTCACCAGCTTGCTGCTGCTGATTGCTACAGATGGTTCAATACTAGGATGGCTAGGATTATGTATCTGTTGGGTAACAAGATTGGTAATGGCTTGGATTGTTGGTACTATTAGTTTAAAAGATCCAATTGTCAA
Source organism: Nostoc sp. (assembly GCF_036916575.1). GTDB lineage: Bacteria > Cyanobacteriota > Cyanobacteriia > Cyanobacteriales > Nostocaceae > Nostoc. Next base: position 63,226 of record NZ_JBALGC010000016.1, read on the forward strand.
AAAGTTTCTGTGGCTCGTTCCTGGGTGCGACTTGTTAAGCTTTGTTATTTGGTGTTTTGGCTTTATTGGCAACACTATAGAGTGGCGGGGACAACAATTGAAGCTAACTAAAGATGGAAAGCTACTAATACAAGAAGACAGAAGTTGTGAATTATCAATTATCAATTAATATTTGACTAAGTAAATGGGCAAGAACAAATCAAACTATCTTAGAGCATATTTGAAAAGTCATGTTTGATTTATCAAATATTTTTTGACCCCACCCTAACCCTCCCCTTGTCAAGGGGAGGAAACCAGATTTTCTTGTTTCCGCCCTTTACAAGGGGGATTAAGGGGGGGTAATAATGTGATTAAAATTACAACATACTACTTTTCAAACATTCTCTTACTAATGTTAAATTAACTAGCTGAGTTTCAAGCTCAAAATGAATTGTTGGTGCTTGAGAACTTTGTCCCTAACTCCATCATCGAGCAGTTCTTGGCGCTGTTGCCGTCTTTGCAACCTGTTAAGCTGTTACGCATTTAACTTGCAATAACAGCTCTACAAAGATATTCCAGAACAGGAGACGGAAATGTGATCGCTCTCCTTAACCCCTGGTACTCTAGTATTATTCAATGGTGACAAACTTTACCACAGAGTTACTCCTTTGGGTGAAAATGAACAGCACATTGTCTTGACTTTAGAGTACGTCACCGACACCCGCATGGGTATGCTAAAACGTTTTGTCTCGAATATGAAAGATGCGATCGCCTATTTTGGTTTTCGTCAAGTGTTTCGCATTTGGGGCAATTAGCTTTTATATTCCCCAATCACCTCGATTTTACCCACAATGTTGCTGTTTAACTCTTCCAGTTCTTCGGCTGCAATCCACCATTCTGTATGATATGAAGCCCCAACTTGATGAACTTCATACTTATCCATGAAAACTTTCTTAACCTCAAACCGTGTAACATAACCTACGCCACTGTCCCTTATATTCCATTTAGTCGCAATTTCCTGGGCATACTGCTCGTTTGTAACTGGATAAAAAATTGGTTGTTCAGGTAGTCTCGGTGGCCATTTGGTGTAGTCGCTTTGCTTAACTAGTTCTAGCTCTTTTGGGCCAGTGGGGCGATACAGAGTTACTGTTTCTTCCATGTTAAGAATTAATTAACAAATATTGTCTTGAGCAAAAAGCAGTCATTATAAATACTGGGAAAATTTCCAGATTTCCTGGTATTTTAGCTTTGTTGGTGACTTGACGATGAAGGCAATTATATTAGCTGCTGGCGTTGGACGACGCTTAGGTAAAGATGGGCAAATCCAACCCAAATGCTTACTGAAATTTAACGGCAAATCTCTATTAGAGCGCCATTTTAACTATCTTCGTCATTACCAAATTGAGGAAGTAGTGATTGCTGTGGGTTACCAAGCACAAAAAATTCAGGAGGAAATCAAAGCATTAGGAGCCGAAAATTGGGTCAGTACAGTTTATAATCCTGACTACACTAAAGGTAGTGTTATCAGCCTTTGGACTTTACGTCAACATCTAGTTGCTGGCGATGACATATTATTAATGGATGCAGATGTATTGTACGATCGCCGCATCATCGAACGACTGGTAAAGACAAATATCCCCAACTGCTTCTTACTGGATCGGGATTTTGAACCGGGAGATGAACCCGTAAAGCTTTGCGTCAGAGATAATTATCTCGTAGAGTTTCGCAAACAAGTAGCTCTTGGTTTGGCTTATGATTTGATTGGCGAGTCAGTGGGATTCTTTCGTTTTGGGAGTGCTGCTGCTCACCGGATTGCTACTCGCACAGAACAATATGTTGCAGATGGACTGGATGATCAACCTTATGAAGAAGTAATTCGGGATCTGCTGTTAGAAACTCCCGAAACATTTGGCTACGAAGATATCACTGGTTTACCTTGGCTTGAAATCGATTTTCCACAAGATATTCAACGTGCCCAAAACGATATTTTACCTCAGATAGAAGTCGCAGAAAATGTCTGAAAATATTTTAATTCATAGCGGTTATCGTACCCTGCGAGAAGCCGCTACGCGTCTATGGATGCATTACAGTCTGACCTCTCTCCAAACCTCTCTCCTTTTAGGAGAGAGGCTTTGAATCTTACTCCTCTTCTCTTGCAGGGAAGGGGCTGTTCTTGTTAGGTCTGTATTCCAATTGAGAACCCCTATATTATATAGTTTGAGAAAAGCAGAATAGATGCATCAAATATTTGCACCCATTGACAACGCTACAAAATTAAGTAAGTGTGCCCAACTGCGGGTATTACTAGAATCGCCTCAACTCGACTTCATCATGGAAGCTCACAATGGGATTAGCGCCCGCATTGTGGAAGAGGCTGGATTTAAAGGAATTTGGGGCAGTGGACTCGCCCTTTCTGCTCAATATGGCGTTCGAGATAATAATGAAGCCAGTTGGACTCAAGTTGTAGAAATGCTGGAGTTCATGTCTGATGTCACAAGCATTCCCATCTTATTAGACGGGGATACTGGTTATGGCAACTTTAATAATATGCGTCGCCTAGTTAAGAAGTTAGAACAGCGAGGTATTGCTGGAGTCTGTATTGAAGATAAGCTTTTTCCCAAAACCAACAGTTTCATCAACGGTAGTCGCCAAGCTTTGGCTGATATTGATGAATTCTGCGGCAAAATTAAGGCAGGCAAGGATAGTCAGACAGACCCAGATTTCTGCATCGTCGCCAGACTCGAAGCTTTGATTGCCGGGTGGGATCTCTCAGAGGCAATGCGCCGAGCTGAAGCTTACCATGCAGCCGGAGCCAACGCCATCCTGATTCACAGTAAATCATCGCGTCCTGACCAAGTGCTAGCCTTTGCCAAAGAGTGGGCGGGCCGTTCCCCGTTAGTGATTATACCGACCAAATATTACAGCACTGCTACCGATGTCTTTCGCAAAGCTGAAGTTAATTTAGTCATCTGGGCAAATCATCTGATTCGAGCTGCTGTTGCTAGTATGCAAGCGATCGCCCGCGAAGTCAAAGCCAGCGAAACTTTAATCAACATTGAAGATGATATTGCGCCTGTGAAAGAAATTTTCCGGCTACAGGGGGCTGATGAACTCCAAGAAGCTGAAAAACGCTACTTCAACAATGGACGCCACGATACCCAAGCGATCGTTTTGGCTGCTAGCAGAGGCCAAGAATTAGCAGGGTTAACGCAAGATAAACCAAAAGTAATGTTACCCCTTGGAGGTAAACCCTTACTTAGGTTATTGGTGGACAAATTCAAAAAACTTGCCATCAACGATATTACCGTTGTCGCGGGTTACAAAGCAGAAACTATAGATGTTCCGGGGACTTTAGTCATCCGCAACCCAGATTATGAAACAACAGGAGAATTAGCATCCTTAGCCTGCGCTCAAACCAGCTTCAGCGACGAAATGCTGGTGCTTTACGGCGATTTACTATTTAGAAGCTACATCCTGCGGGATTTATTAGAATGTCCCGGAGAAATTGTGGCTGTGGTTGATTCTGTGGCCAACAGCAAGTCTATTAGCGGTTCACCTGACTACGCTTATTGCTCAATTCCAGACGACCTTTCTCTGTTTGGACAGGATGTCAAGCTGTTGAACGTTTCTAAAACAATGCAAACGCAATTGGGGAAATCTAGCGGTCGCTGGATTGGGATGCTGCGCCTACGGAGTCAAGGTAGACAGTGGCTGAGTGAAGCACTCAATGAATTGCAAAAACGACCGGAATTCAACAGTCTGGGTTTGCCAGAATTATGCAATTATTTAATCGAGCAAGGGAAACCGATCAAGGTACTTTATATTCGTGGTAACTGGTTAGATGTTAATTCTTTAGATGATCTTGACCTTGCTTTTCAATTGAAACAATAGGGAGTGGAGAGTTAGGAGTTCTAAGCTTGAGGCTTTGTATTCTGAGGTGAGTTCAATGAACCTCTCCCTGACTTGAACTAAAGTTCAACTCTGTCCCTCTCCGATTCGGAGAGGGACGGTTTTGCGTAGTAAAACCAGGGAGAGGTTTTTTGATTTATTTTGTTAGGCGAACACCACATAAGCCGTCGAACTCACGTTATTCTGAGGTTGAGGTTCTGAGTTCAGAGGTCGAAGTTTCGAGCTAAAAGGTCGGAGTTCCGAGTAAAAAGGTCGAACTTCCGAGTTCAAAGGTCGAAGTAATAATCTTTCCTCTCAATTTCCCGCTCCCTATCTCAAAAATTACTGTAAATTTTTAATTATGCTCCAGGCAGAGGAATTTGTAGAAGCTGCGCGTAATCTAGGCTTTGAGTGGTACACTGGCGTACCCTGTTCTTTTCTGACGCCTTTTATTAACTACGTCATCAATGACGTTCAACTTAGATATATCTCCGCAGCCAATGAGGGAGATGCTGTGGCGATCGCAGCCGGAGCAGCAATTGCTGGTAAACCAGCCGTAGTAATGATGCAAAACTCTGGTTTGGGGAATGCTGTTAACCCGCTAACCTCTTTAAATTATATCTTTCGGATTCCGCTGCTGCTGATTTGTACCCTGCGAGGCGATCGCTTGTTGCAAGATGAACCGCAACATCAACTGATGGGGCAAATCACAGATAAATTGTTGCAAACAATGACTATACCTTGGGAATTTTTTCCCACAAACGCAGCAGAAATAGAACCAGTTATGACAAGAGCTACAGCCTACATGCAACAAGAGTGCTGTCCTTATGCTCTAATTATGCGTAAAGGAGCGATTGCACCCCATGCACTCACCCGTTCTTCTATCCCCGAACGAGAAAATAGTAGTAGCGCTCATATTCAGCAAAGCTTTTTTCGGGATCACAAAGAACAACGCGTTTCTCGCAGCGAAGCATTGGCTCGGATTGTGGAACTTACCGATACCGAAAACACTGTAGTAATTGCCACCACCGGATACACGGGACGCGAACTCTTCGCCAGCAAAGACAGCGCCAATCATCTTTATATGGTCGGGTCAATGGGTTGTGCTTCCTCAATGGGATTGGGACTATCCTTAGCACGTCCAGACCTGAAGGTAGTGGTAATTGATGGCGATGGGGCAGCACTGATGCGAATGGGTAATTTTGCTACTATCGGCACTTATGGCGGTGCTAACTTGATCCATATTCTTTTAGATAATGAAGTCCACGATTCCACAGGCGCACAAGCCACAGTCTCTGCGGGTATTTCCTTTGCCAAAATTGCCGAAGCGTGCGGTTATGGCGTTACATTAGCCGGAGACGACCCCGCCCTTTTAGATGCCTTATTTACCGCAGATACCAACACTAAACCTAAATTCGCTCATCTGAAAATCCGTCCCGGAACTTTAGAAAAGTTACCCCGACCCAATATTACCCCGGAAGCAGTTTTGCAACGCTTCATGAAACATATTGGTTCCAACTGCCAATAAAATTCTAACTTTTGTACAGACGCGATTAATCGCGTCTCTACTCCTAACTCCTGTACAGACGCGATTAATCACGTCTCTTTGCTAATGATTTTACTAAATCCCGGCCCCGTCAATTTGAGCGATCGCGTCAGAAATGCCCTGTTGCGTCCCGATTTGTGTCATCGTGAAGTAGAATTTTCTCAACTTCAAAGCAAAATCCGCGAACAGCTACTTCAAGTTTATGATCTTGAAGGCAATCGCTGGGCAGCAGTTCTCCTCACGGGTTCTGGTACCGCAGCGATGGAAGCGATGATCAGCAGTTTAGTACCCAAAGATGGGAAATTACTAGTAATTGAAAACGGTGTATATGGCGAACGACTATCCAAAATCGCCAAAATCCACGGCATTAATTACATCACACTTTCTCATCCCTGGAATGCCGAAATAGATATCAACGGTTTAGTCAAACTCCTGGATGAAAACACCGACATCACCCACCTTGCTGTCGTCCATCACGAAACTACTACCGGTCGCCTAAATAATTTGCAGGAACTTGCGCCAATTTGTCAAGAACGCCGCATCAAACTCCTAGTGGATGCAGTCAGCAGCTTTGGTGCCGAGGAACTGAATTTTGCAGATTGGGGAATCACCGCTTGCGCTGCGACAGCCAATAAATGTCTGCATGGTGTCCCAGGAACCTCCTTCGTCATCCTGCGACGGGATGCACTGCCCTCAGTAGACACAATCCCCCGCACCTTATATTTAGATTTAGGAACCTATTGCCAGCAGCAAGACCGAGGCGGCACACCTTTTACGCAATCAGTACAGACATTTTATGCTTTAACAGAAGCTTTGCAAGAAATGGCAGAAGCAGGGGGTTGGCGTGCCAGACACAGCCATTACAACCAACTTGCCAGCTTAGTTAAAGACGGGTTAGCCTCAATTGGAATTAAACCCCTACTTCCTCTTGGCAGTTCATCCGTTGTCTTAAATGCCTACTATTTGCCAAACGGTTTTAGCTATGAAGAATTTCACGACCAACTGAAAGCACAAGATTATATCATTTATTCTGGACAGGGAAATTTAGCTCAATCTATCTTCCGAGTCTCGACAATGGGAGCTATTACCCACGCTGATATGGAACGCTTTATTGTTGTTGTTAAGGAAATTATTCGGTGAACTGACTTTTCACTTCAGAAACCTAACCCCCTAACCCTCTTCCCGACGCGCAAGGTGGTTTCATACGAAAAAAGAAAAATACATAAGTCTTGATTTCTCGTGAAAGTAGCATGGCTTTTTCCCTCTCTCCAAACCTCTCCCCCACGGGGGGAGAGGCTTTGAAACCCAGTTTTAGTTTTTCTCTGCTTGTATGAAACCACCCTGCTAACCCCCTTCCCGACGCGGGAAGGGAGAAAATTCAAAGTCTCTCTCCTTTAGGACTTACGCAAAAACTCTCTGAAACTCTTATTTCTTTGTGTCCTTCTCTACGAGACGCTGCGCGAATGCGTCCTTTGCGGTTCGTTTTTTCATAATTTTGCATAAGTCCTGTCCTTGTAGGCTACGGTGTACACACAAGTGCTAGTAAACTACTAAATACCGTGAAAAGTCAGGTTGACGTTGAGATGTGCGATCGCATTTACCAGTGGGAATCATAACAAACAGATTCATTACGGTAAATATCCAATGGCTTACCAAAACATTACCGCCTCCCTTTCTCCAGCAGATATCCAAGAAATTAAAGCAGCCTTTGCGACTATCCAAGCAAAGATGCCTTTTCTCGTGACTCTAAGTGCAGAAGAACGACGCAAGTTATTTAAGATGGGCGATAAAAGACTAGCTTTTGTCAACACTAGCCTGATTGCTGCCCAATCTAACAAGGAAATCTTACCAGCCAGCTTTGATTTAGATGAGTTTATCCGGGATTATCAACTAGCCGCTAACCTCACCGAACTGTTGATTGGACTGCGACAACTGACAGAACAAGTAGATGATACTTTAATGGCAGTCGGTAGCGAAGCAATGGGTAGCAGTTTGACTGTTTATGATTACGTCAAGACAGCTGCTAAGAAAACTCCAGGATTAAAAACTATTGCTGAACAATTAGGTGAACGGTTTAAAGCGATTAAAAGTAAACCTACAAAACCTGCATCTGATTCATAACCTGTAAACATTGCCAGATCCTCATGTAGAGACGCGATTTATCGCGTCTAAAAACTGGCACGTTAGAGAGACGCGATAAATCGCCGTCTCTACAGAGAATGTACTCGTCAATTATTCCTTGACAGACTAATATTTTCGACTTGTGTGTACACTGTAGCTCCGACTCAGAGAGGGACAGACTTGAACTAAAGTTCAAGGCAGCAAGAGGTTTGTTAAATTTACGTTAAATGAGTCTTTAATACTCGTTAATGAACCTCAGAGCTTCGGCGATGAACCTCAAAGCTTCGTCAATGAACCTCAGAGCTTTGTCGATGAACCTCAAAGCTTCGTCAATGAACCTCAGAGCTTTGTGAATGAACCTCAGAGTTTTGTGAATGAACCTCAGAGCTTTGTGAATGAACCTCAGAGCTTCGTTAATGAGTCTTTAATACTCGCCCCCAAGCATTAAAGACTCTCAATCAGGAATTAGAAATTGCAAGGTTGTTATTATACCCATAACCGCGTGTAATCTGCCGCCTTGCCCCCAATTATGCTCACCATACCCCGTCACACCAGCAAGCTCTCGCTCTTTTTCCTTTTCTGTTTTACCCTACTTCTAACTCTTTTCCTTTGTTTGCCTTGGGTAAGCGCCAAAGAAAAACCTAAACCCAAACCCCAAGATTGGCAAATTAACGGTATATCAGCAGCCCTTGATGATGGATACGACAAAGTTAAGGAATATGCTCTCTACCAATTAGGTGAATATAATCTCAAAGATTTAAAATCTGTCGGCAAGAAGCCAGAGGAAATTGCTCAAAAAGCTGCCAAAATCCTTAAGGATGAAAAGGTGTCCCCCGACGTTCGTTCAGGTGCGGCAGTGGCATTGGGCAACCTGGGGTCAGCGGCGGCTAACTACGTCCCTGACATCCTCAATTTCCTCAAGGATGAAAAGGTGGACGCCAACCTTCGGTCACGTGCGGCAGTGGCATTGGGCAAGATCAGAAAACTGGAGTTAAAGGAAGTTATTGTAATTCTGAATAATGTTTATGAACCTGGAAGTTTAGAATATCTAGATTGGCGTTTTCTTACTTATTTCCTGAGTGGAGGCACTGAGGAGGTGAAAACTCTACTAAAATGGCTTGGCTCTCCTCAAGTAGTTCCTGACAAGCTCACACACGATGAAGGCGTCAAAACCCTCAACGTATTCCTGCAAGTTTGCAATAGTAGTCAAGGGCTAGAACGCTTACGCAACGACTTAGCCAAGCAAATCTCGGAAGTTACAACTAACAAAAACGTGACTTGGAAATTACAGAATATTGTCTTACTGCAAAACCATTACAGCAACCTGGAACAAGTCCACTCTACCAACGCTAATGCCGTGCAGTCAGCAATAGATAAATTGAAAGTGTGGCGGTGGTTCGTCCTTGCTAGAAACACCATCCTCATTCATGCTGCCTTTTGGCTAGCCCTGATCTTTGCCTACCCCAAATTCCCCCAAGTCCAAGCCATCTTCTTTTGGAACCCGTGGGTACGCCGAATTCTCGGTATCGGCTATGTCGGCTTTCTCCTCGCCTGGGTTCCCTTCCTGCGCCGCAAACTCTTTGAGCCGTTCCAGCCTTCTCTATTAGCCGATGCCGGCTTAGATAACTTTAATGACAAAACATACTTCCCAGAGTCCAGAGTTAAAATTCCCAATTCCGAAGAAATCCTTCCAGTTACCACAGCATTACCCAGTATCAAAGGGCAAATTGTCTTAGAAGGCGATTCTGGTTTAGGCAAGTCGATGTTTTTGCGCCATCTTGTCAAAAACTCCCAGCGAATTCTTGTCTATCTCCCCGCCCAAAAGTGTAATAAAGGCGTAATTGAGGCAATCCAAGACAAGCTACACGGCCAAGCCAAAGATGCCGACTTCCTAAAAAACCTGATTTACAGTGGTGCGATTGACATCTGCATCGACGGACTCAACGAAGTCACCGCCGACACACGGGCAAAAATCTGCCAGTTTGTCGAAAGCTATTTCCGGGGCAACATTATAATGACTACCCAGCCCCTAGAGTGGACACCGCCCTCAACAGCAAAAATATACTACTTGCAACCCCTTGAGCAACAACAAATTCAAGAATTTTTGATATCCCGTCAGCCGCGACTCCCCCAAGATGCCAAAGTTCAAGGCGATGATTACGCCAAAGCCTGCACCAATTATTTAACAGAAGTCCTCAATAACCAGCAAGCCAAAGAAGAGTTAAACGCTGCCCAACGAACTCTTTCCAATCCAATGGATTTAACAGTGGTAGCGCTGATGTTATCACAAGGTAAATATCCAAACTTGTTTCGCCTACAAGAACAGCAATACAATTTAATGGCGGCAGAATACCTCAAAGAATGGAATCAAGAATTTCCCTTAAAAAAATTCTCAGCCGCCGTCTACCAAATGCGACTCGAAGACAAACAAGCTTTACCCGCAGATGAATTTTTCCAAGTTGCCATGTCTTTGTCAGACGAGAAATACAAAATGGTAGTCAGCCGTCAGTGGCAAGATAAAAAAGGCGAAGCTCAGAAAGAATGGTACTTCCGCCACGATAAAATCATGGACTTCTTTCTCGTGCAAAACTTTCTCGGCGAAACTGATGCTGCCGAAGGACTATTAGTTGATAGAATGGGCGACCCCCGATTTCGTGGCGTTTATTTCTTGCTAACAACCTTACTTGAGATAGATGCAGCCAAAAAACTGCGGGAAGAATTGATTCAATACGCCGCCGACACCAAAGACAACACGGTGAGTAATACTTTCGTGCAGTTGTTGCGGACTAGATAGTGCAATACGCTTGGCTTTGTGGAAATTTATAGCGCTTCTGGGCTAAGTGTAATACAGACCTAACAAGAACAGCCCCTTCCCTACTAGCGTTGGGGAATAAAATTCAAAGCCTCTCTCCTTTTAGGAGAGAGGTTTGGAGAGAGGTCAAAGTGTATTGCATCCATTCGAGAACCGCTATATCTGTTAAGGCAGGCTGTTCTTGAGCAGGGGGAGCAGGGGAGGCGGGATAGAAGCGCAATGTGAGATTTCATTTATTACAGCTATTTTCAGGTAAATAGACCACGCGGTAGGGGCACAGCATTGCTCATTGGTGTCAACTTAAGAAGATAAAGCCCAAATTTGTTGAGTGTAAGCGTCAATCTGTCGATGACGCTTACGCCTGGTTTTGACTAATCCAAACAGCTTTTGACGTTCCACAAGATAAGGAACAGCATCACTAGCATCACCACGGATAACAGCTTGGGAAAAATGGTATAAGCCACGAAAGACCATTTCTGTAGAAATGCGGTCTAAGGGTTGGTTGAGAGCGAGAGTGCTTCGCACACGCTTCGCGAACGCTACATCAATGCATAATTGATTGAGAACAGCGTAAAAAATCCAAGTAGCCAGAATTTGGATTTGTACGCCATTGGAATCACCAACCCAGATATAAGCCAAACCCAAAAGCCTTTTTGTCAGCAAAAATGCGTCTTCAACACGCCAACGACGACGATATAATTCACAGACTTGCTGTGCAGATAACATTTGTGGGTCAACTACATTAGTCAGATAGTAATACCAAGTTGCACCCCACAACACAGAAACTAAGCGGACTTGCTGCTGACAAGGATTCGAGCGGTATTCACCCATATTGATAATTTCATCACGATAGAATTGACCACTACTCAAACAACAAAGTACTGTGTAGGCAGTTTTATTTCGCAATCTTGTGACAAAAAACTTGTTGGCATTTGTGAATTCATCAAACCAAGGAAATTTAAAAAATCCCAAGTCAAAGATTAATAATCCATTCACTGGCAAGTGTTCTAGTAACTTGTCACACCAAGTTTTATCATTGGCTGTGCTGTTAGGCGTATACCAGACTGTGACTGGGTTGTGAGTGAATGCTGTCACCACCATCATTATTTTTCCTGCCACAGTTTTTTCTGTGTCTTGGAGTGCTTTGAGTTTCCTTGTGAGTGCTTCTAAGGTCGAACCATCGGCAATCCAGATGGCTGTAAATCTTTGATTCACATGGAGCCATTTTGGCTCTATAGCCGTATTGTTATCTGGCTGTTGAATTCTCTCAATTACTTGCTCAAAAATCTGCGTCAACAATTTTATTGGTAGTGTTCTAAGTCTTTTTGATATTGCTTGAGCACTCACTTCAATTCGACCTACCCACAATAATCCTTCCTCGTTGAGTACTCGTTGCACTTCCCTTAATCCGGCTATCTGCCGATATACCAAACTTAATACTACTGCCATCATTACAGGCAATGTTAGTATCCGTGATCGCAGTTTTTTTTCGTCCTTGTCTGAATATAACTTGAGTGGCTTGAAGCTAGCTGGTGATAGCAATGAATATAGTTGTTTTTCAATTTCTTCGATTGGTGGCGCTGGTACATGTTTTTGTTGCCGCAGGTCTGGGTTGCCTTTTCGCGCTGGACGTTTTGTGCTCATGATGTATCACTAAGAACATCAATCAAGATGTTCTGAGATTACATCTTTTGCTTACTTTTTGTTTAAGTTGACACCAATGAGCATTGCTGTGCCCCTACGATAGATGTGGTTCAAATACATGAAAACTGCTGTAATAAAGATATAGCTACGGCAAAACTTGTGTGTACACCGTAGCTTTGTAGGAAAGAAATTTAGAGAGAAGTTTCAAATATCTTTAACAAGGCATCAAAGCATCTAATCTCCCCAGTACTGCCATATCTTCTGCATCTAGCTCCGTCGGAATACCACTGCGAATCAATTCCGAAAAGTTTTCATTGGGAACCATAACAGTTAACGTGTACAAACGAGTAGAACCAGTATTTTTAATCAAATGAGTCCCAGTGGGAGGCACCAATAAACTATCTCCAGCTTTGATCGTGGTAGTCTTGCCGTCACACATAGCGATCGCTTCCCCTTTGAGAACAAAAAACATTTCCACTGCCCACTGATGGCGATTTGGCGGTGTTTGTCCACCAACATCAAAAATTTCTATGCAGCAAGTCAAGGAAGTATTAGCATTTGTCGAATCAAAGATAATTGCTAATCGATTAGAGTCATTGGGACTGATGCGATATACTTGGTAATCTTTGGGAGATTTGATCACCGGAATTACACAACGAGTAGCGTTCATTTATTTATCCCCTTTGAAGTTATTGATGGGTATGAAAATTCCTAAAATCCAAGTCCTGAATATTCAGTTGTTAGTTGTATGTCTAAATCACTTTCATCACCTGTACAGACGCGATTAATCGCGTCTCTCCTACTCCTCACTCTTTTGCAGCGCTGTTAAAATTGCTTGCGAGTCAGTGACAAAACCGAAGCATTGTTTGACGTTGTACAATGTCGCCAGCCAACAATATTCAGGAGAAGTGGTAGCGGTACAGTCTTTAACTAACACGCAGTCATATCCTAAGAAGTTGGCATCACATAATGTGACTAGCACACATTGATCAGCATTAACACCAGCAAAAAATAATGTTGTCCTTCCCAGATTCCGCAAGATACTATCTAATGGTGTATCCCAAAACCCACTCATCCGGTATTTATCTACACGAATATCTTCGGGAATCTGTTCTAGTTCGTCTACTACTGCCGCTGCCCAACTACCTGCCATGAGTACTCTAGCACCATTGCTTGGCAGTGGATCGCCTAATCCCACACCCTCACCTGTGGGATTATAGACATGACGCGTACCAGCACTAATATTGAGCAAGTCGGGACGATTCCCCCAATTTACCCAAATGACTGGAACACCAGCCTCACGCAGTTCTGGAAGTAAGTTGTTCAAAGGTTCAATAGGCTGACGCCCTGGAGTTACGTCCACGCCGATATGCGCTAACCAGCCATCAGGGTGACAGAAGTCGTTTTGCATATCAATGACGAGGATAGCAGTTTTTGCCAAGTCTAAATGCAGGGTTTTAGTTTCTGTTGATAAAATAACGGGTTGTGGGGTCTTTTGAGGACGAGTGATATCTGCGATCGCATCATTCACTGTCCACGCATTTGGCGCAACTCCCAATGTCCGAAAAGGCAAATTCATAAAATTGCAATACCCAACACCATTTTCTATTTTGTAACTTGAAATTTAGTTGAAAATACAATTACTTAATCAAGGTTAAATATGGTAAGTTTCACCATCCAGAATGTATTGATTGCCGTCCGTGATAATTATGCAACAGTAGATGTACAGGTTGTAGATGGTGCGTAGGCGTTTATAGTCATTGCCATTGTTTTATTATTTAACTCTGGTTTGCTCAATAGACTAGTACCGCAAGGCAAAAGTCACTCATTCAAAAGTATTATGGAATAAGCTCTTTAGGGCTTTTCAATAGTCTGCTCGTCTTGCAAAGTGACGCTCCTGCGGACGCTCGTTCCTCTCTACGAGACGCTGCGCGAACGCTACCGCTTCGCTAACGAAGAGGCTGCGCTAACTGATGCTGAAGGCGGGCTACGCCAACGGCGGGAACCGCCGCTCAACGCCAGTGACGCTTCTGCGTCGCTACCGCTACGCTAACGCCCAAGTCGGGAAACCCGCCCAAGCGACTGGCTCGACTTTGTGCTATTTACGCGCCCGCTGTACTAAAGGACTTTGCTATTTCTAAGGATGGTGGTGTTACAGCTAGGTTTCAGCAACTAAAACAAGAGGTCAATGAGCAGAAAAAATAAATTGATGAGCCTCTGGAGAACCCAATCGCGTAGCGTCTTTGCCAAGAGAAGGGTACGAAGTATTCGCGCTTTCGTCTTTTAGAGAAGTAATTTCAGTTTTTGCAATTGCTTCTCTACTAGACGCTACCGCGAACACTCCACTGGCTTCGGTTTGCAAGAGTTTGAGGTTACTTGCTGCCGCTCAACTGTGCTTTAGTGTCAAGCAGTCAAAAGCTTAAGTCTTGGATACCTTCTGCCTCCTGCCTTGTACGCAGAATGATCACAAAATCGCGTTGCTTCCCGGAAGGAATGCCCTACTCCTTTATTCAATCCAATTTCAGATTAACGTGAATGACCAAAATAGTTTTATGATTCTCTACGAAAGCATATTTGAAATTATTTGGGGACAAATACCGCATGAGTGGGTTTTGGGATACGCCATTAGATAGTATCTTGCGGAGTCTACTAGCAAAATATTCTCAAGCTCATTCTGGAACATGGTGAATGGTAAATCATCTGAAGTGATTCTGTGCAATGCTGGTGTTGAACGTTCTTCCAGGGTCAAATAAAGTGCAGGGAGATGAAAAAGTATGGCTGAACACTCATTTCATGACCAACTAAGTTTAGAGGAACAAACTGAGAAATTGGCAAAGCAAGCATTAACATCGGGTTTGATTCCAAGTTTTGTGGTGCATTACTTTCCTGATACCTGGGTATTCTATATTCCTAATGAAAGTCAATCACAACCACTGACACCAGAAGAGGCATACCTTCGTTTAAAGCAACTGGTTAAACAGTAAATATTTTGACGACAGATTTTTGAAGATAACGACTAGGCACTGCAATTGTTGAGTAATAGTAATTATGGCGAAACCAGCAATTTTAACCGTCGATGATGATCCAGAAGTGCTGCAAGCAGTGTCACGAGACTTGCGGCATCAGTATGGCGATCGCTTCCGGATTGTCAGGGCAGATTCCGGTATTACTGCTCTGGACATGGTGCAGCAACTAAAATTACGGAATGAAGCAGTTGCTCTCTTCTTGGTGGATCAACGTATGCCTCAAATGGGAGGTGTGGAGTTCCTGGAACAGGCAAAAGGCATCTTTCCTGACGCGAAACGTGCTTTGCTGACGGCGTATGCAGATACGGATGCTGCCATTAAGTCAATTAATAGTGCCAGACTGGATTATTACTTACTCAAGCCCTGGAATCCACCAGAAGAGAGGCTATATCCTGTTTTAGATGATTTGCTAGATGATTGGCTATCAGCATTCCGCCCACCCTTTGAAGGCATTCGAGTCATTGGTAATCGCTGGTCGCCTTTTTCCCATCACGTGAAAGACTTTTTGGCGCGTAACCAAATTCCATTCAAGTGGTTGGATATTGAACTGGCGAAAGATGCCGCAAAACTGGTGGAATACGCACAAGCTGATGGTAGACAGCAATTACCCTTGGTGCTGTTTCCCGATGGTTCCCGATTAATTCAACCATCCAATTTAGAGATTGCTGCCAAAATTGGACTGCAAACTCAGGCAGAGCGCCCCTTTTATGACTTGGCGATCGTGGGTGCTGGCCCTGCCGGACTAGCAGCCGCCGTCTATGGCGCTTCTGAGGGATTGAGTACTGTCTTAATTGAGCGTGAAGCGCCAGGGGGACAAGCAGGCACTAGTTCGCGGATTGAAAACTATCTAGGGTTTCCTGTTGGTTTGAGTGGCAGTGATTTGGCAAGGCGGGGAGTTACCCAAGCGCGGCGATTTGGGGTGGAGATTCTCACACCTCAAGTAGTAACCGGGGTTCGACTGCAAAATCCTTATCGGGTTCTGCAATTAGCGGATGGCAGCGAGATTAGTTGCCATGCACTTTTAGTTGCAACGGGCGTTTCCTACCGTTGGTTAAATGTCCCAGGAGCCGAGAAACTGACAGGGGCAGGAATTTACTACGGTGCTGCCATGACTGAGGCGATCGCCTGTACCAACGAAGAGGTTTACTTGGTAGGCGGGGCGAACTCTGCTGGACAGGCAGCAATGCACTTTTCTAAGTATGCCAGCAAAGTGATCATATTGGTGCGGGGAGAGTCACTAGCATCGAGTATGTCGCAATACTTGATTGACCAAATTGCCGCTACTGAAAATATCCAAGTTTGCACAGGTTGCAGCGTCGTGGAAGTGAAGGGAGAGGAATATTTAGAAGCAATTGTGATTGCCCATGCCAAGACTGGACAAACCGAAACCGTGCCGGTGCGATCGCTGTTTATTTTCATCGGAGCTAGCCCCAAAACAGATTGGCTTGATGGCGTTATTCAACGCGATACTCAGGGGTTTATTTTAACGGGGCCCGACTTGATGCATAATGGCAAATCTCCCCCAGGTTGGCATTTGGAACGCTCTCCTTTCCTATTAGAAGCCAGCGTTCCTGGTATCTTTGCAGCTGGAGATGTGCGTTACGGCTCAATTAAGCGGGTAGCATCCGGTGTGGGAGAAGGTTCGATCGCCATTCAATTCGTTCACCGTTACCTAAGTAATGTTTAGCTGAAGCGGCGAATACTAAGCTGTTTAAGTAAAATCTGCAACCCTCTCCCCTGCTCCCCTGCCCCCCTGCCCTTTTAAGGAGGTTCATTGATGTTATGTGTTGAGGAATTAATTAACTTAGACCCGTTTCAACAGCTTCCCAAAGAGCGATTGCAGTGGGTTTGCGATCGCGCTCAAACAATTGAACTTAGCGCTGGAGAAATGTTGGCGCATGAGGGAGACCCTGGACGCGGTTTATTTATCCTAGTTAAAGGTAAAATTAATATCACCAGGCGCACAGAAGGAGTTGAAATTCCGATCGGGCAACACGAAGCCCCATCTTTTTTTGGTGAAATTCCAGTACTCACAGATGAACCTGCACCTGTGACATTCCGGGCGTTGACAAATTGCAGCGTTTATGAAGTAAAAGGAGAAGACTTTTGCAAACTGCTGCATGAATGTCGTGATTTTGAACGGATGATTTTCCGGATTATGCAACGTCGTGTCCGGGGGCTAGAGTCTTTCATTCGTGGGCGGGAAAAGATGGCAGCTTTAGGGACACTTGCCGCTGGTCTAGCTCACGAACTCAACAACCCAGCCGCAGCCCTGGTTCGGACTTTAAAGGAAATGCCAGCCGCCATCCTAGAGTTACAACGAATGAACTTAGTTTATGGGCAACGTAATGTTGAGGAAGCGCATACTCAACACTGGTTGAGAGTACGCGATCAGGGCTATGATGTGATTCTGAATAATCGCCTAGATCCTGTGACATCAAGCGATCGCGAAGCCATATTGCTGGAATGGTTAGAAGACTATGGTGTGAACCAAGCATGGAAATTAGCGGAACCTTTAGCAGAAGGCGGTATTGAGGTCGAAACCCTGGAGCAGCTCATGGAACGTTGGCGCAACGACGACACCGAATTGCGAGAAATGGGATTGCACTGGCTATCGCTTTCGTTTGAAGTCATGTCGATGATTAAACATGGTTTGCGAGGATCTCAGAGGATTTCCGAACTTGTGCAAGCGATGAAGTCTTATACTTACCTCGATCAAGGCATTCAGCAAGAAGTAAATCTACATCAAGGCTTGGAAGATACCTTGCGATTGTTTGCTCATAAACTCAAATGTGGTGTCCAAGTTGAACGCAATTACGATCAACAGCTTCCGAAAATGCTTGCCTATGGCAGTGAACTTAATCAGGTGTGGACGAACTTAATTGACAACGCTATTGATGCAATGGATGGTAAGGGACTGCTGAAAATTACAACTAGCCATTGCGATCGCTTTGCTCATATTGACATTATTGACTCTGGTAGTGGAATTCCACCTGAAATTAAAACCCGCATTTTTGAACCTTTCTTCACCACCAAATCAGTGGGGCATGGGTCAGGACTCGGTTTGGAAACCGTTCGCCGGATTATAGAAAATCGCCATCACGGTACGCTCTCATTTGAGTCGCAGCCAGGCAGAACTTGTTTCACCATTTGCTTACCCTTATCAAATCAATGAATCACAATCGATTTATTTGTTGCAAAGATTTTTGGAAATAAGCTAAACCACATCTAGTTTGCATAATCTGAAATTGTACATTTATTGTGGGGTGGGCGTCTCGCGCGCCCAATATATACTTTGGTTTTTGTGGAACAGCTTAGTACCGTAAAAAGTCAAGTACAGAATTAACCTCCAGAGTGGCACGATGTTTTTCTACAATAACTTGATGTGCGATCGCTAAATTCATCTTTACAGGATTAAAACTTTAGTAATTGACTAAAAAGCCCCAAAACCAGGCGGATTTTGTGTATGCTTTGTGACCAAGTGCCTTAGCAATACATGGACGGGAGTCAATATGGAACGCGTCATTTCTGCGTTAGGAATTTTAGTTTTTATTGGTATATCCTACGCCTTCTCTGTTAATCGGCGTGCGGTGCGTTGGCGAATAGTGGCTTGGGGCTTGGGATTGGAGTTTGCATTTGCGCTAGTGATTCTTAAAACTCCTTGGGGTTTAAATGTGTTTAAATCTCTGGGAGATATTGTCAGCCAATTTTTAGCATTTTCTGATGTCGGTGCTAAATTTGTCTTTGGAGAAAATTTTAAGGATCATTTCTTTGCTTTCCAAGTGTTGCCGACAATTATCTTTTTCTCTGCCTTTATTAGCGTCTTATATTACTACGGCATTTTACAGCAAATCGTAAATCTGGTGGCGTGGGTAATGATCAAGACGATGAAAACATCCGGTTCTGAATCTTTATCTTGTGCAGGTAACATCTTTTTGGGGCCAACAGAATCAGCGCTGATGGTTAAACCTTATATAGCGAATATGACGCAATCAGAACTCCATGCCTTGATGACGGGTGGTTTTGCCACAATTGCCGGTGGAGTACTAGGAGCGTATCTTTCCTTTGGCATACCAGCAGAACACCTGATTGCTGCCTTCTTTATGACAGCTCCCACATCGTTGCTGGTATCAAAATTACTTTACCCAGAAACAGAAGTATCCGAGACGGCTGGTAAGGCAAAAGTGAATGTAGAAACCAATTATGTAAATGTAATTGATGCTGCTACTACCGGAGCGCTTGACGGTGTAAAGTTAGCAGTTAATGTTGGGGTGACGATTATTGCCTTTTTAGGATTATTAGCCGCCCTGAATGCGTTACTGGCATGGTTGGGCGCATTTGTGGGTCTACAGCAACTCTCATTACAGTGGATTTTATCTTTTCTCATGGCTCCTGTGGCGTGGCTGATGGGCGTACCTTGGGCTGATTGTCGGCAAGTTGGGGCTTTATTGGGTACAAAGACAATTCTCAATGAGTTTATTGCTTTTTTGGATTTGAAGGCACTAATTGAAAGTGGGAAGATTTCCCAACGTGCAATTATTATTGCGACTTACGCATTATGTAATTTTGCAAATATCGGTTCAATTGGTATTACCATTGGCGGCATTACTGGGATAGCGCCTAATCGTCAGCATGATTTAGCTCGCATGGGTGTAAGGACAATGATTGGCGGATTGCTAGCAGGTTTTATCACCGCTTGTATTGCTGGGATATTGATTTGAAAAAGAAATCTCCAAATCAAAATTCCGCAGCGGACACCTCCAATGATCGGGAGCATCCCAATTTTGCAAATTTACCAAGATAATAGATTAGACCTCTTGCATAAATGCTTAAATTGTCATATTAAGCGGAGCGATACATCTAGTGAGATTCTTCTCTCCACTGCGTTTCGTACCCTGCGGGAACGCTGCGCGAACAGAATGACATACCTGATTTTGGGACTTTTGCAAGAGGTCTATTGTCATTGCGAATGAAGCGTTCGCCCTTGGCGTTCCCGAAGGGTAGCGGAATGAAGCAATCGCAAAGTCTAGATGTTGCGATTGCTTCTCTACGAGACGCTCCGCGAACGCTCCATTTCATTACGTACCCTGCGGGAACGCCAAGGGCGAACGCAATGACAAAATATGTTTTTACACATTTGGGATGCTCCCTAATGATCAGCCAGACTTCATATCAAATATAGATGAGGGGCAGGGTTTCCATGTTTGTGCTCTCGCTCTTGAACCTCTATCCTCTCCCCAGTTGATCCTCCTGTCAAAATTTGAATTTGGAATTGCTGCAAGTGTCTCGTTATACCAACTCTTGGGATTGAGCTTCAACGATCAGCCTAATTAGAGAGGAAAACAATGGCAACATACCCTATTCTTAAATTTCTATATCAAAGAGCCATAACATGACTGTACAAAGGTTCACTCCGTTGATGCTGCCGTTGCTGTTCTGCAGAAAGCGATCGCAACTCAAAAAGACGGACAATCGCCGTTTCCAATCCTTCATTTACCTCACTCTACATTCACAAGGAACAAATCATGACAAATTCTGATGCTAAAGTTTGGTTGATTACAGGTAGCTCTAGTGGCTTTGGTCGATCGCTAGTTGAGG
Source organism: Nostoc sp. (assembly GCF_036916575.1). Taxonomy (GTDB): domain Bacteria; phylum Cyanobacteriota; class Cyanobacteriia; order Cyanobacteriales; family Nostocaceae; genus Nostoc. Next base: position 83,840 of record NZ_JBALGC010000016.1, read on the forward strand.
CTGTTCTCAAAGGAGGCGATCGCGTCGTCGCCACGGCTCGAAAACCCGAACAACTGGATGATCTCACTCAACAATACCCAGAGATAATTCATCCGGTTCGTCTAGATGTGACGAATCTACAAAACGTTCAAGCTGCGGTCGAGTCGGCATTGGATCAGTACGATCGCATTGATGTCCTAGTTAACAATGCAGGTTATGCTGCAATGGGCGCAATTGAAGAATTGAGCGACGACGACATTAGACAGCAATTTGAAACGAATTTCTTTGGTGCATTGAGCATGATTCGTGCCGTGCTACCGACCATGCGGGAGCAACGCAGTGGTCACATTCTCAATATTTCCTCTTTTGCTGGTGTGGCTTCTTTGAGTGGACTTGGGGTCTATAGTGCAACCAAGTTTGCGCTCGAAGGAGCTTCGGAAGCGTTGGCACAGGAAGTCAAGCCCTTAGGCATCAAAGTGACGCTGATCGAACCGGGAGCATTTCGGACGAATGGTGCTGGTTCATCAATGGTCACGCCAAAGCATCCGATCACAGACTATGCCGAGACCAGCGGCAAGATGATCGATGTCATACGGTCATTGCATGGTAACCAACCCGGCGATCCAGCAAAAGCTGCTGCCGCGATGATTCAAGTGGTTGAAAGCGACGATCCACCCATGCGATTAGCGCTCGGCGAAGATTCAGCGAATGGGATTGTGCAAAAGCTCGACGCGATGAAAGCTGAACTCGAAGCTTGGAACCCTCTTTCGATTAGCACTGCATTTGAATGAAACAGTAGCCGCAACTTAAGGCTTGAGAGAATCGCTGTGCGAAGCTGCTCATAGACTGATCATCGCGTTGCACCCGATTCCGTTACTGATACCACACCTGAGAAGCACCCAAATGGGTAAGAGGAAAGCTCGATCATGCTTCGTATGATTGAACCAAGACGCACTTCACGACTCCCAGTCAAGGTCTGAAGTAGCTTCTGTGTTTCTGCTCTCACTCTTGAACCTCTATCCTCTCCCCAGTTGATCCTCCTGTCAAAATTTGAATTTGGAATTGCTGCCAAAATCCAAAATTGATTGACAATGCCCTACTCATCTGTAGAGTAAAACTGTTGGGCGTAAAAACGGGCATACCGTCCTTCCTTAGATAGTAAGGAGGCGTGGGTACCAGCTTCAACCACCTGTCCTTGTTCTACTACAAGAATGCAGTTAGCACGACGAACGCTGCTCAAGCGATGGGCAATAATAAACACGGTACGGTTTTGCATGACTCGCTCCAGCGCCTCTTGAACTAGTGCTTCTGATTCCGAATCCAAGGCAGAGGTGGCCTCATCCAAGATGAGAATTCGCGGATTGTTGACGATCGCTCTGGCGATCGCTAATCTTTGGCGTTGTCCTCCCGATAGGTTAACTCCACGTTCGCCCACCCACGTATGATAACCCTGAGAAAACTGGGTGATAAAGGAGTGAGCGTTGGCAATCTTTGCTGCTTCTTGAATCGCTGCTAAATCTAATTTTTCCTGACCGTAACCGATGTTTTCGGCGATCGTTCCCGAAAAAAGGGTAACATCTTGGGGAACAATCCCAATTTGACGGCGCAGGCTGGTGAGTGTAACGTCGCGGATATCTATATTATCAATCAGAATTTCACCCGCCTGGGGGTCATAGAAGCGAAGTAAAAGGTTAATTAACGTCGATTTTCCTGCTCCAGAAGAACCAACCAAGGCAATCACATCACCAGGAGAAGCGTGCAGGCAAAGATCCTTGAGGACTGGCTGGCCAGGATTGTAGGCGAAATTGACATGACGATACTCTACCTTGCCAGCAACTCGCGGCAGTTCCTTAGCATTCGATTTTTCGCTGAGGCTAGGCTGCTTTGCCATCAGTTCAAAGATGCGTTCTACGGAAGCTTCGGCCTGTTTGTACTCGTTGTAATTGCTAATCATTAGGTCGATTGGCTGAATCAGTAAAGCCACAGCAGCCAAGAAACTGATAAACCCTTGAGCTGTCAGCTGATGCTGAGAAATCTGCCATCCTCCCAATAAAAATAGCAGCATAATACTAACTGCTTCCAAAAAACCGACAACGGGAAACTGAATGGATTTGAGTTGTTGAGTGCGATACTGAGCCTGGCGATTGCGTTCTGCTTCCTGATTGAATCGCTTCACTTCATACTCTTGGGCTGCAAAAGCCTGAACCACACGAATCCCGCCAAATACTTCAGTTAGCAGCGCCGACAAATTGGAAACCTGATTTTGACTCTGGCGAGATAGTACAAGTAATCGCTGACCAAATAGCCCTATTAACCAAGCCATGAAGGGAGCCAAAATCAAACCCGCAAGCGTGAGCGGCCAATTCAAGTAAAGCATGTAAATGGGAATTACAATTAACTGCAACAGATTGGAAAGAAACTGATGGGATAACTTATCAACAATCTCGCCTACCCGGTCGATATCTTCAGTTAGGCGATAAGTGAGGTCTCCCGTCTGTGTGGTTTCAAAGTAATCCAATCCGAGTTTGTGCAGGTGAGCGTAAACTCGCTTACGCAAGTTTAAAACCATCTCCAGAGCAGCAGCTATCATAAAGACATTCTGCCCGTATTGACAAAGCCCTCGAACCAAAAATACTAAAGTGGCTAGTCCGAGCCAGTAGGCAATCTGGTTAACATTTCCCTGGCCAATAAAAAAAGCGACCTTACCTGCTAAATAGGGCACTGCTAGGGTGAATAACACAAATCCTAAGATACAAGCCAATCCCCGAATTAATAGCGGCCACTGGGGCCACAGATAAGGCAACAGTTGCCAGTAGCTAGAGCGGACTTTCATAGTTCAATTTTGTATGCTTATATTCTGGCAACGCCGCAAAGTATGCCTTACCTTCATTATTGAAATTTGGCAGCAGTAATTTCTACTCTGTTTCTCCTAGATAGGTTAGCAGAAAGCGGGCAATTCTCTCAGATGCGCCGGGCGGGCCAAATCGCTCAGGGCCATTTTCTTTGCACTTAATCAGGTAGTCTGAATCTTGTAAAGTCTCGACTACTCGTCGAGCTGCTTGCTTGAGAATCTCAGGGGTTGCTGGCTTGGTGCCGATGGTTTGGGCAGAAATGCCTAACAGCCGTGTTTGCGCCTCTGCAAATCGATAGGTAAATTGAGGGCCTTCTCCGGGAATCTGGATGATAGGTTTCCCGATCGCTACAGCTAAATCTACTGCCAACCCTGCCATACCAATGACGAGGGTAGAGTAACATAGGATGTCATTAAAGGCATCTGAATAACATCTCACTTCCACAAGCGGTGATTCGTCAGCAGAACTTCCTGGAGGAGAATAGCTGAGTACGCCTTGCTGATGTTGCCAACCTTGACTTTTGGCAATGTCGTCCAGTTGTTCGATCAAATCCGGGATCAAGGCTGCACGAAACTGTAATCCTAATTCAGGCATCACCTTGGCGATTTCTACCACCAGTTGCAACTGCAAACAGAAATTTCGCGCAGCTTCAGGCATCCGTGACCCTGGCAAAAGAGCGATCGCTCTTTGGTTCGGTTTCAGGTGCAAGTCTTTGCCAACAGGAACGAGCCAATCTAAAGCCGGAATGCCACCAAACTGAGCTTTAGTTATACCTTGCCGTTGCAGGTCATCAGCCGTATAGGAATCCCTGGTGAAAACTGCCAGACATCTAGAAGAATTGAGGTCGTGCCACAAAAGCGGATTGAGTCGTAACCGCCCTTCGTAGAGGGCAGAAAGACAAGAGATAAAGGAGACAAAGGGGCGCTTTGTTAAGTAAGCAAATGTCTGAGAGATAAAATCCCCAGTAGCCATAATCAAATCGCAATTGGGAGCATAATCCAACACCGCTTGTAATTGTCGCCAGGTTAACCCAATCAATCCCGATTGAAAATCTTTGAGCAAATAGAGGCGCTTCATGTAAAAGAATCCCCCAGAGGGCATCCTTTGCGTTGGGCCAATAATCGGAATGTTTAAGTTGCGGTAAGCTTTTCCTTCCCCGACAATCGGCATTGCTGCCATGTCAAGAGAAGGACACGATTGACGCAGGGTTTGAATAACATGAGAGGTATGGTTGTCCTCTCCGTGGCCGTTACTGATAAATAAGATTCGCTTAGAAGGCATCTTGGTATTTGGATAGCAAAAGAAAAAAAACAGCGAATTTTTTCTTATTTTATGGCTCTGGTAGCATTATTGATGAGCGTACCTTGGGCTGATTGTCGGCAATTTGGGAATTATTAGCAATTGCTTTGATCATTTGGGGATGAACGAGTATTAAAGACTCGTTAATGAGTATCAAAGGTGGATGAATGAGTATCAAAAGTGGATGAACAAGTATCAAAGACTCGTTAATGAGTATCAAAGGTGGATGAATGAGTATCAAAAGTGGATGAACAAGTATCAAAGACTCGTTAATGAGTATCAAAGGTGGATGAATGAGTATCAAAAGTGGATGAATCTAGTTTTGCGCTTCTAGTTTTTTTTGGCTGGCAATGACTTTTAGTAAAGGTTTAGGGCTGCCAGTGCTGCCTAACTTCCTTGCCCAGCATTGGCTCCTAGCATCAGACTGATAGTGTTTATTAACAGACCAAGTTAGATTCTTTCGTGAAGGAACAATAACTTACGCTGGAGGTATTGATGCCCAGTCTAGAAACCTTAAAGGTCGCTGGCGTTCCGCTGCTACTGCGTCCACCCGCCAACCGTGATCGTCACACTCCTCTGATTTTGTTCTGGCATGGTTTTGGTTCTCCTAACGGTGAGGCTGATATTGCGGAGGCGTTTGCTCTAGAACACGTCGAAGCTTGGAAAGCCTATTTAGGGTTGCCGCTTTTTGGTCAACGGTCAGTTGGTGTTGAAGATCTGATGCGCCGACAGATGGAAGACTATGTGCTGCAACTGCTTTTACCTGTAGTTGAGCAAGCGGTAGAAGAGTTACCAGAGGTAATTGAGGCATTGCGATCGCATTGTGATTTAGACAGGAACTCGCCCCTTGGTTTATTTGGCTTTTCCGCAGGTGGACTTGCTGCACTTTTAACCCTTGCAGAAAGTCATCTTCCAATTCAATCTGTTGTCCTTACGGGTGTCACAAAAGACCTTTCAGCAGCAGTAGCGACTTACGAACGATTTACCCAGTCATCCTATGAAATGCTCTCTGAGCAGTATCCTGGGCTGAAGCCAGAGTATGAATGGTCTGAGGAATCTGAGACAGCCAGAAATCGTCTTGATTTCGTTGCTCATTCAAAGGAAATTGTTCAAAGAGATCCACTTCCTGCAATCCTGTTTGTGCATGGTGTTCAAGATGAAGCATTCAATCTAGATGATGTAGAAGCATTGCATGATGCACTCAAAATTCAGTATCAGCAGCTCAGTCATCCTGAAAGGTTGTCACTGAGAGTATTCCAACATTTGAGACATGCGATTGATCTAACATCGAACTCCTCACCGGAACAACAAGCAGATATTGTTGAAATTGAGAGGGTCGTTGCTGATTGGTTCAAGCAATATCTTTGAAGATGTTAGCACCAGCCGCCCAACACTTCAGCGCAGCAGATGGACAGAAGCTGCTGCTGCAACACCCCATCCCACTGAGACTAGCCAATCTATGATCTCACAGGCGATCGCTGTAGTGGCTTTGGCAACGATATAAGCTGTCCCTGTGGCAGCAAGGATAGATCAGCGTATTAGCTAGATTAAATCTAAAAGTGGAAGAAATTGCCCTAAAATTTGTGTAAGTATGAAGCTGCTGAATCTTACATTAACTTTAATTTATATAACTTTATAGAATGCCAGACGCGGAAAAATCCCAAAACCAGCTGGCTAATGAGAAGCTGCTGCACCCCCAAGTTAGTAAAAAAGCAAATTATTCGTTGATAGCCAGGAAAGAAGACGGAATGGTGCTTCAGTTGGCCGATGGCACTATTGCGGCTTGTAATGCAACTTGCGATCGCATTCTGGGACTGACCGCAGAACAGCTTGTGGGGCAAAATTTGCTTGATCCCAGGTGGCAATTTATTCATGAAGATGGTTCTCCTTTCCTCTGTGAAACTTACCCTGCGATCATTGCCCAAAATACAGGTAAACCTTGCTTGAATGTGGTGTGTGGTTTTTATAAGCTAAATGGTCAGCTAGTCTGGCTATTGGTGTCTTCACAACCTCTGTTCCAAGCTGGAGTCAGCACTCCCTACGCGATCATGACAACTTTTTCGGATATTACTGAATCTAAGCACGCGCAGCTTCAAGAAAACTGTAGCTGTGCTCAAGATACTCAACAAGTTGATGCAGATGAATTTAAAGCACACTGGGATAGTCAACGTCTGTTTCAACAAATTGCTGGTACTCTTCCGGGGATACTCTACATTTATGACCTAATTGAGCAACGAAATTCTTACGTTAATTACGAAATTGCTCAAAGTTGGGGCTACACACCAGCAGAAATCCAGGCAATGGGAAAGGAGTTATTTACCCAACTTCTCCACCCTGAAGATTTGCCTCGGCTCTCTAGCAATTTGGAAAGATTTAATTCTGCTGGTAATGGCGAAGTCCTCAGCTTTGAGTACCGGATTCGACACGCTAATGGAGAGTGGCGCTGGTTTTGTAGCTATGACACGGTGTACAGCAGAACTGCTGATGGATTGCCGCAATATATTTTAGGGATCGCTTTTGATATTACAGAGCGACGACACACAGAAATTTCCCTGCGCCAAAGTAACGAAAGGTTTGAGCTAGCAGCGGCGGCGGTTAATTGCCTAATCTATGACTGGGAGATTCAGAGAAATACTGTGGAAAGAACTCAGGGTCTAACCCAGGTTTTTGGCTACACACAACAAGAAGCTGAACCTACCTTCGAGTGGTGGCAAGAACGCATTCACCCCGATGACCAACAAAGAGTTAATGACGAGTTCATGGCTAGTATGGCCAATGGAAACCGTTATAGCATTAAGTATCGAGTGCGTCACAAAGATGGTCGCTATTTGTGGGTGGAAGACCAGGCGTTTGCTGTTCGGGATGCAAATGGTCAGATAGTCAGGGTCGTTGGTACTACTACTGATATTACCGAACAGCAAGCTGTGCTGCGTGAACGCCAGCAAATTGAAACAAACCTGCGCGAGAGTGAAGAACGGATTCGGTTGGCCACTACTGCTGCGGAACTGGGCATGTGGTTTTGGAATATCACCACCAACGAGGTAATTTGGACAGAGAAATGTTATCAGATGTTTGGAGTGTCCCCAGAAGCCGAAATCAGCTTTGAGATTTTCCTCAACTGTGTACATCCAGAAGACCGCCAATGCATCCATGAAGCGATCGCCCGCTCTCTTGAGGAAAAGGTTGAGTGTGACATTGAATACCGCAGCCTTTGGTCTGATAGTAGTATTCATTGGATTGCTGCTAAAGGTCGCATCTTTTACGATGCCGAGGGTAAGGCAGTACGGATGATGGGTACTACCCAGGATATTACCCAACGCAAACAAGCAGAAAATGATTTGCGCCAGCGCGAAACTCAATTAAGGCGATTAGTTGATTCCAACATTATTGGCATTATGTTCGCCACTCCTGACTACATTACTGAGGCGAACGAGGCTTTTCTAGAAATGGTGGGTTATACGCGAGAGGAACTATTGACAGGTAAGGTACACAGACGACACATCACCCCACCTGAATATCATGCTCTTGATCAGCAGGGGTTAGAGCAACTTTTAACGGTTGGAGTATGTACTCCTTATGAAAAAGAATATATCTGCAAGGATGGTTCCCGCATTCCTATACTAATTGGTGGTGCCTTGGTGGAGCGAGATCCGATGTCTTGGATTTGTTTTATTCTTGATCTAACTCCCAACAAGCAATTAGAAAAGGCACTTAGACAACAAGCAGAGGAACTCAAACAGTTAAACCGGAACAAAGATGAGTTTCTCGCTATTCTCTCCCACGAACTGCGATCGCCCCTCAACCCGATTCTAGGTTGGTCATCGCTACTCAAAAGCCGCAAATTTGATGAAGTTACTACAAATCGTGCTTTGGAAACCATCGAAAGAAATGCTCAATTGCAGATTCAATTAATTGATGAGTTACTCGATGTGTCCCGAATTATTCGTGGTAAGTTGAACCTGACTTTTGCCACTGTTAACCTGGTAGCTGTAATTGATGCTGCATTAGAAACAGTTCGGTTAATAGCAGAAACCAAATCCATCCAGATAAAAATACAGCTTGACCCCAATGTTGGCAAAGTATTAGGCGATTATTATCGCTTACAGCAAGTTGTAGGGAATTTACTCTCGAACGCTGTCAAGTTCACTCCCCCTCATGGATCTGTGGAAGTCAGCCTATCATTGAGTCGGGAATTCACTTCCCCTTCAGCACTGATTCAAGTTAAAGACACAGGTCAAGGTATTTCCCCGGAATTCCTACCCCACGTATTTGAATATTTTCGTCAAGCCGATAGCAGCACAACCAGAAAATTTGGCGGACTAGGACTGGGATTAGCAATAGTTCGCCACTTAGTAGAGTTGCACGGTGGTACTGCGATCGCAGCTAGTCCAGGAATTGGGCAGGGAGCAATTTTTACTGTTAGACTGCCACTGATGAAGGAGAGTGGGGGAGCAGGGAGAGCAGGGAGAGCAGGGGGAGCAGGGGGAAAATTTAACTCGTCAGTTCTCAGCGGACTACGGATATTGATTGTCGATGATGATGCTGACACACGGGAGTTTATGCGCTTCTTCCTACAAGAGAATGGGGCGCTGACAGCTGTCGCAGCATCGGCGACTGAAGCGTTGTCTATAGTAGCACAGACTGTACCTAATCTATTAATCAGTGATTTAGGAATGCCTGAGATGGATGGCTACAGCCTGATTAGGCTGCTCAGAGCCATGCCAAAAGAGGAGGGAGGAGAAATTCCGGCGATCGCCCTTACCGCCTATGCTGGAGAAAGCGATCGCCATCGAGTCTTAGCAGCTGGGTTTCAAAAACACATTGCCAAACCAGTACAACCAACTGAATTACTAACCTCAATAGCAGATTTGCTAAGGCAAAGTCGTAAATAAAACTCTATTTCTCTTCATTCCCAGTCTTTGGCTCCTCGCCTGGGCGTTCCGTGGCGGGATGATAATCAACAAATTCTTGGGTTCTGGTTGTATTTGTAGTAGCGCCTTCCAGCAAAACATCTTCAGGATCTACTGATTTGTCAGCAGCAGAGGATAGTCTAGAAAATTATTTCGTTTAGCATATATCCTTGCTAATTTTGTTCTTAGAGAGGATTTTATTGCTTAAGTGAGCATCTACGTTAGCCGAGCTTACCGTAGGTATCGCGTGCAAGAGTAACTAGCAACTGGATTAATAGTTTATCTGTGAGTTCATTTTTATAAAATTATCTTTGGCGAAAAATAATTCATAGCCAAAAATCTTGGCGCAATCATGCCGGAAATTTTTGATTGCGATCGCTCATTTCCAATCTAACATTTTAAAATTTTCCATCACAGACAACTATCTAAAGAGTGAAAGTTTTTTTTAAAAATCCAGCCCTTAGTTAGTTGTATAATTTTGATAAAAAATTAACAATACATCATAATCGCCAAGAGACATTTTATTTATTAAATCTTGCTAAAGATCATGATGCATTAACCTTGACGGCATTAACCCTCCTCGGCAATTGTGAAGAGACGGCTATTAAAGTCCGATTATTTTACTGCTTGACTGCAATTTTAGAACTAATAAAATCGCCTACCTGCACTAATTATCTTTATTGTTGCAACATACCATATTACCACAGTATCCCTGCTTATCCTTATTAGTGCGAACTGCGGAACTTTAAAAAGCAAATAGGAATCACATACTATGTATAGTGAACATTTTGATAAATGTTATGAAATATCAGAGCAGCTACTCATAATGTCCAACATTTAATGTCCAACATTTGAATTTTTCAGAGTTAATGGTTATAGTTGTAGTTTTCATATCGAGGCAAACCAAACAATTATCTCGATATTTGTATTCACTTAACCTTGCATCCAGTATTTTCCAATAGTCAATCCAAGAATTTGAAAAGAGGATATTTCCATGTCTAGTTTCTTTCGTTGGTCATCAGCAAGGGTTTCTTTGCTAGTTCTGGGAATGACAGCTGCTACAATAACTCCCATCGTAATTTCTACCCGAGCTTCAGCTCAAAATACTGTTCCATCTACGACACCATCGCCTGAGACACCATCGCCTGAAACACCATCACCTGCGACACCATCGCCTGAGACACCATCACCTGCGACACCATCGCCTGCTTCAACAGTTAACTTGTCTGATGTTTCCTCAGATTATTGGGCGCGTCCCTTCATTCAAGCCCTAGCTGACAATAACGTAATTGCTGGCTTTCCTGATGGCACCTTTAGGCCAAATCAAGCTGTGACTCGTGCTGAATTTGCCGCCCTAATTCAAAAAGCTTTCGGTAACCAAAACCGGGTTCGGCAATTAAGCTCAGGTGGATTTAGTGATGTTCCTGCTAACTACTGGGCAGCTTCTGCAATTCAGAGCGCCTATGAAACTGGATTTCTAGCAGGCTATCCTGGGAATGTGTTTAGACCAAATCAAGAAATTCCGAGAGTGCAGGGGATCGTTGCCTTAGCGAGTGGTTTAGGTTTAACTCCTAGCAGCACTGGAACAAGTAGTGATCTGGGCACCTACTACAATGACGCCTCAAGTATCCCGAACTATGCTGTTAGTAGTGTGACAGCAGCAACACAATCTAATATTGTTGTAAATTATCCAGATATAAAACAACTCAATCCGCAACAGTCCTTAACTCGTGCAGAAGCTGCGGCACTTTTATATCAAGCTTTGGTCAAACAGGGAAGGGTGCAACCGATTGCGAGCAATCTTCCAGCTACTCAGTATATTGTCGGTGGAACTCAAACTGGTACCGATATTGTTTCTCTTGCTGCATCTAGTAGTTCTTTTACAACTCTAACTTCTTTATTAAAGACAGCCGGTCTAGCAGAAGTTCTTCAACAGCCTGGCCCTTATACAGTCTTCGCTCCCACCGATCAAGCATTTGCTGCTTTACCTGCTGCTACCTTACAACAGTTACAGCAACCAGAGAACAGAGAAGCATTGATTAAGATTTTGAGATATCATGTGGTTCCTGGTGCAGTAACTTCTAGTCAACTCTCGGCTGGAGAACTGAGAACCGATGAAGGAAGACCTGTAAATATTAAAATCGATCGCGCTAACAATCAAGTGGGGGTGAATAATGCCAAAGTTATCCAGGCGGATGTCAAAGCTAGCAATGGTGTTATCTATGCAATTAACCAAGTCCTGATCCCGCCTGATGTTAATATCAGTAAGTTAAATCAGCCACCAACAGGAACTAATGGGACATCTGATGTTAAAGTAGGTAGAGCTACTCGTGGTGGCAGAAGCTACATCGGGGTTGGGGGTAACATTGGTTTGGGCGGCGACGATACAGCTCTGAGCGATACTAACTTTACAGTAATCAGCAAACTTGGTCTAACAAACTATCTATCAGTGCGACCATCGGTGATCTTTGGGGACGATACAGTATTTCTAGTTCCCGTAACTTTGGATTTTTCTCCCCGCAGAGCAGGTTCGGTGGGTGAAAGAACCTTTGCTATATCTCCTTACATAGGTGCTGGCGTAGCAATTGAAGCTAATGCTGATACTGATATTGGATTACTATTAACTGGTGGTGTAGACCTTCCTCTCGGTTCTAAACTTACGCTAACAGGTGGTGTAAATGCTGCTTTTATGGATGATACTGATGTAGGACTACAATTAGGAGTTGGCTATAACTTCTAAGTAAATAGAAATAGAGACGCGGTAGGGTAGCACAGCTGTGCTACCCTACTGAATTCCAGCAAATTGAAAACAGCTATAATATCATGTCTGGTTAATCGATCTAAGTAAAAAATGTCCGTAGTCAGGACTAAAGTCCTCACTATTAACCAAAGTTTTTCTTATGTGTATTTTACCGCACATGATATAATAGAAAGTTGGCATTAAACTGTATTAAGGTCGCTTGATTGCTAAAGTAAGTCCATCAGCGATGGGGATAAGGGAAAGGGTTACCCGTTCGTCATGATGTAACTTTTCGTTGAGCGCTCGGATAGCTTGGGTGCCTTGATCTTGATTTTGCGGATCAGCAACTTTTCCTGACCGTAAAACATTATCAATAGCAATCAATCCACCTGGACGTACCAATTGCAGCGATTGCTCGTAATATCCATCATAATTTTCTTTATCAGCATCAATAAAAGCAAAATCAAATGTTTCGGCTTGGCCAGTTGCCAATAGTTCATCTAAAGTTTCCAAAGCTGGTGCCAATCGCAGATCTATTTTATCGGCAACTCCGGCTTCTTGCCAATATCGGCGGGCGATAGCAGTAAATTCTTCACTCACATCAGCAGCGATAATCTTGCCATCCTCAGGAAGGGCTAAGGCAACTGAGAGTGAGCTGTAACCTGTAAATACACCAACTTCCAGGGTTTTCTTGGCTCGAATGAGTTCTACCAGTAGTCTCATAAACTGCCCTTGTTCTGGTGAAATCTGCATTATGCTTTGGGGATGGCTGGCAGTTTCTTGGCGCAACTTCCGAAGAATCTCCGGTTCTCGCAGCGAAACGGATAAAAGATAATTGTAGAGTTGGTTGTCAAGACCTATAGACTGTTTTGGCATAGTAGATCAGAGAATTGAAAGAATCTACAGTTATACTATCGCCCAAGAGTGGTTTATCAGGAATTCCTAGTGAGCTTAATCTTTGTTGTCTTCGTCTAATACAGGCTTAGGGCGAAGATTTACTGCTATTAGATGTTGATCCCAGTTATCCCCGCAAGCTCACTGGGCATTAAAGCGACAAAGCTTTTCGTCAGTATATATCCACTTCCCAGTGAACAAGAAGCGGCAGTTGCTGCTTAGAGGCTATTTATAAAGTAAAAATAAAATTCTTGCAGGCTGTGTTATACCAATTCACTAAAATAATGAAACAAATGTAATACCATTTCTTTGTGAGGCTGCGCCTAATTTTCTTTCTTTCTTTGTGTCCTTTGCGGCCTTCGCGGTTCGTTTCTTATATAGTTTTGGCGCATCTTCATACAGAATTGGTATAAACCCTCAAAGCCTTGCTGCATCTAAGTTATTGAATTGCGTTAGCGCAGCGTTAGCGAGTCCGCGAGCGTCATTGCGAATTGTGAATTGGTATTAGGCGCATATTTCGATACGAACTGAATTAATTAATATTTTGGTTAGCATATTAAGCAATTAAACCTGGGTGTAAAAATGCCAAAGCTACTAAATCTTAAGTGTCAATTATGAGTAAGCTGTTCTACATCGTTATACATCTATTTCCCGAATCGGGAAAAGCGAATCTACGCTGATTAGTCAAGCGCCTGCTGTGGAAATATGGTTATCCACCAGAAAAGCAGCAGAAGGCGACGGTGCTGCAACAGACAAACAATCAGGAAATTTAAAAACCTGCCAAAATGGCAACCAGATTCTGATTAACCCAGTTAAATTGTAGTAGATAAACGACTTCAAAGGTTTTGTTATCAGGGGCTACCACTTGTAAAAGACTATCTACTAAGTGATTTACAAAAATAAAAACTATAGCAATCTTAAGTGAATTATGAAAAAACACCATACTCATCTTCTATTAGCAAGTAAAAAATTTAACATTTGATTTATGAGTTAAACAAACTATTTCATAGGAGTTTTTCCCAAAAAGATACGTAGAGAAATAGTAAAAAATTAAACTAGATTTCCTCTTACGTGTTTTCTCCCGAATGATTCAGTATTGCTATATCTATACTAATTATTTGCAGAGGGTTTTTCTCAGCAGATAAATATCAATAATTAGGTTTGGCATTTGCTGCAACAGGAATATTAAATGCGTGCGGGCGTTGTTGTCGAAGTACGCATTAGCCCCTAAATAACGGGCAACGTCTGTATACATTCCTGTTCACTTCAGCAGCAAATGGCAGAGTGGGAGTTTGAAAGCTGACTGATATGCTTCCTCCCACTCTTTTTTATTTAGCGTAGGCGTAGCCCGCACAACGGCCGCGCTCAGTGACCGACAAAGACTCATGATACAAGCCCCTCTCTTACAAAGTTCTGATGCCTACGGTATTTGCTAGCCAACGGATAGCGCAGCGTAAAGCCTTCTCTTCTCTTTCAGAGACGAAGACAGCGAACGAGAGGCTTGTCTGCGACACGCTGTTCGCGAACGCCAACGGCATAGCTTCTCTACGAGACGCTAACGCGAACGCTTAGAGCGAGTCCGCGTCCCTTGCGCGTCTCGTAGAGAGCGTCGGAAACCTCCGCTCAGACTTTGCGCTAAATTTATTATGGGATTAAAAATGTTTGAATTTTAAATGCGTGAATTTTGAATTGGGAGCGTATCCCTTTGGGGATCTTGCTACGCGCAGCGTTTCGTAGAGAAGCGACGTGACCACCGTAGGCATCGCTCTCAAATATACCAATCAAAAAAAACAACGATCAACTCAATTGAACATAAATTCTTTTTATAAGTCAGTATCTCGTAAAAACTCAAGAATCGCTGCATTCAACACTTCAAAAGCACCAGTTGAGGCATCATGATAACAGTTAGATAAAATTTTTAATTTGGAATTGGGAATATGCTGATGCAATTTTTCACCATGACTAGCAGGAAACCAACTATCTTGATCGCCCCACAAAACTAGTGTAGGACACTTAATTGCACTTAGGTTATTTTGAATTTTGGTGAGCATATTTGGCTTATTTGCTTGCCAATTCTCAATTTCTCGCGCTGCTATTTGTAACTCTTCAGCGACTTTTGCAACCGTACCAGGCAGTTCAATAAACGGGTAAGTTATCCAATAGACATCTTCTTGTGTCAAAATTGATGGATCAAATAATACCCCACGTCTTTCTATTGCCATAACTTCTCTAAATAGAGGTGCAAACAGATATGCCAGACGTAAGGAGTCAATTGTTTGCATTATTTCCAGGGGCATTTGAGCAAGTAACCACATAGCCCAATGGGGTAGACGTTCAGTAAAAACAGGTACATTTACGACTACAAGCTGCCTGATTAACTGCGGATTTTCTTGAGCAAGGGCAAGGGCAACTAATCCCCCTAGAGATTCAGCCACAATCACTGGGGGTTCATCACATAATGCCTGAATAATTCTTTGAAACTCAATAACTTGATGACCGTCGTGTTCCCTACGAAACAATGGTTTTTCGGAAAAACCAAAACCTTTGGCATCAAAACAAATTACCCGAAAATATTTAGATAATGGTGCTATGCTGTGGCGCCAATTATAGCTCCAACTCCCCATGCCATGTAATAAAATTAACGGTTTCCCTTTACCTTTTTCGCCATAAGCAATTTGTACAGGATATCCTTTAGCATCAGTAATAACTAGACTTTGCCGCCCTTTAGGAAAAGTAGCTTGCCACCAATCTTTCATTCGATTATCAATAAATAATTTAAGTGCCAGTTAAGGCGTTCCACAACATTCTAATTAGTATTATCGGTAATGCCACTAAAATAATGGAGATTAGCAACAATCCAGCCAAAACGGCAAAGATAAACCACCTGTCTGCACGCTTTTGCTGGCTAGGAAACTTTAAGTACTCTTCCAAGAGCTTGAGATTATAAGTGTTAGCTGTCCAAGCAAAATCAAAAAAGTCTCCCAAAACTGGGACAGCTCCTACTAAACCATCAATGATCACATTCAAAACCATTTTGCCTAAAGTGGCTCTAGATACACCCAGCCGCGCTGCTTCTAGGATGATGTAGCTAGAAAATATGACTCCCAAAAAATCACCACCAATAGGTATCAGTCCTAAAATTGGATCTAGACCAAAACCAATCTGCGTACCAGGAATGGTAATAACATTATCCAGCAGCCGACTTAACTGACGCAGGCGTTTCAAGGTGGGTGCTTTAGCATCAGGTTCAATCATTGAAAACCGAAAAGAAGAATCAGGCATAAAGGCGATCGCTAGCTTTGGATTGAATCGTTAGATATTCTACTCTTCTACTGAGCTTTTGCAAAAATTTCCTCAGAGATTTTAGCTATATTTTCTATTTTTCGAGGGGTTCTGACTGTGCTTTTGGGCGCATATCTTCGCCGACAGTCACGTTCAACTGCTCGCCGATTAACAGAACAGCAGCACTCATCGACAGCCAAAGCATTAAAACTATCACAGCCCCGACTGCACCATAGACTTTATTATAATTCCCAAAATTTGCCACATAAAGCCGAAATAGGGCTGACAAAATTGCCCAAAAAATAGCTGCTAAAATTGCTCCAGGCATCATTGGCGTGCCTGAGTTCCACTCGCTTGGGCCATAGCGATAGACAGAGCCAAAGGCCACAGCAACAATACTTAAAGCTAAAGGCCAGCGTAACAACTGCCAAAGATGCAACAAGAAGATCAAAGAGCTATTTCCGCGCACTACCATTGCCAATAGCCAATCGCTGGTAAACACTAATAAAGAAGCCAATACTAAAAGCAACATAGTACCGACTGTTAATCCTAGAGAGATGAGCTTGGCTTTCCAAAAGGGGCGTATCTTTTCTGGAGGAATTTGATGGATTTGGTCGAGGGCTGTCATCGCGGTACTTACCGCCCCAGAAGCAGTCCAAATTGCTAATACAAAGCTCAGAGAAAACAAACCGCTGTTTTTGGAGTTGGTAATTTCTGTGGTGGCAAAATCACGAATCAGATCCAGTGCTTGTTCAGGTAGGATTTGACTGAGTTGATTCGCCAGTTTGTTAAAGGTGGCTTGCAAAGATTCTGCCAATAAGCCAATGGCTGTGATCAAAGCCAGAATTGCTGGAAACAGCGATAGCATGGCATTGAAGGCGATTTCCGAGGCGAGTCCCAAAAGTCGTCTTTCGATTGTCCTGGTAAAAGTTTTTTTGAGCGTGTGCCAATTGAGGTGGCGAAAGAAGCGGAAAAAACGAGGCTTTGGCATGATTTAGAGTTAAAACTAGTTGGGTTTATTAGCGATCGCATCTATCTTTTCACCGCAAGAATAGAGAGTGGGGCAGCAGGGGGAGAGTTCCTAACTAATGACTCTTGACTAATGACTAATGACTAATGACCATTAACTAATGACTAATAACTATTTATTTATGAATCAAGATTTAACACAACAGTGGTTGACAGAAATCCAGGTGCTCAAAGAGCAGATGGCAGGACTTCAGAGCGATCGCGATGCTGCTTGGGAAAGTGCCCAAAAATGGCGTCAGCTTTACAACACAGAAGCAGAACAACGCCGCACAGATGCCCAACTGTCCCAACAGGCGATCGCATCCCTTAAGGCAGACCTACATAAACTCCAGGGTCTTAAGGTCGAGACACTGGCTGCTGGGACACCGCTAACAGCGATCCAACAAGAAATAGAACAACTAAAATCTGTGGAGGACTTGCAAGCTAAACTCATCGCTGTGATCAAAGAACGCTCACGCCTCTTGCAGGCTTTAAAAACCGAGCAGGATAACCACGCCCAAACCCGCAATAGCCTGACTACTGCCTTGGGTGATGCTATTGATAGCTTGACACGCGAACGAGCCGGAGGAAAAAAAGAGAGTCAATAATCCGTCGCTAACCGCTTAGGCGATTAGCAGGGGCTTGTAGAAGCACAGAGAAGAAAAATGCTTAACCCAAGCGTATTGCTGCCTAACCCTATCCTTATCTCGGCTGAATGCCAGATGCAATTAATGTCTCTACCGATTTGCTATCCAGAGGTTTAGAGAAAAAATATCCTTGTGCGTACTTGCATTTCATGGCTTTAAGTTGTGTCAGTTGCTCCACCGTTTCTACGCCCTCTGCGATGACATCTATATTTAGACTGTGTGCTAAGGCGATGATCGCTTGAATAATCTCCAAGTTTTCTCCATTAGCACCAATTTTGATAATAAAAGAACGATCAATCTTTAAGGCATTGCTTGGAAAGCGGTGCAGATAACTCAAGGATGAATAGCCAATGCCAAAATCATCTAAGTGTAATTGGATATTCATCTGTTGCAGTTGCAAGAGTATAAAAGTTGCTGATTGAATATTTTCCATAAGTACGCTTTCGGTAATCTCCAGCTTTAAATTGCCGGCTTCCAGACCAGTCTCTTGGATGATTTGGTTAATTTGCTCAATCAGCTCGGTTTGTGAAAACTGTTTAGTGGAAAGATTTACACTGATTGTCAAGGGTGGGTCAGTAGGAAATTGTACCTGCCAAGCACGCATCTGACGACAAGCCTCGCGGAGTACCCAATAACCAATAGGGATAATCAGCCCAGTTTCTTCCGCCAGGGGAATAAACTTATTTGGAGGAATTAATCCTTGCTGCGGGTGCTGCCAGCGAACGAGAGCCTCGAAGCCAATAATCTTGTCAGTTTCTAACAAAACAATTGGCTGGTAGTGAAGCTGAAACTCCTGGCGTTCAACTGCTCGTCGTAGATCCATCTCTAACTCTAATAGATTCGTAATTTGGGTATACATGGTTGAATCAAATATCTCATGGCGTGCCTTACCCAATGCCTTAGCGCGATACATTGCAATATCAGCATCGCGCAGGAGTTCCTCTGGTCGGTTGTAATTACCCTTGTTCAGGGCGATGCCAATGCTGACGGTAGTAAATACCTCGTGCCCGCTGAGTTTGAACGCAGATGTCAAAGCTTCGTGTATCCGCTCCACTACGCCTGTTACGTCATTGATGTTGTTGAGATCATCAAGCAAAATTGTAAACTCATCTCCCCCTAGACGGGCAACTGTGTCTCCAGAGCGCAAGCAATTCTCCAATCTGCGAGCAAGCGCAGTTAGTAGTTGATCACCAATCATATGACCGAGACTGTCGTTGACAACTTTGAAGCGATCTAGGTCTAGAAAGAGAACAGCGAATGTATAGTTCGCACGTCGTTTTGTCTGCATAAGCGCACGTTCTAGCCGTTCCATAAATAAGGCGCGGTTTGGTAGCCCAGTTAGCACATCGTGAAAGGCATCATGAATTAATTGCGCCTCTGCAAGTTTGAGAGCAGTAATGTTGCGAGCGATACTCAAGACAAAATATACTGAACCATCGCTAGCCAATTCAGGGACAAGGCGGGTATGGTAATGTTTTGTTTGCCAAGCGAGCGCTAAACTACATTCAAACTCTATCTCTTGCTTAGTTTGGAAAACTTGCTGGAGCTTATGAGCGCATATACAACAAAATTCTTGCGGCAGATTTAACTCTGCGTTTGTTTTGCCGATAAATGTTTCGGCTGATATTTTTGTAACCTTTTCAATAGCTGGATTAACGTAAACGTAGCGCAATTGAGTGTTAAATCTGGAAATGATATCAGGTGCATTTTCAACTAATGCTTTGAATTCTTGCTGGCGACGCGCTAGTGCCTCCAATATATGCTTCCGCTCGGTGATATCCTGAAAGACTAAAACTGCACCAGTGATGTTACCGTTGTCATCTTTAATTGGTGCAATACTATCATCAATTGGTATTTCTCTACCATTTCTAGCAATAAGTATTGTCTCTTCTGGGAGATTGACACTAACACCCAACTGAAGAACTTGTGTAATAGGACTTTTAATTATTGTACGAGTCTTTTCATGAGCAATATTGAATACTTCTGTTGCTTCTTTACCAAACGCATCTGGATAATTCCAACCCGTCAGTTCCTCCGCAATAGGATTCATAAAAGTTACTGTTCCTAATACATCGCTAGTAATCACACCATCGCCAATACTTTTAAGTACAGTAGTCAGCCATTGTTCATTTTGCTTTAATTTTTTTTCCGTCTGATGTTTGGAAAGGGTAATTTCAATAGTGAACTTTAATTCTTTTTCTTTAAAAGGCTTGAGAATATAGCCAAACGGCTCTGTTACCTTTGCTCGAGCTAATGTTGATTCATCTGCATTAGCAGTAAGATATATGACTGGAACATTAAAAATATTATGAATTATCTGAGCGGCCTCCACACCATCCATATTTCCTTTGAGGTGAATATCCATTAGAACCAAATCTAGAGAATTATCTGCTGCCTTCTTAATTGCTTCTTCTCCAGAATCGGCAAGCCCCAGAACAGTGTATCCAAATTTTCGTAGCCGATTTTGTATATCCATTGCCACGATGATTTCATCTTCAACAACTAATATATTTACTGGGTTCATGATTTTGTTTAACTTATAATTTTAGAAACTTTTAGTTGGGAATATAATTTTATACTTCACTCCGTTCTGGCTGATGAAATCGATATTGCCTTGGAGCTGATGTGTTAGACCTTTTACTAATCGCAAACCTAATGATTCTGTAGTTTGAAAGTCAAATTTTTTAGTAAAACCGACACCATTATCACTGATAATAAGTGTAAATAAATTTGCTTCTATGGAGCAAAATTCAATACAAATTTCTCCCGGTTTCCCTTGGGGAAAGGCATATTTCAGGGAATTAGAAATAAGTTCATTGATAATTAAGCCGCAAGGAATAGCTGCATCAATGACTAGAAAAACCTCTTCAACGTTCATTTTCAAGGTTATAGTGCTTGAACTAACGTTGTATGAAGAAAATAAATTATTTACTAAATCTTGGATATAGTTAGCAAAATTAATTCTTGCCAAGTCTTGAGATTGATATAGTTTTTCGTGGATCAGAGCCATTGATTCAATCCGGTTCTGGCTATCTTTGAATACCTCAAGGGCTTGATTGTCCTTGAGATAATCTGCTTGTAGGTTGAGCAGACTAGAAATAATCTGCAAATTATTTTTTACCCGGTGATGAATTTCTTTCAATAGCACCTCTTTTTCTTGAAGCGATGCTTTAATCTGCTCCTCTGCTCGTTTACGCTCCTGTCTCACCTGTGCCTCACGCAACTCGCGTGCAACAGCAGGGGTAAGTCGTGCTAGATTGCCTTTGATGATGTAGTCATGGGCACCAGCTTTCATGGCGGCTACTGCCGTATCTTCACCAATAGTGCCTGAGACGATAATGAATGGCAGGTCAAGCCCACTTTCCTTAACCTGCTTCAATGCAGCAGGGGCGCTAAAGGTGGGCATGGAATAATCGCAGATGACGATATCCCATGTTTGCCCTGCGATCGCAGCTTTCATGGCTGTGGGTGTATCAATCCGTTCAAAGGTTACTTGATAGTCACTACGTTGCAGTTCCCGCAGCACCAAGAAAGCGTCATCTTCTGAATCCTCAACAAGTAATACGCGCAGAGGTGTACCCATACCCATCTAAACTATAGCCTCGGCGGTGATTCGTTTAAAACAAACCAGTACAACCCTAGTTGTCGCACTGATTCACTAAATTGGGAAAAATCTACTGGTTTGCGAACATAGCTGTTGGCACCCAAGCTGTAACCATTGATTAAGTCTTGCTCCTCCTTGGACGAGGTGAGAATGACTACAGGAAGGATTCTTGTCCTGTCGTCGGTTCGCAGGTGTCGTAAAACTTCCAGACCATCCATTTTAGGCAACTTCAAATCCAAGAGGATGAGATTCGGCATAACGCTCATGTCGCGATCGGCGTATACACCTCTACCAAAGAGATAATCTAGGGCTTCCACCCCATCGCGTGCTACCACTACCTCATTCAAAATATTGTTTTTCTTGAGTGCGCGTAGGGTTAGCGCTTCATCGTCAGGATTGTCTTCTACTAATAAAATCATCTTGTATATTTTCCTATAGTTAAAGGGTGAAATAAAATGTTGCGCCTTGCTCAACTGCGCTTTCAGCCCAGACACGGCCACCATGACGGTGAACAATCCGCTGCACAGTAGCTAATCCGATACCAGTACCTTCAAACTCAGTCATGGCGTGCAGGCGCTGAAAAGCACCGAAGAGTTTATCGACATAGGACATATCAAAGCCTGTGCCATCATCACGGATAAAATACGTATTGGTGTCATTTTGCTGCAAAAGCCCAAATTCTATCCGTGCTTTTTGATGTTTTCCTGTAAACTTCCACGCATTACCCAATAGGTTTTCTAGGACAATCCGTAACAGATGAGCATCACCATTGGTAACCAATCCTGGCGCGATCGCAAACTCTACTTGGCGTTCTGGTTGGGTTTTGTGCAACTCTGTGGCGATCGCCTCCACCAGGGCGCTCAGATCAACCTTTTCGCAACGCATCTCACTGCGCGTCAGTCGTGACAGATTTAGTAAATCGTCGATGAGTTGTGCCATCCGCTGCGTGGCCGCACGCACCCGCAAGAGGTAGTTTTGACCTAGTGCGTCCAGCTTGTCAGCATAGTCTTCTAGTAGTGCTTGGCTAAAGCCGTCGATACTCCGCAAGGGCGCCCGCAGGTCATGAGATACAGAATAACTAAATGCTTCCATCTCTTTGTTAGTAGCTTCGAGTTGTGCTGTGCGTTCAATGACTCGCTGTTCAAGCTGGACGTTCAGGCGCAGGATCTCTGACTCCGCACTTTTGCGCTGATTAATTTCAGTTTGCAATTCTTTGTTAGTGTTTACAAGTTCGGTAGTCCGTTTCTTCACCTCTATTTCTAACTCATCGCGAGCCTTTTCCAGAGACTTCTCCATCCGCTCGCGTTTGACGAGTTCTTGATTGGTGATCATAGCTGCTAAACCGACGATCACAGAAGCTATAATGCTGCCAAAAATAGTCAGCAAAGTTGTTTGACGAGCGCTGGCGTTTGCCTGTGCTGACCGCTTTTTCAACAACTGATTCTCTTCATTCTCCATAGCTGTAGTGAGCATTCGGATGTCTTCCATGAGCTGCTGACCCTGATCTGTCTGAACTATTTGCAGTGCGGACTCTAAATTTTCGCTCCTCGCCTTAATTGTCTGTTCAATAAAAACCAGTTTTTTGGCAATCATCGGTTCAAGGCTATCAAGCCGCCGCTGTTGATTGGGGTTATCCGTAGTCAATTGGCGCAAAGCCTTAACATTCTGAGCAATCTTGCCAGTTGCACCGCGATAGGGTTCTAGATACCGTTCTTTGCCCGTGAGCAGATAGCCGCGTTGCCCAGTCTCTGCATCTTTGAGCAGTGACATTACTTCTTTAGTCTTTTCTAGCACCTCAAGTGTATGTGTGACCCATTCAGCGTTTTCTTTATACTGAAGCAAACTCAGATAAGAGACGACGCCAACACCAGTCATAATTGCCACTGCTATTACAAAACTGCCTGTATTCTTTTTGTAAATAGCCCATTCCATTTTTTACCTTCCTATTTAAAAAAAGTAGTCGCTGACTAAAGTGGCAAACCCGTCCCTGCGGCGACCACAGGAGAAGGATGACTAGCAGCCCCAGTCTAAGCGGCTATATTTTCGTTCCACCAAACAGCACCCATGAAAAAATTGGGGTTGCTGAATAAGAAGTATGAAAATGATTTTGTTTGATGTCAAAACCTATCTAGAGACGCGATATATCGCGTCTCTAGATCTGAATTCATACTGTAATTGAGCACCGCCAAGACTTTTTCACGGCACTACTCGTCATAGTCCTGGAAACTGATATCAAGTTTCTTAACTTCGAGAGCGAATTAGCTTTAATAAAGGATATCTGTATTAATTAATTATTGGGAGGGTATATTTTCTGAGTGATGCGAACGCCAATAATAAATTTAATCAAATTATTTAGTATATTTTTGCAGCCATCTTCAAGAGATTTTCGCTTGCATAAATTATGTTAATGTACTATAAAATATCAGTAATTGCACTTAAAAATTCTTGATTGTATTAGCTTGATATTAAATTGACTTACTAAATACGTAAACTAGATAGAGACATAAAGTAATGTATGGGAGCAGGATAATAACCCTTGACTATTGAACGCCAGTTGTTACCTTGCGGGTTTTCCCAAGAAGTACAATTTGAGCATTATCTGCCTACCGCAATAGCTCCTCTTGACTTTTGTACCTCAACTCAACCTTGTAAAGCTGGGGAATAGTTAGTAAATAATAGGGCATGGGGATAATTACCAATTACCTCATGCAACTAACTCAAGGCAAGGTAAAGTACCCATGCTCAAGCGCTTAATTGTGATTGTTACTACCGCTATACTCTTTAGCAACTCCTTGACGCTGGCAGAGAGTAAAAAGCCCAAACCACCGGATGAATTTCCTCCTAGTCCCCTAGAAATTACCACACCCGATCCACTGTTACCGCGTTTGCCCAAGGATAAACAGCCGTTAACTCTCGAAGAACAGCAAAAGTTAGAACCAGCGCTGGATGCCTTAAACCAAGAAGCAGCAGCGAAACTGCAAGCAGGGGATCAGGTGGCAGCGTTTGAAATTTGGAATCGGGAACTGCGCTTGCGACGCTTTTTAGGTTCATTACCAGAGGTGCAAGCATTATCACGAGTCGGGGCGATCGCCTGGAAGCAAAACGACAGCCAAGAAGTACAATATATTACGCAGCGATTGCAAGCAATTCAAAAGCAGGTACAATCTCAGAAAAAAACTGTCCAAATTGATCTAGAATTGTGGCGATCGCTAGGGCAAGCTTACCAAAATGTGCGATCGCCTA
Source organism: Nostoc sp. (assembly GCF_036916575.1). Classification (GTDB taxonomy): domain Bacteria; phylum Cyanobacteriota; class Cyanobacteriia; order Cyanobacteriales; family Nostocaceae; genus Nostoc. Next base: position 108,298 of record NZ_JBALGC010000016.1, read on the forward strand.
AACTAGCTCTGGAAGCTTACGACCAAGTTTTGTTAGTGGTGCGACAGCAAAAAGATACAACAGCCCTAGTAGAAATCCTCAAGACAATTGGAGAACTGCATTTGAGTTGGTTTGATTATCGCAAAGCCGCCCCAATCTACGAGGAATTGTTGGGTTTAGCTACTTCTGTTGGCGAACGTGTAAACGAGATAACATATCTGCAACAGCTGGCTGAGATTTACGAGCAGACAAAACAACCACAGCAGTCATTGAATGTACTTAATAAATTAGCAGAAATTTACGTCAATGAAAATAATCTTACTAAAATACTAGAATTAAAGCTAGCGATCGCTTCAGATTACGAATCTCTAGCAAAGAAAGATCCTAACTTACTGCTAGAAGCTTTTAAAAATTATCAAGAAGCTTATACTACTGCTTGGCAATTACAGGAGTACGTTCGTGCTGGTGAAGCTTTGCAGAAATTAATTGCGCTGTATCGTTCTCAAGGACAAACAGACGAGGCTTTGCAGGCTAGCCAAATTCTTGTGCAGATAGAGGCGCAAGCCGCCAACTTTTACGGGTTGATGCAAGCTTATGACCAAATTGGGCAATTGTATCTAGAACGCAAAGAATTTCCTCAAGCACTAACAGCTTTTCAAAAAGGGTTAGAACTAGCGCAACAACTCAAACATCAGGAAGCATACTTTACTGAGCAAATTGAAAAAATCTCGAAAGCAAATTTGTAGCCAATATTTAAAGGTTGGAAAGTCTCAATTCATACTACTACAGCATGGCGTAAATAAGCGACCATTGAAAAGCCCTAAAGAGCTTATTCCATAATACTTTTGACTTTTACTTCTCTACGAGAGGCTGCGCCCTAAGCGTAGCTATGCCGCAGGCTTTATAACTTCTCTTCAGGACGCTACGCGAACGCTCAGAGTCAACGGTGAAAGTCCCGTTAGAAAACAACACCAAAATGTCTCTATTCGAGAATGTAATTGAACCCTCGTAAATTGGCGAACGCGAACAGCGTGTCCTTTAGGACAAGGTATTGCTATACTTCTTAAATTTAGGGAAATTGCAATGATTAGTGGAATTTTTGAAAACTGTATTGGCTTAAAGGATATTGAAGCTACTTTAAAATATTGGACTGAGTTCGGTTATCGAGAGGTCAATAGAGGACAACTCTCAGCAGAACAGGCGGGATTACTCTACGGTTATGCATCAGATTTGACATCGTTACGACTGCAAAATGGTAACTCATCAGATCATGGATTAGTACGGTTGCTATCGTGGAAACAACCTCGTAATCAAGGTCTAGGTCATACCTTGCCAGTAGTGAATGGTAGCCGCTGGTTTGCTTCTTTGGTTCAAGATATTTATGCGCTGGCCGATGCTTTTAACGATGATAAAGCTAACGGTGGAGACTGGATTTATTCAGAACCAGTTCGCGCGATCGAGTTTACAGGCAATTTAGGAGTGAGTTTATATAACCGCTTTGTCGGGGTGCGCGAAATGTTTGTGATTAGTTCACAGACACGACAGGCGTTTTTTCAGCGATATAACTATAATAGACCCGGTTACGGCACGATTGATCCTAGTTCCCCATTGTTGGTAAGCGAAGGAACTCATTCCAGTTTGATCATCTCGGATCACAGCCTCAGTTCTTTCTACGCAGAGGTTTTTGGACTTGTACCCTTTGAGAGCAACCCCAAGCGATCGGGTTATGAAAAACTTTCTACTCGCCAGACATTGATGCTTGATGAAGGGCAGGAGTTTTATCTTTCAGGTTTTGCTTCACCCAAGACATCTGTGGGTTTATTTCAAGTCTACAGCCCACTTTACCCCACACCAGATAAACGGGAATACTCTCAACCCGGTTCTTTGGGACTGAGTCTTTTCACTTATCAAGTTGACGATATTACCGCTTTTCATCAGCGCATTACCGCCAGCGCTGCTACTAAAGTTAGCCCAATTTTGCCTAATGAATTTGGCGAACCCTCTTTCGGGTTAGTTGCACCAGATGGGATGTACTGGATAATTGTTGGACAAACTCAATAATCTAGAACTTCAGCTGACCTTTGTTGGAGAAATCTGCGTTTAAATTCTAGCACTTATAAAGTAACTATATGCAGACGAGCATTTTATACCTGACTCCAAAAAAATATGCCCTGCTGTAACTGCTGGTTTCTAGCGATCGCCGGGTACTGAGTCGAGGTGGAATTATTAAGCGAATTTGGTCATTGCAAAACCCACCCAGTGAACAAACTGTTAAATCTCATATCAAAAGTTTACGTAATCAACTTTGATAAGTTGGCGCTCCTGATGATTTTATTGACACAGTTCACGGACTAGGTTATCGTCTGAAGCAGCTTTAGTTTCAGCTTGTGATTGTCTACCCGATTTCTACCTGATATTTCCACAACTATTTTTTAAGCTGATATTCTGAATAACTCATCGGAACACCACATAGCAAAATCTCCCCGAACCAAATACGTAATTCGGTTCGAGGGTTTTTGATTTCAACTGATAAAAATCCTCTTCCATGTTACTAACAATAAAGTTGCAGGTATTCTATGAGACATCACACTGTTGATGTCAACTCAAATTTATCTCAATCCAACTTGACTGAAAACTCAGCTGATAACGTTGAGTGAAAAGAATTATATTTATTATTACTAATAGCTGCCGTCATGGGATTTTCTGTAGATTATTGGTTTAACTATCACTAATTGCCCTAGCAATCCTCTGAGACTCCAACTACGGTGTCAACATTAGCACCAGCAAAATCTCTGGAATTGAAGCGATCGCCCACTAGTAACTTATTCTTATGATTATTAAAGTGGTTGAATTCAATGAGTAGCCAATTGGTTGTCAAGTTTAAAATCAACATGACACGCATGGGGCAGATTTTGTGGAAGCGCATCTCCCATAAGCTTTTGCCCACTAAACGCCTTGCAATGGTGCAAGCTTGTCTGATTGGTTTAGTCTCTGGATTGGCTGCTGTCTTGTTAGGGCAAGGCGTGGGATTGTTAGGTGGGTGGCGACAGCAAATATCCCATCAGTTTCCTGCTTTGTTGGCACTGCCGATAATTGGATTAGTGGGCGGATTTCTCGCAGGCTGGTTGGTGGAGCGCATCGCCCCGGAAGCTGCTGGTAGTGGGATGTCGGAAGTAAAAGCGGTGCTGGCAAAGGTGCCCATGCCCCTGAACTTGAGAATAGCTTTGGTAAAATTGCTCGGTGCAACGCTGGTGCTAGCATCTGGGATACCCTTGGGGCGGGAAGGGCCTACAGTGCAAATTGGTGCAGCCTTAGCTAATCAGTTTAGTCGCTGGTTTCCCACCTCCCCTGAACACCGTCGCCAACTGATTGCAGCTGGAGCCGGGGCGGGACTGGCGGCGGCCTTTAATGCCCCGATTGCTGGGGTATTATTTGTTGTCGAAGAACTTTTGCAAGATGTCTCTGACATCACCTTGGGAACGGCAATCCTCGCTTCATTTATTGGTTCTGTTGTTGCCCGTATTTGTGACACCCATAGTTTAGATTTAAATCTGGATCTAGCGGCTGTCAATACCAGCTTTTATGTGTCGGAAATTCCCTTTTACCTGCTGTTGGGAATTTTGGCAGGAGTCGGGGGCGTACTGTTCAATCGCGGAGTTCTCGCCAGTTTAGGTTTAAGTCGTCGCTTTCTCAAAATCAGCTTACCTTGGCGGATGGGACTGGCTGGATTAGTGACGGGATTGGTATTTGCTAGCCTTCCCTCATTATTTCGGGACAACGCTGGATTACGGGAACTGTTGCTGACAGGTGAAGCAAACTGGCAATTAGTGGCGCTAGTTTTCTTTCTTCAGTTCCTACTTATCCTGTTTACCTACGCTTCTGGTGCGCCTGCTGGATTGCTGGTTCCCACACTAGGACTGGGAGCAGCTTTGGGTTATTTGGTAGGAACCTTAGAACACCACTTTCTCGGTGTGAGTTTGGCGACAACCTATGCACGAGTAGGGATGGGGGCATTTTTCTGTGGTGTGGCGCGAGTCCCAATTACGGCAGTGATCATCGTGTTTGAGATGACAACTGACTTTAATTTAGTGTTACCGTTGATGATTGTTTCGGTAACTGCTTATTTGGTGGCAGAAGCCCTAGAAACGGGGTCACTATACGACCATCTATTAGAATTCAAAGGCATTCATTTGCCAAAAGAAACTAATCCCCAAGCACCTTGGACGCAACTAACCGCAGCCAATGTCATGCAACCAAGTGTGGAAACTCTGGGGAGTCGGATGAGCTGGGATGAGGCATTGCAGGCATTTTCTCAATCCTCCCACCGCCACTTTCCAGTATTGGAAAAGGGTAAATTGGTGGGAATCTTAACCCAACAAGATATCACAAATCTCTCCCGAGCAGGCTTAAGTGAGCATTCCACTGTCGCCCAAGTGATGACTCCAGAACCAGTAACTACCTCTCCTGGTGATACCCTTGCCTATGTGCTGCACTTGCTCAACCGTTACAAGATTAACTGTTTACCAGTTGTGCAAGGAAACCGCTTGGTAGGTATCATTACCCGTAGTGATATTATTCGGGTGGAAGCTGCCTATTTCAATGGTTCCGAAGATTTCATAGGTTCTAAACCCGAACCATCCCGCGTGATTTATCGTACCAGTGCGCCAGAAACTGGACAGGGAAGGTTACTGGTGCCATTGAGTAACCCAAAAACAGCAGGTATGCTGTTGGAGATGGCTATAGCAATTGCCCGCGATCGCCATTATGAAATAGAATGTCTGCATATTATTGTTGTCCCCCGGCACAAGATTCTTGCAGAAACCCAAGTGAATATCAAAGCAGCTATGGGCCCACTGCGACAAGGAATACGTTTGGGACGGACATGGCATATCCCAGTACATACCCAAATTCGAGTTGCTCACGACTTGTCAGAAGCAATTTTGCAAACTATCCAAGACCGTCATATTAATTTCATGCTGATGGGTTGGAAAGGTAGTACAGCCACACCAGGAAGGGTCTTCAGTCGGGTAGTAGATACGGTTATCCGGCAAGCAGCCTGTGATGTGGTGTTAGTCAAGCTGAATAAGCAAACCCAGTTGGAACGCTGGTTAGTGCCGATAGCGGGTGGCCCCAATGCTCAACAGGCAATTCAATTGCTCCCAGCACTGACTTCACTGAGTAAAACTCCAGTAGTCAACTTATGTCAAGTGTTTGAACCAAATAAAGCCGAAGCGGATACAAAAACTCTCAAAAAAGCTGCTGATTTTCTCAAACAACGGCTCAATGGTTTAGTAACAATTGCTCCAGTCTATGCAAATTCTGTGTCAGAAGCCGTCTTGGATTGTGCTAGACGCAACCACAGTGATGTGATTATTTTGGGAGCTTCTCGTGAGGGAATGTTGCAACAAGTAATGCATGGTAATATCCCAGCAACTATCTGCCGCAATAACAACCAAACTGTGATTTTGGTACGTGCAGCATCTGCTATTGGAGAAGTTAATTAATCTGCTTTTATTAAGAATGTTGGCTGAAAACCTTTTCGGGACATTATATAGAGCACAGGAGTAAGTTTCTCTAAAATACTGACATTCAAGTAATTTTTGATAAGAGTATTCCAAGAAATAAATGATCCAAAACCTGTCATTGCGTAGGCAAAGCCTTCCCGTAGGGTACGCAACGAAGTGTAGCGTACCACTTCGTGGAAGCAAGCTAGCAAGAGCGACGACCACAGGAGAAGAGAAGCAATCCCAAGATATTGCGATTGCTTCATTCCGCTTTGCTCCCGCAATGACAATTGGGCACTTTTTTACTTGGAGTACTCTAATGTGTTTGTTGCGGATAGCCAGTGCTTTAAACTCCTGCATCTGCTCATCACAAGAGCGCAACTGTATCCCAGAATAACTTCTCATAGGCTTGCAGCAACCGCGCTGCACGCTTGATTAAGAGCGGTTCTGCACCATGCTTTAAGCCTGTTTCAATTACAGTTAAAGAATCACATTCAAAGTTCGGTACAGGACTGGCAAAGAAATCGAAAAATGCCGTATCTTTAGGAGTGAGATGATATTGTTTTTGGAGTGCAGCACTCATCCTTGCAGTATTTTCACCGAATATAGAGAAGTTGAATAAAAAGGCGGCTGCGACTTCAGCCTCCGAACCGTATAGAGCAAGGGAGACTACATAGGCGGGATATGCTTGCGCCCCCGGTAATGGTTCGTACTTTTTCAGGTCATCTTCTTTGAGGTTGAAGGCTTTGGCAAAATCTAATAACAAATTGAGGGATTGAACCTCGCCAGAGAGAATATCTCGAAAGAATTTCCCGTTACGAGTCCCACCAAAGCGCTGCACCAAAAGGCTATCGCTGCGAATATCGCTCTTAACTATGTTGTATTCCTCTCCCGCAAAAGCTTTGAGGTTTTCTTGGGACACTTGTCCTTTTTCTAGAGCCGTTAGATAGGGATGGTTGCGGATCTGATTCTCTACCCCAGCCAACTCAAGGCGCAGTTCATCGACTATCTGCCTAGCTTGATTGGCAATCACATTATTGGTAGATTTGTTACATATTACTCCCTTGACAGCTTCTCCTTTGTTGGCAAAGGAGAGTGTGACTATAAAAGCGATCGCCACTACCAGAGCGATTGTAACTAGTTTGAGGACATAAGTGCTATATCGTAAATGTACATTTAACTTCATAAAAATTCCTCAGTTTTTCCCGCCTCCGTCGAGGACTCCAGGATTTTGCGTAGGCGTAGCCCGCCTAAGAGAGGCTTTGCTTCTAGGATAAAAATATTTCCGCATCTATACTATCAGTGATTGACACCGAATTTGACACGATATTTTGAGTGCTGGCTCTCTACTGATAGTTCATCCCGATTGAGCTACTGTCCCAAAATTAAGTCATGACAAACTTTTGGGTTAACAAACAGATAAACCTACTCCCAGTTCATTTGGAACAAGTTAAAGATGAGTGAATTTTGTCAATACATCTTTGAGTGGAAATAAATCTGCATAAGAATGATAATCAATAAGTCTAGCAGGATGATTTGCTAAAAGAAAAAATCATGGCAGACTCTGATATTTGGGATTCAACAGCTATAGAGAAGCGTCAAGAGATGTTAACGAATTTAGCCAGAGGAGTTTGGGGTCTGGATACTTAACTTAATATTCTGTAACTCAAGCTTCGTGGTGGTCTGCTTTGGATGTACTATTGATTATACTCTTATCGCTTACATCTCTGGCAGGATTAATTTTTATTGCCACCACCTCCAAGTACCACATCTTCATATATAGCTGCGTAGGCGTAGCCCGCCGCAGGCATCGCACAATGAAAATCAACGCTAGCTAAATGTACTTCTTGTTCTTTTTCATAAGGGTAAAGTACCCAATGTCCTTCCTGATTGCGGCGGAAGCATTCCACACTCATTCTGTCTGATGAAATTAGCACATATTCTTGCAGTGATTCTAAGTGTCGGTAATTAGCAAATTTCTTTCCTCTGTCATAGCCTTCGCTTGACTCAGAAAGCACTTCGATAATTAAGCAAGGATAGGACTTAAAATACTCAGATTCTCTATCTCGTGGATCACAAGTCACCATTGCATCAGGATAGAAATAGCGATTTATGACATCAATTTGTGCTTTCATATCTAACATATAGACACGGCAACCACTACCCCGGAGATGGTTTTGCAGCAAGACAAACAAGTTTCATACGACAGTGACATGAGCATCACTTGCCCCTGCTATTGCCTAGACTTGCCCATCAATATACTCGTGTTTTATTTCACTTACTTTCTCACCTTCTAGATATTCTTCAGGGGAGATATAGTACTCACTTTGGCTAATGACCATTTTAGTACCTTAGTAGTTTTATCAAACATTGTAACCGATACAACAAATTTAATGAGCGACAGCGCTACCAGTTGCCTTCACCTTTTTGAGGAATAAAATAGCAAGTCCACTAAGTAACAATGCAATGCCAATAAAGTAGAAACAATCGTTAAAAGCCATCACAAACGCTTCCCGGCGGACGATGTTGGATATAGATGCGATCGCTTCATTTTGTGCTGTACTCAAATCTGCTCCGCGACTAATAAAGTACTGTGTCATTTGGTCAATTCGCTGTTGAGTTTCTGGGTTATATAAAGATACTCCATCACCCAATCTATTTGAGTGAAATTGCTCTCTACTTGTTAATAAAGTTGCTAAAGAAGCAATTCCGATAGAACCACCCAGATTCCGCATCATATTAAATAAACCACTTGCCGAACCTGCTTCTTTCGGACTCAAACCAGCAGTTGCGATAGAACTCAGCGGTACCATAATTAAGGGTTGTCCCATTGCCCGGATAAATTGCGACCAGCGTAACTGATCTAATCCTGTTTCATTAGTCATTCCGGAGTTCATAAATGCACTGATGGAAAACAAAGTCACACCAACAGCCACCATTAATCGCACATCAATGCGTTTCATCAATCTGGGTATGAGGGGAATAATAAATAGTTGGGGAATACCAGCCCAAATTAATACTTCACCAATTTGCAGCGCATTGTATTTTTGAATTTGGGCAAGATACAGCGGTAAAATATAAATTGATCCATACAATCCTACTCCCAGTGACACATTGACAATACTGGCTAAACCAAAGTTCCGCCTAAGCACAAGCCGTAAATTAATAAATGGTTGCTTCCGAGTTAATTCAATATAGAAAAAGACTGCCAAAAAAATTACTGCTATTACAGTTAAGCGCACAATCAACGCGGAACCAAACCAATCTTTACGGCTACCTTCTTCTAAAACAACTTGTAGGGAACCTAACCCAATAGCCATTGCAATAATTCCCCACCAGTCACCTTGTTTCAGTAAATTAATTTGGGGTTCTTCTTGCTTAATTCCATACCAAACGCCAGCCAGCATTAATGCTCCTGGAATTACATTTATATAAAAGTTGTATTCCCAACCAAAATTTTCTGTTAACCAACCTCCTAATGTCGGGCCAATTGAGGGTGCAAAAACTGCACTAAATCCAAATGCAGCTAGCCCAATTGATTGCTTAGATTGAGGTAAAGTCGTTAAAACAACTGTCATAGCGGTGGGAATTAATACTCCTCCACTAAAACCTTGTAAGGCGCGAAAGAAAATCATGGAATTAAGATCCCATGCCCAACCACAGCAAATAGAAAAGAAGATAAATAGTGTAGTATTGACTAATAAATAACGTTGCAAAGAAAATACTCGTGATAACCATCCTGTTAAAGGAATTACCACAATTTCGGCTACGAGATACGCCGTAGAAATCCAAGAACCTTCTTCGAGAGTTGCTGCTAAACTTGCTTGAATATCTTGCAGCGAAGCATTAGTTATTTGAATATCCAATACCGCCATAAATGCACCAAGCATACTGGCTAATACACCAATCCAGGTTTTTAGCGGTACACGTTCTGGTGGTACAGCAGGATTTTGCCCTTGCTGACGAATTACACCTGTATTAGCCATAGTGTTGTTCCAGTTCCAAGGTGAAGTAACAAAATTATTATTAAATTTTATACTATTTATTGGCGATTTTTTATCTTAAACTTTATTACTTATTAAGATGCCCTTTTGCTCATAAATTGGACGCATTATTTGCCTTAAAGCAGGCAACTGTCTACTAAAAATAATTGACCCTAGAATACAAACTATCCCATCAATAATTAAAGTGTTGGGAGCACCAATATGACTTGCTAATACACCTCCTAATAAATTACCCACGGGAATCATTCCCAAAAATGACATTCTGTATAAGCTCATCAATCGCCCGCGTTTGTCGTCCTCAACAATTGTTTGTAAAAATGTGTTGCTAGCAGCAATTTGGAGAATTGTTCCTAAGCCAACGAATAACATTGTAAATAAAGAAAGTGGTAAAAATCGTGACAAAGAAAAGGCAATTAGATCAATTCCTAAAATTGCCGGAGCTAAAGCAATCAATTTCCCAATTCCCAAGATTGTTTGGCGGGTAGCTAGATAAATACCACCAGTTAAGGCTCCAACTCCAGATGCCGCCATCAAAAAACCCAAACTTTCTGCACCCCCTTTGAGAACTTGTTCGGCAATAACTGGGACGAGAATAGTGTTTTGCAGTCCCATAAGACTAACTAAAGCTGATAGCAATAAGATGGAACGAATAGGTGGAAAGCTAAAGGCATATACAAATCCCTCTTTGACTTTTTGCAAGGGATTACCGTTAATTACCGAATTTTTCCAAGGTTTAACTTTCATTGCCAATAAAGCGGCGATTACAGCAATGTAGCTCAAACCATCTATTAAAAAACAATAGCCAGTTCCAACGCGAGCAATTAATAAACCCCCGATCGCAGGGCCAATTAATCGCGCACCGTTGATCATCGTGGAGTTGATGGCGATCGCATTGGCTAAATCTTCTCTGCGTTCAACCAATTCTGGTACAAATGCTTGGCGTGCTGGCGCATCTAAGGCGTTAATAAATCCTTGAAACAAACTCAAGGCGATGATATGCCATACCTGAATCACATCAGTCAGCGCCAGTACTGCTAAGGTTAACGATTGAATCATCGCTAAGACTTGCGTACTAATTAAGGTACGATACCGAGAAAAGCGGTCTACAAATACTCCACCAAAGGGAGCTAAAAAAAAGCTAGGAATTTGACTCGAAAATCCCACAACTCCTAGCATTAATGGGGAGTTTGTTAAGTTATAAACTAGCCAAATCGTCGCCAGTTGTGTCATCCACGTCCCAATTAGGGAAATACCTTGTCCGGCAAAAAACAGCTGGTAGTTTTTTGACCTTAATGCAGGTAGTAGCGATTTTTTCATCTAAGGTTTGTTTTATACCAATCTGCTCTCACAAATATTATCTCGCCTCACCTGTCTCTATAGGCCTGTCTTTAGATGTAGGAGAATGTCATAGCAAGAAAGAGGTTTTTCATCTGTTTACAGGCAATTTGGTATTATATCGTTTCTCGTTTGATTACTTATTAAACCCAGAGAACCCCAAAGAGCCAAAGTTATGCTTTGTCTCCCCTCCCGAAGAGCTCTTAGGGGTTGGGGTTGGGGTTCTTTTATTATGGGTAATTTAGTGGACATGATATTACTTGACTTCCACCGCAATTTCCGCAGACATTCCCGGAGTAATCCGCGATTCGTATCCTTGAATGCTCTTTTGGTCAAAAACTATTTTGACGGGGATGCGTTGGACAACTTTAGTAAAGTTACCTGTAGCATTATCCGGTGGCAATAAGGCAAACTGAGCACCGGAAGCTGGCGAAATACTGTCAACACGACCAATAAAGGTGTGATGAGGGAAAGTATCCAGCTTGATTTCTACTGGCTCTCCTGGGCGCATCTTTTCTAATTGAGTTTCTTTGAAGTTCGCAACTACCCAATAGTTGTTATCCACGATCGCCATTAATGGTGTTCCGGTTGCAACTCGGTTGCCAATTTCCACGTTTTTCTTCCCGACTCGTCCAGCACTGGGAGCAGTAACATTGGTATACGATAGTTGTAATTGTGCGTCTTTGAGCGATGCTTCTGATTGGGCGATCGCAGCTTTTGCCGCTTCGTATTGACTACGTTTTACTGTTGTATCTTGTCCACCGGCAGTAGCTTGTTGCAATCCTCCTTTGGATGCTGCCAATTTAGCTTGGGCGTTGGTGACATTTTCTTGCGCCTGTGCTAGCTGAGACTGGGCTTTGGCGACGCCAACTTTGGCAGAGGCTAACTTGGCTTGAGCTTGTTCTACTCCCTGAATCGCGGCATTTTTTTGTGCCGTAGCCACATCATAAGCTGCCTTGGCTGTGTCTAGCTGCTGACGAGCGATCGCCCCTGTTTTGTACAACTGGTTGTAACGATTGTAATCTGCTTGGGCATTTTCCAAATTCGCATTTGCTTGCGCTACCTGCGCTTGCGCGGCGGGAATCCCCGCTTGAGCTAGTCTGACTTCAGCTTGCGCCGCTGGTATCCCGGCTTGGGCTTCTTGTACTGCTGCTTGGGCTGTAGAAATTGCTGCTACCGCACCGCTGACATCGCCCTGCGCTTGACTTGTCTTACCAGTGGTAGTTTGTGAAGTTAAGGCAATATTTGCTTGGGCGGCTTGCGCTTGACCACGCGCATTTTCTAGGGCTGCTTGTGCCTGTTGTACATTACTTTCATAGTCCCGTGGATCTAACTTGACTAACAATTGTCCCGGTTGCACCAGTTGGTTATCATTCACAAGCACCTGACTTATTGTTCCGGGAATGCGGCTACTAACTTGGTGAATGTTTCCCTCAACTGTGGCGTTGTCTGTTTGCTGGTGGGTGGAGGCGTATTGCCAGTAGTGAAGACCAAAAGTACCTGCGGCGATCGCACCCACGCCTAATCCTGCCAAAATTAAACCAGTCGGTTTTTTCCGCTTCGGTTTGGCTGGAACTTCTTTGTCTGTCTCAGGAGTTACAACAGGCGCTTCTGTTGTTGCGGATGTTTCTGTAGTCACAGCTTCTAAAGTCTCTGAATTAGTAATCAATTGTTTTTCTAAAACTGGGGTTTTGTGTCCGTTGCGTCCGTTCAAAGTATTAGTACCCATGATTGTTACATCCCTTGCCCGTTCAATAATTTGATTGATAGTCGTTTATTTAGAATGCGTAGTATTTACTTAAAAGATCTTTTTCCTTAGTATGCGTATTATTATCTCAAAATAAATCTTTACAGCACCTCCCCCAGTCGGGTGATTATGGGATCATCTTTAGGAGAGGTTAGTGATCGCCCGATTCAAGATTTGGGAAAACAGTTCTCGGTCAGCGAAGGAAATACCGTCCATTGCTTCATCACGCACTGTTGCCGCAATAGGCGGTAAGACCGCTTCTAGTTCCTTACCTGCATCCGTTAGCCAGATTCGCCAGATGCGGCGATCGTGGGTGTCGCGTTCTCGACGCACCAAGCCGCGTTCTTCCATCCGATCTAATACGCCTGTTAAAGTCCCTCCCACTTGTTTGAGTTTGTCCCCAATACTAGAAGTAGGTAAACCATCTTCTTGCCACAAACAGCACAACACCAACCAGTGAAATGGCGTAAGTCCAAACGGTTCTAGTCTCTCAGTAAACTTGCGACTGAGCAGTTGTGAGACTAATTTGATTCTGTAGCCCAAATTGTATGGTGCCAGATTTTGTTGCCACGATTCTAAAGCTGGGAAGTGATTAGATGTAGAAACCATTTAACAAAATACTTAGTATACGTAATATTGTTACTAAATTAATCTTATTTAGTAACAGTTCCTTTGCATCTGTCTTAGGGAAGAACTTGAATCAACTGGTACTCTTTAAATATACTGATAATGCGGTGAGGTCTAGATAATTTAGAGGACTGGTCACGTCGCTTCTCTACGAATTCAAAATTCCAAATTTAAAATTCAAACATTTTTAATCCCCATAAATAAATTTAGGCGATCCACTGAGCGGCTTACCCACTTCAGTGCCGTAAAGCTTACGTGGGCTTGTATCATGAGTCTTTGTCGGTCAGCATATATCCAAGCATAGCCCAAAGCTGGTATTTGGGAAATAAAGACTACTGATTGGGGGCGAATAGAAAGATAGAAATTAAACAGTACTTTGGTTTTAGCGTCTATTTGCATAATAAAGTAGATAGGATGAGTTTGAAGATTGTACAATCAGAAAAATTGAAGAAAGCTTTTGATTTTCCTGATTCACACGATTTCTTCAGATATGGACGCGCACAATGCTAATTCCACAATTACAAAAAGTTTTAACAACACCTATTCTCCAAAAAAGCAGACAAAATCAATCTAGATTGACTGTCATCTTTTGGTACAGTCTAAGTCTAACTTTTGCTGTTGGTTATATTCTTATGGGGCTGCGACAAGCTTTCAGTAGTAAATATATAGTCAGCAACGACGCACGGGAATATATTTCTTGGATGTATCGTTACTTTAACCCAGATTTATTTCCTGGGGATTTAATCGCTGATTATTTTCAGTCGGTGACACCAATTGGATATGATATTCTTTATAAAATAATTGTGGCTTTAGATATCGATCCAACTTTATTTAGCAAACTTTTTCCACTAATACTGGGACTTATTACAACTAGCTATTGTTTTGCAGTCTGTATGCAGATATTACCAGTGCCAATGGTAGGGTTTATCGCATCTTTACTTTTAAATCAAAGTCTTTGCATACATGATGACCTATTTTCTGCGACTCCTAGAGATTTTATTTATTCCCTATTTTTAGCTTTTCTATATTATTCAATACGGTCTTCTCTATTTGGTATATTAATTGTGCTTGCACTCCAATGTCTAATATACCCTTTAATAGCTTTTGTTGATTTATTAATTTTATTCATGAGAATATTTCGCTGGAAAAATGGGCAGATAACTATTTCTCCGAACCGAAAAGATTTTATTTTATTTGTAGCAGGCATGATGATTGCTGGTATTCTAATTTTACCTTATGCCATTCAATCATCACAATTTGGACCGACAATTACTGCTGCTGTTGCAAGAACTATGCCGGAATACTGGCGTGGAGGAAGAGTCAGCTATTTTAATCATAATATTATTAGTTATTGGTTTGATGGTAGAGATAGCGGTTTTTTTGCTTTAATTGCACCTCCTCAATTATTATTTGGTTTATTATTACCAATTATCCTGAAATTCCAGTCTCACTTTATCCTAACCAAGCAAGTAAAGAATGAAGTAAAACTATTACCACAGGTAGTAATAGCTAGTTTAATAATGTTTTTTACTGCCCATGCCTTAGCTTTTAAACTGCACTGGCCTAGCCGCTACACCCATCATACTTTTAAGATAGTACTTGCTCTTGCAGCAGCAATCTCTATTACCTTGATTTTAGATGCTACATTTCGATGGTCGAGACAAAATGGGAGACAAATTTTAATCTTGGGGACTATTATGATCCTTGGTGCAGGACTCGTTTTCTACCCTAGCAGCTTAAAAGTTTTTCCCAAAACCCTTTATATAGAAGGTAAAGTCCCAACATTATATAATTTTTTGCAAAAGCAACCGCAAAATATTGTCATAGCCTCTACTTCCGAAGAAGCAGATAACATACCTATCTTTGCTCAAAGAACAATTTTGGTGGGTAAAGAATATGCTTTACCGATCCATACAAAATATTACGCTCAATTTCGCAAGCGGATGCTTGACCTTATTAATGCCCAATATAGTGAAGATATTAACCAGATTAAAGACTTTATTCAAAAATACCACGTAACTTTTTGGCTATTAGAACGTTCTGCATTCATCCCAGAATATATAACTAAAAACACTTGGCTACAACAATATCAGCCAGCGGCACAACAAGCGAACATAAAGTTACAGAAGGCTGTACCTGTCTTAGCTACATTAATTAACTCTTGTGCAGTTTTTGAGACTGATAATTTAGTCCTTCTGAAAACAGAATGTATCAAAGTCGTAACTAAGATTTGAACACTAACTAGATTAATCTTTTTAGCAACAGTTGCTTTGCATTGGTATTAAGGAAGAACTTGAATCAACTGGTACTCTTTAAATGTACCGATAATGCGGTGAGGTCTAAATAATTTAGGAGACTGGTCAGCATATATCCAAGCATAGCCCAAAGCTGGTATTTGGGAAATAGAGACTACTGGTTGGGGGCGAATAGAAAGATAGAAATTAAACAGTACTTTGGTTTTAGCGTCTATTTGTAGATAGTAGGTAGGATGAGATTGGACAATTGAGGCGATCGCACTTTGTTGTAAAAATACTTTCAAAGCAGGATTATAGTCACTTAACAGCCCTATGCTACCTGTCACCGCCAAAGCTAGCCAACTGGGAATTAACCAACCTGCAATCCAGTAAGGGGCTGTGAGAAACTTTTTGCCAAAGTGGTAACGACTAATCCACACTACAGGCAAAATTAACCAACCCAAGCCCATAGCCAAGCCAATAGTTGCATACTTGCGAATATCAGAACCACCCCAACTAAGAACGCCAATACTCGCTATAACAAGTAAAACACCTAACCCACCAAAGCCATAACTGAGATTTCGAGGAAGATTCTTGATGGCAAAAAGGGATAATATATTTATTCCACGTTTTTCAAAAGGTAATTGTGAGGGAATCCCTGTCTGGTAAATATCACCTAACCAGTTTAAACCCACAGATGCAAACAAAGCTATGAACGGATAAAGGCAAAGACTATAGTGAGGGAAACGACTGCTAAAAATACTAAGTTCACAAAATAGGACAAGTGACAAGCCAACTAATATTAACTGGTAACGAGGAATGGGACGACGGAGAGTCAAAATTAAACCTAAAATCCCGAAAAAAGCCCAAGGAAATGCTCTTAAAGGGATATTCCATATATAAAACAGCGGCCCATTATTATAATGATCCTCAGAACCTTGCCGCACAACAAACTTGAACAACTCCTCAAAACTCTGATTTCCGTAGTGCAGCCAGCTGAACCACAGCCAAACACCGGTAGGTATTAAACCTACAAAAAAGCCTAAATACAAAATTGGGTTAGTAAGATGATTATGACGGCGATGTTCCCAAATTAAATAAGGGAATAAAGCTATAATTGGCAAAAAAATCATAAAGCTTCTGACTAAGAAGCCTAAACCTAAACTTAAACCAGCTATAAAACTCCAAAAATAGCGATATTTAGGATGTAATTCCGTTTTTATTAAAGACAAAATAGCTAAAAGTACCAAGAAAATCATTGGTACATCAGGTGTACTTAAGCGGCAGTATTGCAGCCAGAGAAATTCCACACTTAAAATTGCAGCAGCTAGCCAAGCTAATTTTTTGCCCAGCATAATTTTGCCGATTTCATACACCAGCCATAAGCTAAAAATACCAGCAATCATACTAGGAAGACGCGCACTGGTATCACTGATACCAAACAGCTTGTAGAAACTAGCAATTAACCAATAAGGGCCAGGGGTTTTATGATGTGCTTTTTCCCAAGGATCTATCCAATTACCAGAATCAAACATCAGACGTGCACGCGATGCGTAAAGCCCTTCATCATGTGCCATCAGACTATTGTGCCCAGAAGTAAATAATAATAAAGGCAGTATCCAAACTAACAAACTAAAATAGGGTAATGATCCGACTAGACGGATTTGTCGCCAAATATGCTGCAATAAGTGTAGTTTATAGAACATTGAATTGCTCAAAATTGAATGCTGCTATTTAGACGAGTTTATGTGTCCTGGTGTTATTAAAATATCTTACATAGTGATTGTGAAAAAATACCTAAAATTGCCGCATTTTTCGGAAAAAGTAATCCCAAACAGAGATTTATGCAGTTAAGACCAAACCAACGCCTGAAATTAGACGACACAGACGATAAACTGTTCTATGCCTATCCCCGCTTCGTCACCCATGTCGATGAAGGATTTATTCGACAGCTAACGGATTTATATCGCGATCGCCTCAAACCCAACACCCGCATTTTTGATATGATGAGCAGTTGGGTGTCTCATCTGCCAGAAGAGATGCAGTTTGACCATGTGGAGGGACACGGACTCAATGCTGAGGAACTAGCACGTAATCCCCGCTTAAATCATTACTTTGTGCAAAATCTCAACGAAAATCCGCAGCTACCTTTACCAGATGAAGATTTTGATGCTGTCCTCAATTGCGTATCTGTGCAGTATGTGCAATATCCAGAAGCAGTATTTTCCGAAATGTACCGCATCTTGAAACCCGGTGGTGTGGCAATTATCAGCTTTTCTAACCGGATGTTTTTTGAAAAGGCGATTCAAGCTTGGCGGGAGGCTTCAGAAGTAGAGCGAGTGGAATTAGTCAAAGCCTACTTCGCCTCAGTTCCAGGATTTACAACCGCAGAAGTTATAGTTCATAAGTCAACATTACCAAATTTATTCCAGTGGTTGGGTGCAGCTGGAGGAGACCCGTTTTATGCCGTCATAGCTTACCGCAGTTAAGCCAAATAGTTACAAGTACAGCAAAGGCGTAAATCCAGCTACTATCTCAAACAAGACTTGGGGCTTAAGCCCCCTAGCCCCCCTTCCCGACAAGGGAAAAAGCAGGGTGGTTTCATACAAGCAGAGAAAAACTAAAACTGGGTTTCAAAGCCTCTCCCCCACGGGGAGAGAGGAATGGAAGTGAGGGAAAAAGCCTAGACACAAAACGAGAA
Source organism: Nostoc sp. (assembly GCF_036916575.1). GTDB lineage: Bacteria > Cyanobacteriota > Cyanobacteriia > Cyanobacteriales > Nostocaceae > Nostoc. The sequence goes on from NZ_JBALGC010000016.1 coordinate 126,429, forward strand.
ATCAAGACTTATGTATTTTTCTTTTTTCGTATGAAACCACCCTGCTTCCCGACAAGGGAAAAAGGGTTTCAAAGCCTCTCGACCTTTCGGGGAGAGGAATGGAAACGGGGTTTTTAGTATATTTTAAGACATTTCAAACATCCTCTAAGGCGAAAATCCCCTAATGAGAACTGCCGGAAATTTCAGAGGTTAATTCATCCTCAAAAGCCTTGTTCAATAGTTGCTACTTAAATTTTTATGAATACAAACCTAGTAAGTAAACCGACTTAAAAGATAAACTTTAGATATTGATTAGATACCGAACTGTTGCAGTTCTAGATTTAATTATATGACCTCTGATCCAACTTCTGAACAACCTATATCCAAATCTGCGGCTGCTGAAGCGTTGGACGTAGAGCAGCAAGATCAGACAGATGCTTTATTTCCCATCGTTGGCATTGCCGCATCGGCAGGGGGATTGGAAGCATTTACAGAATTACTCAAGCATTTGCTCGCCGATACAGGGATGGCATTTGTACTGATTCAGCATTTAAACCCTAACCAGAAGAGTCAGTTGAGCGAGATTCTGGCAAAGATGACAGTCATGCCTGTGAGTGAAGTGGAAAAGGGCATGACTGTAGAACCGAATCAGGTGTATATCATTCCGCCAAACACCGAGATGATCTTGTCTGATGGGGTGCTGCAACTGACGCCGCGAAAGAAAGTTCACGGAAAATATATGCCTGCTGATGCATTCTTTAGTTCATTGGCAGATGAGCGCAAACACAAAGCGATCGCAGTGGTTTTATCTGGGATGGATGGAGACGGTTCACTAGGACTCAAAGCAATTAAAGCCGCAGGGGGTGTGACTTTTGCTCAATGTCAACAAACAGCAAAATTCGACGGTATGCCTAATACCGCTGTGGCAACAGGTCAGGTAGACTTCATCCTGCCGCCAGCAAAAATTGCCGAGGAACTGGTAAAACTAAGCCGCAAGAAGTTTGTTGTTCCTTTGCTTGCCGCCGAAGCGGTTGAAGACTCCTCCCAAAGCCATGCTCTATCGATTATCTTTGGGTTGCTGTACTCAACAACAGGCGTAGACTTCAGTCATTACAAGCTGACCACAGTTGCTCGCCGAATCGAGCGACGGATGCTGTTGTACAATTTTGAACAGTTGGAAAATTATGCCCAGTATCTTCAAGAGAATTCGGCTGAAATCAAGGCACTGTATGAAGAAATTCTGATCCATGTTACCCATTTTTTCCGTGACCCGAAAGCTTTTGAACTATTGAAAGAGCGAGTCTTTCCTGTGATCACTCAAAATAAATCGGCAGAGGCTCCAGTTCGGATTTGGGTCGTGGGATGTTCTACGGGTGAAGAGGTCTACTCAATTGCTATCTGCTTGCTGGAGTTTTTGAGAAATAAAACAATTTATCCGTCTATCCAGATTTTTGCGACGGACATCAGCGAGATGGCGATCAATAAAGCCAGATCGGGTATCTATAAAGAAAACCAGATGGTGGAGGTTTCACCGTTACGACGACACGACTTTTTTATTCCTTTAGAAGGGGGTAAATATCAAATCAGCAAAGCTGTGCGTGAACTGTGTGTGTTTGCCCGACAAGACTTGAGTAGTGACCCTCCCTTTTCCAATATAGATTTGATTAGCTGTCGGAATATACTGATTTATTTAGGAGAGACGTTACAAAAACGGGTAATACCCATCTTTCATTACAGTCTCAATCCAACTGGCTTCCTGCTGCTAGGAACTTCAGAAAGCGCAGGTAAGTACTCAGACTTATTTAGTTTGATTGACAAAAAATATAAAATATATGCAAAGAAGCCAAGTACCACTCAAACAATTTTTTCTTTTGCTAAAAGCAACTTTCCGATCGCAAAACTGCACGACTCGAAGCCGATAAATTCAAATCCATCGGATAGGTTTGACTTAGAGAAAAAAATTGACCAAGTAATCTTGAATAACTATGCCCCAGTGGGTGTAGTAATCAACGACTTGATGGAAGTGCTGGAACTTCGAGGAGAAATCGATGTCTACCTGAAAGTTGTACCTGGAGAACCAAATTTCAACTTATTCAAAATGGTGCGCCAGGGCCTGCTCAGAGAGCTACAAGTGGCAATTTTTCAGGCACAACAGCAAAAGATTTTAGTTAAAAAATCAGGGTTACGCATCAAAGAGAAGGATCAATTAAGAATCGTCAATCTTCAGGTGATTCCGTTCCAAGTTCCAAGTGAAGAATTTTACTTTTTAATTCTATTTGAACAAGCTCTACCCACAGCTAGCAACCTCAGTGTGGTAAATCCCCTAAGCCAAGAGCAGGGAAAACTAGAGCAAGAGATTATTTGGCTCAGGCAGGAACTTGCAGCCGCTAACCTAGAGCGGCTCGCGGCTCAGAAGTATGTGCAAGCAGTAATTCAAGAGCAGCAAGATGTCAATCAAGACCTGAAAATTGCCAATGAAGAAATTCTATCGAGTAATGAAGAGTTACAAAGTACCAATGAGGAGCTAGAAACTATCAAAGAAGAGATTCAAGCAACCAACGAAGAACTTAATATTACAAATGAAGAACTTCGCTGTCGAAATTTGGAATTACACCAACTCAACAATGATCTGACAAATCTGCTTGCCAGTATTAATATTCCAATTTTGATGTTGACTAAGGACTTGCGAATTCGACAGTTTACGCGGATGGCGCAGCGATTATTCAATTTTGTTCCTACCGATGCCGGGCGACCCCTGAGCCAGATCAAAGCTAATCTCAACATTTCCGATTTAGAATCTTTAATTTTGGAGGTACTAGAGACTCTTAGCATCAAAGAGCTAGAAGTCCAAACCCAAGGCGGACATTGGTTTAACCTCCGCATCCGTCCTTACCGCACCAAAGCAAACCAGATTGATGGTGTGGTTTTGGTTTTGCTCGATATTGATGCCCTGAAACGCAGTGCAGCAACCTTAGAAACAGCACGGAATTACGCCGAAGCGATTGTGGAGACAGTACAAGTACCGTTAATCGTACTTAATTCTAATTTGCGGGTGAACAAAGCTAATCGCTCATTCTATGAAACGTTTCAGATTTCACCATTAAAAACAACTCAGTCTCTGATTTTTGAACTAGGGAATGGTCAGTGGAACCTGCCCGGACTACGAGAGCTTCTAGAAGATATTCTTGCTAACAATACTAATATTAAAAACTTGGAGGTAGAACATTATTTTGAGCAAATTGGGCAGAAAACTATGCTGCTCAATGCTTGGAAAGTTGTTCAACAGGAAGAGGCTCAAATGATTTTGCTGGCGATTGAAGATATTACCGAACGCAAGCAGTTTGAAGCAGAGCGATCCGAGCTTTTAGTACAGGAGCAGTTAGCCCGTCAAGAGGCTCAAACCGCAAACCGAGTCAAAAATGAATTCCTGTCGAACCTCTCCCATGAACTTCGTAACCCGCTCAATACTATATTAGGCTGGACGCAACTCTTGTCCACCCGTGATTTGGATAAAACAGCAGTTACTCGCGCCTTAGAAGTTGTGAAGCGGAATGCAAGGGCGCAAGCTCAGTTAATTGATGATATGCTGGATGTTTCACGGATTACGAGTGGAAAGCTTCATTTAAACACTCATGTAATTGATCTCGTCTCTGTAGTGGGTGCTGCGCTTAAGTCTGTCCAATTATCCGCAGAGGCGAAAACCATTCAAATTGTTTCGCGGTTGACCTCTGCAACGGTTATCGGAGATGAGGATCGCTTACAGCAAGTTCTGTGGAATTTATTTTCTAACGCCATTAAATTCACTCCATCCGGTGGGCGAGTAGAAATCACGCTAGAGGCTGTATATACTCACGCCCAGATCCGAGTCAGCGACACAGGAATTGGCATCCAGGCAGACTTACTGCCCTATGTATTTGATCGCTTCCGTCAAGGAAATTCCAGCAGCAGCAAAACCACTCAAGGGCTTGGGTTAGGTTTATCTATTGTCCGTCACCTTGTAGAACTTCACGGTGGAACAGTTCAAGCAGAGAGTCCAGGCGAGGGGCAGGGAACTACAATCACTGTGCGGCTGCCTCTGCGCTCAACGCCCTTGGAGATTACTGCACTAAGTTATTTAGAGCCGAACGTTTTGTCACAGATGGATACATTAGATGGTAAGATTCCATCCCTTACCCTTGAAGGGCTGTGCATCTTGGCTGTAGATGATCAAGCGGACAGCCGCGACTTAATCAAGTGGATGTTAAAAGACTCCGGGGCTGAAGTAGTAGTCGTGACATCGGCAAGGGAAGCGATCGCTGCTTTAACTGAATCTCCTGGCAGATATAATGTACTTCTAGTAGATATTGGGATGCCAGAAGAAAATGGTTTCTCCCTGATTCGTCAGGTTAGGGAGCTTGATGCCTCTGCGGGGGGACAAATTCCAGCAGCAGCAATCTCTGCCTATGTTACCGAGCAAGAGCGGCAATTGGCAATTAGTGCTGGGTTTCAAATGCATCTGGCTAAACCAATTGACCTTACTCAATTGGTATTGATGATTGCAAAGTTGAGTGGACGAGTCACAGATAGAATGAGCCGAAAATCTTTAACAAGTAGGCGATCGTAAGCAATCTTATTTACTAAAACTACACTATACAAGCTGATTGTAGAAATTTATAGTTGAGCTGATAGTAGTGCTTACAGTAGTTTTCATGTATTTGAACCACATCTGTCGTAAGGGCACAGCATTGCTATGCCCCTACCGTGTGGTCTATTTAGCTGAGAGCTAGTTGGCAATACGCTTGGGTTAAGAATTTCTTCCTTCTCTTTGCGTCCTTTGCGTCCTTGGCGGTTCATGCCTGCGGTAAATGCTCGCCAACGCATTTGTTATTTCGACGTACTCATTTGTTATTTCAGCGTACTCATTTGTTATTTCGGCGCACTCATTTGTTATTTCGGTATACTCATTTGTTATTTCGGCGTACCCATTTGTTATTTCGACGTACTCATTTGTTATTTCGACGTACCCATTTGTTATTTTGGCGTACCCATTTGTTATTTCGACGTACCCATTTGTTATTTCGGCGTACTCATTTGTTATTTTAGCAAAGAGTTCAAACCTATGCTGGTGATACTTGTGTGTTCCCCAGTCCCTAATTCCCTGCCCCCTGCCATTCTGGCTGGGAAAGTTCTTTGATCGGCAAAAACAAACTCGCTTGAATATCCTGGCGCACAACGTCTGTTAGCTGACAGTTGCTATTGAGGCAATCAATAAGCAACTGATTGGCATAGTAATATTGTTGCAATACTTGCTGTTG